>NZ_JBVKBL010000011.1:0-345914 GCF_055657085.1 Streptomyces sp. NPDC107765 | reverse complement strand
CACCACAAGGACATGGGCATCGTCACCGACGCCGCCCGCACCGTCGGCGCCGCCCTGCCCGTCGGCTCCGTCGTCGCCCAACTCGTCGCCTCCCTGCGCGCCCAAGGCGACGGCGGCCTCGACCACTCTGCCCTCCTCCGCGGCGTCGAACGCCTCTCCGGACACTCGACCGGGGCCTGACGTCCATGGCGGCGCAGCGGATTCCCGCCGCACGGGCGGCCGTGCGGATCCTGCGGGACGAGGGCGTCGACCTCGTCTTCGGCTGCCCCGGTGGCCCGCTGCTCCCGCTGTACGCGGCGATGGAGGAGGCCGGCGGTATCGCCCACCTGCCGGTGCGCCATGCCGAGTCCGCCGTGCACATGGCCGACGGCTGGGCCCGGACGAGCGGGCGGCCCGGGGTCGTCGCGGTGGCCGCGGGGCCGGGAGCGGCCCGGCTGGTCGCCGGTCTGTGCGCGACGGCCGAGGACGCGGTCCCGCTGGTGTGCCTCACCGGCCGGCCGACCGCCGCCGGGCCGCCGCGCCGGGCGGCCCACCGCCCGCCGGACCTGGTCCGGCTGGCCGCTGCGGTCACCAAGCGGGCCGAGCGGATCGAGGATCCCGCGCGCATCCCGGGGGCTTTCCGTGAGGCCTTCCGGATCGCGCGGGAGGGCCGCCCCGGCCCGGTGCTGATCGACGTTCCGGCCGATCTGGCCGGGACGGAGATCGCATCCGACGCGGGGCGGGCCACCGGTGGCGGCCGGTGGTCCGCCCCGCCGGCCAGGGCGGTGGCGCCCGCGGGCCTGACGGCGGACCGTGGTGGGCCTGCCGACCCCGGTACCGTCCGCGGGGCGCCGCCCTGGTTCCTGACGGAGCTCGGCGCGGTCTTCGGGGCCGGCCACGGCCCGGCCACCGCGCCGGACACGTACCTGGTCAGCGGCCCTCTGGCAGCACCGTCCGCGGTCGGTCCGGGCGGCCCCCGGTTGCGGCACCTCTACGGCCGCAGCGGTCCGCCCGGCTGGGAGGTGCCGGCCGCGATCGGGGTCCGCAAGGCCCTGGACGGCCGGGGTGAGCGGGACGCCGAGGTCGTCGTGGTCGTGGACGGCGACGGGTTCCCGGCCCTGTCCGGGGAACTGGCTGCCGCGGCACGCTTCGACGCCCCGATGGTGCTCCTCCTGCACACCCCGGACCGGGCCGGCGAGGACTTCGCGGACCCCGTGAGGCTCGCCGAGGCGTACGGCTGCGCGGGCCGGGACGTCGTCGATCCGGCGGAGCTGCGCACGGCGGTCGAGTGGGCCCGCAAGGAGGCCGTCTCCACCCGGCGGCCGGTACTGGTCGACGTCCGTATCGGTCCGCCGGCACGCCTTCCCGTCGGCCCGGCCGCCGAGCCGGTGCACGAGTACCCCCACGGACCCTAGGCACCTGCCGAGGTCCGGCCCCCGAACTTCCGGGCGGTGGCTGCGCTGACACCTGTCCTGTCGCGCCCAGGCGCGGCCGCCGCCCGGAATACCCACCCAGGTTTGTTTCAACAAACTGTTGACGTTTGGTCGGAGCTCTTCTTACGCTCCGACATGCGGAAGTCAACTTCCGCGCTCTCGTACGGAAGGTCACCATGTCGAAGCCCACGCCGACGGCGCGCGTTCTCACTACGGAGGCTGGCGCCCCCGTCGCCGACAACCAGAACTCATCCACCGCCGGCGTCGGCGGCCCGATCATCCTCCAGGACCAGCACCTGCTGGAGAAGCTCGCCCGCTTCAACCGCGAGCGCATCCCGGAGCGCGTCGTGCACGCCCGCGGGTCCGGCGCGTACGGCTACTTCGAGGTGACCGACGACGTCACGGCCTTCACCCGGGCCGACTTCCTGAACACCGTCGGCAAGCGGACCGAGACGTTCCTTCGCTTCTCGACCGTCGCCGACAGCCTCGGCGGCCCGGACGCGGCCCGCGACCCGCGCGGCTTCGCCCTGAAGTTCTACACCGAGGAGGGTAACTACGACCTCGTCGGCAACAACACCCCGGTGTTCTTCATCAAGGACCCGATCAAGTTCCCCGACTTCATCCACTCGCAGAAGCGCGACCCCTTCACCGGCAAGCAGGAGCCGGACAACGTCTGGGACTTCTGGGCACACGCCCCCGAGGCCACCCACCAGATCACCTGGCTGATGGGCGACCGCGGCATCCCGGCCTCCTACCGCCACATGAACGGCTACGGCTCGCACACCTACCAGTGGACGAACGCCGAGGGTGAGGCCTTCTTCGTCAAGTACCACTTCAAGACCAACCAGGGCATCCGCTGCCTGAGCAGCGAGCAGGGCGCCGAGCTGGCCGGCAAGGACCCCAACAGCCACCAGACCGACCTGCTGCAGTCCATCGAGCGGGGCGTGTACCCCTCCTGGACGCTCTACGTGCAGATCATGCCGGCGGCCGAGGCGGCCGACTACCGCTTCAACCCGTTCGACCTGACGAAGGTGTGGCCGCACGCGGACTACCCGCTGCAGCGGGTCGGCCGGCTGGTCCTGGACCGCAACCCCGACAACGTCTTCGCCGAGGTCGAGCAGGCCGCCTTCTCGCCGAACAACTTCGTGCCCGGCATCGGCCCGTCCCCGGACAAGATGCTCCAGGGCCGGCTGTTCGCCTACGCCGACGCGCACCGCTACCGCCTGGGCGTCAACCACACCCAGCTGCCGGTGAACGCCCCCAAGGCTGTTTCTGGTGGGAAGGCCAACAACTACGGCCGGGACGGTCTCATGGCGACCAACGCCTACGACCGGCACGCCAAGAACTACGAGCCGAACTCCTACGGCGGCCCCGTGCAGACGAACGAGGCGCTCTCCGCCCCGCTCGCCCTCGCCGGCCACACCGGCACCCACGAGGCGCCGCTGCACACCAAGGACGACCACTTCTTCCAGGCCGGCGAGCTCTACCGCCTGATGTCCGAGGACGAGAAGAAGCGCCTGGTGGACAACATCGCCGGCGGCCTCTCCCAGGTCAGCCGCGACGACGTGATCGAGAAGAACCTCGCCCACTTCCACGCCGCCGACCAGGACTACGGCCAGCGCGTCGAGGCCAGGGTCCGCGAGCTGCGCGAGGACTGACGGGAGGTCAGCCCCTTGCGCACTCCGTACCGGCCGGCCCGTTGAGGGGTGGTCGGCCGGTACGGAGAGGTAGCGCGAGCTCCGCGGTCACCGGGGAGCCCAGTGCGGTGGCAGTGCTCGCCCGACAGGAAGGGCGAGCCACCTCCCCGCACCGCGGAGCCCGCCTGCTCCCTCTTCCTCAACCCCTCCCCCAGACTCCGTCCGGCAGTGCGATGTCCCGTCGCGCCCAACTCTCGCCCTGCCGGACGGGAACCACCGCACAGGGCCCGGCATCCGTACGGTCACGGATCCCGGGCCTTGTGTCATGGCAAGAGCCTTGTGTCATGCCAGAGCCTTGTGTCATGGAGAGCCTTGTGTTCATGCCGGGGCCCTGGCCCTGTCGGCCCCGCTCCTGACGCCCCCGCCGGCCGACTCCGTTGCGTACGCCGCCGTGCGCCGCCGTGCGCGCCGCGTGCGCCGTGGTTTCCTCCGCGGAATCTTCCCGCCCCGCGCCCTCTCGCCGTAATTCCCCCCACGGCGCCCTTGTTTACGGAGACTATGGGACAGCAGCAGAACCCAACTGCCTGCCGCCCTACCGCCAGGAGCCGACCATGGCCGACAGCGTGCCGGTGCGGTGCCCCACGTGCCGCCGCGAGAACGCTTTCACCCCGCCCACCTTCCCGTGCGCATGCGGTGCCCCGCTGACCATGCCCGTGCTGCGCGGCGGGGTGCCGGTCGAGATACTCCACCGCACCTGGCAGGCGTCCTGGGTGGAGGTGCGCTGCGACGTGTGCGGACGGCACGACGAATGGCCGGCGCCGGAGTCCGGCTGCGTGTGCGGCACGGTGGTCCGGGTCCCGGTCGTCCCGGCGCCCACCCCGCCCCCGCCGAACTTCCCCTCGCCCGCGCGGCCGGCCCCCGAGGCACCACCCGTCGCCGAGCCCCGGCGCGCGGTCCTCCGGCCGGCCTTCCGCCCGGTGACGATCCGTACCGCCCGGGACTGCGTCACCGCCGCCCAGCAGTATCTGAAGTGGCTGGGCTACGCCGACGTCGCCCGGACCCAGGAACGCACCGCCGCCGGCGTGGACCTGCGGGGCACCGGCGTGGTGGCCCAGGTCGACCCGACCACCCGTGCCACCCAGCTCCGCGAGATCGAGTGCGTCTGGCTCAACGGCCTCAACGACTCGGCCATCGCGGTCTTCTTCTCGCTCGCCGGCTACGCCAGGGACGCCCGGACGCGCGCCGACGAACTGCACATCCCGCTGTTCGTCATGGACCTCACGGGCACCCCGCAGCCGGTCAACGACCCGGCCGACGAGCTGATCAAATACGGCGCGCCACGGCCGTGAGCCCACCGTCCGCCGCACCGCCGTCACCGACCCCGCCGGCGAGCCGCCGCAGCGCGCCGGCGGACGGCGAACCCGGTTCGGCGTGATAGATCACCACCCGCTGCCCCGGGTCGTCCGGCAGGGCCAGCAGCTCGTCGGTGAGCGTGAGCCGACCGACGACCGGATGGCGGTAGTCCCGGGTATGGGTGGCGCAGGTACGCACCGGGTGCGCGGCCCACAGAGCCTCGAACTCCGCGCTCTCCCGGCGGAGTTCGGCAATCAGTCCGTTGAGCCGCGGCGCGCCGGGCCACCGTCCGGCGATCAACCGCAGATCGCCGACCGTGTCACGGCTCTTGGCCGCCCGGTCCGGGTACAGCGCCCGGGTGTGCGGATCGAGGAACATCATCCGCGCGACATTCGGCCGCGCGGGGGCGACGCGGGCCTCCGGGGTACTGGGGGCACCCCGCGGATCCGGGACACCTGGAGCACCCGGAGCACCGAGGACGTCCGGGGCGTCCGGGGCGTCCGGGGCGTCCGGGGCGTCCGGGGCGTCGAACGGCAGGTGCCCGGCCAGCAGTGCATGCCCCGCACGGTTCCAGGCGAGCACGTCCACGAACCGGCCCAGCACCAGCGCCGGGGTGGCCCCCAGCGACGCGATCATGTTCCGTACGGAAGGACGCAGCCGCTCCTCGACGGCCGCTTCCCGGTCGGCTCCGCTGCCGCCGCCGGGCCGGGCCAGCCCGTACAGATGCCGCCGTTCGGTCCCGTCCAGCCGCAGCACCCGGGCGAGCGCGTCCAGGACCGCGTCCGAGGCGCCGGCGGCGCCGGTGCCCTGCTCCAGCCGGGTGTAGTAGCCCGGACTGATCCCGGCGAGCCGCGCCAGCTCCTCCCGGCGCAGCCCCGGCACCCGCCGCCGGCCGCCGTAGTCCGGCAGCCCGACGTCCCGCGGGGCGAGCCGCGCCCGCCGGCTCCGCAGGAACTCCCCCAAGTCCGGTCGCTCATCCATGTGTTCAGTGTGCCGGGGGCTCATCCGCCCGGCGCGCCGGGGCGGACGCAGCCTGCACCTGGCAGGGGTAGGCACGGCGTTCCTGCCCTTCACAGGGGGCTGGGTAGCCGCGCGGCGGCGCGGCAGCATCGTGCCCATGCTTCTGAAGACCCCTCCGAAGAGCCCCCTGAAGATCATCGTCATCGGCGCGACCGGCACGCTCGGCAGTGCGGTCGCCCGCCGGCTGACGGCCGGCGGCCATGAGGTCGTGCGGGCCGCGCGCCGCGGGCCGGTCCCGGTCGACCTGGCCGATCCGGCCTCCCTCGACGCGCTCTTCGCCGCCGTACGGGACGTGGACGCCGTGATCTGCTGCGCCGCGAGCGGCCGGCTGACGCCCCTGGACTCCCCTTGCGACGACGAGTTCACCACGGGCCTGGAGGGCAAACTCCTCGGTCAGGTCCACCTCGTCCGGCGTGCGCTGCACCAGCTGCGGGACGGTGGTGCGATCATCCTGACCAGCGGAACCTTCACCGAGCCGACACCGGGCGGAGCCTTCGGCGCACTGGTCAACGCCGGCCTGGACGCCTTCGTACGGGCCGCGGCCGTCGAACTCCCCCGCGGGCTACGGCTCGACGTGGTCAGCCCCGGCTGGATCTCCGAAACCCTCGCCGGTCTCGGCCTGGACCCGGCCGACGGCACGCCCGCGGACGAGGTGGCCCGCGAGTACGTCGGCCTCCTCGACGCGCACGTCCCGCGGGCCGCGGAAACCCGTTCGCCCGGCCCGGCGGAACCGACGACACTGGTGGAGTGATCATCTCTGCCCCGTCACCCGCCGAACTCCCCCTGCTGCGCGCCCTGGAGCGCGCCGCCGGCGAGCCCTTCCGCCACCTGGGCATGGCCCCGGTCGCGGACGACGAACCGCTCTCACCGGCCGAGCTGACGCGATTCCGGCGCGCGGGCCGGGCCCTGGCCGCTTACGAGGGGCCCGGGCGGGGCGGCCGGCCGATCGGCTATCTCCTCTGGGAGCCGGTCGACGGGTGCACCCACATCGAGCAGGTGTCGGTGCACCCGGAGCACGCCCGCCGGGGCATCGGGCGGGCCCTCATCGACCGGGCGGAGCGCGACGGCGGCCCGGTGCCGCTCACCCTGACCACCTTCACCGAGGTGCCGTGGAACGCGCCGTACTACGCCCGCCTCGGCTTCCGGGTGCTCGGCGACGCCGAACTGCCCCCCGGGCTCAGGGCGGTACGGGCCCAGGAAGCGGCGCTGGGCCTGGACCGCTGGCCGCGGGTGTGCATGCGCCGCGAGCCGAGCATGCGACCGGCCGGCGGACACGGGACCAGCTGACGGTGCATCAGGAGACGGGCGGCGGTCACGAACGTCACCCGCCCATAATGAGGGCATGATCGACGCGCATGCGCTCCGGGACTACTGCCTGGCCTTCAACGGTGCGACCGAGGAGTTCCCCTTCCCGCGCCACCAGGACGTCTGCACCTTCAAGGTCGGCGGCAAGATCTTCGCGCTGACGACGCTCACCGACACACCGCTCAGCGTGAGCCTCAAGTGCGACCCGGAGCTGGCCGAACGGCTGCGGGCGGTCCACCCGGAAGTGGTGCCCGGCTACCACCTCAACAAGCGGCACTGGAACACCGTTTCCCTGGCCGGTGCGCTGCCCGATCAACTCGTCCACGACATGATCGAGGACTCCTACGACCTGGTGGTCGCCTCGCTGCCGCGGGCCCAGCGACTGCTGCTCGACTGGCCGGGTGAGTCACGGCAGCGCTGACCGCCCCGAGGGGGCGAACTCGGCCGCACAGGAGGCGGTGTGTCGTCCGCGCCGGCGCGACCGGTGACTCACCGGCACTCGTCGACGAGTATGCGGGCCAGTTCCCGCGGTCGGGAGAACATCGGCCAGTGGCCGGTGTCCAGCTCGACCAGCCGCCAGTGCTCGCTCTTCAGCAGGTCGGCCACCTCATCGCTCGGTTCGGGGCCGTCCAGCAGGCACTTGACGTACGTCGCCGGCAGGTCGCCGAGCGGGCGGGCCAGCACGGCGGGCTCGGTGAGGGTGGCGCCCGGGTGCGGCGTCGAGCCGCCCACGATCCGCGCGATCTGGTCGTCGTCGAGGCCCTGACCCGCGTAGTCCGCCGCGGTGAGGGGCGCCCAGAAACCTCCGGTCTCGGCTATGGACGCCTCCACCATCGCGCGGCCGCTCGGCCAGGCGGACACGAAGGACCCGCCGTCGGCCGGGACGGCGGAGTCGACGAACACCACGCGGGCCAGCCGGTCACCGATCCGCTCGGCGGCCTGGCCGACCGGTATGCCCGCATAGCTGTGCCCCACCAGGACGACCTCACGCAGATCACGCCGTTCGATCTCCTCGACGATGTCCTGGACGTGCGTCCGCTGCCCGGCCGGTACACCCTGCTTCTCGGCGACTCCGGACAGCGTCACGGGATGGACGGCGTGCCCGGCCGCCCGCAGCTCCGCCGCCACCTCCTCCCACGCCCACGATCCGAGCCACGTCCCTGCCACCAATACGAATGCGGTCATGCCTGCAACGTAGCGGCGACCACTGACAATCCGGTGCCGCGGTTCCGCCGGCGCCGGGTCGACCGGGCGGCGGGCTGGACCCCGGTCAGGTGGAGCAGCCTTCAGGTGGTGCAGTCGTTCAGGTGGTGTAGTCCGCGTTGACCCGGACGTAGCCGGCGGACAGGTCGCAGCCGTAGGCGGTCGCTTCGGCGGTTCCCAGGCCGAGGGTGATGGCGATCGGGACCTCGGGCTGCCGCATGGCCTCGGTGAGCGCGTCCAGCGTCTCCGGTGTGGGCTCCTCGGGATACACCTCGATGCCGCCGAACGCGACCGTGACGCGGTCCGGTGTGATGTCGCGTTCGTCGGTGTTCTTGCCGATGGCCATCACCACCCGGCCCCAGTTGGGATCGGCTCCGTGTACGGCCGTCTTGACCAGGGGTGAGTTCACCACGCTCTTGGCGATGCGCCGGGCCTGGGCCTCGTCCCGCGCCCGGCCGACCGTGACGCGCAGGAGCTTGGTCGCGCCCTCCCCGTCGCTCGCGAGCTGCCGGGTGAGGTCCAGGCACAGGTCGGTGAGCGCCGCGGTGAACTCCGCCGTGCCGACGGGCCCGGCCGCACCGTTGGCGAGTACCGCGACGGTGTCGGAGGTGGAGGTGTCCGTGTCGACGCTCAGGCAGTGGAAGGTCCGGTCGACGGCCGTGCGCAGCGCCGTGTCCAGGTCGTCCGCCGGCAGTTCGGCGTCGGTGAAGAGGTAGGCCAGCATCGTGGCCATGTTCGGCTCCAGCATGCCGACGCCCTTGGCGACACCGACGATCCGCGCGGCGCCGACCGTACGGACGGCGGCCTTCGGGCGGGTGTCGGTGGTCATCATGGCGCGGGCCACGTCCAGCGGCCCGGCCCCGAAGGCTCCGGGACCGAGCCCTGCCGCGCCGTCGAAGTGGGCGCGGATCGTGTCCATCGGCAGCGGGCGCCCGATGACTCCGGTGGACCCGATGAGCACCTGGCGGTCCTCGATGCCCAGGAGGGCGGCGACCCGGCCGACGACTTCGGCGGCGTTGGCCTCGCCCTGGCGCCCGGTGGCGACGTTGGCGTTCTGCGCCAGCGTGGTGACGGCACGCAGGTCCCGCCCGGCGGCGTGCGCGCGGCTGAGCACCACGGCGGGGCCGGCGAAGAGGCTCCGGGTGAACATGGCGGCGCTGACCGCCGGGCGGTCCGAGGCGACGACCGAGATGTCATCGCCCTGGTCACGCAGCCCGCCGTGGCCGGTGTAGGCGCGGAAGCCGGTCGGCCAGGAGAGGGAGTCGGTCCCCACGCCGGACAGCTCTGCATTTGTATGCGACATGGCGCATATCTTTACGGCTAGGCGCAGGGGCGTCCAGTGATTTACGGAGCACCGGACGGCCCCACCCGGGCCACGCCTCACCGCTGAGAACCGGTCAGGGCGCCACCTTCCCCGCCTTCCCCACCCCCTCCGCCAGCCGTTCGCGCAGCTCGACCTTGCGAACCTTGCCGCTGACGGTCATCGGGAAGGCGTCGAGGATCTCCAGGTAGCGCGGCACCTTGTAGTGGGCGAGGCGGGAGCGGCAGTAGCGGGCCAACTCGTCGCGGGTGAGCGGGTCCTGGGGGTCGCGGAGGATGACGCAGGCCGCGATCTCCTCGCCGTACTTGTCGTCGGGGACGCCGACCACCTGGACATCGGCGATCTTGGGGTGGGTGTAAAGGAACTCCTCGATCTCCCGCGGATAGACGTTCTCACCGCCCCTGATGATCATGTCCTTGATGCGGCCGACGATCCGGACGTAGCCGTCGTCGTTCATCACGGCGAGGTCGCCGGTGTGCATCCAGCGGGCCGGGTCGATGACCTCGGCGGTGCGCTCGGGCTCCTCCCAGTAGCCGAGCATCACGCTGTAGCCGCGGGTGCACAGCTCGCCCGGGGTGCCGCGCGGCACGGTCACCCCGTTCGCCGGGTCGACGACCTTGACCTCGATGTGCGGCAGCACCCGTCCCACCGTCGCGGTGCGGTGCTCCAGGTCGTCGTCGCGGCGGGTCTGGGTGGAGACCGGTGAGGTCTCGGTCATGCCGTAGCAGATGGCGACCTCGGCCATGTGCATCTCGGAGATCACCCGCTTCATGACCTCCTCGGGGCAGGGCGAGCCCGCCATGATGCCGGTGCGGAGGGAGGTCAGGTCGTAATCGGCGAAGTCCGGGTGGTTGAGCTCGGCGATGAACATGGTGGGCACGCCGTAGAGCGAGGTGCAGCGCTCGTCCTGGACGGCCTGGAGGGTGGCTCCGGCGTCGAAGGCGGGGGCCGGGATGACGATGCAGCCGCCGTGCGAGGTGATGCCGAGGTTGCCCATGACCATGCCGAAGCAGTGGTAGAAGGGCACCGGCAGACAGACCCGGTCCGCTTCGGTGTAGCCGAGCGTCTCGGCCACCCAGTAGCCGTTGTTGAGGATGTTGTGGTGCGAGAGGGTGGCGCCCTTGGGGAAGCCGGTGGTGCCCGAGGTGTACTGGATGTTGACCGGGTCGTCCGCGGTCAGCGCCTTCTCGCACTCGGCGAGCCGGGTGTGCGGGACGCCGGCGCCGGCGGCCAGCAGGCCGCCCCAGGTGGGGTCGCCGATGTAGACCACATCGCGCAGCGCCGGGCTTTCGGCGCGGACCTGCTCGATCATCCGGCGGTAGTCGCTCGTGCGGTGCCGGGGCACGGAGACCAGCACGGTGATGCCGGCCTGCTGGAGGACGTACGCCAACTCGTGCACCCGGTAGGCCGGGTTGACGTTGACGAGGATGGCGCCGATCTTGGCGGTGGCGTACTGGACGAGCACCCATTCGGCGCAGTTGGGCGCCCAGATCCCGACCCGGTCGCCCTTGCCGACCCCCTTGGCGAGCAGGCCGAGCGCCACCTCGTCGACGGCCCGGCCGAGTTCGGCATAGGTCCAGCGGCGGCCGCTGGCCCGCTCGACCAGCGCCTCACGGTCACCGCACCGGGCGATGGTGCGGGCCAGGTCGGCGCCGATGGTGTGCCCGAGCAGCGGCCGCTCGGCGGCCCCGCTGGCGTACGACAGCTCCTGGTGCGACGGGCTCATCGGTGGTTCTCCTCCCAGTACGCGGCACCACCGCCGCCCGGCGCGGTGCGCGCGGGCAGTTCACTGCGGCTGGGGGTGCCGGGGACGGTCTTCGGCAGGACGGCGACCTCGGGACGCCGGATGCGCGGGTAAGGGGCCAAAACTTCGTGGGTGCGCTCGGTGATCGTCTTCATGGTCTCCGAACATCTCGGCCGGGGACCGATGCCTCCCCGCGGCGCAAGGGGCCAATGCCTCACTCCCCCCTCCGGTGGCGCCTCCCCCGGTGCCTCCACCACTGCGTTCATCAGCTGCTCCCAGAAGCCCGACATCGGCCATCGCTGCCATGACACCCGCAAGGTTGCCCGCCCGAGGGGACGAGCCGCTCCAAGGACACCCGGTGCGCGCCGTGTACAGGATGGCGTCCGGCGTGCCCGGGCGGAGCCACAACCACCCATCCGTTCGCCCCACGAAGAAAAGTTCGAGGTTCTCCGGGCTCTCGCATGCGGACGGCCCCGGCGTCCCCGCTGCGAGCGGGTGCGCCGAGGCCGGGAGGGGGAGCGGGTCAGCGGTGGGTGGTGAAGCGCCGCTCGAAGGAGGCGAAGGCGGCTTCCTGCCGCCACTGGACGGCCGCCTTGGGACTGGACGCGAGCAGCTGCCGGCAGGCGGCACCGGGCGATCCGGTGCCGGGGAGCCGGCCACGGCAGGCGTCGACGGGCCGGTAGCCGTCCCGCGTCGGATTGCCCCGCCACAGGCTGCGGCCGGGCAGGAAGGCGTACTGCAGTGAGGCCCGGGCCAGGTCCTTCAGCTCGCCGTATGCGAGGTGGTACGTCGTGGACGCGTACCGGTACTCGTGGGAGATGTCGATACGGGAGATGCCGGGGTCGTCGGTGGCCAGCACGATCGCCACCCCGTACGCGCGGTAGGTCGGGAAGGGGTGTTCGGCGCCCTTGACGCCGAGGATCTGGGCGTTGCTGGTGAAGGGGACCTCGACGGCCACCTGGCGGGCGGCCATGGTCCTCGCCAGTTCCTGCCAGTTGTCCTCGTGGACGAGGTCGACGCCGTGGCCGATGCGTTCGGCGTGGGCGAGGGTGACCGCCTGGCGGATGTGGAACCTCAGGTCTTCCGGTTTGACCAGGCCCGGCCACAGCTCGCCGGCGTGCAGGGTGAGGTGTGCGCGCGGATACCTGCGGCGCAGGAAGTCGAGCATCCGCATCTGGCTGGTGTAGTTGCGCAGCGAGCTGTCCCAGTCCTCGGGCGCCACCAGGTTGACCGCGGTGAACCGCGGGTCCTGCTCGGCCAGCCGCATGCCGAGCTCCATCTGCGTGAACACCCGCTCGGGGCTGCTGCCCCGGGACACCTGGGCGTTCCAGCGCACCGTCAGGCGGCAGCCGGGCGCGGGACGGGAGGTGCCGCAGTGCGAGGTGGTACGGAACTCGGCGTCCGCGTCGTCGGCCTCCTTGCGGGCGGTGGCGACCAGGCGGTCCAGCTTGCCGTCGGCGACCAGCGCCCGGTGCATTCGGTCGAGGTCGCCCTGCCAACCCACCTGGTCGGCAAGGCGCTTGGCCTCCTCGGAGGCGGGGGTGACCAGCGTTTCCAGGTAGAACTGGTTCTGCGCGACGACGTCGTCGGCGACCCTCGACAGCAGCTTGCCGCGGTGGCGCCAGGTCACCTCCCCGAACTTCCCGAAGGCGTCGAAGAAGTGGTCGTGCCCCGACCGGCCCGGCGGGAAGTCCTGCATGGACCAGGCGCGCACCAGCGCGTCATGGAAGCCCCGGTCGGTCCGGGCGTCCGCAGCCGGCCGCTTCCCCGGACCACACGGCGGCACGACCGCGGTCATCGTCTTCTCGTCGATGCACAGTCCGTCCTCGGCGGCGAGTTCGATCAGGTACTCGGTGGGGACGGCGCCGGACAGGTGGTTGTGCAGATCACCGCCTTTGGGCAGGCGCCGGAAGAAATCGCGGAGCCGGGTCGGCTCCTGGCGGATGGACTCCAGATAGGCCGCGGTGCGCGCTTCGGCCGCGGAGCGCGGACGTACGGAAGGCGCCGACGGGGTACGGGAGTTGGTCGGCCGGGCGGCGGCGGGCAGGGTGGACAGGAGCGACAGCAGGCTGAGGGTGGCCAGTGCGGCCCGAAGAGCCCGGCGACGGTCCCTTTCACGATGGCGATCACCATTCACGAGCGCCATCGTGAAGGTTCGACGAGGCCGCGCGAAGCCCCTTTTCGGCAAGTTACCCCGGACGGGAACCGTACGCGTGACGCCTGAGACGGAAGTGGCCGCGAGAGGACTTCAGGGGGGCGGTCGGCCGGGGAGATGCCGTCGCGCCGTCAGCCGGCGGTGCCGAGGAGAACCGGCGGCTCTGCCCGGTACCGGCCCGGGGCGGTGCCGTATTCCCGCTTGAACGCCTTGGCAAAGGCGAACTCCGAGGTGTAGCCGGAGCGTTGGGCGATGACGCGGAGCGGCTGGTCCCCTTCGCGCAGCAGACGGCCGGCCAGGGTCAGCCGCCACCACGTCAGATAGCCGAGCGGCGGCTCGCCGACGAGAGCGGTGAAGCGTTTCGCGAAGGCCGCCCGGGACAGGCCCGCCACCGCGCCCAGTTCCTCCACCGTCCAGGGGTGCGCCGGATCGTGGTGGATCGCGCTCAGGGCCCGTCCGACCACCGGGTCGCGCAGGGCCACCGCCCAGCCGTTCGTGGCCGCGGCGTGTTCCTCGTACCAGGCCCGCAGGATGTACAGCAGGGCGGTGTCGAGCAGGTTGCAGACGGCGGCCTCCGCCCCGGGCCGGGGGTGGGCCGTCTCGGTGCGGAGCAGGTCCAGTACCGCGCCCAGCGGCCGGCCGTGGGTGGGCAGCCGGACCACGCCGGGCAGGCAGGTCAGCAGCGGGTGGGGGCGGGACCGGTTCAGGCGGTAGGCGCCGCAGAGCGTCAGCGTGCGGGGCGTTCCGTCGTCGGGCGTGTCCGGTCCGGGCGGCCACGAGCCGTCCGGGTTCTGGCGGACCTCGACCAGCGGGGTTCCCGGGTCGTCGGCCAGACCGTGCCCGACGCCGTGGACGAACGCGAGGTCACCGGCGGTGAGCCGGAGGGGCGGGCTGCCGTCCTCGGGCAGCAGCCAGCAGGAGCCCTCCAGTACGGCATGGAAACCGACGCCGGTCGTGGCCGGGAAGCGCAGGCCCCACGATCCGTTCCGCTGCTTGCGGGAGGCGTGCGGCCGCCCGGCGCGCATCGCGGTGATCGCGTCGCTGAGTACGTCCATGCCGGTGAGCGTACCGAGGAGACGCCTGCACATGATCGCGAGACGTTGTGGCATGGGCCCGGCGTACGTGCTCTCCGTACGGTGAATCCACGCCTCCACGACGGAGGCGAAATCCCCTGCTCCCTCGGTGATTTACGCATGCCACGCATTGCCACGCATTGCCACGCATGCCCCATGACAGAAATATGACAGGAACGGATTCACAGTGATGATGGCCCAACACGTGGTGTTCGACGAGCTCGGCGGCCCGGAAGTACTGCGGATCGAGGATGTGGAACTCGGTGCGCCCGGCCCGGGCGAGGTGCTGCTCCGCGTGGACGCGCTCGGCCTCAACCGGGCGGAGGCCCTGTTCCGTGCCGGCGGCTACTACTACCGGCCCACCCTCCCGGGGTCCCGGATCGGCTACGAGGCGGCCGGGGAGGTGCTGGCGGTCGGAGCAGGCGTGACCGGCTTCTCGGTGGGCGACCCGGTGCTGACGGCGGGCGCGGGTGACATGAGCACCCACGGCGTGTACGGCGACCACCTGCGGCTGTCGGCCGACAGCCTGCTCCGTCGCCCCGGCGGGACGGACGCGGCGACGGCGGCCGCCCTCTGGCTGTCGTACAGCACCGCTTACGGCGCGCTGGTGGAGAAGGGCGGGCTGCGGCCGGGCGACACGGTACTGATCACCGCCGCCTCCAGCAGCGTGGGGGTGGCGGCGATCCAGATAGCCCGCCACCTCGGCGCGATCCCGGTGGCCGTCACCCGTAGCGCGGCGAAGCGGGAGCGACTGGCGCAGCTCGGCGCGGCGCAGGTGATCGCGCTCGACGAGGGCGGGCTGCTCGACCAGGTCGCCGAGGTCACCGGCGGGCGCGGGGCCGAGATCGTCTTCGACCCGGTGTCCGGCCCCGGACTGGCGGAGGTCGCCCGGGCGGTCGCACCGGGCGGGCTGCTGATCGTCTACGGCTGGCTCGACCCGAGGCCGGCGCCCCTGCCGCTCAACTGGACCCTGCGCATCCTCGGTTACGGCAACCTCCAGGTCACCGGCGACCCGGAGGTGCGGCGCCGGATCTGGCACTTCCTGGACGCCGGCCTACGGGCGGGCACCCTGGCCCCGGCCATCGACCGCACCTTCGACTTCGCGGAGATCGTCGAGGCGCACCGCCATCTGGAGTCCAACAGCCAGATCGGCAAGATCGTGGTGACGGTGGGCCACTAGGCCTGCCCGAACCCGCAGGCCGGGGAATGGGAAGGCAGCCCCGGACGTTCCCCTGATCATGACAGGCGACCTGCGCACGATCACCAACCCGGCCACTCTCCACGACCCCACCCCGTTCGGTTACAGCCACGCCGCCTCGGCACCCGGCGAAGTCGTCTTCCTCGCCGGCCAGTACGCGTCCGACGACACCGGCTCGCCGGTGCCCGGTGACTTCGCCGCCCAGGTGGAACTCGCCTTCGACCGGCTGCGGTTGGCGCTCGAAGGCGTCGGGCTCGGCTTCGACCACGTCGTCCGGCTCGGGTCGTACGTCGTGGACCACGACACCGACAAACTGGAGGTCCTCGGCAAGGCGCTGCATGCGCGCTTCGGGGAGCGGCTGCCGGCCCAGACGCTGAGCGGGGTCGCGGCTCTCGCGCTGCCCGGCATGCTGTTCGAGGTCGACGCGATCGCCGTACGGCCGACCCCGCCGGCCGCCACCTGACGGCCCGGCCGGCGGCGGAGCGCTCCCCTCAGTTGACCCCCCGCTCGATCCCGGCCCAATACGGCTGCCGGAGCTTGAACTTCTGGATCTTGCCGGTGGCCGTACGCGGAATGGACGCGCGGAACTCCACAGAGGTCGGGGCCTTGTAGCCGGCCAGGTGCTGCTTGCAGTGGGCGATGATCTCGGACTCGTCGGCCGTCGCGCCCTCGGCGAGGACCACCAGGGCCTTGATCGTCTCGCCCCACTTCTCGTGCGGCACCCCGATGACGGCGACCTCGGCGACCGCAGGGTGGCTGAAGATCGTGTCCTCCACCTCGATCGACGACACGTTCTCACCGCCGGTGATGATCACGTCCTTCTTCCGGTCGGAGATGGTGAGGTGGCCGTCGCCGGGGTCGAGGGTGCCGCCGTCGCCGGTGTGGAACCAGCCGTCCTCCAGGGCCTCCGCCGTCTCCTCCGGCTTGTCCCAGTACCCGTCGAGCACCGTGTTGGAGCGGGCCAGGACCTCACCGGACTCCGAGACCTTCAGCTTCACCCCCAGCGCGGGCAGCCCCGCACGGGACAGCTTGCGCGCCCGTTCCTCGGCGGGGAGGGCGGCATCGGCCGGCCGGGTGCGGTTGAAGGTGAGCATCGGTGAGGTCTCGGTCAGGCCGTAGAGCTGGGTGAACTCCCAGCCCAGTTCCTCCTCCACGCGCTGGATGGTCCTGGTCGGCGGCGGGGCCCCCGCGCAGACGATCCGCACGCGGTCGCGGCCCGGGATCGCGCCCTCCCAGGTCGCCGCCGCGTCGAGCACCATGTTCCAGACGGCGGGGGCACCGCACATGAGGGTGACCCCGTGCTCGTCGACGCGCCGCAGGATCTCGGCGCCGTCGACCTTGCGCAGCACCACCTGCTTGACGCCCAGACCCGCCATCACGTACGGCATTCCCCAGCCGTTGCAGTGGAACATCGGCAGGGTGTGCAGGTAGACGTCGCCTTCCCACACACGGGTGTGCAGCCCGAACGTCATGCCGTTGACCCAGATGTTGCGGTGGGTCAGCTGTACGCCCTTGGGGCGGGCGGTGGTACCCGAGGTGTAGTTGATCGTCGCGGTGGCGTCCTCGTCCGGCTGCGACCACGGGCGCGGCTCGACCCCGAACCGCATCAGCCCGGTCTCCGTCTGCTCGCCGAGGACGAAGCGGTGGGGCGCCTTGACCGCGGACAGTCCGGCGTCGAGCTCCGGATCCACGAGGAGGACCGACGCCCCGCTCTGCGCCACCACGTAGTCGACCTCTTCCGGCTTGAGGCGGAAGTTCACCGGGACGCAGATACGGCCGCTCATCGGCACCGCGAACAACAGCTCCAGCAGACGCGCGGAGTTGTGACTCACGACGGCCACCCGCTCGCCCTCACCGACCCCGAGGGCGTCCAGTCCCGCCTGCCAGGCACGGACCCGTTCGGCGAACCGCCCGTAACTCGCCACGGGCACCGGCGGGGCGGGCTGCCGCGGCTCGTCGACCACACCAGGACTGCCCCGAAAGCCCAGCTCGGCACGGTCGAGGAAGTCCGCGATCGTCATCGGTGTCCGCATGTGCGCTCTCCTGTGTTTCGGATGGACCGGGTACCGCCAGCTGAGAGGGTCCCACGTACGTCTTTGCTGCGCCGCCCACGTAGCTGTCTGTCCCGCCGCGGGTGTTGCTCGCCGTTGCGCGCTTTGCGGCGCGCCGCACGTACCTGGCCGTCCCGCCGTCGGGGTTGCTCGCCGTTGCGCTTTGCGGCGCGCCGCACGTGGCTGTCTGCGGCGCCGCGGGGCGTCTCGCCGTTGCGCTTTGCGGCGCCGCGTACGTGGCTGTCTGCTGCGCCGCGGGTGTTTCTCGCCGTTGCGCCTGCGGCGGGCTGGGTTTGTTGTGGGTGCGGTGACTGGCCTCCGGGGCCTTGTTCGTGGACTGCTGACGCTTTACGTCCACGAACAAGGCCCCTCCGGCCCGTCCCCTCCCGTTGGGAGAGTGTGAAGGTGAGTGGGGGCGCGCGTCGTTGAACGAGCACCGTGTGTTGTGAGTGTTGTGAGGTGTCGGGAATACCTTGCCCGGCCCGTCGGGTTGTGGCCCCACAGGGGGCCCTCGCAACCCTTACGGGATCTGTTCGACCATCCCCTACGGGTACCCAGGCCCCCTTGCATACCTCAACGCCCGCCCCCACGCACCGCATTCCCCTCCCACAACGGGAGGGGACGGGCCGGAGGGGCCGGTTGTGTGGACGTAAAGCGTCAGCAGTCCACACAACCGGCCCTGGAGGCCCGTCACCGCACCCACCACAACCCAGCCCGCCGCAGGCGCAACGGCGACCAAGCCCCGCGGCGCGAACGACGGGTACGTGCGGCGCGCCGCAAAGCGCAACGGCGAGCAACCCCGACGGCGGAACAGACGGGTACGTGGGGGGACACCGCGAAGCGGTTACGCAAGGGCCGCCATAAGCAAGACGTCGTGCCATTCGCCGTCCCAGTGCAGCGCGTCGCGCAGTCGGCCCTCGACCTCGAAGCCGCACTTCTCGTAGGCCCGTCGGGCGCGCGGGTTGTACGGGAAGACCTCCAGCTCGACGCGGTGCAGGCCCACCCGGTCGAAGGCGTAGGCCAGGAGGAGGCGGATCGCCTCGGGGCCGATGCCGCGGCCGGTGGCGTCGGCGGCGAGGGAAATACGGAAGCTGCCGTGGGCGTTGTCCTTGTCGATCTGGCTCAGCGCCATTTCGCCGAGGTAGCCGCCGGTCTCCCGGTCCTCGATGGCGAGGTCGAGACGGTCGGCGCGCCCGGCGGCGGCTGCACACCAGTCCTGCAGTTCGGGCAGCGTCCAGTCGCGGTGGGTGCCGGTCAGCCGGCGTATCTCCGGGTCGAGGAAGGTGGCGTGGAAGGCGTCCGCGTGCCGGAGCGTGAGCGGCACCAGCCGGATCCGCTCGCCCGTGAGCACCGGCTTCTCCGAAAGTGCGGTGGGGTCGATCATGACGGGATGATGGCGGGCCGCGAACGGTGCGGCAACTGAAATCGACCGGCGGGGGGCCGGGCGGAAGGGGGGGACGGCGTGGAGCTGCGCCAGGTGCGGTACTTCGTCACGGTCGCGCAGGAGCTGCACTTCGGGCGGGCGGCCGAGCGGCTGCACATCGTGCAGTCGGCGGTGAGTCAGCAGGTCCGGCGGCTGGAGCGGGAGCTGGGGGCCGAGCTGTTCGACCGCTCGGCGCGCCAGGTGCGGCTGACGGCCGTCGGTGCGCGGTTCCTGCCGGAGGCGCAGGCGCTGCTGGCGGCCGAGGAGCGCGCCCGCGCCGTCGTCGCCGAGCTGACCGCCGGCCGGGCCCGCACCCTGCGCCTGGGGACGAGCACGGGCCTGGGCGCGCATCTGGACCGGGTGCTGGACGCGCTGGCCGGGCTCGCGCCGGAGATCGGGGTGGAGCTGGTCTCGGCGCGGGCCCCGGAGCGGCTCGACCGGGTGGTCTCGGGCGAGCTGGCCGCGGCGTTCCTCCGCGGTGAGCCGGACGACGGCGGCCGGGAGGGGCTGAGGTTCCTCCCGCTGTGGCAGGACCCGCTGGTGGCGGCCGTCCCGGCCCGGCATCCGCTCGCCGCCTCGCCCGGCACGGTCGCGCTGACCGAACTCGCCCCCGTGCCACTGCTGCTGACCGAGCGGCGTAACAACCGCGCCCTGGTCGACCTCGTGGTCAACGCGTGTCATGACGCCGGTTTTGCCCCCGTGCCCGGCCCCCGGTACGGCTCGCTGGACAACACCTTGACCGCGATCGGCGCCGCCGGCCCGGCGGACGGGCTGTGGACCGTCGTCTATGCCTCGCACGCCGACCGGCTCCACACGCCCCGGGTGGCCTTCCTGCCGTTCCGCAATCCGGGTATGGAGCTCACCACCCATCTCGCGGTGCGCCGCAGCGATCCGCCGGCCGGGCTGGAGCTGCTGCTGCGGGCCTGTGCGGAGGCGGGCGGCGGCGGGGTGTGGCCCGCCGCCTGAGACCGTTCCATCTCGATCCGTGATCGCTGCGTGCGCGATCCGCTTCTTGGTCGCGCGGGCCGTACGCGATGGACTGAGGGCACGTCGGCGAAACCGCCGCGAACGGCCAAATCGCCTGAAAACCAAGGGAGTTCGTCATGCCCATCGTCACCGTCCAGCAGGGTCCGCGCAGCGTCGAGCTGAAGCGGGAGCTGGTCCGGCAGATCACCGATGCGTTCGTGGACGCGTACAAGATCCCCGCCGAGACCGTGCAGGTCTGGATCCAGGAGGTCCCGACCGACAGCTGGGGCGCAGCGGGCACCCTGACCGCGGACAAGTAATTCCCCACGTATCCGTCTGCGGCGCCGCGGGGCGTCTCGCCGTTGCGCGCTTTGCGGCGCCCCGCACGTGGCCGTCTCTCCCGCCACGGGTCGTCTCGCCGTTGCGCCTGGCGGCGGGCGTGGTGTTTTTGGGTGCGGTGCCGGCCCTCCAGACTTCGTCCTCCGGTCCAGCCCCTCCCGTGTGGGGTGGAATGCAGTGTGTGGGGGTGGGCGTTGGGGCATGCAAGGGGGCCTGGCTACCCCTACGGGACGGTCGAACAGAACCCGTAAGGGTCGCGAGGGCCCCCTGCGGGGCCACAACCCAATGGGCGGGGCGAGGCATTCCCAAGACCACATGACACCAGGTGCGCGGGCAACAACGCGCGCCCCCACCCACCCGCACACTCCCCCAACGGGAGGGGACGGGCCGGAGGGGCCGGTTGTGTGGACGTAAAGCGTCAGCAGTCCACACAACCGGCCCCGGAGGCCCGTCACCGCACCCACCACAAACCCAGCCCGCCGCAGGCGCAACGACGAGCAACCACCACGGCGGGACGGCCAACTACGTGGGCGCTAAGCGACAAAGTCGAGACGCACCGCCGCATCATGGTGGATCGGAGTGTGCGCGCCGGTCAGCGGTGTGCCCGTGCCGCCGCGGCGGTTGGCGACGATTTCGGCGGCGATCGAGAGCGCGGTCTCCTCGGGGGTGCGTGCCCCGAGGTCGAGGCCGATCGGCGAGCGCAGGCGGTTGAGTTCGAGTTCGGTCAGGCCGACGTCGCGCAGTCGCTGGAGGCGGTCCAGGTGGGTGCGGCGCGAGCCCATCGCGCCGACGTAGGCGACGGGGAGTTTCAGCGCGCGTTCCAGGAGCGGCACGTCGAACTTGGCGTCGTGGGTGAGGACGCACAGCACCGTGCGGCCGTCGAGTTCCTGGGAGTCGAGGTAGCGGTGCGGCCAGTCGACGACGATGTCGTCGGCGTCCGGGAAGCGGGTGCGGGTCGCGAAGACGGGGCGGGCGTCGCAGACGGTGACGTGGTAGTTGAGGAATTTGCCGACCTTGACCAGTGCGGACGCGAAGTCGATGGCACCGAAGACGATCATGCGGGGGGCGGGGACGGAGGATTCGACGAGGAGGACGACCGGCTGCCCGCACCGGGACCCGTCGACGCCGATGTCGATCGTGGTCGTGCGGCCCGCGTCGAGCAGGGCCCGGGTCTCCTCGATGGCGGTGCGGTCGAGGGCGAGGTGGCCGCCGAGGGTGCCCTCATGGGTGCCGTCGGGGCGTACGAGCAGTGCCCGGCCGAGGAGTTCGGCGGGGCCCTCGATGATCCGGGCGACCGCCGCCGCCTCCCCGGCGGCAGCGGCGGCGAGCCCGGCGGCGAGCGTGTCGGCGGTGCTGTCCACCCGCTCCCCCGCGGCTCCGCCCGGTGCGGAGCGCGGGGTGCCCGTCCGTATCGGCTGGACGAGGATGTCGATGATGCCGCCGCAGGTCAGGCCCACGGCGAAGGCGTCCTCGTCGCTGTACCCGAAGCGCTCCAGTACCGGTTGGCCGGTCTGCAGCGCCTCTTGGCACAGTTCGTAGACCGCGCCCTCCACGCATCCGCCGGAGACCGAACCGATCGCCGTGCCGTCGCCGTCCACGGCGAGGGCGGCTCCTGGTTGGCGGGGCGCGCTTCCGTTGGTGGCCACGACGGTGGCCACCGCGAACTCACGGCCCTGCTCGACCCACCGGTGCAGCTCGTCGGCGATGTCCAGCATGTCGGTCTCCTTACGGATAACGGATGGGTGGATGGGGCGGATCAGTGGTGTACGCCCAGCCAGTTCTCGATCGGGTTGAGCGAGAAGTAGGCCAGGAACACCAGGGAGAGCACCCACATCAGCCAGCCGGGCTCGCGCCATTTGCCCTGCACGGCCTTGATGGCGACGTGGGCGAGGACGCCGGCCGCGATGCCCGCGGTGATGGAGTACGTGAACGGCATGAGGACCGTCGTGAGGAACACCGGGATGGCGGTCGCCGGGTCGTCCCAGTTGATGTGCTTGGCGTTGGTCAGCATCATCGAGCCGATGACCACCAGTGCGGCGGCGGCGACCTGGGTGGGGATGACCTGGGCCAACGGGGTGAAGAAGAGGCAGAGCGCGAAGCCCAGACCGGTGATGACGCTGGCGAAGCCGGTCCGTGCGCCGTCGCCGACGCCCGCGGTGGACTCGACGAACACGGTCTGGCCGGAGGCGCCGGTGAGACCGCCGACGACTCCGCCCGCACCGTCGATGGCCAGGGCCTTGTTCAGCCCGGGCATCTTGCCGTCCTTGTCGGCGAGGTTGGCCTGCTGGCCGATGCCGATGATGGTGCCCATGGCGTCGAAGAAGCCCGCCAGGACGAGGGTGAAGACGATGACGCCGACGGTGATGCCGCCGACGTCGCCCAGGCCGCTGAAGGAGACGTGGCCCAGCAGTCCGAAGTCGGGGTTGGAGACGATGGAGCCGGAGATGACGGGTGCGTTGCGGCCGCCCCAGTCCTTGACGGTCAGCCCGGCGAGCTGGTGGACGACCGCGGAGAAGACCGTGCCGCCGACGATGCCGATGAGGATCGCGCCGGGCACCTTGCGGACCTGCAGCAGGAAGATCAGCAGGACGGTGAAGGCGAAGCAGAGCACGGGCCAGCCGGTGAGCATGTCGGCGGTGCCGAGCTGGATCGGCTTGGCGCCGGCGAGACCGCCCGGGCCGGGCATGGAGGTGACGAAGCCCGCCTGGACCAGGCCGATGAGGCAGACGAACAGGCCGATGCCCATGGTGATGGCGTGCTTGAGCGGCAACGGGATCGCGTTCATGATCAGTTCCCGCGCGCCGGTGACGACCAGCAGGACGATCACGGCACCGTAAATGATGCACATCGCCCAGGCGTTGTCCCAGGTCATCTGCGGGGCGACCTGGAAGGACATCACGGCGGACACGCTCAGGCCGGCGGCCAGGGCGAGCGGGACGTTGCCGAGGAACCCCATGACGATCGTGGTGACGGCGGCGGCCAGCGCGGTCGCCGTGGTCACCTGGTCGGCGCTGAGGGTGGCTCCGGTGATGTCCTTCGTGGTGGTCAGGATCACCGGGTTCAGGAGGATGATGTACGCCATCGCCATGAAGGTGGTGACGCCGCCACGCACCTCCCGGCCGACCGTCGACCCTCTCTCGGATATGTGGAAGTACCGGTCGAGCCAGGAACGGCCGGCGGGCTGGCGCGAGCCGTCGCCCGCGTCTTCCGCCGTGGTCCTCGGCTCGGTGGACTGCTGGGTCATGGTGCCTTACTCCCAAGGTTCAAAGGGGCACTCGCAGAGTGCGAGATTTGGGATGGATCTTCGGCTGCACGACCCGGGGGACGGCCCGAGGCGAACGTGGGGTACTGACTGCGTACGAGGCAGCAGCGACTGCGGTGGTGCGAGGGGGGAGGCTCCGGGCGGTGCGCGGAGGAGGACGGACAGGGACACCCCTTGTCGCGTACCGCCCGGAGGCCGGGGTCCGGGGGAGCGCCCCCGGACAGTTCACTGGGTGCCGGTGAGGTGCTCCGGGCGCACCGGCGTCTTGTTGAGCTCCAGACCCGTGGCCGCGCGGATCGCCGCGAGGACCGCAGGGGTCGAGGAGAGGGTGGGGGCCTCGCCGATGCCGCGCACGCCGTAGGGCGCGTGCGGGTCGGCGAGCTCCAGGTAGTCGACCGGGATGGTCGGGGTGTCGAGGATGGTCGGGAGCAGGTAGTCCGTGAAGGAGGGGTTCTTCACCTTCGCGGTCTTCGGGTCGACGATGATCTCCTCCATCACCGCGACGCCCAGGCCCTGGGTGGTGCCGCCCTGGATCTGGCCGATGACGGAGAGCGGGTTGACCGCCTTGCCGACGTCCTGGGCGCAGGCCAGTTCGATCACCTTGACGAGGCCGAGCTCGGTGTCGACCTCGACGACCGCGCGGTGCGCGGCGAAGGCGTACTGGACGTGGCCGTTGCCCTGTCCGGTCCGCAGGTCGAAGGCTTCGGTGGGGCGGTGCCGGAACTCCTCCTCGATCTCCACGGCCTCGTCCTCCAGGACGTCCACGAGGGTGGCGAGGGCCTCGCCGCCGTCGGTGACGACCTTGCCGCCCTCCAGGAGGAGTTCGGCGTTGGCCCACGCCGGGTGGTACGAGCCGAACTTGCGCCGGCCGATCTCCAGGACCTTCTCGCGGACGATCTCGCAGGAGTTCTTGATGGCGCCGCCGGTCATGTACGTCTGGCGGCCCGCGGAGGTCGACCCCGCCGAGCCCACCTGGGTGTCGGCGGGGGCGATGGTGACCTGCTGGACGCCGAGTTCGGTGCGGGCGATCTGCGCGTGGATGGTGACGCCGCCCTGGCCGACCTCCGCCGCGGCGGTGTGGACGGTGGCCACGGCCTCGCCGTTGATGACCTCGATGCGGATCTTCGCGGTCGAGTAGTCGTCGAAGCCCTCGGAGAAGCCGACGTTCTTGATGCCGACCGCGTAGCCGACACCGCGGACGACGCCCTCGCCGTGCGTGGTGTTGGACAGGCCGCCGGGCAGCGCGCGGACGTCGGCGCCCTCGCTGGACTCCCATTGGCGCTCCGGCGGCATGGGGCGGGCCTTGACCCGGCGCAGCAGTTCGGCGACGGGAGCGGGCGAGTCGACCGGCTGGCCGGTCGGCATGATGGTGCCCTGCTCCATCGCGTTCTTCTGCCGGAACTCCACCGGGTCCATGCCCAACTTCGCGGCCAGCTTGTCCATTTGGGCCTCGTACGCGAAGCACGCCTGGACCGCGCCGAAGCCGCGCATGGCGCCGCAGGGCGGGTTGTTGGTGTAGAGGCCGATCGCCTCGATCTCCACGTCGTCGATGACGTACGGGCCGACCGAGAGGGACGAGGCGTTGCCGACGACCGAGGGGGTCGACGACATGTAGGCGCCGCCGTCGAGGACGATCTTGCACTTCATGTGCGTGATCTTGCCGTCCTTGGTGGCGCCGTGCTCGTAGTAGAGCTTGGCGGGGTGCCGGTGGACGTGGCCGAAGAAGGACTCGTACCGGTTGTAGACCATCTTCACCGGCTTGCCCGTGCGCAGGGCGAGGACGGAGGCGAGGATCTGCATCGAGATGTCCTCGCGGCCGCCGAAGGCGCCGCCGACGCCGGCCATCGTCATGCGGACCTTCTCCTCGGGCAGGCCGAGGCAAGGGGCGATCTGCTTGAGGTCCGAGTGCAGCCACTGGGTGGCCACGTAGAGGTCGACGCCGCCGTCCTCGGCGGGCACCGCGAGGCCGGACTCCGGGCCGAGGAAGGCCTGGTCCTGCATGCCGAAGGTGTACTCGCCCGTGACGATCACGTCGGCCTTCTTGGCGGCCTCGGCGGCGTTGCCGCGGATGATCGGCTGGCGGTGCACGATGTTCGGGTGCGGGACGTGCGCGGCGTGGTGGTCGCCGCGGTTCTCGTGGACCAGGATCGCGTCGGGAGCGGTCGCGGACGCCTCGTCCGTGATGACCGGGAGCTCCTTGTACTCGATCTTGATCTTGGCGGCGGCGCGGCGCGCGGTCTCGGGGTGGTCCGCGGCCACGAGGGCGATCGGCTCGCCGTGGTGGCGGACCTTGCCGTAGGCGAGGACGGGGGTGTCCTGGTACTCCATGCCGTAGTTCTTCGCGGCCGGCAGGTCGTCGGCCGTCAGGACGGCGTAGACGCCCGACATGGCCAGGGCCTCGGAGGTGTCGATGGACACGATCTCGGCGTGCGCGACCGTGGAGCGCAGGGCCTGGCCCCAGAGCATCTCCTCGTGCCACATGTCCGAGGAGTAGGCGAATTCGCCGGTGACCTTCAGGGTGCCGTCGGGGCGCAGCATCGACTCGCCGACGCCGCCCTTCGTCTGTGAGCCCTGGGTGACGTTGGCGGGGATACCGGTGGTGGTGCCAGCCATGATCAGACCGCGCCTTCCTGGAGTCCTTGACGACCCTGACGGGCCGCAGCCAGGCGGACCGCGTCGAGGATCTTCTCGTAACCGGTGCAGCGGCAGAGGTTGCCGGACAGTGCCTCGCGGATGTCCGCGTCGGACGGCGTGTCGTTGCGCTCCAGGAGCTCGTCGGCCGCGACGAGCAGACCGGGGGTGCAGAAGCCGCACTGGACGGCGCCGGCGTCGATGAACGCCTGCTGGATCGGCGACAGTTCGGCGCCTTCGCCGGTCTGCGAGTCCTGGCCCTTGGCGCTCCACTGCTGGGCGTCCTGGAGCGAGGTGCCGCAGGCGCCGGAGGCGCAGCCGCCGCCGGGGTGGGCGCTCTCGCGGTGCTTGGCGTAGTCGGCGAGGCCCTCGACGGTGGTGACCTCGCGGCCTTCCACCTGTCCGGCCGCGACCAGGCACGAACACACCGGCACGCCGTCGAGCCGGACGGTACAGGAACCGCATTCGCCCTGCTCACAGGCGTTCTTGGAGCCCGGGAGGCCCATCCGCTCGCGGAGGACGTACAGCAGGCTCTCGCCTTCCCAGACGTCGTCGGCCTCCTGCTGGCGGCCGTTGACGGTGAATGTCACGCGCACTGTGCGCTCCTCTCATTGCCGCGGTAGGACTCCCAGGTCCAGCCGAGGGTGCGGCGCGCCATGATGCCGACCGCGTGCCGGCGGTACTTGGCGCTGCCGCGCACGTCGTCGATCGGGTTGCAGGCCCCGGAGGCGAGCTGCGCGAACTGCTTGGCCACGGACGGCGGGATGGGCTTGCCGGACTCCCAGAAGCCGCCCTCCTCCAGCGCCGCGGCGAGGAAGTCCTCGGCCTCGCGGGCCCGTACGGGGGTGGGGGCGGCGGAGCCGATGCCGGTGCGGACCGTGCGGGTCTCGGGGTGCAGCGCGATGCCGAAGGCGCACACCGCGATGACCATGGCGTTGCGGGTGCCGACCTTGGAGAACTGCTGCGGGCCGTCGGCCTTGGGCAGATGCACCGAACGGATCAGTTCGTCGGGGGCCAGGGCGTTGCGCTTGACGCCGACGTAGAACTCGTCGATCGGGATCATGCGGCGGCCGCGGACGGACTCTGCCTCGACCTCGCAGCCGGCGGCGAGCAGCGCGGGGTGGGCGTCACCGGCCGGGGAGGCGGTGCCGAGGTTGCCGCCGACGCCGCCGCGGTTGCGGATCTGCGGGGAGGCGACGGTGTGGGAGGCGAGCGCGAGACCGGGGAGCTCGGTCCGCAGGTTCTCCATGATCTTGGTGTAAGGAACGGAGGCGCCGAGGCGCACGGTCTTCTCTCCGACCTCCCACTCGCTCAGCTCACCGATGCGGTTCAGGTCGAGCAGGTACTCGGGGCGGCGGTGGTCGAAGTTGATCTCGACCATCACGTCCGTGCCGCCCGCGATGGGCACAGCGGTGGGGTGCTCGGCCTTAGCGGCGAGCGCCTCCTCCCAGCTGGCGGGGCGAAGGAAGTCCATGGGTGGCCTCTTCTACGAAAAGATGGGGTCGTTCGCTGCTCATGGTGAGGAGCCGGGGCCCTCGTCGCCATCGAGCCGTTCATGTCTTGTTCACGCGGTTGGAGTTAGTGAACGCGCCCGGGACCCGCCCGGTGCAGTCACCGAAACCATGAAGCGGTTGGCTGGCCAAGCCACCTGTCTTGTAGATTCGAACGAAAGACGAGGCTCTGAAACCTCGCGGCATTCCACCGGCAACACCAGACAGCAAAGAACGGCGGGCGAGGTCATGCGGCTCCGCGCACTCCTGGACACCCAAACCCTGGGCCTTCGGCTGCTCGGCGGCGAGGACGAGCTGGACCGCACCGTACGCGGCGTGATGACCACGGACCTGCGCGATCCCAGCCGCTACCTCTCCGGCGGCGAGCTGGTGCTGACCGGTCTGGCCTGGCGCCGCGAGCCGGAGGACTCCGAACCGTTCGTGAGGATCCTGGCCTCGGCCGGGGTCGCCGGGCTCGGCGCGGGCGAGGCCGAGCTGGGCGCGATCCCCGACGATCTCGTCCAGGCGTGCGCCCGGCACCGTCTGCCGCTGTTCTCGGTGGACGAGACGGTCTCGTTCGCGTCCATCACCGAGCACGTGGTGCGGCAGGTCTCCAGCGAGCGGGCCAGCGACCTGGCCGCCGTGGTGGACCGCCACCGCCGGCTGATGACGTCGGGCCCCGCGGGCGGCGGGCCGGAGGTCGTCCTGGACCTGCTCGGCTCGGACCTGGACCTGCGGGCCTGGGTGCTCTCCCCCACCGGCCGGCAGATCGCCGGATCGACGCTGGCCGGCTCCGGGCCCGAGCTGCCCGCCGGCCTGTCCGCCCGGCTCGCCGGTGAGCATCTGGCGGCCGCCCGCAGTGGCCGGCGCGGCCCGCACCGGATCGCCCTGGAGGGAGTCACGTACTCGCTGTTCCCGATCCGCCACGAGAGCCGTGACCTGCGGCAGACGCTGCTGAGCGACTGGCTGCTGGCCGTCGAGGCGGACGCCGGCGACTGGTCCGAGGAGCGGCTCGACCTGCTGCACGGCGTCACCCAGCTGATCGCCGTCGAACGGGACCGGCGCGACGCCGCCCGTACGGTCCGCCGGCGGCTCGCGCAGGAGGTGCTGGAGCTCGTCCAGACCGGTGCGCCGCCCGCCGAGATCGCGGCCCGGCTGCGGGTCGCGGCGCCGGTGCTGCTGCCCGGCCTGGGCACCGCCCCGCACTGGCAGATCGTGGTGGCCAGGGTCGAGTGGGAGGGCGGCGACCTGCCCGGCGGCCCGGTGGCGCAGTCCCTCCTGGAGGAGGTGCTGGTGGACCCGGGCACCTTCGGGCCGGAGCCCTCCGACCGGATCGCGGTGGCGCACACCGGCGACGAGGCGGTGGCGCTGGTGCCGCTGCCGGTCCCGGACGAGCCCGAGGACGGCTCGGCGGCCGGGCTGCACGCCGGTGCGCTGCTCTCCGTCGTCCAGGAGCCGCTGGCCCGCGGCCTGGACGGCGACGGGCGGCTGACGGTCGGGGTGAGCGCCTCGGTCCACTCCGCGGAGGGGCTGCGCGGCGCCCTGGAGGAGGCCCGGCACGCCCGTCGGGTCGCCGCGGCCCGCAACGGCCGGGTCTGCGCCGCCGGCCACGAGGAACTGGCCTCGCACGTCCTGCTGCTCCCGTTCGTCCCCGACGACGTCCGCCGCGCCTTCACCGCCCGCCTCCTGGACCCGCTCCGCGACTACGACCGCCGGCACCGCGCCGAGCTGATCCCCACCCTGGAGGCGTTCCTGGACTGCGACGGCTCCTGGACCCGCTGCGCCACCCGCCTGCACCTGCACGTCAACACGCTCCGCTACCGGGTCGGCCGGATCGAGCAGCTCACCGGCCGCGACCTGTCCCGCCTGGAGGACAAGCTGGACTTCTTCCTGGCTCTGCGGATGAGCTGAGGGGCGCCTCCGGGCGGGCCGGCCGGCCCGTCCGGGTCACGGCCCCTGCTCGGGGATCCGGCCGCCTGCGATTGCGCCGGGCCGGCCGCGGTTGAGCCAGGCCGCCCGCGGTTGCGCTGGGCCGGCCGCGGGCACCGCACCGGCTCCGCCCGCTGCACCGCGCCCGCCGCCCGCCGCCCGCCGCCCGCCGCTCGCCCGCCGACCACACCGAATCAGCCATTCGGGGTCATCCGATCGGGCGGCTTCCCGCCAAGTCCGTACGGTGCCCGACCACCCGCCCGGCCGCGCGCCCGCCCGGCGAAGGCCCCGATCCGAGCCGTCCGGCCCCTCGCGACCGGCCACGGCGCGATTGTGAATTCATTCACCCACCCCCTTGGCCGCGCCACGGAATCCGTGCTGAGATTCGCCCAGCTTCCTGTTTCCAGCTCAATGGCGCGCTCGGGGAGGGCAATGTGGCGGATACCGCCATGTCAGGATCCGCGGATGCCGCGGATTCCGTCAGTACCGCCGATCCGGTATCGCTCGCGGTACCGGCACCGGCACCCGCACCAGCACCGGAAGTACCGGCAGCCAGAACGGTCGAGGGGGATGACCCCCTCGACCGTGCCGTTTGGCGGCTGCGCTCCCGTGGCTGCTGGGACGACGCGGCCGCGCTCCTGGAACCACACTCCGCCCGGCACGCCCCGGCGGCCCTGCGGCGCGCCGCGCTCCTGGTGGAGCGCTGCATGTTCACCACCACCGGCTGGGCCGAGGCGGAGGACGCACTGCGCGCCGCCGAGGCGCTGGCCGGCAACGACGACGAGCGCGGCGGCGCGGCCTGCGAACGCGGCCATCTCGCCTACGCCGCAACGGTGTTGGGCGTACGGGACCGGGCCGACGAGGCACGTTCGGCGCTCGGCCGGGCGGCCGCACTGCTCGCCCCGACCGCGGCCGGCCGCCCGCTGCTGGACTTCCGGCGCGGTCTGATGGCCGAGCACGTCGCGGACAGCCCGGACGCGGCCCGCGCCGCCTACCGCCGCGCCCACGCCGGCGCCACCGCCCAGGGCGACAGCCTGCTGCTGTCCTTCACCTGGCGTCATCTGGCCGGACTCGCCCTGCGGGACGGGGAGTTGGCGGAGGCCCGGCACGGGTTCGCCGAGTCGTTGCGGATCCGCGAGGAACTGGGCTTCCTCGTGGGTACGGCCCCGGCACTCGCGGCACTGGCCGACGCCGCCCCGGAGGACGACGCGGACCGCCTCCGCGCCGAGGCCGCCCGCCTCTTCCGTCTCATGGGCGGCGTCCCCACCTGGCTCGCCGACCACCTTTCGACGGCCACGGCGGCCACGTAAACCGGACCGCGGACGGCACGGAGGGGCCAGGACCGTTCACGGGGTGGGCAACCACCGGGGTCGCCCACCGGGATCATCCACCGGAACCGCTCGCCGGGGTCACCCAGCGGGACCGCTCACCACGAAACCAACGGCGCCGACACGCCACCCCGCAACTCCCGCAACTCCCAAACACCGCTCCCCCGTTGGCCACGTCCGGCACCGCGCTCTATAGGGGCGGCCGGAAAACCGCACCACCTCACCCGCCCACCCCCCGAAGGGGGGTGGGCGGCGGGGAAAAACAAAAGAAGGTGCGGGTGGGCGGCGGGTAAGGGGGCAGCCGCACCGCGCCCTCCCGCCCACCCCCGCGGCCCATCCCAAAACCCGTCCCCTCCCGTCCAGGACATGTCAAGGCATCGTCATCGGCCATGCCGAGGTTCGCCGCGATTGGCCGGGACGGGTCTGTCCTGAGGGCGGATCGGCCGGGGCGCGACGGTCGGCGGGTGGCGGCCCGGGGCGGCGCGGGGGGCGAACCGGGAGGTGGGCGACGCGCGCCGGTCGGGCGGGTGGCGGGGATGCGACGGGCCCCGCCTGCCCCGAGAATGGCCTCAAGTCGCACTGTGAGCGGGCGGCCCGGCCTGGATGCTGGTCCGGGACCAGCTGGGGCCCCTCCCCATCGTCAGAGCCCACCAGGAGGCCATCTGTGGCAGCAGGAGTGACCAAGACGACCGCTGGAACCGACTGGGGCAAGGCGGATTTCGAGGCGATCTACAACTGCCCTGATCCCCGTCGGTACTTCACCACCCTGCAACCCCTGGAGTACCAGATTCCGCACCACGGCCAGGCGGTGTTCCGCGCGCTGACGGAGAACCTGCGGCGGAGTCGCGGCGACCGCCCCCCACTGAGCGTTGTCGACCTGTGCTGCTCGTACGGGGTCAACGCGGCGCTGCTCAACCACCGGCTGTCCCTGACCGACCTCTACGGGCGCTATGCGGGACACCGCCCGGACGGTCCGACGACCGGCCAACTGACCGACGAGGACCGCACGTTCTTCGCCACCCGGCGGCGCGCCGAAGCCGTCCGGGTGACCGGCATCGACGCGGCGGAGCGGGCCGTGGGGTACGCGCGCGAGGTCGGGCTGCTCGACCACGGGTTCGCGGAGAACCTGGAGCTCGAAGAGCCGAGCCCGGAGCTGCGCGCCGTACTGGCCGGCACCGATCTGATCACCGTCACCGGCGGCGTCGGCTACATATCCGCCCGGACCTTCGGCCGGCTCTTCGACTGTGTGGCCCGGCCGCCCTGGGTCGCCGCGTTCGTCCTGCGGACGGTCTCCTACCGGCCGGTGTCGGCCCTGCTGGCCCGGGCCGGGCTGGTGACCGAGCAGCTCACCACCCGTACGTTCCGCCAGCGGCGGTTCGCCGACGGCGACGAGCGGCGCGCGGCGTTCGAGGCGCTGGCCCGGCGCGGGCTGTCCATCGCCGGCAAGGAGTCCGACGGCTTCTACCACGCCGATTTCTACCTGTCCCGGCCGGCCGCCGAGGTCGCGGCCCTGCCGCTGACGGAACTGCTGCCGGGCTGAGCGGTCAGGCCCGGGGTGGCCGGGCCGGGCCGGTCGCCCGGCGAACGGGCCGCCGGGACCGGGCCGGCCAGGCCGTCAATGCGGGTGCCGGGCCACCGAGACGTGTTCCCGGGCGATGCGCTCGGCGACCGTGTACTCCTGGGCGATCAGGGCGTCGAGCAGTGCGGTGTGTTCGGAGGCGTCGGCCAGCAGCTCGGCGGTGCGCAGGCGGGCGCCGCCGGCCGCGGACCACTGGGCGCGGCGGAGCAGGTCGCCGGTGACCTCGGTGAGCCGGCGGTTGCCGGTGAGTGACATCACGGCCTGGTGGAAGGCGTGGTCGGCCTCGGCGTAGCCGGCCCGGTCGCCGCGGGCGGCGGCCGCGACGCCGGAGGCGGCGAGCGGGCGCAGCTCCTCCCAGCGCTCCGGAGGCAGTGCCCGGGCCAGCCGGACGATCGCGGGCACCTCCAGCATGGTGCGGACCTCGGCCAGCTCGGCGAGGTCGCGGGAGCTGCGCTCGGCGATCCGGAAGCCGCGGTTGGGCACGACCTCGACGGCGCCCTCGCCGGCGAGCTGCTGCATGGCCTCCCGGACCGGGGTCGCGGACACTCCGTAGCGCTCGGCGAGCGCCGGGCCGGAGTAGACCTCGCCGGGGGTCAGCTCGCCGTCGACGAGGGCCCGGCGCAGCGCGGCCAGCACCTGGGCGCGGACCGAGTGCCGCCGGGGTGCGGTGGGACCGGGCTGCGCGGGCACCCAGGCCCGTGCGCGCGGCTGCTGCTCCGCTGTGCCCTGCTCCATGGCGGCTCCTTCTGACATTCCCAGCACGATAGGCGGCCTTGGCGATAGTTCAAATCCGGAAGGAGGCGGAACGGCCGGTCCCGGCCCTCGTACAGGTGGCTCAGGACTGGCTCGCGAGGGGCCCGGGTAGGGTTTCCGATAAGGTAAGCCTTACCTGCCAACGCTCGCGATTCGGTGGTCACCCCCATGGCTTCTGCCCTCGCCGCCCCGCCCGTCACACACCCCGTCGCCGAGTCGTACGCGCGCCTCTCGGAGGTGTTCCCCGGGCTGCGGGTGTCGCTGTGGGACGCGGCGCCGCCGACCGGTGACGGCTGGGTGTGCGCGGCCGGGCTCGCGGCCGGCGGGGAGGCCCTGGAATCCTTCCTGGCCTGGGACGACGCCCAGATCCAGCGGGACTACGGGCAGTCCGCCCGGCCCGACGTCATCGCCAGTTTCGCGCTGCACCGCTACGCCTGGCCGGCCTGCCTGCTGATCACCGTCCCGTGGTTCCTGCACCGCCGGGTGCCGTACCTGCCCGTGCAGGACGTCTGCTTCCAGCGCGAGCTGGGCCGGATGGCCGTGCGCATCGGCTCGTTCGGGTGCCTCCCGGACGATCCGGCGGCGGCGCTGCCCGGGGCCCGGGTGGTGCCGGACGAGGAGGCGCTGCGCGCGGAGGTGCGGGCGGCGGTGGCCGGGCATCTGGCGCCCGTCCTGGAAGGCTTCCGCGGGCGGATGCGGCGCGGTCCGCGGGCGCTGTGGGGCATGGCCTCCGACGAGATCGTCGAGGGGCTGTGGTACCTGGGACACCTGCTGGGTGAGGAGCCGCGCGCGGTGGCGGAGCTGGAGCGGCTGCTGCCGGGGGCCACGTCCCCGTACGTGGGCGGTGCCGGTTTCCGTACGCTGACCGGTCCGGACGGGGCCGCGCTGCAGACCCGGGACCGCGCCAGTTGCTGCATGTTCTACACGCTGCGCCCCGAGGACACCTGCATCACCTGTCCGCGCACCTGCGACGCGGATCGCATCACCCGCCTCACCGCAACCACCTGACGCCCACACCACCCGTTCGGGTCGCCGGATTCGAACCCAACCGGCCGTGCACATACGGCAGTTCGAGGGTGGCGTCCGCTATCTGCCGGTCCTGCCCCTCCTTGGCGTCCTCTTGCTCCGAAAGCCCTTGGGGGGCGAGGGGATTCCGCCAGGATGTCGCGCGAAATCGCGTATCCGAGGCAAGGGATCCCCACAATGAGAACGACCGACATATCGCTGGATTGGCTTGTTCCCGGCGTCCTGTCGCTGGGTGCCGTGATGGCCGCGGCGGTGCTGGTGGTGCGCGGCCGCCGGGCGGCCGCGCAGTCGGGCGCCGACGACTCCTGGGAACGCAGCGAGGAGCGCCGCCGCCGCAAGGAGGCCGTCTTCGCCTCCGCCTCCTATCTGCTGCTCTTCTGCTGTGCCGCGGTCGCCGCCGCGCTGTCCTTCCACGGACTGGTCGGCTTCGGCGTCCAGAACCTCGGGCTCACCGACGGCTGGGAGTACCTGGTGCCGTTCGGGCTCGACGGTGCGGCGATGTTCTGCTCGGTGCTCGCCGTGCGCGAGGCCAGTCACGGCGACGCGGCGCTGGGCTCGCGCTTGCTGGTGTGGACCTTCGCGGGCGCCGCGGCGTGGTTCAACTGGGTGCATGCGCCGCGCGGCCTGGACCACGCCGGCGCCCCGCAGTTCTTCGCCGGGATGTCGCTGTCGGCCGCGGTGCTCTTCGACCGCGCGCTGAAGCAGACCCGCCGGGCGGCACTGCGGGAGCAGGGCCTGGTGCCCCGGCCGCTGCCGCAGATCCGGATCGTGCGCTGGCTGCGCGCGCCCCGCGAGACCTTCGCGGCCTGGTCGCTGATGCTGCTGGAGGGCGTACGGACGCTGGACGAGGCCGTCGAGGAGGTCCGCGAGGACCGGCGGGAGCGGGAGCAGAACCGCTTGCGCCGCCGCGAGCAGGGCAAGCTCGACCGGGCCCGGATCAAGGCGATCAACCGCCAGCACCGCGGCTGGGGCATCGGCCGGAGCGGCGGCCGGCAGCTGGCGGTCACCCCTGCCGGCGCCGAGGTGGCCGGTCCGGACCCCGCCATAGCCGGCGATCCGCCGCCCCTGCCCGCCGTAGAGCTGCCGCTGCGCTCCCGCCCGGCCCTCAAGGCCGTATCCGGCGCTGACCCGGACGCGGTCACCGCCACGGACACCGTCGATCCCGCGGCCCGGTCCTGGCGGGCCGTGGACCTCACCGCGGAGGACGACACCCAGACGCTGCCCCGTCTGGACTCCCTGGAGGAGAAACTCGCCGAGATCGAACGGCAATTCGGCTGACCGGCGGCGGACCGCGTCGGCCGACACCCCCGACCTGTGGTCAGGCCGGTCCGCCGCCCAGCTCGAACCAGACGCACTTGCCGAATCCCTCGCTGCGTATCCCCCATGCGTCGGCCAGGGCGCGCACCAGCATCAGCCCCCGGCCCGAGGTCCCGTCCGTGCTCGCCGCACGCACCTCAGGACGCCCGGGAGCGCAGTCCCGCACCTCGACCCGCAGCCGGTCGCCGACCTTCGCCGTGACCACCGCATCGCCCTCGGCGTGAACCAGGGCGTTGGTGACCAACTCGCTGGTGAGCAGCGTGGCGACCTCCGCGAGCTCGCCGCCACCGGGTGCCGCCCACCGGCTGAGTAATTGCCGCAGCTCCCTGCGTATCTCACCGACCGCGCGCAGATCGGCCCGGCGCACCTTCCGCTCCAGCACGCCCGGCGCCCGCGCCGCGCCCCCCTCGCTCTGCTGAGCCGTCGTCTGTCGTCTTTCCCGTTCCTCGCGTCGCACAGGCTGACGCATGCTCTCCCCCGCCCCCCACGGACCTCGGCGTCCGGTCTCGAACAGCCTCACGGTCAGCATGCCCATCGGATCAGTCGCCATGCTTCCGTCCGCTTCCGCTTCGGGGCGCGCGGGCGTGCGCGCGCCGGGTGGGCGGGCCGGCCCGCGCTGGGTATGCCTGTCGGGTGGGGCCCGGACGAGCGGGAGGAGCCGCCGTGCACGACGACCGACTGCTGGTGGAGGGGCGCCTGGAACGGGCGCTGGGGCAGTTCATCCGGCCCGCGGTGTACGCGGCGCGGGTGCCGCTGCGGCTGGCCGCCTGGCACGCGCCGGGCGAACCGCGGCCGGTGGCCGAGGCGCTGGGCGCCGAGTACGTGCCGTTCGCGGCGGGCGAAGCGTGGGGGCCGCCGTGGTCGACGAGCTGGTTCCGGCTGGCCGGTGAGGTGCCCGAGGAGTGGGCGGGGCGGCGGGTGGAGGCCGTCATCGATCCCGGGTTCAGCGGCGACGGGCCCGGTTTCCAGGCGGAGGGCCTGGTGTACGACGCCGAGGGCGTTCCGCTGAAGGGGATCCATCCGCGCAACCGTCACGTCCCCGTCGGTGCGCCCGTCCGTGGTGGCGAGGAGGTGCGGCTGCTGCTGGAGGCCGCCGCGAATCCGGCGGTGCTGCGGGACTTCCGCCCCACCGACCTCGGTGACCTCCGCACCGCGCCGGACCGCCCGCTGTACCGCTTCGCCTCGGCGGACCTGGCCGTCCTCGACGAGACGGTCTGGCACCTCGTGCTCGACATCGAGGTGCTGGCCGAGCTGATGCCGGAGCTGCCGGCCGACCGCCCGCGCCGGCACGAGATCCTGCGCGCGCTGGAGGACCTGCTGGACGCGCTGGACCTGCACGACGTCGCGGGCACGGCGGAGGACGGCCGGGCCGCGCTGGCCGGGGTGCTCCGCCGCCCCGCCGCGGCCAGCGCCCACCGGATCTCGGCCACCGGGCACGCCCATATCGACTCGGCCTGGCTGTGGCCGCTGCGGGAGACCGTCCGCAAGGCGTCCCGGACCTTCGCCAATGTCACCCAACTGGCAGTGGATTACCCGGAGTTGGTGTTCGCATGCTCGCAGGCGCAGCAGTACGCCTGGGTCAAGGAGCACCAGCCGCACATCTGGGCGCGCATCAAGGAGGCGGTGCAGAGCGGCACCTGGGCGCCGGTCGGTTCGATGTGGGTGGAGTCGGACGCCAACATGCCCGGCGGTGAGGCGCTGGCCCGGCAGCTGGTGCACGGCAAGCGGTTCTTCCTGGAGGAGCTGGGGGTGGAGACCGAGGAGGTCTGGCTGCCGGACTCCTTCGGTTACACCGCGGCCTTCCCGCAGCTGGCCCGGCTGGCCGGCGCGCGGTGGTTCCTGACGCAGAAGCTGTCGTGGAACCAGACCGACCGGATGCCGCACCACACTTTCTGGTGGGAGGGCATCGACGGCACCCGCGTCTTCACCCACTTCCCGCCGGTCGACACCTACAACTCGCGGTTGCACGGCGCCGAACTCGCCCATGCCGAGCGGAACTTCGCCGAGAAGGGCCGCGCCACCCGCTCCCTGGTCCCGTTCGGCTGGGGCGACGGCGGGGGCGGCCCGACCCGGGAGATGCTGGAGCGGGCCCGCCGGCTGCGCTCGCTGGAGGGCTCCCCGCGGGTCGAGATCGAGCCGCCGGCCCGGTTCTTCGCGGCGGCGCACGAGGAGTACGGTGCGGCCGCGCCGGTCTGGTCGGGCGAGCTGTACCTGCAGTACCACCGGGGCACGTACACCTCGCAGGCCAAGACCAAACAGGGCAACCGGCGCAGTGAACACCTGCTGCGCGAGGCGGAGTTGTGGGCGGCGACGGCGGCGGTCCGGGCGGCGGCCGCCGGGGGCGCGGAGGGCGGTTATGCGTATCCGTACGACGCGCTGGACCGGATCTGGAAGACCGTGCTGCTGCACCAGTTCCACGACATCCTGCCGGGCTCGTCGATCGCCTGGGTGCACCGGGAGGCCAGGGACACCTACGCGGTGGTCGAGGCGGAGCTGACCGGCATCATCGAGGAGGCGCTCGCCGCACTGGGCCGGGCGGCGGACGGCGCGCCGCCCACGGTGTTCAACGCCTCGCCGTACGACCGGAACGAGATCGTCGAGCTGCCCGGAGACGGGGTCGGCGCGGGTGCGGCCGTCGCCGTGCACGTCCCCGCGCTGGGGGCGGCGGCCGTCCGCCCACCGGGGCCGGACTCCCCCGTTCCGCCGCCCGCGCCCGTACGGGCCGCCACCGGCACCGACGGCACCGTCACCCTCGACAACGGGCTGCTCCGGGTCCGCATCGACACCGACGGCCTGCTGGCCTCGGTCCGCGATCTGCACGCCGGGCGGGAGGTGCTGGCGCCCGGCGCCCGGGGCAATCTGCTCCAGCTGCACCCCGACCACCCCACCAAATACGACGCCTGGGACCTCGACCGGCACTACCGCCACCGGCACACCGATCTGACCGCCGCCGCATCCGTCGACCTGGTCGCCTCCGGGCCGCTGGTCGCGAGCGTGCGGGTGACCAGGTCGTTCGGTGCGTCCCGGGTCGTCCAGGAGCTGACGCTGCGGGCCGGCGCGCACCGCCTCGACGTGCTCACCGACATCGACTGGCACGAGTCGGAGAAGGTCCTCAAGGCCGCCTTCCCGCTGGACGTGCACGCCGAACGGTCCACCGCCGAGATCCAGTTCGGGCACGTCCACCGCCCCACCCACACCAACACCAGCTGGGACGCGGCCCGGTTCGAGATCTGTGCGCACCGCTGGCTGCGGGTGGCCGAGCCGGGCTACGGCGTCGCGCTGCTCAACGACTCGACCTACGGCCACGACGTGACCCGGGTCCCGCACGCCGAGGGCGTGGGCACGACCGTGCGGCTGACCCTGCTGCGCGCCCCGCACAGCCCCGACCCGGCGACCGACCAGGGCAGCCACCGGTTCCGCTACGCGCTGCTGCCGGGCGCCACGACCGGCGCCGCGGTCGCCGAGGGCCTCGCGGTGAACCTGCCCCTGCGGACCGCGGCCGCGCCGCCGGTGCCGCCGCTGATCCGCGTCGACCACCCGGGGATCACCGTCGAGTCCGTCAAGCTCGCCGAGGACCGCAGCGGTGACGTGGTGGTCCGGCTCTACGAGTCCCGGGGCGGCCGCGCCACCGGCACCCTTTCGCCCGGTTTTCCCGTCGAACGGGCCACCGTGACCGACCTGTTGGAGCGTCCGCTGCACGACGAGGAGGAGGGGCCGACCGCGGAACTGACGCTGGAGCTGCGCCCGTTCCAGATCCTGACGCTCCGGCTTCGGCCGCAGCGCCCCGGCGGCTGACCGCGCGCTGGGCGGTTCACACCCGGGGGATGTTCCGCAGGTTGGAGCGGGCCATCTGCAGCATCCGGCCGACCCCGCCGTCCAGCACGATCTTGCCGGCCGACAGCGCGAAACCGGACACCATTTCCGCGCTGATCTTCGGCGGGATGGACAGCGCGTGCGGATCGGTGACGACGTCGACCAGCGCGGGCCCGTCGTGCCGGAAGGCGTCGCGCAGCGCCCCGCGCAGTTGCTTGGGCTTCTCCACCCGGACGCCGTACACCCCGGCCGCGCGGGCGATCGCCGCGAAGTCCGGGTTGTGGTTGGTGGTGCCGTACGACGGCAGGCCGGAGACCATCATCTCCAGCTCGACCATGCCGAGGGAGGAGTTGTTGAACAGCACCACCTTCACCGGCAGGTCGTACTGGACCAGGGTGAGGAAGTCGCCCATCAGCATGGCGAATCCGCCGTCGCCCGACATCGAGACGACCTGGCGGCGGCGGTCGAGGAACTGGGCGCCGATCGCCTGGGGCAGCGCGTTGGCCATGGACCCGTGGCTGAAGGAGCCGATCACCCGGCGGCGGCCGTTGGGCGTGAGGTAGCGCGCGGCCCAGACGTTGCACATGCCGGTGTCGACCGTGAAGACCGCGTCGTCGGCGGCCTCCTCGTCCAGCACCGAGGCGACGAACTCGGGGTGGATCGGCAGATGCTTCTCCACCTTCCGCGTGTACGCCTTGACCACGCCCTCCAGCGCGTCCGCGTGCTTCTTCAGCATCCGGTCGAGGAACCTGCGGTCGGTCTTCTCGCGGACCTTGGGGATCAGGCACCGCAGCGTCTCGCGGACGTCGCCCCAGACGGCGAGGTCGAGCTTGGTGCGGCGGCCCAGGTGTTCGGGCCGGACGTCGACCTGGACGATCGTGACGTCGTCCGGCAGGAAGGCGTTGTAGGGGAAGTCCGTGCCGAGCAGGAGCAGCAGATCGCACTCGTGGGTGGCCTCGTAGGCCGCGCCGTACCCGAGCAGTCCGCTCATGCCGACGTCGAAGGGATTGTCGTACTGAATCCATTCCTTGCCGCGCAGGGCGTGGCCCACCGGGGCCTTCACCCGCTCGGCGAACTCCATCACCTCGGCGTGCGCACCGGCCGTGCCACTGCCGCAGAACAGCGTGACCTTGCGGGCCTCGTCGACCATCCGGGCCAGCGCGTCGATCTCGGCGTCCCCGGGCCGGGCCAGCGGCCGGGTGGTGACGAGCGCGTGCTGGAAGGCGCGCTCGGGTGCCGGCTCGGCGGCGATGTCGCCGGGCAGGGAGACCACCGCGACGCCGCTCCGGCCGACGGCGTGCTGGATGGCGGTCTGCAGCACCCGCGGCATCTGCCGGGTGCTGGAGATCAGCTCGCTGTAGTGGCTGCACTCGGCGAACAGCCGGTCCGGGTGGGTCTCCTGGAAGAAGGTGGTGCCGATCTCGCTGGAGGGGATGTGCGAGGCGAGCGCGAGGACCGGGGCCATCGAACGGTGCGCGTCGAAGAGGCCGTTGATGAGGTGCAGATTGCCCGGCCCGCACGAGCCGGCGCAGGCCGCGAGCCGGCCGGTGAGCTGCGCCTCCGCCCCGGCGGCGAAGGCGGCGGCCTCCTCGTGCCGGACCTGGATCCAGTCGATCGCCGCGTTCCGGCGGACGGCGTCCACCACCGGGTTCAGGCTGTCGCCGACGACACCGTAGAGGCGCCGCACCCCCGCCCGCACCAGGATGTCCACGAACTGCTCGGCCACGGTCTGCTTCGCCATGTCGCTGTCGCTCCCAGGGTGGAAGGGGGTCGGGGCCGGGGGTACGAGGGGCCTGTTCCCATGAACCCATGCGGGCGGGCGGTCCGCCTCCGCGTGTCCGCCGTCTGCCCGGTCGGCCGTCCGTGGGTGCCGGGCCGGTCGGGTGTCCGCGGCGGCCGGCGCCGGCCCGCACGGTCGCGGGCGGCCGGCAAGCGCTTCCGGGTCCCGTCCGGCAGTCTGGGGCCATGAGCGCGTGGCAGCTGGTCGCGGTCGGTCTGGTGCTGCTGCTCGGGCTGATCGGGGTGCTGGTACCCGGAATCCCCGGGCCGCTGATCGTGTGGGCGGGCGTGCTGTGGTGGGCGGTCACGGAGAAGTCCGGTCCGGCATGGGCGGTGCTGATGGGCGCCACCGCGGTGCTGTTGCTCAACCAGGCGCTGAAGTGGCTGCTGCCGGTGCGTGATCTGCGGGCCGCGGGCGCGCCGTACCGCACCCTGTTCCTGGCCGGCGCGGCCGGCATCGTCGGCTTCTTCGTGCTGCCGGTGATCGGTGCCGTGGTGGGCGCGGTCGGTGGCCTCTACCTGCTGGAACGGGTCCGGCTCGGCGGCCACGGCGACGCCTGGGCCTCGACCCGCACGGTGATGCGCACCCTCGGCCTGAGCGTGCTGGTCGAACTGCTCGCCTGCCTGCTGGTGGTCGGCGGCTGGGCGGGGACGGTGCTCACGAGGTGAGGCGGCCCCGGGCAAGGGCCGACGACGGGCACCGCGGGACCGGCCTCAGGCCGCCGGCGCCGCCCCCGTGAGGGCCGGTAGCTCGCCCGGCGGGAGCAGTCCCGCCCGCCACAGCTGGTGCAGGGCGTACGCGCCCCAGGGCCGCCAGGCGCCCTCCGGGTCCGCGGCCCGGTCCGCACCCCGCTCCTCGTCGGCCCGCTCGCCGGCCGCCGGGCCGCCCAGGTCCGGGTCCCCCAGCGCCCGCATCCTGATGTACGCGGCGGTGCGCGGCCCGACACCGGGCAGCGCGGCCAGCGCCCGCTCCGCAGCGGCCCGGTCGGCGCCGGCGTCCAGCGGGACCGTGCCGTCGGCGAGCGCGGTGCACAGCGCACGCACCGGCTCGGGGACGTCCGCGCCGGTCAGCTCCGCGGGCGCCGGGAAGAGGTGGGTCAGCCCGCCGTCCGCCGCGTCCAGCGGCTTGCCGTAGGCCCGTACCAGCGCGGCGGCGCGTTCCGGCGGCCCGCCGAGCACGATCCGTACGGCCATTTCCTCCGGGTCCGCCGCGCCCGGCGAGCGCAGGCCCGGGCGCTCGGCCACCAGCGGGCCGAGCACCGGGTCCGCGCCGAGCCGCTCGGCGACGGCGTACGGGTCGGCGTCCAGGTCGAAGAGCCGGCGCAGCCGCTGCACGGCCGTCGACAGGTCCCGCAGGTCGGTCAGCAGCAGCCGGCACTCCAGCCAGCCGCCGTCCCCGCCCCGGGCCGCCGGGCACACCCGGCCGGCCGGCGGCCGGGACCGTCCGCGCGGCCCCGCGGGCGGCTCCTCGACCTCGGCGATCCCGTTGCCGTAGGTGAGCCGCAGGGTACGGCGGTAGGTGCGCGGGCCGGGCCCGCCGCGTACCTCCTCCACGCCCGGCACGGCCCGTTCCGCCAGGAAGTCGAAGATCTCCGCGGCCGCGTACGGGCCCCGGTAGGCCAGCCGCAGCGGGATCCCGCCGGCCGCCGGGCCGCCGCCCGGGGCGGGCCGCGACCGGGGGCGCGTGGTCGTGGCGCCGCCGCGCCCGCCCACCGCCGCGGCCCTCAGCTCGCTCGGCGTACCGGCGTAGATCTCCCGCATGGTGTCGTTGAACTGCCGGATGCTGGCGAACCCGGCCGCGAACGCCAGCTCGGTCACCGGGAGCGCGGTGGTCTGCAGCAGCACCCGCGCGGTGTGTGCCCGGCGGGCCCGGGCCAGGGCGACCGGCCCGGCGCCCAGCTCCGCGGTCAGCTGCCGCTGCACCTGCCGTGCGCTGTACCCCAGCCGCTGTGCCAGCCCGGCGACGCCCTCCCGGTCGACCACGCCGTCGCCGATGAACCGCATGGCCCGGCCCACCAGGTCGGCGCGCACGTTCCACTCCGCCGAGCCGGGCACGGCGTCCGGCCGGCACCGACGGCAGGCCCGGAAACCGGCGGCCTGCGCGGCCGCGGCCGACGGGAAGAACCGCACGTTCACCCGCTTGGGAGTGACCGCGGGGCAGCTCGGCCGGCAGTAGATGCCGGTGGTCACCACCGCGAAGAAGAACTCCCCGTCGAACCGCGCATCCCGGCTGGACACCGCTTCGTACCTGGTCTCGTCGTCCATCACGCCTCCAGTCTGCGCCCGCGGCGGGGCTCCGACCGGCGGATTTCGGACCTCACGTTTTGGACGTCGCCGGGGCCCGGGCAATGACGCCCGGGCCCCGGCTCACCTCACCCGCCCTGCTTCCCGGCCTCAGCTCACCTTCCGACCCCCCTCTTCCGCTCCATCATGTGCCGGCCCAGCGCCTGCTTCTGCTTCCAGTCCCGCCGGATCTCGGCCCGCAGCCGGGCGTCCGTCTTGGCCACGATGCGCTGGTTCTCGCGCAGCAGCTTGCGGTAGCTCTCCAGCCGGCGCACCGCCAACTCGCCGTTCTCCAGGGCGTCTTGGACCGCGCACCCCGGCTCGCTCCCGTGCGCGCAGTCATGGAAGCGGCACTCCTCGGCCAGCGCCTCGACGTCCGAGAACGTCCGGGACAGCCCGCCCTCGGCGTCCCACATCCCGACCCCGCGCAGCCCGGGCGTATCGATCAGCACGCCACCGCCGGGCAGCGCGAGCAGATCGCGGGTGGTCGTGGTGTGCCGGCCCTTGCCGTCCCGGTCCCGGGTGGCCTGAACCGTCTGCACACTCGCCCCCACCAGCGCATTCGCCAGTGTGGACTTGCCCGCGCCGGACTGCCCCAGGAGGACGGACGTCCCCCCGGCCAGTACGGCGGCCAGCACATCGAGCCCCTCACCGGTCTCCGAGCTGACGGCCAGCACCTGCACCCCTGGAGCGGCCGATTCGGCGTCCGCCACCAGGTGCGCCAGCCCGCGCCCGTCCCCGGCGAGGTCGGCCTTGGTCAGCACCACCAGCGGCTGTCCGCCGCTCTCCCAGGCCAGCGAGACGAACCGTTCGATACGTCCGAGGTCCAGCGCGTCGGCCAGCGAGACCGCGATCACCGCGTGATCGACGTTCGCCGCCAGGACCTGCCCCTCGGAACGCTTCGACGACGTGGACCGCACGAACGACGTACGCCGGGGCAGCAACGCCCGCAGGACGCCGTCCACATGGTCACCGCCCCGCCCGTTCTCCAGATCGATGACGGCCCAGTCACCCGTGCACGGCACCCGCATCGGATCGCCGGTCGCCACCAGCGCGGTGTCCGCCAGCACGGTCCGGACGCCGTCGCCGTCGGGCACCACGGCGTCCACGCGCCCGCGGTCCACGCGGACGACACGGCCGGGCACGAACCCCTGCCCGGCAAAGGGGGTGAAACTCTCCGCGAACCCGTCGTCCCAGCCGTAGGCCGTCAGCGGATGCGCAGCAGAAAGATCGAGGTCGAACAACGCAAGGACCCTTCAGGGAAAGCGGCCCCGGCCCACGCCACCGCGTGCGCACTCTGCGCAGCGGAAAACGGAAGTGACGTCGAGTCAGCCGGAGACCACGGAGGTGAATGTGATGAACTCCTGGATGCGGGCAGCGCCCCTCACAACGACAGCCATCGGTCCTCACCTCCCAGATTCCTCAACGGCCGACAAGGAAGGCGGCCTCAGGCCACCCTCCGGAACCCGCTCACCGTAAACCAGCGGCACTTGGCGCCGCCACCCTTTTTCGGCGGCGCCGCGTCGGCCTGCCGGCGTCAGTCGCTGCCCGGGCCCGCCAGTTGCGCCGCCAGGCCGCCCAGGATCATCCGGAGGCCGAATTCGAAGCCGCGGTCGTCGAGGGCGGTCGGGGACGGGTCGACGTGGGTGGCGGCTTCGAGGGAGTCGGCCAGGGCGGGGTAGTCGGGGCGGTAGGCGGCGGGCGGGCGGGTGAAGCCGGCCGCGTAGGTCTCCAGGGCGGAGCCGATGACCAGGAAGTCGAGGGCGGCGGCGGTCTCGGCGGCCAGGGCGGGGGTGCAGCCCGCGCGGACCAGGGTGGCGAGCAGGGTGTCGTACTCGCGCAGCGCGTCCTCGGTGTGCACGGCGCGGCGGGCGACCAGGGAGATGGCGTTGGGGTGGCGCTGCAGGACCCGCCGGTAGCCGCGGGCGTACGCGGCGATGCCGTCGAGCCAGGGTTCCCGGTGCAGCGGGGTGTGGTCGATCTCGGCGTCGAGCAGTTCGCCGACGGCGTCCAGGATGTCGTCCTTGGAGCCGATGTGGTTGTAGAGCGACGCGCCGCGCACGCCCAGCCGGTCGGCCAGCGCCCGCATGGTGAGTGCTTCGTAGCCGCGGTCGTCGATCAGCTCAAGAGCCGCGTGCGCTATGGCCGTCCTGCTCAGCAATGTCTGATGTGGGCGGCCCACGACACCCTCGCTTTCCGTTGAATTCCTGGTTTTCCAAGGTTACTCACCGGCAGGGGCTTCACAGAGCGGCCTGACCTCCTTACCTTCGCCGACTAACAAAGTTAGTTTTCATTCGAACCGCCAGGCGAGGTACGCCATGTCCCACTCCACGCCCCCGCACCGGCCGCCCGCCGGCAGCACAGACAGCGCTGCCGGCGGAGACGGCGACGCCGCCCGTCTCGCATCACTGGGCTACACCCAAGAACTCCGCCGCAGCCTGAACATCCTGGGAAACATCGCCATGGGCTTCGCCGTGGTCTCCCCGGTGGTCGCGCTGTACGCGGTCTCCATGATCGGCACGATGATCGCCGGGCCCGCGTGGATCTGGGCCCTGCCCGTGGTCCTGGCCGGTCAGTGCCTGGTGGTCAACGTCTACTCCGAACTGACCTCGCAGTGGCCGCTGGCCGGCGGCCCTTACCAGTGGGGGCGGCGGCTCATCGGCCCGCGGTTCGGCTGGCTGAGCGGCTGGGTCTGGCAGTTCGCGGTGATGTTCGGGAACACCACCGTCGCCTACCTGGCGGCGCCCTGGGTGTTCGCGCTCCTCGGGGTGGCGCCGTCGCCCGGCGCGATGGTCGCCGTCTCGATGGCCATCGTGCTGCTCTGCGCGCTGGTCAACGCGTACGGCATCAACCTCCTGAAGTGGTTCGTCTCGGCCGGCATCGCCGGTGAGGCCATCGCCTCCGTCCTTGTCGGCCTGTCCCTGCTGCTCTTCTTCCGCAAGCACCCGTTCTCGCTGTTCACGCACACCTTCGGCGCCGAGGCACTGTCCGGCGGCTCGGTGTCGGCGGCGCTGCTGACCGTGCTCGCCGTAGCCGGCTGGGCCTTCATCGGCTTCGACGCGTGCGTCTCGACCGCGGAGGAGACCAAGGACGCCGGCCGCCAGGTGCCCCGGGCGATGTGGTGGGCGCTGCTGTCCGTCGGCGCCGTGGTCATCCTCAACGCGGTGGCCGTCGCCCTCTCGTACCCGCACACGGCCACCGCCGTCGCGGGCAAGGACGTCGACCCGGTGACCACGGCCGTGGTCACGTCGTTCGGCTCCTGGTCGGACAAGCCGTTCGTGCTCGTCGTGCTGGTCAGCTTCCTGGCCTGTGCCATGGCGTCCCAGGGCGGTGCGGCCCGCGGCCTCTACTCACTCGCCCGGGACGACGTGTTCCCGTTCTCGCGGCAGGTCAGGAAGGTCAACAAGCAGCAGGCGCCGAGCGGCGGCCTGATCGCCTCCACCCTCGTCTCGGGCGTGGCGCTGCTGCTCGGCCTGAACGCCACCGCGATCGGTTCGCTGATCGCCTTCGGCACCGCGGCCACCTTCGTACCGTTCTTCCTGGTCTCCGCGGCCGCCCTGGTCGCGCGGCTGCGCGGCACCTGGGTGCCCGGTGGCCACATCCGGCAGGGCCGCAAGGGCACGGTGCTCAACGTCGTCGCCGTCGCCTGGACCGGCTTCGAGGTCACCAACGTCGCCTGGCCGCGCGCGGTGCTCGCCCCACCGGGCGCCCCCTGGTACCAGATCTGGGCCGCACCGCTCGGCGTCGCGGTGGTACTCGGCGCCGGCACGGCCTATCTGATGGCCCGTCGACCGCAGGACAGGATCCCGGCCCGGGCGGAGACGGACGCCGTCGGCGCGGCGGATCCCCTGCCCGCGGTGCCCGCCGCCGAGCCGCGGCCCTGACCCCTCCCCAGTGCCCGCCCCCCCCCACGACACCACCCACGTGAGGAGTTCAGCATGACCGAACCCAGCGCACCCGCGTCCGGCCCGGACGAAACAAGCGCCTCCGATTCCGGCACCACCGGCGCCCCAGGCATCGGCGCCGGGACCCCCCGGAGGTCGGCGCTCAGCCGGCGCGGCTTCCTGACCGCCTCCGCGATGGCCGCCGCCTCGGCCGCCTTCCTCGGGGCGGGTGCCGGGCGCGCCGCCGCCGCCACGTACAACGGGACGACGTACACCGTCCCCGGCGAGTGGGCTCCGCACGCGGGCTGCCTCATGGCCTTCCCGTGGGACGCCAGTGACAACTGGGGTGAGAAGCTCCCGGCGGTGCAGAACGAGGTCGCCGATGTGGCCCGCGCGATCGCCCAGTTCGAGCCGGTCACCATGGTGGCGAACACCGGCACGGCCGATTTCGTGCGGCAGCAGGTCGGCCCGACCGTCACCGTCATCGAGTACCCCATCAACGACTGCTGGCCGCGCGACAACGGCCCGATCTTCGGCGTCGACCGCAGCGGACGGAAGCTCCTGGGCCTCGACTTCGGCTTCAACGGCTGGGGCAACAAGTTCCCGTACGACAAGGACGACAACCTGCCGACAGGCGTCTGCGACTACCTGGGGGTTCCGCGGCTGCCGGTCGACATGATCTTCGAGGGCGGTGCGCTCCTCCAGGACGGCCAGGGCACGATCATCGGCACCGAGGAGTGCCTGCTCAACCCGAACCGCAATCCGGACCTGACCAAGGCCCAGATCGAGGCGAAACTGCTCGATGCCTATCAGGCGACCAAGATGATCTGGCTGCCGTACGGGATGTACGGGGACACCGTCACCAACGGCCATGTCGACCTCGTCGCCGCCTACGCCGGTCCGGCCCGCCTGCTGATCAATCTGCCGTCCGACACCGGGGACCCCAACTACGCGCGGCTGGCCGAGAACAAGAGCGTGCTGCAGGCCGGCACGGACGCCCAGGGCCGGCACTTCACCCTGACCGAGATGAACCAACTGCCCACCTTCACCGTGGGCACGGACGAGGTGATCACCTTCAGCTACACCAACTACTACCCGACCGCCACCGGCGTCGTGGTCCCGACGACGGGCATCGCGGCGTTCGACACGGCGGCCCTGGCCACCATCCAGTCCCTGTTCCCCACCAAGCGGATCGTGGGCGTCTCCGCCCGCACCCTCGCCTGGGGCGGCGGCGGGGTGCACTGCATCACCCAGCAGATCCCGCGGACGGGTTGAGCCGGTTTTCCGAACCGGTTCCCTGAGCCGATTCAGCGAACGGTTCGCCGCACGGCCTGTGCCGCACCTCGCCCTCGGGCGGGTGCGGTACGGGCCGCCGCCGTCGCCGGTCACCCCGCCCCCAAGTGAACAGAATGCTAAATATGGGGCATGAGGGAAAATTTCCGGCGGAACGGTGACGGGTCGCAGGGCTCGTCGCCGACCGTCGGGGGCCGCCTCCGGGCGCTGGTGACGGCGCACAGTGTGGCGGGCCAGGTGTTCGTGGTGCAGCTCGCCCTCGTGCTGCTGTTGATCGTCGCCGCTGCCGTGGCGCTGGTCTTCCAGGCGCGGAGTGCGGTGACGGACGATGCCCGGCAGCGTTCGCTCGTCGGCGCGGAGAGCTTCGCGCACGCGCCGGGCACCCTCGCCGCCATGAAGTCCCCGGATCCGAGCGCGGTGCTGCAGCCCCAGACGGAGGCGACCCGGAAGGCGACCGGGGTCGACTACATCGTGGCGTTCCGGCCCGACGGGGTCCGCTGGACGCATCCCGATCCGCGGCTGATCGGGAAACGAGTGGTCGGGCCCGGCTTCGGGGAGGCGCTGAAGGGCAGGACGCTGACCGACACCTTCACGTCCGCCCTGGGGACCGCCGTGGCCACCGTGGTGCCGGTCGAGGACAAGGACGGATCGGTGGTGGGGCTGGTGTCCGTGGGGATCCGGGCCGGGCGGGCGAACCAGCGGGTGGAGCACCAACTGCCGCTGCTGCTCGGGTCCGCCGCGGGGGCGCTGCTGCTGGTCAGCGGCGGGGCGGTGCTGGTCAACCGCCGTTTGCGGCGGCAGACGCACGGTCTTGACCCGGCCGAGATGCGGCGGATGTACGACCACCACGACGCGGTGCTGCACGCCGTACGGGAGGGCGTGCTCATCATCGGCAGTGACGGGCGGCTGGTGCTGGCCAACGACGAGGCGCGGCGGCTGCTCGACCTGCCCGAGGACGCGGACCAGGAACGGTGGCCGGTCGCGGAGCTGGGGCTGGAGCCACGGCTGGGCGCCCTGCTGGCGTCCGGCCGGGAAGCCACCGACGAGGTGTATCTGGCGGGTGACCGGCTGCTCGCGGTCAACGTCCGGCCGACCGCGCCGTTCGGCGGTCCGGCCGGGTCGGCGGTGACGCTGCGGGACACCACCGAACTGCGGGTGCTGGCCGGCCGGGCCGAGGTGGCCCAGGAGCGGCTGAAGCTGATCTACGACGCGGGGCTGCGGATCGGGACCACGCTGGACGTCGGGTGGACCGCGGCGGAGCTGGCCGATGTGGCGGTGCCGCGGTTCGCCGACGTGGTCACCGTCGAGCTGCTGGAGCCGGTGCTGCGCGGCGACGAACCGGGGGCCGCGCTGACCGCCGAACTGCGGCGGATGGCGGTCCGGGGCGTGCCCGAGGGCTCGGCGATCTACCGGGTCGGGGACGTGCTGCGGTTCGTGCCCGGTACGCCCATGGCGACGAGCCTGGAGAGCCGCCGGACCGTGCTCGTACCGGATCTGCGCCGGTCGGAGGAGTGGCGGCGGCAGGACCTGGAGGCCACCCAGCGGGTGCTGGACGCCCGGATCCGCTCGCTGATCAGCGTGCCGCTGCAGGCCCGGGGCGTGGTGCTGGGGGTGGCCAGTTTCTGGCGCTCGGACCAGTCCGACGACTTCGAGGACGATGACCTGACCTTCGCCGAGGAGCTGGCCGCGCGGGCCGCGGTCTCCATCGACAACGCCCGCCGCTACACCCGCGAGCACACCACGGCCGTCACCCTTCAGCGCAGCCTGCTCCCGCAGGCCCTCCCCGAGCAGTCCGCGCTGGAGGTGGCGCACCGCTACCTGCCCGCGCAGGCGGGGGTCGGCGGCGACTGGTTCGACGTGATCCCGCTGCCGGGCACCCGGGTCGCGCTGGTCGTCGGCGATGTCGTCGGGCACGGGCTGCACGCCGCCGCGACCATGGGCCGGCTGCGCACCGCCGTGCACAACTTCTCCGCGCTCGACCTGCCGCCCGACGAGCTGCTCAACCATCTGGACGAGCTGGTCAGCCACATCGACACGGACGAGGCCCGGGCGGCGGGCCGGCGGCCCGGGGGCACGGCCGGCGACGCGGTGGCCTGGCCGGGCATCGGCAGCGATACGGAAGGGGGCCGGCCGGACGGCGGCGGGACCGGGATCACCGGCGCCACCTGTCTGTACGCCATCTACGACCCGGTGGCCGGCCGGGCGACGGTGGCCCGGGCCGGGCACCCGGGCCCGGCGCTGGTTCACCCGGACGGGTCCGTCACGTTCCCCGAGATTCCGGTCTCCCCGCCGCTGGGGCTGGGCGCGAGCGTGCCCGTGGAGACCGCGGAGCTGACGCTGGCCGAGGGTTCGCGACTCGTGCTGTACACCGACGGGCTGGTGGAGGACCGCGACCGCGACATCGACACGGGGCTGGCGATGCTGCACAGCGCGCTGGAGTCCGGTGGGCGGCGCGACCCGGACGGGATCTGTGCGGCGGTCCTCGACGCGATGCTGCCCGAGCACCCCAGCGACGACATCGCCCTGCTGGTGGCCCGCACGCAGCTGCTGGGTCCGTCCCGGGTGGCCGAATGGGACGTGCCCTCCGATCCGGCCGCCGTGGCACCGATCCGGGCCGCCTGCCTGCGGCAGCTGGAGTCGTGGGGGCTGGCGGCGATCGAGTTCACCACCGAGCTGATCCTCAGTGAGCTGATCACCAACGCCATCCGGTACGGCGCCCAGCCCATCCGGGTGCGGCTGCTGCACGACCGCACGCTGATCTGCGAGGTCTCCGACGGGACCAGCGCCTCGCCGCACCTGCGCCGGGCCGCCACCACCGACGAGGGCGGCCGCGGACTGTTCCTCGTCGCCCAGTTCGCCCAGCGCTGGGGGACCCGCTACACCCCGGGCGGCAAGGTCATCTGGACCGAGCAGTCGCTCGACGACGGGCAGCAGGAGGGCGGCCCGGACTCGGCCGAGGACATCCTCGACCAGTGGGACGACGTACCGGCGCTGTGACCCGGACCGGGGGCCGCACGCCCGGCCTTTCTTCCGCGCCCGGGACGCCCGTCGTCACGTCCGTGCCCCGATGCCCGCCGTCGTATCCGTGCCCGGATGCCCGTCCGTGAGGCCGTGGCTAAGCTCGGTCGGGGGGCCGACGACCCGATCACGGAGGCTCCGATGGTGCTGCTGCCCGACGTGCGTGATGTGGCCCCGCGGCTGGCCACCGGCGCGTTCATCCTCAATGCCGGGCTGACGATGCTGAAGGCCGACCAGGGGACCGCCGAGGGCGTGCACGGGATGGCCTGCACCGCGTATCCCTTCCTGCAGCGGATTCCCGCCGAGCGGTTCACCCGGCTGCTGGCGTGCGCGGAGGTCGCGGTCGGCGGGGCACTACTGGCGCCGTTCGTGCCCACCCGGCTGGCCGGACTGGCGCTGACCGGGTTCTCCGGCGGGCTGGTCGGGATGTACCTGCGGACCCCGGGGATGCACGAGCCGGGCAGTCCGCGGCCGACCCAGGAAGGGATTCCGCTGGCCAAGGACGTCTGGATGCTGGGTACCGGGCTGGGGCTGCTGGCCGCACCGGGCAGGCGGCGGCGCGCGGCCCGGGGCCACCGGTGCGGACCCGGCCACCACCACTACGGCCACAAGGCGGCGCGCCGGCACGTCCGGTGCCGCTGCTGGTGAGGGAAAGCCGCTGTTGGTGAGGGGACGCGGCTGACGGCGGGTCCGCAGCGCGGCCTACGGTTGCCGTCGTACGAGCCGTAGCGCGGCGGCGCAGCCCGCGCCCGCGAGGGCGGCGAGCAGGAGGACCAGCAGGCCGGTCCGGTCCGGTGACCGGAAGGCCAGGTCGGAGTGGCCGTTCAGCACGAAACCGTCGTAGCACAGCCAGGACACCAGGGCCACGGCCGGCCGCAGCACCGGCCGGGCCGGCACGGCGGCGAGCAGTGTCAGCAGCGCGAGGGCGGCGAGCGCGACCGCCGGGTGGGCGCGGCCGCCGGCCAGCAGCAGGACGGTCACCAGGACCGCCGCGGCCACGGCGCCGAGCGGCAGGGCGAGTTCGGCCCCGAGGGTGCGGTCCGGCGGGGCCCGGTGCACGCGCGCCGGGCGGGGCGGCGCCGCGGTGCGCGGGCGCGGGCGGGGGCGGGGGCGCGTGGGGACGCGGGGGAACTGCGGGACGTGCGGGCGGCCCCAGGACGTCGGGGGATGCAGGGTGACCACAAGAACACCTCCTGCCGTCGGAACTCCTGCCAGCGTGCGCGTCGGAGCAGGCACGCGGCCGCCGTGCGGGGTGCCTTGACACCGTGTGTACGTGCCGCGGTGGCATCTTGACGCGATCCTGACGCCGGGTTGGCGCACGGAGCGGGCAGAAGTGGCCAGGGTGGCAGAAACGGGCGGTGGCCGGTGATGCATACTCGCTGCTCGTTGCCCGAACCGACGACCGATGAACGGCAGGACGAACCCGCATGAGCACCCGTACCGAGGCCGAGGCCGAGCCCCCGCCTGCCGCCCCGGCCGTTCCCGGCCAACGGTGGCGCAGCTGGCTGCTGGACGGACTGAGCAGCCGGGCCGCCCGTCACCCCGGGCCGCACGGCACGCCGCCGGCCGAGCACAAGGGTCACCACTGGTGGCGCGTCATGTGCCTCACGGGTGTCGACTACTTCTCGACGCTGGGCTATCAGCCGGGTATCGCCGCGCTGGCGGCCGGGCTGCTCTCGCCGTTCGCCACTCTCGTGCTGATCGCGCTGACCCTGCTCGGTGCCCTGCCGGTGTACCGCAGGGTGGCCAAGGAAAGCCCGAACGGCGAGGGTTCGATCGCCATGCTGGAGCGGCTGCTGCCCTGGTGGGCGGGGAAGCTGCTGGTGCTGGTGCTGCTGGGGTTCGCCGCCACGGACTTCGTCATCACCATGACGCTGTCGGCCGCCGACGCCTCGGCGCACGTGGTGGAGAACCCGTTCGCGCCGCCGGTGCTGCACGGTGCCAACCTGTGGATCACCTTGCTGCTGCTGGCCGCGCTGGGCGCGGTGTTCCTCAAGGGCTTCCGCGAGGCGATCGGCATCGCCGTCGGGCTCGTCGGGCTGTATCTGACGCTGAACGTCGTCGTGCTGGGCACCGCGGCCTGGCACGTGCTGGCGCACCCGGTGGTGGTCGGTGACTGGTGGGGCGCGATGACCGCCGAGCACTCCTCACCGCTGGCGATCGTCGGAGTGGCGCTGCTGGTCTTCCCGAAGCTGGCGCTGGGCATGTCCGGCTTCGAGACCGGTGTGGCGGTGATGCCGCAGATCCGCGGCGAGGCCACCGACACCGCTGCCAAGCCGGCGGGCCGGATCCGTGACACCCGCCGGCTGCTGACCACCGCGGCGCTGATCATGAGCGGCTTCCTGCTGCTGTCGAGCCTGGCCACCACGTTGCTGATCCCGCAGAAGGAGTTCGAGGCCGGCGGTTCGGCGAACGGCCGCGCGCTGGCCTATCTGGCGCACCAGTACCTGGGCGAGGCGTTCGGCACGGTCTACGACATCTCCACCATCGCCATCCTCTGGTTCGCCGGGGCCTCGGCGATGGCCGGGCTGCTCAATCTCGTACCGCGCTATCTGCCGCGCTACGGCATGGCCCCGGAGTGGGCCCGGGCGGTGCGCCCGCTGGTGCTGATCTTCCTGGCCATCGCCTTCGGCATCACCGTCGTCTTCAACGCCAGCGTCGACGAGCAGAGCGGGGCGTACGCGACGGGTGTGCTGGTGCTGATGCTGTCGGCGTCGTTCGCCTCCACCGTCGCGGCCCGGCACCGGCGGCACCGGGCGGCCGCCGTCGGTTTCGGAGCGATCACCCTGGTCTTCGGCTACACCCTGGTCACCAATGTGATCGAGCGGCCGGACGGCCTGAAGATCGCGTTGCTGTTCATCCACGGGATGCTGCTGACCTCGTTCGCGTCCCGGGTGCACCGCGCCTTCGAACTCCGCGCCGTGCAGGTCGACTTCGACGAGACCGCGGGCCGGCTGATCGACACGGCGATCGCGGCCGGGCCGCTGCGGGTCATCGCGAACGAGCCGCAGGAGCGGGACGCGCAGGAGTACCGGCAGAAGGAGTACAGCCAGCGCGAGGAGACCCACATACCCGACGGGCGGCCGGTGCTGTTCCTGGAGGTGACGGTCACCGACTCCTCGGACTTCACCACGAACCTGCACGTGCGGGGCGCGGAGGAGTACGGCGCGCAGATCCTGCGGGTGGAGGGCGCCGGCGTGGCGAACACCATCGCCGCCGTGCTGATGCAGCTGCGCGAGCGCACCGGCGAGGTGCCGCACGCGTACTTCAACTGGACCGAGGGCCATCCGCTGAGCCATCTGCTGCGGTTCCTGGTCTTCGGTGACGGTGAGGTGGCGCCGGTGACCCGCGAGGTCCTGCGCCGCGCCGAGCCGGACCCGCGCCGCCGTCCGCGCGTCCACGTGGGCTAGCCACCCGCAGGCAGGAGAAACTCTGACGCCCGGCCCTCGTGCATCGTGGGGCCGGGCGTCTCCCATGGCGGCGCCGTCAGCCGCGCCGGCCGAGGGCCTTCGCGCGGGTGTGGGACCAGCCGGTCAGCAGCAGACCCACCGCGACGAGCAGTCCGTGCGCGGCCAGCGTGCCGCCGAAACCGGCGCCGAGCCAGCCGAGCAGGCCGGTGTTCTCGTGGTCGACGAGCAGCCGGATCGCCCCCTGCGTGAACACCACCGTCGTGGCCGCCCCGATGATCTGCAGGATGTCGTACTTCATGGTGTGCAGGTCCCCCTCGTATGCGTGGTCCAGCGATGTCCGTCCCGCAGTGGGACGTTACGAACGTACCATTGAGAAATCGGCGAATTACCTTGGAATTACAGCCGAATTCGCATTCCGTCACACATTTTCAGGTGCCGTGGAGGGGAATTGTGCGTGAGGAAAAGGCCGGGGGGACCGGTCGCGCGTGCCGTATGTGCGGTACGGGGATGGCACCGGCCGGGCGCGGGCGGCCGGCCGTGTACTGCTCGCGCAGCTGCCAGGCCAAGGCGTACCGGCGGCGCAAGCAGCCGCCCGCTCCCCCGGCCGCGCCGCCGGCCGGTTCCGCCGCGCACGCCCGGCGCCGCCGGCAGATCGCCGAGGCGCTCTGGCGGATCGCCGCCGAGCGGGGGCTGCACGCGGCGAGCCTGCGGGAGGTGGCCACGGAGGCCGGGGTGTCGCTGCGCGCCGTCCAGTACCACTTCCACAGCAAGCACCGGCTGCTGGTCGACGCGCTGCACCTGCTGCACGAGGAGAACGAGCGGATCGCCCGGTCCCGGTTCCGCCAGGACCCGGCCGATCCGCGCGCCGTACTCCGCGCCGTCCTGGAGGAGTTCCTGCCGCTGGACGCCCAACGGGCCACGGCACTACGGGTGTTCGCGGCCTATTACGCCCGGAGCCTGACCGATCCGGCGCTCGCCGCGGTCTTCCTGGCCGCCGAGCAGCCCCTGGAGCGGCTGGTGGCGGACCTGATCGGGGCGGCCCGCGACGCCGGGCGGACCGCCCCCGGTCTCGACCCGTGGCGCGAGGCCGATCTGCTGGTCTCCGGGGCGATCGGGCTGGGCGGCGACGTACTGCACCACCGCCGCTCGCTGGCGGACGTCCGGCGCACCCTGGACTACCACCTGGAACGGATCTTCGCCGGGGACCGGGCGCATACGGCGCAGGTCCCCGGCGACGGTCCGGGCGAGGGCGGTCAGCGGGACGCGGCGGGCTCGGGATAGAACTCCCGCGGCCGCCCGCGGCTGTCTTTGAGCCGGGCCAGCAGGCTCGCCGGGTACTCGACGAGCCAGTAGCTCGCGGCGGCCACCGGCAGCGCCGCCAGGAACACGATCAGCAGGGCGGGCCAGAAGCCCGCCCGGCCACCGGGCAGCAGCCCGGCGTTGTGCAGCTGGAGCATCACCGGTTCGTGCCAGATGAACATGCTGTAGCTGACCAGTCCCACGGCGGTCAGCCAGCGGGCGGTCAACAGCCGGTGCCAGCGCGGGGGTTGGCGTACGTGGAGGGTGCTGAAGATCAGCACCACCCACAGCACCGAGGCGATCGGGTGGTAGAAGGTGAAGGTGAAGTTCTCCGGGCCGGAGTCCAGCGAGAGCGCGAACAGCCCGGCCAGCGCGAGCCCGGCCGGCAGCAGCGCGGCGCGCGGACCGAGCCGGCCCCGGTCACCGAGCGCGGCCGTCGCGACGGCCAGCCCCATCCCGGCCGCGAACCCGCCGAAGCGGGCCTGCGGACCGAAGTACACCACCCAGTCGGTGTGCGGCACCCCGAACCCGTAGTGGGCGACGGCGATCCAGGCGAGCGGCACGGCGTACAGCACCGCGCAGCCCGCCGCGCACAGCGCCACCCGGCTGCCGCGTCGCCGCAGCGGCCGGCAGGCCCGTACGGCCAGCGGACCCAGCGCCACCAGCACGGCGTAGAACAGCACCTCCAGCGACAGCGACCAGGTGGGGCCCAGGGTGTAGAAGATCCGCTGCCGGTCGAAGACATGGGTGAAGGTGAGGTGTTCCACCAGGTCCCGCCAGTTGCCCGGCAGGGACGGGTTACGGCTCGCCCAGACGACCAGGACCGCCAGCACGTACAGCGGCAGGATCCGGATCGCGCGCCGGAAGAGGAACAGCCGGGCCGGGCGGAGCGAGCGCCCGTCGATCGCGGCCCGCGCGTACGACAGCGTCAGCAGGTAGGCGGACAGCACGAAGAACAGGTCGATGACCTCGAGCGAGAGGGCCGCGCCCACCAGCGGGTCGTCGACCGGCGGGTGGCTGCCGCCGGCGTCGTAACGGAAGTACTGCTGCCACACGTGGAAGGCGACGGTGCTCAGTGCGGCCAGTCCGCGGAAGCCGTCGATGGCGCCGGCCCGGTTGCCGGGCGGCGCGGCGGCCGACGTGCTCATCGGGGGGCCACCGCCTTCGCGGCGGCGCGCGGGGTGACCCGCCACTGCCGGTCCCCCAGTGCCTCCTTGAGGTGCGCCTGCCGGGCCACCATGTTCTTGAAGTGGCTGTAGAAGACGGTCGAGACGAGGAAGTACGACCAGAACCACCGGCGGCGCGAGCGGAGTTCGGGCACCGCCAGCCGCCAGGCGAAGAGCGCCTGCACCGGGCCGGCCGCCAGGGTGAAGAGCACGGCCAGCACGCACACCGGCACGGCCCAGTCGAGGTGCGCCAAGCCGCCTGCCTTCCATGCCGAGTACAGCAGGATGGGCAGGATCTGCAGGGTCAGCCAGGGCTGCACCTCCCGCCAGCCCAGCAGCACGAACAGTCCCAGTTTCTGACGGACCGTGAACACCGGTGACGCAAGGCCCCGCCACAGGTGCTTGAGGGAGACCTGGAGCCAGCCCTGCGCCCAGCGGGAGCGCTGGTTCCACAGCGCCTTGAGGGTGGTGGGCGCCAACTCGCGGGAGATCAGGGTGCGGTCGACCGCGAACCGGGCGCCCTCGCCCAGGGCGCGCAGCGTCGAGTCGATGTCCTCGGTGAGCATCGAGCCGTGCATCCGGGTGCGGGCGAGCAGGTCGGTGCGCCAGAAGCCGTTCGAGCCGCCGAAGACGCCGAAGCCGTAGAGCCGGGTGCGGCCCGGGTGGCTGACCGCGTAGATCGCCTCGAACTCCACCGCCACCAGTTCGGCCACCCGCGAGCTCTCGCCGTTGCGGATCACGCAGTGGCCCTGGACCACGTCGTGGCCGTTGGACAGCCAGTGCCAGGCATCCTTGAAGGCGGTCGGTGCGGGGTGGTGGTCGGCGTCGAAGATGCCGACGAACTCGCCGCGGACCCGGGTGACCGCGGCGTTGATGTTCTGTGCCTTGGAGGTCGAGCCGGCGACCGGCAGCAGCACCAGCCGCGGGTCGCGGACGGCGATCTCGCGCAGGGTGTCCTCGACCGGCAGCGGGTGCGGCGTGTTGTACGCCAGCACGATCTCCAGCTCGGCGGGGTAGTCGAGGCGGAGGAACGACTCCACGGTGTCGACGATGGTGGCGGCCTCGTTGGGCAGGTACGCCGCGATGACCGCGCTGGCCGGTGGATAGGGCGCGCCGGGTTCCGCCGGCCGGGCCGTCGCGTCGAGCGAGAACAGGCACTCCAGGACGATCAGCAGCGCCGAGAGCACCAGTCCGCCCACCACGACCCAGTACATGGCCGAGCCCAGGTCCCAGCCGAGCGTGTACGCCTGCTGGTAGAGCAGGAACGGCACCGCGACGCCGAGCAGCAGCGCCAGGACCGGGGAGAGCGCCGAGAGGGCGGGCCGGATCAGCGCGCCGAGCGGCAGCCGGCGGTGCCGGTGCGGGGTGCCGCGCATCCAGGGCGCGTACCGGACCGGCCGCAGGTCCCGGTGGCGGAGCGCTTCCTGCACCGCGTCCAGGGCCTGCGCGGTGGCCTGGGTGCCGGTCGCGCAGCCGGTGAGCGGCAGCCAGCCGATGGCCGGGGTGAGGCGGACGTTCTCGTCGGCGACGATGAAGCGGGTGCCGGCCACGGTGGCGGCGAACTTCGTGAGGCCGCGCCGGGCGGTCTCCTCGTCGACGCCGGGCAGCAGCATCAGCAGATGGCCGTCGTCGTCCCGGCCGAGCCGGTCGCAGAAGCTGCCGAGCCGTTCTGCCACGCCGGCCAGCCGCTCGGCGACCTCCCGGCGGACCCGCGGACCGAGCCGGGCCTCCAGGGCGGCCATCTCGGCGACCCCTACGACGGCGAGCACCCCGCCGTGCCGGGCCGCCTCCGGACGCTGGAGCTCGCGGTCGAGCTCGTCCAGGAAGTGCGGCTGGGAGTAGAGGCCGGTGCGCGGGTCGCGCAGCAGGCTCTCGACGGGGACCGGGACGCGGCGGAGCTTGGCCTCGATCCGGGCGGAGAGTTCGACCGGGTCGGAGGACTCGGGTATGCAGTCGTCGGCGCCCTGGCGGAGCATGTCGACGACGTCGGCGGGCTCCGGGGTGGCGGTGACCATGAGCAGCGGCAGCGCCCGCCCGGCGGGGGCGGTGCGGACCTCGCGGATCACCTCCAGACCGGTTTCGTGGTCCGCGGCCGTGCCGGGAACGGCGTACCCGTAAGGGTCGTCGAGGGCGACGACGGCGTCCGGGTGCGCGTGGCCCATCCGCCGATCGACCTCGCCGGGCGGGGCGTGGGTGACGTCGTGGCCGGTGGCGCGCAGGGTCCGGGTGAGGCGTTCCAGGCGCGGTCCTGGGGCGCCGACGACGAGGACGTGCGTCGTGGGGTCGAGTGCGTCGTCGAGCAGGGCCGTGGGTGAGCCCTGGGGGTTGTCGTGGTGCGAAGTGAGCACCTGGGAATGTCCTTTCGTGCAAGGAGACATGCGAAAGCGGGCCCGGGCGCCGGACGTGCGGCGGCCTCGGACCGGTCAGCCGGTTCAGTGGGCTGTCAGATGCATGACATGCGGATCGCCGCGGTCGTCGGGGATGTCCGTCTCTCCGCGGGACGGACGACGACGCGCGGACGCACGGCTGCTGATGCAGCCTCCAAGCCTCGGAACGCATCGCGGCGTTCCTGCATTGCTCGCATATGAGGGTCCCATCCTGATCGGATTGTGGGGGGAGGACCGGATGTCAGGTGGTGCGGCCGGCCGGTCCGCCACGCGTACCGGTCGGCAACGCCAGCCTCGGGGTTCACTGTGACACCGCACCTTCATCCGCGTAACGCTCTTATTACGCCGCGTCGTCCCAGCCGATTCGTTGTGCGCTACCGCCCGGTAAGCACCGGGTCATCGGCTATACCCAGTAAGCGAGTTGATGAGGGAAATAGGACAGATCGTGCACTTCTGACGCACCGACGCCTCGCACAGTCCCGGCGCCTTCGAGTCGAAGGGGAAATGGAGGTTCGTACATATGGACGATCTGTTAATCTGCCCGCTCCTGGATGTTCCTCCATCTCCCCTCCCCCAAAGCACCCTTCAGCGCCGGGTGCAGCGAGGTGTCCCGCACGTGTACAGCACTCCGTTTTCCCCTGCAGAGGCCAGATCCGCGCGGGCCCGCGTGGGCCTGACCACGGCTCAGGTCGCCCAGTCCATGACGGCCTGCGGTGCGCCGGTCCGGCCCGAGCTCATCGAGGCCTGGGAGTACGGCTCCCAGGTGCCCACCGAGGTCCAGCTGTTCGCCCTCGCGGACGTCCTGTGGTGCCCGCCGACCGTGCTGATGGGCGTCGAGCCGCGGACCCTGGCCGAACACCGGATGGCCCGTCAGGTCGGCGTGGAGCGGCTGGCCCAGCTGATCGGCATGGACCCGGCGGCCTACCGGGCGGCGGAGGCCGCGAACCGGTGGGACGGTGACTACCGCCAGACAAAGGCCCTGGTGGAGGCGCTGGGCCTGTCGCTGCGGAAGCTGATCGGCGTGATGGGACGGGACGAGGAACTCGCCGGGCACCTGCGGTCGGCCATCGAGGGCCGCTGGAAGGCACACGTCGGACCGGTCACCGAGATCACCACGCTGAACAAGACCCGGGTGAGCGACGCGCTGCGCACCATGCACGCGGAGTTCGCGGAGTTCTCCGAGCGCTACATGGGGCACCTGGTGGCGCGCAACGACGACTCCCGCCTCAAGGAGGTCGCGGCCGAACGGTCGGCGTACCTGCGCCGGCTGGCCGACCACTTCTGGGAGCTGATCGGCGAGGCCGGCGAGGCGCCGCCGTTCAACACCGTGACGGCCTACTAGACGGTTCCGGGAGCGCGGCGGGCGGGGAGGGGTGCGGGCCCTTCCCCGCCCGCCGCGCGTCCGGGGCCGCGCTCAATGCGTCGGCATGTCCCAGTGCGGGCCCTGGGGGCTCTGGGGACCCTGCGGGTGCTGCGGGAAGTGCCGGGCCGGGCCGGGCGGCGGGAAATGCTGGGCCGGGTCGGGCGGGAAATGCGCGACCGGGCCCTGCGGGTCGTACGGGGCGGCCGCCGGGCCGGGGACACCCAGGGGGTCGGCGGCGCCCACCGGGTCGTGGCCGGCCGGCGAGGGGTACGCCGCGTCCGCCGGCTCCCCGTCGTCCTCCATCTCGTCCCAGTCGATCTCCACCGAGTTGCGGCGGGTGAAGACGTTGAAGAGCAGGTTCAGCAGGATCGCGGTCAGACCGCCCAGCGTGATACCGCTGTTGAGGACCGCCCGGACGCCCTCCGGCATCCGCTCGAAGAACGGGGCGACGGCGGTCGGCAGCATCGCGGCGCCGAGGCTGACCGCCAGGATCAGCGCATTGCGCTCCTCGCGCAGGTCCACCTTGCCGAGGATCTGGATGCCGACGGTGGCGACCATGCCGAACATGGAGATCGCCGCACCGCCGAGCACCGGGTGCGGGATCGCGGCGACCAGGCTGCCGACCTTCGGCAGCAGGCCCAGGGCGATCATGAAGACACCGGCCGCGACCACGACGTACCGGCTCATGACCCGGGACATCCGCACCAGACCGATGTTCTCGGCGAATGCCACGTAGGGGAAGGAATTGAAAAGACCGCCGAGAAGGGTCGCGACACCGTCCGCGCGCAGCGCCCGGGCGACCGTGTCGTTGTCCACCCGCTTCCGCGTGATCTCCCCGATGGCATAGACGTCACCGGTGGTTTCCACCATCGTGATCAGCATGACGACGACCATCGCGATGATGGGGAACGGCTCGAACTTCGGCATTCCGTAGTGGAAGGGCGTGCTGACGCCGAACCAGTCGGCGTTCTGCACCGCGCTGAAATCCACGTCGCCGCAGGCCCAGGCGACCGCGGTGCCGCCGACGAGGCCGAGCAGCACGGCGAGGCTGCTCAGATACGGCTTGCCGATCCGGACCACGGCGAGGATGAACAGCAGGGTTCCCAGGGCGTATCCGAGGTTCTTCAGGTCGCCGTATTCCGGCTTGCCGATCAACTGCGCACCGCCGGCCGCGTCCTGCAGGGCCTGCGGTATCAGCGTCATGCCGATGATGGTGAGGATGGTGCCGATGACGACCGGCGGGAAGTACTTCACCAGCTTGCTGAAGAACGGCGCGAAGAGGAAGGTCGCTATGCCCGCGGTGATCACCGCGCCGTAGACGACGAGCAGTCCCGCGGTGCCGCCGCCCGCCCCCTGGCCGATGGCGATCATCGGGGAGACGGCGGTGAAGGTGACGCCCTGGACCAGCGGCATCCTGGCGCCGATCCTCCAGACGCCGAGGGCCTGGATGATCGAGGCGATGCCGCAGGTGAAGAGGTCAGCGTTGATCAGGTAGATGAGCTGTTCGTGGGAGAGTTCCAGGGCGTTCCCGAGCAGGATCGGGACGATGACCGCGGCCGCGTAGAAGGCGAGGACGTGCTGGAAACCGTAGAGGGTGAGTTTGCCGACGGGGAGCACCTCGTCGACCGGATGCGTGCTCTGGTTCGGGAACTGCGGGTGATGCTGTCGGGAGACTCGTGCCATCTCTGCCTTGCCTTCACGAGGTAGGTGAATAAGAAGGACCGGCGCCGTCGCGTCCCGGTGAACGGACGGGCCGGCTGGGTCTTACAAAGCCGACGTTGAACCGGTGTTGCCGACACCACGTAGCCCTGCGCTGCACATTGCGTCCTGGTTCGGCAGGACTTCCTTCGATCAGCGCAGCAATGTCCGGCATTTCCTTGGAATTTGCGGGTGGCGGCCAATCGGATCGCTCACCTTAGTTGACCTTCGGCCTTCCTCGCGAGTAACCGGCGGCGTTCGCTCGCATAAAGCCCTCATAAAGCCGTCCTTCGCGCATATAAAGCGGGATCACCGCGTGAATTTCCCTTTTGGACGGCAGCCTTGCCAGGGCCTTTGTCGCGAGGGCGGCGATATGGACGACGGCCGCGGCCGGGCGCGGACGGGCGGGGCCCGGGCCGCCGCCGTAAAATCCTGGTATGGCTGAGCGGCCGGAGACGCCCACCGCGCCCGAGCTCGTCGTCGAGTCCGACGGCGGCACCCAGGTCATGAATCCCGCCCGGATCTACCACGTGGGGCGGGATCCGCAGAGCGAGGTCGTGCTGGGCGACGCCCGGGTCTCCTGGCACCACGCGGTGCTGCGGGCCGAGGCCGGCCACTGGACGGTGCGGGACGAGGGCAGTACGAACGGCACCTTCACGGACGGGCGGCGGGTCCAGGAGACCGGGGTCGGACCGGGCAGCGTGATCCGGTTCGGGAACCCCGCCGACGGGCCCTGCGCGGTGCTCTCCCAGGTACCCCGCCCGGAGCCGGTCCGGCGGCCGTCCGCCGTCTCGCACCCCGCCGGCACCCACACCTTCCGCAGCCCGAGTTCCGTGCGGCCGATCCCGGCCGCCCGGACCACCCGGATCGGCCGCGCACCCGACAACGACCTGGTCGTCGACGACCTGTCGGTCTCCCGCCGGCACGCCGAGCTCCGGGCCGGCCCGGAAGGCTTCGAGATCGTCGACCTGGGCAGCCACAACGGCACCTACCTCAACGGCCAGCCGGTCGACCGGGCCCCGCTGATCCCCGGCGACATCATCGGCATCGGACACTCCGCGTTCGCGCTGGTCGGCGACGAACTGCAGGAGTTCATCGACACCGGCGAGGTCTCGCTGGACGTCCAGGACCTGACCGTCCGGGTCGACGGCGGCCGAAGGACGGAGAAGACGCTGCTGGACCGGGTGTCGTTCCCGGTCGGTGAGCGGACGCTGCTCGCCGTGGTCGGCCCGAGCGGCGCGGGCAAGTCGACGCTGCTCAACGCGCTGACCGGGCTGCGCCCCGCGGACGACGGCACGGTGCTCTACGACGGCCGCGACCTCTACCGCGACTACGCCGAACTGCGCCAGCGCATCGGGCTGGTGCCGCAGGACGACATCCTGCATCTGCAGCTGACCGTGCGCCGGGCGCTCGGTTACGCGGCGCAGCTGCGCTTCCCCGAGGACACCGCGAAGGCCGAACGGCAGGCCCGGGTGGACGAGGTGATCCACGAACTGGGCCTGGACGCCCGGGTGGACCAGCCGATCCACAGCCTGTCGGGCGGGCAGCGCAAGCGGGTCAGCGTGGCGCTGGAGCTGCTCACCAAGCCCTCGCTGCTCTTCCTCGACGAGCCGACCTCCGGGCTCGACCCCGGGATGGACCGGTCGGTGATGCACATGCTGCGCGGCCTGGCCGACGACGGCCGCACGGTCATCGTCGTCACCCACAGCGTGCTCAGCCTGGACGTCTGCGACCGGCTGCTGGTCCTGGCGCCGGGCGGGACCATCGCCTACTACGGGCCGCCGGAGGAGGCGCTGCCGTACTTCGGGTACACCCAGTGGCCGGAGGCGTTCGAGGCCTTCGAGAACGAACTCGACCGGGACTGGGCGGGCACGTACCGGGCCTCCCCGCAGCACCGGCACTACATCGCGATGGACACCCACCAGCCGCCGCACGCCCCGGAGGCGCCGACCGGATCGGTGGCCGCGCACAAGCCGCAGAGCTGGGGCGCCCAGCTGCACACGCTGGTGCGCCGGTACGCGGCGGCGCTGACCGCGGACCGGACCTTCCTGATCATCATGGTCGCGCTGCCGTTCGTGATGGGTGCGATGGCGCACGCCCTGGCCGGGTCCTCGCTCACGCCGGACACCGCGCTCAACGCCCTGCTGATCCTGTGCGTCGGGGCGGTGCTGACCGGTGCCGCCAACGCGGTGCGCGAACTCGTCAAGGAGCGGACGATCTACCAACGGGAGAGAGCCGTCGGCCTGTCCCGCTCGGCGTACCTGATGTCCAAGGTGCTGGTGCTCGGGCTGATCACGGTCGTCCAGGCGGTGGTACTGACGCTGGTCGCGCTGACCGGGGTGAGGCTGAACGCACCCGGCGGCAAAGGGGTGTTGCTGCCCGCCCTGATCGAAATCATCCTCGCCGTCGCGCTGTTGGCGTTCACCGCCATGATGCTCGGCCTGGTGGTGTCCGCACTGGTGCGCAAGGAGGAGGTCACCATGCCGCTGCTGGTCCTCCTCGCGATCGTCCAGGTCGTGTTCTGCGGTGCGCTGCTCAAGCTGAACGGCGTGCCGGGGCTGGAGCAGCTGGCGTGGCTGGTGCCCTCGCGGTGGGCTCTGGGCGCCATGGCGGGCACCATCGACCTGCACCGGCTGCTGCCGGACTCCAGCACCGCGGACCCGCTGTTCCGGCACACCGCCGGGATCTGGCTGCTCGACATGGGCATGATGGTCGTGCTCTCGCTGGTCGCGGGCTTCGTGGTCACCCGGCTGCTGCGGCGGCACGAACCCGAGATCATGCGCCAATAGCAGCGAGGAGCCGCCTGTGACCGCCCCCGCGTTCCTCCCCAGCCATGTCGTCCCGCCGGAGGGTATGGCGACGTGGTCGGCTCCCGATGCGACCATGCCGAGCGCACCGCTCGACCCGCTGCTGCCGGTCCAGGTCCTGGAGCGGCGCGGCGACTGGGCGCTGGCGCTGTGTTCCAACGGCTGGTCGGCCTGGGTGGACGGACGGCTGCTGCTGGCGATCCCGCGCGATCCGCCGTCGGCCGCCCAGCCCGCCGCCCGGACCGCCGACCCGCGGCCGCTGCTGGGCGAGGCGGAGAGCGCGCTGGTCCGCTACCGGCGGCTGGTCGAGGAGCTGATGGCCGGGAAGCTGGACGGGGAGTCGTTCGCCGAGCGGACCCGCGGCCACCGGATCGGGATGGTCGTGGACGGCGACGCGCTCTGGCTGTACGACGCCCGGCACGAGCGGTGGTGTTACTGCGACGGGGTGGCGTTGCAGACGTACGCGGTGGCGTCCCGGCCGTCGTCGCGGAGCGGCGAGGACGACACACCGGCCACCTCCCAGTCGGCCACTCCCCCGCCGGGTGAGTACCTGTGAACGGCGCACCGGACGAGCGGGACCGGTCGCGCACCACGGCGCCCGACTCGTCGGGGCTGCGCGGGCGCCGGATCGCCGAGTACCTGCTGCAGGACGAGATCGGCCGGGGCGGGATGGCGGTGGTCTACCGGGCGGAGGACCTGCGGCTCGGCCGGACCGTGGCGGTGAAGCTGCTGGCGCCCGAGCTCGCCCGCAACGACAGCTTCCGGCAGCGGTTCGCGCACGAGTCGCGGGTGGCCGCGGCGATCGACCATCCGCACATCGTGCCGGTCTTCGAGGCCGGCGAGACCGAGGGCATGCTCTACATCGCGATGCGGTACGTCCAGGGCAAGGACCTGGCGGCACTGCTGAGCCGGGAGGGGCCGCTCTCGCTGGAGACCACCTGCCGGATCGCGCTGCAGGTGGCCTCCGCGCTGGACGCGGCGCATGCGCACGACCTGGTCCACCGGGACGTCAAACCGGGCAACATCCTGATCGCCGAGGGGACCGACAGCGACCGCCCCGAGCACGCCTATCTGACCGACTTCGGACTGACGAAGAAGTCGCTGTCGCTGACCGGGCTCACCCGGGTCGGCCAGTTCGTCGGCACGCTGGACTACGTGGCGCCCGAGCAGATCTCGGGCCGGCCGGTGGACGGCCGGTGCGACGTCTACAGCCTGGCCTGCGTGGTCTTCGAGATGCTGACCGGTGCGCCGCCGTTCCGGCGGGAGGACGACATGGCGCTGCTGTGGGCCCACATGAACGCCGCGCCGCCGGTCCTCACCACCCTGCGCTCGGACCTGCCGCCGGCCGTCGACCCGGTCTTCACCCGCTCGCTGGCCAAGACGCCGGACGACCGCTACGAGACCTGCCGGGGCTTCGTGGCGGCGCTGCGCGCGGCCGGGCGGACCGCGCCGCCCCCCAAGAAGACGCCGCCCCCGGAGGATCATCAGCGGACCCAGGTGGACACCGGGCCGGTCGCGGCCGGCAGCCAGGCGGCCGGGAGCGACCGCCTCGGTACGGCACCGCCGCCCCCGCCGCCCTGGGCGGCCCCGGTGTTCCGGGGCCGGACGCACTAGCGGCCCGGAGGGTAGCGGCCCGGGCCGTCGTCCGGTACCTCGCCGCGGTGCCGTACGCCCCGGGCCAGGAGGCTGCCGAGGAAACCGGTGACCAGTCCCCAGGCGGCGCCGACGCCCACCAGCCGGAGGAGCTGGGGCTGCAGGGTGACCTGGCCGCCCAGGTTGCCGCCGAGGTCGCCGATGCCGATCAGGGAGAGCCCGTAGTGGGCGTGGACCCGGGTGAGCATGCCGACGACGAACAGGGTCAGCGCGAGGGCCACCGCCAGCTCCACGGCGTGCCGCCAGGCCGGCCGCCGGGCCGGGGAGCGGACCGCGGCCAGGAACGCGGCGGTCAGCAGGACCACCGCCGCGATCACCGGCAGCCACCAGGCACGGCCGTCCTGCTGGGCGAGCGACCCGAGGTCGAGGGTGCCCTGCTCGTGGGTGCGCAGCAGCTGGTCCAGGACGTGCGGCAGGGGCAGCCCGATGGCTTTGTCGACATGGCCCGTCCAGCCGCCGCCGGTCCCGATGCCCAGCGCCGTCCAGGCGAGGTTGGGCAGACCGAGGAAGACCACCGCGAGGGTGTCCCTGGGGTGGTCGCCGGTGATCAGCTCGATGACGGCGACGACCAGCGCGATCGCCACGTAGACCAGCAGGGTCAGCACCATGGCGAAGGCCGGCGGCCGGAGCGAGTCCTGGTAGTGCAGCAGCCGGGAGGAGAGCGGGGCGCGGCGGGCGACCAGGAAGGTCAGCGCGAGCACCGCCAGCACCCACAGCAGCCCGAAGCCCAGCGTCGCGGCCAGGTCGGGGCGGAAGCCGACGGTGGGGGTGGTGCCGAGTTCGGCGCCGATTTCGTCGGCGAGGTCGTTGCCCACCGAGATCCGGAAGCTGTGCCGGGCGGCGAGCCCGATCAGCAGCAGCAGGACCAGCCAGCACACGGCCGTACGGGCGACCCGGGCGAGCAGTTCCGTCGTGCCGGCCACCGCCCGGTGGCGCAGCGGCAGCAGGAAGACGGCGGCGGTCACCAGCGCACCGGCCAGCGTGACCGAGAGCGGTACGACGTCGAGCGCGGCTTCCGCCTGGACGATGATCCCGGCGTCACCGGTCAGGCCGATCGAGCCGCCGGCGGCGACCACGACGGCGGCCGCGACGACGGAGGGGAACGCCCCGCCGGGCAGGCCCGTGGCGCCGGCCGCCCACAGGCCGAGCGCGGCGACCACGAGCATGGTCAGGAGGCCGGCCGCGGCCGCACCGAGGGCCTGCCCCCAGGCCCGGAGGGCGGCCGGTGCGCCGCCGGGGCGGACCGGTCCGGGACCGGCCGGGGCGGGGCCTCGGATCTGGCTCACGCGCCGCCTCCTCACCTTCCCCGGCATTCAGCAATGGCAACAACTGCCGCAATTACCTCATCGGTCGAGCCCACCCGCCACCGAAGGCACTCCCCCTGCCGCACGTGTCCTCGTCGCGTGCGCGTCCTCGTCGCGTGCGCGTCCTCGTCGCGTGCGCGTCCTCGTCGCCCCGCTTGCGGACGGCGCCGATCTGAGGCAGACAATTGCCTATAAGGGGAACAAACAGCACCACATCCGCCTGGCCGGATGGCCCTGTGCCGGAAGAGGGACCCGTGACATCTCCACCGCCGCCCGACAGCCACCCCACCGGGCCGCCCACCGGTCCCCTCTCGGGCCGGCCCTCCGGCCCCTCGCGCGAGCCGACGCAGGTGGGCTCCGGGCCCGGGCGCCCCCAGCCGCAACCCGGCAGGCCGGAAGGGCCGAGGCCCCCGGGCGGCCGGGGCCGGGGCGGCGGGGGCGGCGGCTGGGGCGGCGGAACCGGGGGCGGCGGCCCCTGGTGGCGCTCCGCGCCCCGGGTCGCCATCGTGGCCGCGGCCGTCGTCGCGGCGGTGATCCTGACCATCGTCCTCACCCGGCCGGGCGGCGGCTCCGCCTCGGCCGAACTGTTCGCCGAACCGGCCAACGCGACCGGCCCGAACCCGGTCACCCAATCCACCGCGAACGAGTCCAGCGCGGCCCCCTCGGTCCGCCCCGTGAAGCCCTCCCAGGGCACCAACAGCCAGATCCCCGGCTCGATGCCGGGCCTCTACGGCGGCACCGAGCACACCGCGAGCTGCGACGTCGAGAAGCAGATCACGTATCTGGAGAGCGCCCCGGCGAAGCGCCAGGCGTTCGCCGGGGCGCTGGACAAGGCGCCCGGTGACATCCCGTCGTACCTGCGGTCGATGACGCCGGTACAGCTGGGTTACGACACCCGGGTCACCAACCACGGCTACAAGGACGGCAAGGCGTACCCCTTCCAGTCGGTCCTGCAGGCCGGCACCGCCGTCCTCGTCGACAGCTACGGGGTACCGCGGGTGCGCTGCAAGTGCGGCAACCCGCTGACCGAACCGGAGGCCCTGGCGAAGGGCGCCAGGACGACCGGTCAGACCTGGCCCGGCTACCAGCCCACCAACGCGGTCGTCGTCACGCCCGCCAACTCCCAGATCCAGGAATTCACCCTGCGCAACCCGAAGACCGGCCAGTGGTTCAAGCGCCCCAAGGGTGAGACCGGCGTGGCCGCGGACCACCCGTCGGCCCCGCCGAAGGAGACGCCCAGCGGTCCCCCGGCCTCGATGCGCCCGTCCGGACCGCCCGCACCGGGCGAGACCGTCCCGGGCTCCCCGACGACGGAACCGGGCACGCCGCCCCCCGGTGGTTCGTCTCCGCCGGAGAGCAGTACCGGCGGCTCCAGTTCCGAGGGCGGGACGACGCCCGAGACACCGAGCGTCCCCAGTGAGGGCACGACCGGCGGTGAGTCGTCCACGGGCGGTGAGACCCCCGGCGGATCCACACCGGGCGGCTCCACACCGGGCGGTTCCACCCCCGGTGGCGGATCGTCGGGCAACGAGTCCCACCCGAGCGGGGAGACCCCGGCCCCGGCCAGTTGACGCCCCGGCGCACACCGCTCGATATCGAACCGTGTCCTGAAATTTTTGGCGCGGCGGACAACCTCCACAGCGGACACACCCTCTGCATAGGCGGCGGGTGCATGGGCAGCCTTGACGGTTCCCCCCTTACCAGGGCCGGGCCCCGCCACTGTCAGCGTTCTGCTTTGGAGGGACCCCCGTGCACCCCGCACTCCGCCGCCACCCCGCCCGGTTGATACCCGTCGTCGCCGCGGCGGCCGGTCTGCTGACCGCGTGCGGCGGTGGCGGCGCCGGCTCGACGAAGGCCGACGAGCCGCCGGCCAAGGTGACCGTCACGCCGGCCGCCGGCAGCAAGGCGGCCAAGCTCGGCTCGGCGATATCCGTGCGGGCCGCCGGCGGCAAGCTGACCTCGGTCGACGTCAAGGACGACAAGGGCGGCACGGTCGACGGCCGGCTGTCCGGTGACGGTACGTCATGGACCTCCGACGGCAAGGTCAAGCCGGCGACCACCTACACCGTACGGACCCGGACGACCTCCGACCAGGGCCGGAAGGCCGCGGCCAGCTCGACCTTCACCACCGAGAAGGCCGACCGGATCAACAAGCTCACCAACACCCCGGGCGGCGGCCAGACCGTCGGCACCGGAATGCCGATATCGATCCTCTTCGACCACCCGATAGCCAAGGACCGGCGCGCCGAGATCGAGAAGGCGCTGAAGGTCACCACCCAGCCGAAGGTCACCGGCGCCTGGGGCTGGGTCAAGGACTACTCCGGCAAGGACCGGATCGACTGGCGCCCCAAGGACTACTGGCCGAGCGGCACCAAGGTCTCGGTCAAGGGCGCGCTGTCCGGCGTCAACTCGGGCGACACCGGCGGCTGGTTCGCCCGCGACTACAACTTCGGCTTCCGCATCGGCGCCGACCACAAGGCCGTCATCGACGTACCGGCGCACCGCCTGACGATGTACGAGAACGGCAAGGCCGTCGGCAGCATCACCGGCTCCGCGGGCTCCCCGCAGGACCCGACCCGCGGCGGCGTGCACACCGTCCGCAGCAAGAACGCCGCCGAGACCATGGACTCCGCCACCATCGGCCACGGCACCGAGTGGATGCTCGACTCGCAGTGGGTCACCCACCTCACCGCGTCCGGCACCTTCCTGCACTCCGCCCCGTGGAACAAGTCCCTCGGCGTGGTCAACAACAGCCACGGCTGCTTCGGCATGACCACCTCGGACGCCAAGAAGGTCTACGACTTCCTGACCATCGGCTCCACCGTCGAGGTGAAGGGCACCTCCAACCCCAACAAGACCGACGTCGGCAACGGCCTGGAGGTCTGGCAGGAGAGCTGGCAGCAGTGGCAGCAGCGGAGCGCCCTGAAGTAGCCACCGGGGAAGCCGCGCCTTCCGGAACCGGCACCGTCCGGGCCGGAAGGCGCGCCGGTCAGCGGATCCCGTCGGCCGTACGGCGGTAGGTCGAGCGCCGGTCCTCGATGTCGGGCCAGCGGTCGCCGTAGACGGTGTCCAGGATGCCCGGCTCCCGGAGGAAGTCGTGCGGGAAGCCCAGCGGCACCGCGCTCACCCGGTCGAGCCGGGCCGTGGCGTCCGCGTCCAGCTCGACGTCGACGCTGGCGAGGTTGTCGGCGAGCTGGCTCTCCTTGGTGGCGCCGATGATCGGGACGATGTTGCCGGGCCGGCCGCGCAGCCAGGCCAGCGCCACCTGCGCCGGGCTCCAGCCGCCCGCTTCGGCGATCTCCAGCACCGTGCCGATGGTCTCGTCCGCGTTGTGGTCGCGGGCGACCTCGGAATCGACGGTGGTGAGCCGGCCTTGTTCGCCGCGGCGGTACTTACCGGTGAGCTTGCCGGCCGCCAGCGGCGCCCAGGCGAGGACCGCCAGGTCGAAGGCGCGGGCCTGCGGCAGGAGTTCCCGCTCCGGGGTCCGCTCCAGCAGGTTGTAGCGCAGCTGCGAGCCGGCGAAGGCGGTCCAGCCGCGCAGTTCGGCGAGGGTGTTGGCCTGGGCGATCTCCCAGGCCGCCCAGTCGGAGACGCCGATGTAGAGCACCTTGCCCGCCCGCACCACGTCGTCCAGCGCCCGCATGACCTCCTCGACCGGGGTGAAGTTGTCCCGGGCGTGCACCCACAGCACGTCGAGGTGGTCGGTCCGCAGCCGCGCGAGGCTGGCCTCGACCGAACGGATCAGGTTCTTGCGGTGGTTGCCCGCCGCGTTCACGTCGCCCTTGCGCGTGACGCAGGTGTATTTGCTCGCCAGGACGAAGGCGTCCCGGCGGCCCTCCAGGAGTTCCCCCAGCATCCGCTCGGAGGAGCCCTCGGTGTAGTTGTTGGCGGTGTCGAGGAAGTTGCCGCCCGCGTCGGCGTAGGCGTCCAGGATCCGGGCGCTGGTCTCCTTGGGGGTGCCCCAGCCCCATTCCTCGCCGAACGTCATCGTGCCCAGGCTCAGCTCGCTCACCCGCAAGCCGGTCCTGCCGAACAGTGTGTAGCGCACGTGGTTCCCTTCGGTCCGCTCTGGCCGGTCGTGGTCGCCACGCTAGGAGCTGGAGCGCGCTGGAAGGCACGTCATCGGCGTCCGGGGGCGCGCGTGTCACCGGGCGTCCCCCGGTGGGCGGTGCCGTGCCGGGGCGCCCGCGTGTGCGGCGGGCGCCCCGGCAGGTGTGCCGTCAGGTGTGCCGTCAGCCGGTGATGATCGCCGGGTCGCTGACGCCGACCTGGCCGTTCTCGACGTGGCCGGCGAACCGGCGCAGGAAGGTCTTGTCGGTGTCGGAGGTGACCGACAGGTCGTACCAGCGCTTGCTCGCCCGCAGGTCGATCTCGTGCTTGACGGTGGCGCCGGCGCGGACCGGGTAGGTCTGGGCGGCACCGCCGTAGGCGTTGGTGACCGTGAGGTGGGCGTCGGTGCTGCCGGGGTTGGTCAGCGTGAGGACCAGGCGCCCGGAGGTCGCGTCATGACGGGCCGTCACCTCGGGGCCCTTCTTCTTCCCGTCGCCCTTGAAGGTGCGCAGGAAGCCGTTCGGGCCGAAGACGGACAGGTCGTAGACGCCCTTGGAGTAGGCCGTGTTCCAGGTGTCGGAGATCTTCTTGCCGGCCTCCGTGGTGTACGTCCAGGGGCCGTCGGTGCGGTTGCCCGAGGTGACGGTGAAGCAGGCGCCGGCACGGGCGCCGGCGCTGAAGGTGAGCGTGAAGCGCCCGGTGGACGCGGTCCCGGCGCCGTCGACCAGGGGTGCGTACGGCAGCGGGCGGGACGGCCGGGAGCCGGGCTCCTGCTTGGGCAGCACGGGGTTGGCCGGCGGCTTGGGGACGTAGCTGTCGTGCCGGTCCGTGTCCGGCGGCCGGTAGCCGTCGGTGTCCGGCAGCGCGGCCGGCTTGGTGTTCTCCAGGGAGAAGTCGAAGGCCGAGGTCAGGTCGCCGCAGATGGCCCGCCGCCAGGGCGAGATGTTGGGCTCGTGCACCCCGAAGCGGCGCTCCAGGAACCGGATGATGGAGGTGTGGTCGAACGTCTCGGAGCAGACGTATCCACCGGTGCTCCAGGGGGAGACGACGAGCATCGGCACGCGCTGGCCGAGGCCGTAGGGGCCCGCCGAGTAGGAGGCGTTGCCGCCGAAGTAGTCGAGCTTGGTGTCCACGGTGGACAGGCCCTGATCGGCGGAGGCCGGCGGGTAGGGCGGGATGATGTGGTCGAAGTACCCGTCGTTCTCGTCGTACGTGATGAACAGCGCGGTCTTGCTCCACACCTCGGGGTTGGAGGTGAGCGCGTCCAGGACCTGGGAGACGTACCAGGCGCCGTAGTTGGCGGGCCAGTTGGGGTGCTCGGAGAACGCCTCGGGCGCGGCGATCCAGGAGACCTGGGGCAGCTTGCCGGCCTTGACGTCGGCCTTGAGCCGGTCGAAGTAGCCCTCTCCCTGCTTGGCGTTGGTGCCGGTGCGGGCCTTGTCGTAGAGCGGGTCGCCGGGCTTGGCGTCGCGGTACTGGTTGAAGAAGAGCAGCGAGTTGTCGCCGTAGTTGCCGCGGTAGGCGTCGTCGATCCAGCCCCACTTGCCGTTCGCGTCCAGGCCGTCACCGATGTCCTGGTAGACCTTCCAGGAGACCCCGGCCTTCTCCAGCCGCTCCGGGTACGTCGTCCAGCTGTAGCCGACCTCCTCGTTGCCCAGGACCGGGCCGCCGCCGGAACCGTCGTTGCCGACGTGGCCGGAGAACATGTAGTAACGGTTGGGGTCGGTGGCCCCGATGATCGAGCAGTGGTACGCGTCGCAGATGGTGAACGCATCCGCCAGCGCGTAGTGGAACGGGATGTCCTTGCGGGTCAGATAAGCCATCGTGCCGGTGCCCTTGGCCGGGATCCAGCTGTCGTAGTTGCCGTTGTTCCAGGCCTTGTGACCGCCGGCCCAGTCGTGGTTGAGGCCCTCGATGAACTGCATGCCGAGGTCGTCGGCGTCGGGGTGGTACGGCAGGACGTCCTTGCCGCCGTCCGGCTGGTGCCACACGGACTTGCCGCTCTCCAGGATGACCGGACGCGGGTCACCGAAGCCGCGTACGCCCTTCAGCGAGCCGAAGTAGTGATCGAAGGAACGGTTCTCCTGCATGAGCACCACGACGTGCTCGATGTCCTTGATGGAACCGGAGCTGCGGGTGGCGGGGATGGCGGCGGCGCGGGCGATGCTGCTGGACAGCGCCGAAACGCCCGCGGTGGCACCGGCGATCTGGAGGAATCGCCGCCGATTGAGTTCAGGCATGAGTCTGGGGACCTCGCGATATGGGGGGAATGCTGGCGTGTTGGGGCGGTGCTGTTCGGTTGTGTCAGGTGCTGTGCGATGACAGCGTCAGCAGAGTGTTCCAAGAGGAACGAGCGTCAGGGAAGGGGGGGTGTCAGATGCGTGTCGGATCGCCGTACGGGCAGCGAACTCCCTGGTCGGAGCGGTCGGCAGAGACGGACGCCGGGCCCGCTCGGTGACCGGGGCCGGTGGCTGCCCGGTTCGTACCGGAATCCGGGCAACCACCGGACGGGACGGCCCGGCGCCACCGCCGGTCCGCTGCGGCGGGTCGGGCCGCCCGGTGCGGTGGAGGGGGTGCGGGACGGAACGAGGGCGCGGCAGGGCACCCGGCCTCCGCAGGACTGCCGCCGCGGCGCGGTCGGAACAGGCGCTCAGGACCGCGGGCACGCGGGAACGGCAGGGCGGGGGCCGGAAGTGGCGGGAATCCGGATCTGCGGCAGCACGGAGGCGGGGGGCGCCGCTCGGCGGCGGAAGGGTGGCGGAGGTGCCGGAAGGGCGGCGGAGGCGCCGGGAGGGCGGCCGGCGTGGACCGGTGCCGGTGTGGTCCGGGTCGGGCCGGTCAGCGGGCGGCGCACGGGGACGCCGGCGGGCCGCCGTACCGGGGCCGGCCGGAGAGGCAGAGCGCGCGGGGGCGACGAGCACGCCCAGCCGCAGCGCCGCCGCCACAACAGGGGAACGGGGCGGCCGAAGAGCCGTGCCGTCGCGCGCCGTTGCGGCTCCGGGCCGTTGCCGTGCCGCGAGCGTCACCGCGGCGGACGGCCGGAGTCCGTCTCAACTTCCTTTGCGGGCGCGGCTGTCGGCCGGTGGGCGAGGCGTGCCGGGAGGCGTCGTGGCGGACGCCTCGCCGGGTTCGGTGACCGTGGCCCCGCCCTGTCGCGGACGTCTCAGGCGAGGCGGGCAGGCTCGGCGAGCGGCTCGACCGGTACGGCCGGCGGAACCACCGGCTGCCCCTTCTCGTCGGGCACGCTGCGCAGCGGGGCGCGGCCGGACAGCCGCGTCCTGCGGGTCGCCTCGACGCGCCGGGTGAACCAGATGACCTTGCCGTCGGGGGTGCCGCAGGTGCCCCAGCTGTCGCTGAGCGCGGCGACCCGGGAGAGCCCGCCGCCGGCGGCGCTCATCAGCTTCGGCAGCCGCGGGCCCTCGTCGGCGACGGAGGTCGTCAGATTGCGGCCGGACCAGCGGAGTTCGACGACGCAGCGGGCCTCCGGGCCGATGTGGCGATGGACGTTGGTCAGGAGTTCCGCCACTCCCCGGCACACGGGCGGGATATGGAGCTCGAGGTCCCAATACCTCAGGTGCGCGGCAAGAATCCGCTGGATCTGCGGCACGCGCTCCGCCGAAGCATGCAGTTCGACCGTGTAGTGCCGGTCGCTGGGAAGTCTCATGTCGTGGCTCCTCACCGCGAGAGGCTCACGTCCTTCACCTCGTTGGACCAACGAACCCCGAACACGAAGAGTGAGCATCTGGTACGTATGGGTCATCTGTCATGCTGACCCGGCCACCGGGGGCCCGCAACAGCTCCTGGCCACCGGGGCCCTGGGGCGCTCACTTGATACGGCCCTCTCACAAGTGGGGCAGCACCTTGTCGGGGGTGAGCGGAATGTCGCGCAGCCTTACTCCAGTCGCGTGCCACACCGCGTTGGTGACGGCCGCCGCGGTGCCCACGATGCCGATCTCGCCGATGCCCTTGCTGCCCATGGGGTTGAGGTGCGGATCCTCCTCCTCGACCCAGTACGCCTCGATCCGTGGCGTGTCGGCGCAGGCCGGCACGTGGTAGCCGGCCAGATCGCACCCGGCGAAGCCGCCGAACTCCGGGTCCACCTCGCTGCCCTCGGTGAGTGCCATACCCAGGCCCATGGTCATCCCGCCGATGAACTGGGAGCGCGCGGTGCGGGGGTTGAGGATGCGGCCGGTCGCGAACACGCCCATCAGGCGGCGCGCCCGGATCTCCCCGGTGACCGTGTCGACCTGCACCTCGGCGAAGGTGGCGCCGAACGAGTGCCGGGCGTACGGGGACCGCTCGGAGGTCTCCTGGCGGGTGTCGGCGGCGACCGTGAGCCCGTCGGCCGGGAGCGGCCCGACATGGTCCCGCAGCCGCGCCCGCAGCGCCGTGCACGCCTTGTGGACCACCCAGCCCCACGAGCCGATGCCGGCCGAGCCGCCGGCCAGCATCGCGGGCGGCAGATCGCTGTTGCCGATCTCGATCCGGACCCGGTCCTCCGGGGCCATCAGCGCACCGGCGGCGATCTGTGCGAGGACGGTGCGGGCGCCGGTGCCGATGTCGGTGGCGTTCACCCGGATCCGGAAGGTGCCGTCGCGGTCGGCGTGCGCCTCGGCCGCGGAAGGGGCGACCAGCACGGGGTAGGTGGACGCGGCGACACCGGTGCCCAGCAGCAGATCGCCCTCGCGGCGCACGCCGGGGCGCGGATCGCGCGGCAGCCAGCCGAACCGCTCGGCGCCGTCGCGCAGCGCGCCCACCAGGTGCCGGCTGCTGAAGGCCCGGTCGCTGTCCGGCTCGGTGTCCGGTTCGTTGCGCATCCGCAGTTCGATCGGGTCCATGCCCAGCTGGACGGCGAGTTCGTCCATGGCGGACTCCAGGGCGTACATGCCGGGGCACTCGCCCGGGGCGCGCATCCAGGAGGGGGTCGGTACGTCGAGGGGGACGACGCGGTGCACGGTGCGGCTGTTCGGTGAGGCGTACATGACGCGGGCGGGCACCGCGGCCTGCTCGACGAACTCCGTGACGGTGGAGGTGTGGGTGGCGCTCTCGTGGGACAGCGCGGTGAGCACGCCGTCGCTGCCGGCGCCCAGGCGGACCCGCTGGATCGTCGGGGCGCGGTGGCCGACGACCGCGGGCATCTCCCGGCGCGGCAGCGAGACCTTGACCGGCCGCCCGGTGTGGCGTGCGGCCATCACGGCCAGGACGACCTGCGGGCGCGGCGTCCCCTTGGAGCCGAAGCCGCCGCCGACGTGCTCGGAGACGACGGTGATCTCGCTCGTGTCGAGCTTGAAGAGGGCGGCCAGGTCCTCACACACCTTGGTGGCGCCCTGGCTGGAGTCGTGGACCGTCAGATGGCCCTCGCTCCAGTGGGCGGTCGAGGCGTGCGGCTCCATCGGGTGGTTGTGCAGCGGGGGCACGTGGTAGGTCGCGTCCACGGTGACCGGCGCGGCGGCGAACGCCCCCTCGAAGTCGCCGCGTTCCCGCGTCCCCGGGTATCCGCCGTTGGCCTTCTCCGGCTCGTACATCCGCGGATGGTCGGCCCGCAGCAGGACGTCGATGTCGTCGTCGGTCTCGTACGTCACCCGGACGGCCTCGGCGGCCGCCCGCGCCGTTTCGATCGTCTCGGCGACCGCGAGCGCCACGTACCAGCCGCGGTGCGGCACCCGGTCCTCCTGGAGCAGCGACAGCGTGGGGTCCTCGGCGGCGGCCAGCCGGGGGGCGTTCTCGTGTGTCAGCACCGTGATCACACCCGGCAGCGCGAGCGCCTCCGCGGTGTCCACGGCGGCGACCCGGCCGCATGGGATGCCCGCGGCGACCGGCCAGCCGTAGGCGCAGTTCGGCGGGGTGTGTTCGGCCGCGTAACGGGCGGCACCGGTGACTTTCTCCCGGCCCTCCCGCCGGACGAGCGGTTCGCCCAGGGGGTACGGGGGTGGGCCGAGCGGGAAGGTGCGGGGGCTCATGGGCGGGTCCTTGGGTGCTCCTGGAGACCCTGGTGGGTCCGGGTGGGTGGAGGTCAGCCGTGGGCGGGTGGGGCCGCCAGTTCGGTCAGGACGGCGACGGCGAGGTTGCGGGCCAGCGGGACCTTGAATCCGTTGTCGCGCAGGGGCTCGGCGGCCGCGAGTTCGGCCTCGGCGGCGCGGGCGAAGGTGTCCGCGGTGGCGGGGGCGTCCCGCAGCACCTCTTCGGCCGTGCGGGCCCGCCACGGCCGGTGCGCGAGCCCGCCGAACGCCAGCGCGGCACGCCGTACGACACCGTCCCGGACGTCCAGCACGGCGGCGACGGAGGCGAGCGCGAAGGCGAACGACGCGCGGTCGCGGGCCTTGCGGTAGCGGGACCGCGCCCCGCTGTCCGCGGGCGGCAGCTGCACGGCGGTGATCAGTTCGCCGGGCCGGATCACGGTGTCCTGCTCGGGGTGGTCGCCGGGCAGCCGGTGGAACTCGGTCACCGGCACGCTCCGGTCGCCGTCCGGGCCGTGCAGGTGGACGGTCGCGTCGAGTGCGGCCAGCGCCACCGCCATGTCGGAGGGCTGGGTGGCGACGCAGTGCGGGGAGTGGCCCAGTACGGCGAGGTCGCGGTGGACGCCCTCACGGGCCGGACAGCCGGTCCCCGGCTCACGCTTGTTGCAGGGCTTGGAGACGTCCTGGAAATACAGGCAGCGGGTGCGCTGCAGCAGATTGCCCCCGGTGGTCGCGGTGTTGCGCAGCTGGCCCGAGGCGCCGGACAGCACCGCCTGCGACAGCACCGGGTAGCGCTCGCGCACGGGGGCCGCCGCGGCCAGGGCGCTGTTGCTGACCATCGCCCCGATGCGGAGCCCGCCGTCGGGCAGTTCCTCGATGTGGTCCAGCGGCAGCCGGGTGACGTCGATGAGCAGACCGGGCCGCTCCACGCCCAGTTTCATCAGGTCGACGAGGTTGGTGCCGCCGCCGAGGAAGCGGGCGCCTGGATGGTCTTCGGCGGCCCGTACGGCCTCCTCGACGCTGGTCGCCCGCACGTATCCGAACGGCTTCATGACGCCACCCCCTGGTCGGTGGACACGTCATGGACCGCCTCGACGATCCGCGGGTACGCCCCGCAGCGGCACAGGTTGCCGCTCATCCGCTCGCGGATCTCCTCGACGGTCAGCTGCACCGGTGCGCCCTGAGGTGCGTCGGCCGGGGTGACGTGGGACGGAAAGCCGTCCGCCGCCTCCTGGAGCACTCCCACGGCCGAGCAGATCTGGCCCGGGGTGCAGTAGCCGCACTGCAGCGCGTCCCGCTCCACGAACGCCTCCTGAAGCGGGTGCAGCCGCTCCCCGTCCGCCAGCCCCTCGATGGTGGTGATGTGCCGTCCGTCCTGGGCCACGGCCAGCATCAGACAGCTGTTGGCGCGCCGGCCCTCGACGAGCACCGTGCAGGCGCCGCACTGTCCGTGGTCACAGCCCTTCTTGGCCCCGGTGAGGCCGAGGTGCTCCCGGAGCACGTCCAGGACCGTGGTCCGGTGGTCCAGGGTCAGCTCGTACGCCGTTCCGTTGACGTGCAGAACCAGTGGGGAACTCTGCTCGGCCGCTGCCTCGGCGGGGCGGGCGGTGGCCGTCCCTGCGCGCGTTCCGGCACCGGTCCCGGAACGCGCGGCGCCCGCCGCCCGCGCGCCTCCGGCGTCCGCCGGTTGATTGGTGGGCTGCACTCGCTTCTGCCTTTCCTTGCTCCGGTCCCCCCTGGCTCCGGGCCCTCCCCTGGCTCCGGGTTCTCCCCTTGCTTCGCTTTCCCCTTGCTCTGCTTTCCCCTTGGCGTTTTTCTGCTTTCCGTGCGTTCTTCCGTGGCTTTTGGTTTTCCCCGCCGCCCACCCCCCTTCGGGGGGTGGGCGGGTGAGGACGGCCGGTCGCCCCGTCGAAGGGGCCGGTCGCCTCCCCGGGCTCCCGGGCGCCACCCTGGTCCGGTGGCCGGGCTAGCGGGACTCCAGGCGGAGTTCGACCTCCTTCTCCTGGTCGCCGGCGGCCATGCCGAGGATGTGCACCGTGAACGCCGGCTCCAGGCCCTTGCACAGCTGGTCAACGGCCCAGTAGCCGCCCTGGAGGCTGACCAGCACCGGCGCCGTCAGTCTCCGGGGCTCGGCCTCGGCCTTGTGCTCGCTCACGTCGATGGTCGAGGTCCACACCGTCGGCCCCGCCCCCGCCATTTCCTCGGGCACGTCGTCGGCGGCCCGGTCGGAGGCGAAGGCGGTCCGCAGGGCGCTGAAGACGGCATGCGCGTCCTGCGTCGCACAGCTCTCCAGCTCCACCACCACCTCGGCCGATACGTGTTCCGCGTGTGACGCCTGTTCCGCGCTGTTCACTGTGGGGCCTTCCTCTGTGGGCCTTCCTCTGGGAGCCGAACGCTTCCAGGCTCGCCCCCCGGCCCGCTCTGTGCGACCCGAGGCTCGAACGAGTGGTTTGAACGGGCGCAACGGCGCGGCGCAACCCCGAGATGTTACGCTCAGTAATCAGAGCGAGCATTCTGTAATCGCCCGCGGCCGCCGGCGCCGTGCACGCACCCCTCGTTCCTGACTGCTTGGTGTTCCCACTGCCTCTTGCTCCCGACTGCCTCTCGTTCCCGTTGCACCGCCGGCAACCACCGCAGTACGCCCCCTCGATCCGATCTCAGGAGCCCACCTTGACCAGCACCGTCATCGACCAGAAGGTCACCAGCTACAGCGTCCGCCATGCGCTCTGCCTGGCGCGCGCCGCCGAGCTCACGTACAAGGACGAGCCGGCCATCGACAAAGCCGCCCGGGAGTGGGGCTTCGAGCGGGTGCGCCACCACCACACCACGTTCCGGCCGCCGTTCCCGCTGGAGGACACCCAGGCGTACACCCTCGGCGGCCGCGACATGATCATCACGGCCTTCCGGGGCACCGAGCCGACGAACATGCGCGACTGGCTGTCCGACGCGACGACGCCGCCCTGGCCGGGCCCCGGCGGCAAGGGATACATCCACCACGGCTTCGGCGAGGCCCTGGAGTCCGTCTGGCCGCAGGTCCACACCGCTGTGCACGAGTTCCGGGACAACGGCCAGACGGTCTGGTTCACCGGCCACAGCCTGGGTGGTGCGCTGGCGATGCTGGCCGGCGCCCGGTTGCACTTCGAAGAGCCGTATCTGACGGCCACCGGCGTCTACACCTTCGGGCAGCCGCGGACCTGCGACCGGCTGCTGAAGCGGGAGTTCGACGCGGCCTTCACCGACCGCATGTACCGCTTCGTCAACAACAACGACGTCGTGCCCCAGCTCCCGCCGGAGCCCGCCTTCCACCACGTCTCCGCGCTGCGCTACATCGACTCCACCGGGAAGATCCACACCACCATGCCGGTGATCACCGGCCTCTTCGACCACGCCAAGGGCTACACCGCCGACCTGCTCGCGCCCACGTCCGACGGCGTCCGGGACCACTTCATGGGGGCCTACATCACCGCCCTGGAGAAGAACCAGAACTGACCGCGGCGCGGCGGCGTGGAGGCACGCCCCGCCGGGTCACCGCGCCCGGCGGGTCAGCGCGCCCGGTGGGTCAGGGCTCCCGGTGGGCGCGGGCCGGTGCGGTGAAGGTGAGGTCGGCGGCACGGGCGACGATCTCGACCTCGTCGCCCAGGGCCCATTCGGCCGCGCGGGAGGACATCGCGGCCGGGACGACCCCGCTGATGCCCGGGGCCGCGGGGATGTCGTAGGTGGCGTGTGCGTCGTGCGGCAGGACCACGCGGTAGTCGCGGGCCAGGGCCGTACGGGCGGTCGCGCTGACGCACATCTCGGAGAGCACCCCGCAGATCGCCAGTCCCCCGACGTCCGCCGCCTCCAGCAGGTCGCCCAGCGCCGTGCCCTCGAAGCCGTCGTCCTGCGTCTTGCGGACCACGGTCTCGCGCGGCCCGGGCGCGACGGGCAGGTGGAGTTCCCAGCCCGGGGTGTGCGGTGCGTCGACGGCCCCGGGCTCGCCGTCGTTCTGGAGGTGGACGACGAGGGCCCCGGCGGCGCGGGCCCGGGCCAGCAGACCACGGCTCCGGTCGAGCACCCGCGCCGCGTCCGGCACCGCGTCCTCGCCCGCGACGAAGGCCGATTGGATGTCGACGAGGATCAGCGCCTCGACGGGACGGACCGGCGCGCCGGCGTCGCCCAAGGTGCTGGTGCCCGTACCGGCCTCGTCGGCCTCGTACGCCTCGCCGGCCTCGCCAGCCCCGTCGGCGGTGGTAGTTGTCATGATGACCATGGTGCGGGTGGCGCGCCCCCGTATGCGGCGGCCTGGGCGCGATTCGGCCATGGCTCGGGCTCCCCCGGTTCCCTGACACGCCGTTCTCGGCCGTCCGGGTCCACATTGGTTGCCACGGGCATCGAACGGGGCAGATCATCCCGTAGGGACGCCGTTTCGCAGGTACAGGCGTACGTACGCACACCCCTGCGTACGGGATGAGCGCACCGGGCGACGCGAGAAGAGGCAGCCGTGGGACCAGCAACCGTCAACGTCAACGGCCACTGCGCACCGGAGTTCGCGGGCGTACGGGAGGCCTTCGAGCGGAATTTCCGGCGGCACGGAGAAGTCGGGGCCGCGGTCACCGTGACCCTGGACGGGGAGCCGGTGGTCGACCTGTGGGGCGGCCACAAGGATGCGGACCGGACGCAGGACTGGGAACGCGACACCCTGGTCAACGTCTACTCGACGTCCAAGGGGATGACCGCACTCTGCGCCCATCTGCTCGTCGACCGCGGGGAGTTGGACCTCGATGCGCCGGTCGCCCGCTACTGGCCGGAGTTCGCCCAGGCCGGCAAGGAGGACTTACCCGTCCGCTGGCTGCTCAGCCACCGCTCCGGCCTGATCGCCCCGCGCACGCCGCTGCCGCCCGGGCGCGCCTACGACTGGGACGCGGTCTGCACGGTGCTGGCGGCGACCGAGCCGTGGTGGGAGCCGGGGACCGCCCAGGGCTATCACGCGGTGACCTTCGGCTATCTCGTCGGCGAGGTGGTCCGGCGGGTCACCGGGCAGTCCCTGGGGGCGTTCCTGCGCAGCGAGATCGCGGAGCCGCTGGGGGCCCGGGTGTTCATCGGCACCCCGGACGAGGAGCACGCCTCCTGCGCGGACATGGTCGGGCAGCTGGACGAGGCGCTGCTCGCCGAGCGGCTTCCCGGTGCGCCGAGGCCGCCGTTCCGGTCCCTGGACGACCATCCGATGGCCGTCGTGATGCTCTCCCTGATGTCCATCCCGACCGGCGATGTCAACAGCGCGGCCTATCGCTCGGCGGAGCTCCCGGGCGGCAATGCGCATGCCTCCGCGCACGGGCTCGCGACGGTGTACGGCGCGCTGGTGGGCGGGAAGCTGGTCGGTGCCGGGACGCTGGAGGCGATGCGCCGGTCGCAGAGCCGGCCCGGGGAGCCGGATCTGGCCATAGGGGCGCTCGCCCCGCCGGGATTCGAGCTGCGCTGGGGTCTCGGCTACATGCTCAACCACCAGTGCCGGCTGGGCCCCAATCCGCGGGCGTTCGGGCACGGCGGGGCCGGCGGTTCGTTCGCCTTCGCCGACCCCGAGAACCGGCTGTCGTACGCGTACACCATGAACAAGTACGGCGGCGGGACGGCGGGCGACGACCCGCGCAACGGCGGACTGGTCAGGGCGGTGTACCAGGCGCTGGACGGGCGGCGCGGCTGAGCGCGGTGGCGGCGGGCAGGGACGTGGGGCCCACCTCCCCCGGCGCCCGGTCCGCTAGGGAGCGGCCGGTTCGGGCGGGGGTGCCGGCCGGGGCGGCACCGGCGGGGCGTCCGCGGCGTCGGCGAGGGCGTGCAGCGAGCGGACCAGGCCGGCGCGCTCGCCGGCCGGCAGCCGGGCCACGATCGCGGCGATCTCGGCGTGCCGGTCGGCGAGTACCTGCGCGACGAGTTCCCGGCCCTCGGCGGTCAGTTCCAGTACGACCTCCCGGCGGTTGCCGGGGTTGGCCTTGCGGGTGACGTGGCCGGCCGCCGCGAGCCGGTCGACCATCCGCATCGCGGTGGACGGATTGACCCCCAGAGCGGCGGCCAGGGCGGCGAGCTTGACCGGGCCCTGGCTGTCGAGCACGACCAGGGTGCGCAGCTGGGGCAGGGTGAGCGAGGGCTCGATCCGGGCCAGTGCCCGGGCCGAGATCGCGACCAGCAGCCGGGAGGCGGTCAGCACCGCGGCGATGACCTCCTCGACGTCCTGGTCGAGGTTCTCGCCGCCGTGCCGCGCGGGCTCGTCCCCGGGGGCGGCCGGCCGCCTGGTGCGATCTTCCTCGTTCCCCATGGCGCCTTTATACCCGTCCCGGCATCGTGCCTGGTCGGGGGCGGTGCCGACGGGCGCGAACGGGCCGGGGCCGCGGTCCCGGACCGTCCCGTGCCGTGGCCCGGGGCGGCCCGGAAATCCGGCCCCGCGCTCCTCTTTGCGCGGCGCAATAATGGGAGGTACGGCATGGCCGGGTCCGGCATGCATCCGGCGCCGCCGCCCGTACGGCGGAGCCGGGGAGAGGGCGTGGTGATCATGGAACGGGACACCGAGACGGTTCACGAGGCGTACGCGTTCGTCTGTCTGCACTGCGGGCACGGCTGGGAGGAGGAGTACGAGATCCGGCACACCACGGATCTGGCGGGCCACCGACGGGCCGACTATTTCGCGCGCGGCATCCGGGTTCCGTCCCCGCTGACCCGCAATGACTGCCCCTCCTGCAACCTCGGCCCGATCCGCATCCTGCGCCCCGGCCGGGTGAACTCGACCCGGACGTATCTGGCCTGACGGCGCCCCCGCCGTATGCGGCCCGACCGCGGCCCTGGCGTATCGCCCCGAAGGCGGCCGGGCCCGGCGGCGCGCCGGCCCGCGCCGTAGAGGGCCGGTGGACCGCAGCCGTCACCAACCGGTGTACAGCAGGTGGTTGACCAGCAGCGGCAGTACGGCCTGGGCCGTCAGCCAGGTGCGCCGGTGGGACGCGGGCAGCAGGGCGCAGGCGGCCAGCAGCCAGGGCGCGAACGGCAGCCAGATGCGCTCGGTCTCCGCCTTGCTCATGCCGGAGAGGTCGGCCACCAGGAGGGCGAGCAGCGCGGCCAGCACGAGCACGGTCAGGCGGTCGGCGGGCGTGGGCGGCGGTCCGGTGCGCGCGTCGGTGCGCGGGCGGAGGCGCCGCACGGCGGCCGGGGCGGCCGTGAGGGTGTGCCGCAGCGCGGCGACGGTGGCGAGACCGGCGATCAGCACGGCGCAGGCCAGGTTGCCCCAGACCCAGTACGCGTACGGACGGACCGCCGCGGCGCCCTGGTAGTAGCGCTGGACCAGCAGCCGGTACCCCTCCCACCAGTCGAAACCGGAGAGGGTGAAGGCCACCGCGACGGCCGCCGCCCCGGCCGCCACCAGCGGCAACGGGCGGGCGCTCCGGGCGAGCAGCAGGACCGCGGCCGCGATCAGGACGATGAGGGTGAGTCCGTAGGACAGATAGCAGGTCAGGCCGAGGAGGAGCCCGGAGCCGAGGGCGGCGGCCGGGCGGAGGGTGCGCCCGGTGGCGGCGAGCGCGAGCAGGGCGAGTGACCAGGCGGCGACCGCGGCGAAGTAGCCGTCGGCGGAGGTGCCCACCCATACGGCGGCCGGGGCCAGCACGAGGTAGGGCGCGGCCCGGCGTGCGGTGGGCCCGTCGGTGAGCGCGCGCACGGTGATGAGGACCGCGGCCGCGGTGGAGGCGCCGGTGACCAGGCACCAGACGCCGGCCCAGGCGCCGCCGCCCAGGCCGAGGCGGTCCAGCCCGACGAAGGTGAGGATCGCGGCCGGCGGGTGTCCGGCGACGTGGGCGGGCCAGTGGTCCGGGGCGTTGTTGAGGATGTGCCCGGTGAAGCCGCGCAGCGCCGGGCCGAGGTCGTCGAAGCGGTGGATGACCGTCAGGTACTCGTAGGCGGTGGTGAGCCGGCCGGCGACACCGGTTTGCCAGCCGTCGACCAGGGCCAGTGCGGTCGTCCAGGCGAGGGCGGCGGCCCAGCAGGTGAGGAGCAGGGCCCGCCAGGGCAGCCGGGCGGCGAGCGGCGGACCGTAGGCGATCACGAGGACGGCGACGATGACCGCGGCGGGGGTGCCGGGGCCGAGGTGCGGGAACCACGAGGCGTACAGCGGCGGCCAGTTCACGTGCAGGCTGCCGTTGGCGTGCTCGATGACGGTGCCGATGACGGCGGCGAGCGCGACGAGGAGGGCGCCGGCCGCGGCGGCCAGCAGGTCGGCACGGCGCACGGCGCGCTCGTCGGGCTCCGGACGGACGCTCGCCCGGTCCGGCCGGATCTCACGGTGGGTCACACCGGCACGCTAGGCGGCCGCGGCCGGGCCGGGGTGGCGCCGTTCCGCCGACGTCAGACTTTCGTCATGCGTTGCGGCCCGCCCGGGACGCCGGTCCCGGCATACCGTCGGCGCATGGCCGCTTCCCGCCCGGTTCCGCCCACCTCCCCGTCGTTCTGGCGCAGTCCGCTGCGCGGCCCGCGGCTGACCGCGCTGCTCGGTGTGGTCCTGCTGGCCGGGATCACCCTGCTGTTCGTCACCGGGCTGCTGTCGTACGCCGCCTACAACCCCGACCTGGCCGGCGGCGTCAACGACCAGACGCCCGGGAAGGGCCTGCTGGGGTTCTACCTCTTCAGCTGGCCCACCGGCCCGCGCTGGCTCTACCGCCTGACCCAGGGGGTGCACGTCACCCTCGGCGTGGTCCTCGTGCCCGTGCTGCTGGCGAAGCTGTGGTCGGTGATCCCGAAGCTGTTCCGGATGCCGCCGGCGCGGTCGGCGGGTGATGCGCTGGAGCGGCTGTCGCTGCTGCTGCTGGTCGGCGGGGCGCTGTTCGAGTTCGTCACCGGGCTGCTCAACGTCCAGCTGGCGTACCTCTTCCCCGGGTCGTTCTACCGGCTGCACTTCTACGGCGCGTGGGTGTTCATCGGCGCGTTCGTGGCCCATGTGGTGCTGCGGCTGCCGCGGACCGTACGGGCGCTGCGGGAGCGGACCGATCCGGCGGCGCAGGACGACGAGACCGGGCTGGTGGCGGTCCGTCCGGACCGGCCGACGCTGAGCCGGCGGGGCGCGCTGGGGCTGGTCGGCGCCGGGTCGCTGGTGTTGCTGGTGACGACGGCGGGGCAGAGCCTGGGCGGGTGGTGGCGGCGGACCGCGCTGCTGGCGCCGCACGGGGGCGCGGATCCGGGCGGCGGGCCGAACGGGTTCCAGATCAACAAGTCCGCGGCGGCCGTCGGGATCCGGGCGCAGGACGCCGGTGACGACTGGCGGCTGACGGTGGAGGGCGGCGGGCGCCGGGTGCGGCTGACCCGCGCCGAACTGCTGCGGCTGCCGCAGCACGAGGCGGCGCTGCCGATCGCCTGTGTGGAGGGCTGGTCGACGGACGACCAGTTGTGGAGCGGGGTGCGGTTGCGGGAGCTCGCCGCGCTGGTGGGCCTCGGCGACCGGCCGCCGGGCGTGCTGGTGGAGTCGCTCCAGTTGCACGGCGCGTTCCGCCGGGCCGCGCTGAGCGGCAGCCAGGTGCGCGATCCGCGCTCGTTGCTCGCACTGCGGGTGAACGGCGCGGAGTTGTCGCGGGACCACGGCCATCCGGCGCGGATCATCGTGCCGGCGGCGCCGGGGGTGCTGAACACCAAGTGGGTGGCGCGGCTTTCGTTCGGGGAGGGGTGAGCGGCGTGCGACCGGTACGGATGCCGGGGCGGGCCGCCGCGGTCCGTGGGTGGCGGCGGCTGCGCCGGCACCGCTGGTACGGCGAGGGGCCGTTGCACCTGGTGCTGATGCTCGGGTCGTTCGCGCTCACCGGTTATGCGGGGGTGCGGCTGCTGGCCGGCGGGCGGTGGCCGCTGGTGGTGGTGTGGTTCGTGGGGGCGGCGCTGCTGCACGATCTGGTGCTGCTGCCGCTGTACGCGCTCGCCGACCGTGCGGTGGTCCGGTGCACGGCGGGGACCCCTCGCCATCGGGCCTGGACGGCCTTCGTGCGGGTGCCCGCCGCGCTGTCGGGCCTGCTGTTGCTGGTGTGGTTCCCGCTCATCGCCTATGCGGCGGGCGGTGGTTGGGCGGTGCACTACGAGGCCGCGACCGGGCTGCCGGCCGGGGTGTTCCTGGGCCGCTGGCTGCTGATCACCGCCGCGCTGTTCGCGGGCTCCGCCCTGTGGTTGCTGTGCCGTACGGGTCAGCCCCGGCGGGCACTGGGCAGGCTGCGACGGCGCCGCAGGGCGACGAAGCAGCGCGCGGCGGACGGTGACTGACCCCTCCGGCCGGTGACGGACCACCGCTCGACGGGTGTCCAGCCCGCGGCGTCGGCGTACCGCAGCAGCGCGGGCGTGCCGACCCGGGCCCAGGGGAACGGGTCGGCGGTGTGGTGGCCCGTGTACGGGTCGCCGGCGACGCTGACCCGGGATCGTTCGTCGACGTCCGCGGGGACGGTCTCCACGATGAGCAGGCCGGTCGGGTGGACCAGTGCGGCGGTGCGGGCGAGCAGGGCGCGGGGGTCACCACCGATGCCAATGTTGCCGTCGAGGAGCAGCGCGGTACCCCAACTCCCCTCGCCCGGGAGGGGGTCGAAGACCGAGCGGCACAGTGCGGCGCCCCCGGCCGCGGCGGTGCGGGCGACCGCGGCCGGGCTGACGTCGATGCCGAGCACCCGCCTGCCCGGTGCGGTGAGCGCGGCGACCAGCCGTCCGGGGCCGCAGCCGAGGTCCAGGACGCTGCCCTCGCAGCGGCGCAGCGCCGCGAGGTCGGCGGCGTCCGCCGCGGCGCACCAGCGTTCGACATCCAGCGGCAGCAACCAGCCGTCGGCACGGCGCAGATAGAGCGGGCCGCGGCCGCGGTGCAGCGCCTCGGCGTAGGCGTCCGCGCCCCACGACGGCGGGTGCGGCGGGGCGGCCGGGACAGTGGTGCTCATCGGCCGGTCACCGGTGTCAGCCGGGCGAGGGTGGTGGCGAAGCGGCCGGTGGGGGCCTGGGCCGCGACCCGGTGGGCGTCGGCGGCGGTGTCGACGTCGCGGAGCACCGGCAGGTCGCCGATCCGGAGGCCGGCCGCGGTCAGGCGGGCGCGCTGGGCGGCGCCGGTGCCCGCGGTGGACATCGGGACACCGCGCAGCAACCGGGGGTCGGGGTCGGCGAGGCCGAGCGCCCAGAACCCGCCGTCCTCGGCCGGGCCGAACCAGGCGTCACAGTCTTCCCAGGCGGTCAACTCCAGTGCCGGCGCGAGGAGTTCGGCGGTCACCTGGGGGGTGTCCATGCCGAGGAGCAGGGTGGGGCCGGGGCTGGCGGCGAAGGCCGCAGCGAGCCGTTCGTCGAGGCCGCCGGCGCACTGCGGCCGGACCTCGAAGCCGTCCGGCAGCCAGTCCCCGGGACGTCCGTCGAGCACCACGGTCCGCCGCCGGGCGGGCATCGCGCGGACCGCGAGGAGGGTGTCGTGCAGGGCGGCCGCGGCCAACCGGGCGGCCTCGGCAGGGGTGTAGGGCGGGGTCAGCCGGGTCTTGACCCGGCCGGGCACCGGTTCCTTGGCGATGACCAGGATCGCGGTCGGCCCGTGCGGGGGCGGCGTGCGGTCCGCGGGGCGGGTCATCGGGCCGCCTCCTGCGCCGGGGCGGGCTGCGGGGGTTGATTGAGGACGGCCCGCATGTCGCGGACCGCCTGCCAGGTGCCGCGCCAGGTGCCGGTGACCTTCGAACGGCCGGTGCGCGGCCGGTAGGGCACCGGGCGCTCCTCGATCCGCCAGCCGGCGTCGGCGGCCCGCACGACCATCTGCAGGGGGTAGCCGCTGCGGCGGTCGGTGAGGCCGAGCCCGAGGAGTGCGGTGCGCCGGGCGGCGCGCAGCGGGCCGAGGTCGTGCAGCCGCAGTCCGGTGCGGCGGCGCAGCAGGTGGGCCAGGGCGAGGTTGCCGGCCCGGGCGTGTGGCGGCCAGGCGCCCCGTCCCTGGGGGCGCCGGCGGCCCAGCACCAGATCGCGGTCGCCGTCGCGGACCGCACGGACGAACGGGACGAGCAGGGACGGGTCCAGGGAGGCGTCGCAGTCGCAGAAGCAGACGATGTCCGCCTCGGCGGCCAGCAGTCCGGCGTGGCAGGCGGCGCCGAAGCCGCGGCGCGGTTCGCGGACGACGGTGGCGCCCAGCTCGCGGGCGATCTCGGCGGAGCCGTCGGTGGAGCCGTTGTCCACCACGATCGCGCGCCAGCCGGCCGGGATGCGCGCCAGCACCCAGGGGAGCGCGGCGGCCTCGTCCAGGCAGGGCAGGACGACGTCCACCGGGGCGGGCCGGGGGGCGGTGGGGAAAGCCGGGCCGGTGCCGGCGGGTGCGGCGGTCCGCATCTCCTCCCGGGCGAACTCGGCCATGCCCTCCTCGAATCCGGTCGCCGCCCGCCAGCCGAGGTCCTCGGCGATCCGCCGCGACGACGCGGTGATGTGGCGGACGTCGCCGAGCCGGTACTCCCCCGTCACCACCGGCGCCGGTCCGCCGTACGCGGCGGCCAGTTCCTGCGCCATCTCGCCCACGGTGTGCGGCACGCCGCTGCCGGTGTTGTACGCGGTCAGGGTGGCGGGCGCCCGGTCCGGCAGGGCGGTCAGGGCCAGTACGTTGGCGGCCGCGATGTCCCGGACGTGCACGAAGTCCCGCCGCTGGCCGCCGTCCTCGTACACGGTCGGGGGCTCGCCGCGGGCGAGGGCGGAGCGGAAGAACGAGGCCACCCCGGCGTAGGGGGTGTCGCGCGGCATGCCGGGGCCGTAGACGTTGTGGTAGCGCAGTGCGACGGCCCGGCCGCCGGTCGCCCGGGCCCAGGACGCGGCGAGGTGTTCCTGCGCGAGTTTGGTGGCCGCGTAGACGTTGCGGGGATCGGTGGGCGCGGCCTCGTCGACCAGGCCCGGCCGCAGCTCGGAGCGGCAGTGCGGGCAGCGGGGTTCGAACCGGCCGGCGTCCAGGTCCGCCACCGCGCGCGGACCGGGGCGCACCGCCCCGTGTGCGGGACAGGTGTAGCGGCCCTCCCCGTAGACCACCATGGATCCGGCGAGCACCAGGTGCCGGACCCCGGCGGTGGCCATCGCCGACAGCAGGACGGCGGTCCCCAGGTCGTTGCAGCCGACGTAGTCGGGGGCGTCGGCGAAGTCCTTGCCCAGGCCGACCATGGCGGCCTGGTGGCAGACCGCGTCGATACCGCGCAGGGCGGCCTCGACGGCCGGCCGGTCCCGTACGTCGGCGACGATCCGCCGGGTGCCGGGCCGCGCCGGCGGGGGTTCGCGGTGTGCCGTGGGCAGCAGGGCGTCGAGTACGAGGGGCTCGTGACCGCCGGCCAGCAGGGCCTCGACGACCTGTGATCCGATGAATCCGGCGCCGCCGGTGACCAGTACGCGCATGCCGGTCACGCTAAGCGCGGCCGGGCCGGAAGCCCCGCGCCACGGCCACCGTGTCACGGGTCCGTAAGATCCGGGCGTTCGTGACCGGCGGATGTTCCCGCCACTGCGATTCGGTAACGGGCTTCGGCGAGGTATTTCGATACGGCATATGTTGCATATGCTCAGGTCGGGGGTCTGGGGGCCGTTTTCGGACAGTCCGACGGCCGGGGCCCCCTCCACCCGATCACCTCACACCACACCGTCGGAGACCGCCTTGGCCGTGGAGAACGGGGAGCGCCGCACCGGCTCCCGTGTGCTGTCCGTGCTCCCCTACACGGTCATGGCCGTGGTCACCGCCGTCGACCTGACCGCGGGGCCCGTTGTGGGCTTCCTGCCGCTGGTGTCCCTGGGGCCCGCGTTCGCCGGACTGGTCGGCGGCTGGCGGCGGACCGCACTGGTCGGGCTGACCGCGTTCGTCCTCTGCCTCGGTCTGGGTGTCTACAACGGGGTGTACGAGAGCCGGCGGGGGCTGACCGCGCTGCTGTCGGTGGCCGGGGTGACCGCGGCCGGGGTGGTCGCCGCGGTGATGCGGCAGCGCCGGGAGGCCGAGCTGGCCAGCGTCCGCTCGATCGCCGAGGTGGCCCAGCGGGTCCTGCTGCGCCCAGTGCCGCGCAGCGCCGGTCCGCTGCGGATCGCGGTCTCCTACACGTCGGCGGTGGCCGAGGCCCGGATCGGCGGGGACCTGTACGAGGTGGTGACCTCGCCCGCCGGTGTCCGGATCATCGTCGGGGACGTCCAGGGCAAGGGGCTGGAGGCCGTGGAGAGCGCGGCGGTGGTGCTCGGCGCGTTCCGCGAGGCGGCGTACGACGAACCCGATCTGCCGGCCGTCGGCGAGCGGGTCGAACGGGCCCTGAACCGCCATCTGTCCGGCGAACGCTTCGTCACGGCCGTGCTCGCCGAGATCGGTGACGGTCCGCACGCCACCCTGCTCAACTACGGCCATCCGGCGCCGCTGGTCGTCCGCCCCGCCGGCACGGTCGGTTTCCCCGCGCCGCCGGAACGGTCCCTGCCGCTCGGCCTCACCTGGTACGCCGCAAACACCCCGCTGCCCTACGAGGTGCCGTTCAGCCCCGGCGACCAGCTGCTCTTCTACACCGACGGGGTCAGTGAGGCACGCGACGCGGCCGGCCGGTTCTATCCGCTCGACGACCGGGCGGCGCTGCTCAAGGACGCCGACCCGGAGGCCGCCCTGCGCGCGGTGCGCGAGGACCTGGTCGAGCATGCCGAGGGCCCGCTGCACGACGACGCCGCGATGCTGCTGGTCCGCTACCGCGACGAGCACTCCGCCGGCACCGCGGGGAGCGGCAGTCCGGCGTAGTTCTCGGCGAGTTCGGCCGCGGCGTGCGAGGCGGTGGCGATCCGGTCGAGCTGGGCGAGCTGCAGCCGGGTGTCGAACGGCGACTGGTCCGGGGCGGTGTGCAGGGTCGTCGTCATGAAGGCCGAGAAGTGCTCGGCGCGCCAGACCCGGCGCAGGCAGGTGGCGGAGTAGGCGTCCAGCAGGTCCGTCGAGCCGGTCGTGTGCAGGCGGTCCAGGGCGCGGGCGAGGACGGTGACGTCGGCGACGGCGAGGTTGAGGCCCTTGGCTCCGGTGGGCGGCACGATGTGCGCCGCGTCGCCCGCCAGCAGTATCCGGCCGTACCGCATCGGCTCGGTGACGGAACTGCGCATGGGCAGCACCGACTTGGCGGTGATCGGCCCGCGCGCCAGCTTCCAGGGGGCGGCGCCGGTGGCCGGGTCGACGGCCGCGCGGGTCTGAAGTTCGTCCCAGATCCGGTCGTCGGGCCAGTCCGCCGGGTCGGTTCCGTTGGGGACCTGGAGGTAGAGCCGACTGACGGTCGGGCTGCGCATGCTGAACAGGGCGAAGCCGCGCGGGGAGTGGGCGTAGACCAACTCGTCCGCGGCGGGCGGGACGTCGGCGAGCACGCCGAGCCAGGAGTACGGGTAGCCGCGCTCGTAGGTGCGGCGCTGGTCCTCCGGTACGGCCCGGCGCGCCACGCCGTGGAAGCCGTCGCAGCCGACGACGTAGTCGCAGTGGAGGGTGTGCACGCGGCCCTGGTACCGGTAGTGGACGGCGGGGCGGTCCCCGTCCGCCCCCTCGACGGTGAGCGCCTCCGCCCCGAACAACAGCGGTGCCCCGTCGGCGAGTTGGAGGGCGATGAGGTCCTTGACGACCTCTGTCTGGGCGTAGACCGTCACCCGGCGGCCGCCGGCGAGCTCCGGGAGGTCGAGGCGGTGGGCCCGCCCGGCGAAGCGCAGCTCGATGCCGTCGTGCACCAGCCCCTCGCGGTCCAGCCGGGCCCCGGCTCCGCAGCCGCGCAGCACGTCGACGGTGCCCTGTTCGAGGAGGCCGGCGCGCTGCCGCCGCTCCACGTAACCGCGGTCGCGGCTCTCCAGGACGGCGCAGTCGATGCCGGACCGGTGCAGCAGACGGGCCAGCAGCAGTCCGGCGGGGCCGCCGCCGATGATGCCGACGGTGGTGCGGCGGACGGGCGGTGGGGGTGTCACGGCGCGGTTCCTTCCGAGGGGTGCGGGGCGGGGACGCGGACCGCCGCGGGGGCGTCCGGCGGTGCGGCGAGGTGGCCGAGGAGGGCGGCCAGGACGGCGGCGGGGCGTTCGACGCCCGCGAGGTGGGCGGCGCCGGGCAGTTCGAGGAGGCCGGCGCCGGGGATGCCGTCGACGAGTGCGCGGGCGTGCGGGGGCGGGGTGGCCGGATCGGTGCGGCCGGCGACGACGAGGGTGGGGGCGGTGATGCGGGCGAGGTCGCCGCGCAGGTCGTAGCCGGCGAGGGCGTCGCAGCAGGCCGCGTAGCCGGCGGGGGCGATGCGCCGCCGCAGGGTGGCGAGCAGCGCGGTGGCCGCCGGGGAGGCGGCGAAGGCCGGGGTGAACCAGCGGTCGGCGGCGGTGTCGGCGACCGGCCCGAGCCCCGACCCGCGTACCAGCGCGGCCCGTTCGTGCCAGGCTTCCGGGTCGCCGAACCGCGCGGAGGAGCAGATCAGGACGAGCGAGGCGATCCGCTCGGGGTGGTGGGCGGCGAGCCAGGCGCCGACCGCGCCGCCGAGCGAGATCCCGGCGTAGGAGAAACGGTCGATGCCGAGGCCGTCGGCGAGCGTGAGGACCCCGCGGGCGAGGGCCGGGACGGTGGTGGTGGCGACGGAGGGGGTGCCGCCGTGGCCCGGAAGGTCCCAGCGCACGACGCGGAACTGCTGTGCCAGCAGGGCGAGTTGACGGTCCCAGACGTAGAGTTCGGTGCCGAGGGAGGGGCCCAGGACGAGCGGTGGGGCGCCGTCCGGACCGTCGAGGGTGTGGTACGGCGGCGGGCCGGCGGACGGGCGGGTCATGCGGGCTCCTGCGGGGTGTGCACGGTACGTTCCAGCGCCCGGTCCACGAGGGCGCCGGCGGACCCCAGGTAGGTGGTCGGGTCCAGGAGGGGGTCGAGGTCTTCCGGCAGCCGCTCCTCGCCCAGGGCGTCGCGCAGTGCCGTGGCCAGGGGGACGCCCTTCTCGGCGGTGCGGCGGGCCGCGGCGTCCAGGAGGCGGCGGGCCTCGGCGCGGCCGGTCCGGGTGGTGAGGGCCGCGACCAGGCGTTCGGTGACGACCAGGCCGCCGGTGGCGTCGAGGTGCTGGCGCATGCGGTCCGGATGCACCCGGAGGTCGGCAGTCAGTTCGGCGGCGTCCCGGGCCGCGCCGCCCACCAGCCGCAGGGCGTCCCGCAGCGGCTGCCATTCGGCGTGCCAGGCGCCGGCCGGACGCTCGTCCTCCGCGGCCAGCGCGCCGTACAGCACCGCGGCGAGCGCCGGTACCTGGCGGGCGGCGGCCGCGATCAGCGTGGCGCGCACCGGGTTGGCCTTGTGCGGCATGGCGGACGAGCCGCCGCCGCTGCCCTCCGACAGCTCGCCGATCTCCGTGCGGGAGAGGGTCAGGACATCGGCGGCGAGCTTGCCGAGGGCACCGGCGGTGAAGGCGAGCGCCCCGGCGAGATCGGCGACCGGGGTGCGCAGGGTGTGCCAGGGCAGGGCGGGTTCGGCGAGCCCGGTCGCGGCGGCGTACGCGGCGAGCAGCCGGGTGCCGGGGTCCTGGCCCGCGGTGTCCGGTGCGCGGCCGGCCTCGGCCCCGGCGTACGCGGGGAGGACGGCCGGTGTGCCCTCGGCCTCGGCGTACGCGTGGAAGGCGGCCAGGGTGCCGGCCGCGCCGCCCAGTTGGACGGGCAGCGTGGCACGGACGGCCGTGAGCCGGGCGTGGGCGTCGAGCACCAGGCTGCGCCAGCCCGCGGCCTTGAGGCCGAAGGTGGTCGGCACCGCGTGCTGGGTGAGGGTCCGGCCGGCCATCGGGGTGTTCCGGTGCGCGGCGGCGGTCCGGCCCAGCGCCTCGGCGGTCCGCGCCAGGTCCGCCAGTACGGGCTCCAGCGCCCGGGTGCAGACCAGCATGGTGGCGGTGTCGAGGATGTCCTGGCTGGTGGCGCCGCGGTGGACATGGCCGGCGGCCTCGGGGGCGCGGGCGGCGACCGCGGCGGTCAGGTCGGCGACGAGCGGGACGACGGGGTTGCCGGCGGCCCGGGCCCGGCGGGCGAGCGTGCCGGGGTCGTGCCGGCCGGGCCCGTCGGCCGCGGCGGTGACCGCGGCGGCCGCCTCCTCCGGCGCGAGCCCGACGGCGGCCTGGGCGCGGGTCAGCGCGGCCTCGGCGTCGAGCAGGGCGCGCAGATAGGCGACGTCCCCGGTGGCGTCGGCCACGGCGGAGCCGGCCCAGGAGGGCGCGAGCAGCCCCAGATCGGCGTCGTCGGGGGGAGGTGGGGGCGGTGCGGCGGCCGGGGCGGGACGGGTGGCGGAACGACGGGCCCGGTGGCGCGGGGCGTCGGAGCGGAGGTGGTCATCGGAACGCAAGGAAGACCGTCTCCTCGTGGGTGCCGTCGGCGGTCTGCTGCAACTGGACGTCGAAGCGGTAGCGGTCCGGGCCGTCCGGGTGGGCGAGCAGGGTGCGGGCCCGGTGGCCGGGCAGCCGGGACAGCAGCGGGTCGGCGGCGTGGGCCTCGGCGTGCTCGGGGAAGTAGACGCGGGTGAAGAGGTGGTGCAGCAGCCCGCGGGCGAAGACGCAGACGGCGAGGTAGGGCGCGGCGTCGGGGTGGCCGGCCGGGGCGGTGGCGGGCAGGGTGTGCAGGACGTAGCGGCCGTCGGCGTCGGTCGGGACCCGGCCGAATCCCGTGAAGTCCAGTCCGTGGCGGCCGATGACCGCACCGGTGACCGGGTCGCGGCGCAGCGAGCCGGGCGCGCCGGTGAGGCTGCCGTCCGGACCCGCCTGCCAGAACTCCAGCAGGGCGTCCGGCACCGGGGCGCCGTCCCCGTCCCGCACCAGGCCGTGGAGGGTGATCGTGCCGGGCCGGCCGGCCGGTGCGATCTGCTCGCCGCCGCGGAACGGGAGGGCGTAGCCGTAGAACGGGCCGATGGTCTGCGACGGCGTCGGGGGCAGCGGCGCGGCGGGAGTGGTGGCCGGGTCGGTGGTGGCGGCCGGGTCGGTGGTGGCGCGGGGCATCAGTGGCCCTCCTCGGTCCAGGTGGCGGACGGGCCGTCCAGGACGATGTCCCAGCGGTAGCCCAACGTCCGCCCGGGGCAGGACAGTTCGTGGTCGTAGGCGGCGACCAGGCGGGCGCGGGCGGCCGGGTCGGTGACCGACTGGAGGATCGGGTCGTAGGGGAAGAGCGGGTCGCCGGGGAAGTACATCTGGGTGATCAGCCGCTGGGTGAAGGCCGTGCCGAAGAGCGAGAAGTGGATGTGGGCCGGGCGCCAGGCGTTGTCGTGATTGCGCCAGGGGTAGGCGCCGGGCCTGATGGTGGTGAAGGTGTAGCGGCCCTGATCGTCGGTCAGGCAGCGGCCGGCACCGGTGAAGTTCGGGTCGAGCGGGGCGGGGTGCTGGTCGCGCCGGTGGGCGTACCGGCCGGAGGCGTTGGCCTGCCAGATCTCGACGAGCTGACCGCGCACCGGGCGGCCGGTGCGGTCGAGGATGCGCCCGGTGACGGTGATCCGCTCGCCGAGCGGCTCGCCCGGGTGCTGCCGGGTGAGGTCGGCGTCGAGGTCGGTGACGTCCGTGACGCCGAACGCCGGGCCGGTCAGCTCGACGGCCTCCGGGTCGGCCAGGTGGTCGATCTCGACCGGCGGGCGCCGGGGGTGGCGGGGGGTGCTGCTGCGGTACGGGGTGTAGTCCCGCGCGGGGTGCGCCGGGGCGGGGAGGCCGCCGGCCCGGTCCCGGTCGGCGGCGGCGGACCGCGCGGCGATCTCACGGCTGATGTCGGCCTGGGTGGGCAGGGGCGGTGCGGGCGCGACGAGCGGCCGGGGGCCGGGGAGCGGGGCGCCAGGTAGGGAGGCGGGAGTCGCGGGGGTGAACGGGGTCAAGGTCATGGGTGCCCTCTCCGTGCGGGTGGTCGGGGCGGTGCAAGGGGTCGAGGCGGTGCGGGTGATCGGGCCGGGTGGTTCCGGTGGTCGGGGCCGGTGGTCGGTTCCGTGCGGGCGGTCGGGGCCGGCCCGGGGGCCGGGGCGGTGCGGGAGGTTCCGGGTGCGCGAGCTTCGAGCGGTGACGGGCCGCGCCGGCACGTCCGTGGTGCGGCGCCCCTGCAGGATGCGGCTCCCGACGCCGGGCGGGTAACTACCTTTCGAGCACCATCGCCAGCCCCTGCCCGACGCCGATGCACAGCGTCGCGAGGCCCGTTCCGGCGCCGGCGGCCGCCAGTTGGTGGGCGACCGCGCCGACGAGCCGTGCCCCGGAGGCGCCGAGCGGGTGGCCGAGAGCGATCGCACCGCCGCGCGGATTGACGATGCCCGGGTCGAGCTCGGGCCAGCGGGCCAGACAGCCGAGCGCCTGGGCGGCGAACGCCTCGTTGAGCTCGACGGTGTGCAGGCCGTCGAAACCGCGTCCGGCCTTCTCCAGGGCCCGGGCGGCCGCCTCCACCGGGCCGAGCCCGAAGTACTGCGGCTCGATGCCGGTGACCGCGCTGCTGCGGATCCGGGCGAGCGGGGTGCAGCCGGAGGCGCGCAGCCCCCGCTCGTCCATCAGCAGCAGCGCGGCCGCACCGTCGCTGAGCGGTGAGGAGTTGCCGGCCGTGACGGTGCCCGCGCCGGCCGACGGCCCGGTGGCCCCGCGCACCGCGTCGCCCCCCGTACGGAAGGCCGGCCGCAGCGCACCCAGCGCCGCCGCCGAGGTGTCCGCACGGATGCCCTCGTCCTCGGCCACGTCCCCGTACGGCACGATCTCCGCGGCGAAGGCGCCGTCCTTCCGGGCCCGGGCCGCCTTCTCGTGGCTGGCCAGCGCGAAGGCGTCCTGCCGGTCGCGGGTGATCCGGTCGCGGTCGGCGATCAGTTCCGCGCCCTCGCCCAGCGCCACGGTCCACTCGCCGGGCATCTTGGGGTTGGTCAGCCGCCAGCCCAGGGTGGTGGAGTGCAGGGTCTGCGGCCCGGCGGGAAAGGCGCGGTCCGGCTTGGGCAGGACCCAAGGCGCCCGGCTCATCGACTCCACACCGCCGGCGACGGCCACCGAGGCGTCGCCCAGCGCGACGGCCCGGGCGGCCTGGATGACGGCCTCCATGCCGGAGCCGCAGAGGCGGTTGACGGTGACGCCGGGGACGGACACCGGCAGCCCGGCGAGCAGCACCGCCATCCGGGCCACATCGCGGTTCTCCTCGCCCGCGCCGTTGGCGTTGCCGAGCCAGACGTCGTCGATCGTGGCCGGATCCAGTCCCGGCGCGCGGTCCACCAGGGCCTTGACGACATGGGCGGCGAGGTCGTCGGGGCGGGCGCCGGACAGCGCGCCGCCGTATTTGCCGAAGGGGGTGCGGACGGCGTCGACGACGTACACGTCCCGGGGCCGGTCGGTGATCATCGGGTGGCGGTGTCCTTCCGTGCGCCGGCCGCCTCGGGCGTACCGGATGCGGGGGTGCCCTGGGGGGTGGCGGCCTTCAGGGCGCGCAGGGCGGCGAGTTCGGCGGCGGTGGGCGGGTCGGTGACGCCGATCCGGGCCGCCTCCTTGAGGTCCCAGCCGGTGGCCGCCCGCACCTGCTCGACCGTCACGCCCGGGTGCAGGTCGGTCAGGACGAGCTCGGCGGTGCCGGGGTCGGGGCGGAGGACGCCGAGGTCGGTGATGACGGCGGTCGGGCCGGCGCCGGGCAGGCCGAGCGCGGCCCGGTCCCGGGGGCCACTGCCGTGGCCGAGGGTGGTCACGAAGTCCAGTGAGCCGACGAAGTTGCGGCGGCTGTGCCGCAGGACCATCAGCACCTGCCCGCAGTTGGCGGCGATCTCGGGCGCGCCGCCGGCGCCCGGCAGCCGGCCCTCCGGTTTGCCGGGGCCGCGGTCGACGACGGTGGTGTTGATGTTGGCGAACCGGTCGACCTGCGCGGCACCGAGGAAGCCGACGTCGATCCGGCCGCCCTGCAGCCAGTAGTTGAACATCTCGGGCACGGACACCACCGCGTCGGCGGTGTCGGCCAGTTCGCCGTCCCCGATGGACAGCGGCAGCCGGGTCGGTTTGGAGCCGAGGGTGCCGGACTCGTAGATCAGCACCAGGTCCGGATTGACCGTGCGGCGGGCGAGGTTGGCGGCCGTACTGGGCAGCCCGATCCCGACGAAACAGGTCCGCGCACCGGCCAGTGCCCTAGCCGCGTTGACCTCCATGAGCTCGTCGGGGGTGCAGGACGGGGCGGGGGCGGGCGCGGGGGTGGCGGCAGGCTCGGGCGCCGGGGCGGGTGCGGGCGCGGGTGGGGCACCGGGCGCGGTGGTGGGGACGGTTGCCGCGGGAGAGGTGGTGGCGCCGCCCCTGATCCCTTCCAGCCACCGCCCGAACGCCGCGCGGTCCCGCGACATCCCGTCCCAGCGGCGGTAGAAGGCGTTGTCGCGGACCGAGTACCCGGCCGCGTAGGAGGGGTGGGCGCCGCCGGGGACGACCGCGACCGCGTCGACGACCCAGGTGGGCAGGACGACGCCGCCGGGGCGCGGCTCCAGGGTGTCGACGAGTTCCTCGACGGTCACCAGGACGCGCCGGGCGGCCAGCGCCGCCTCCTTCTGCACGCCGGTCAGGCCCCACAGCTGGACGTTGCCGGCCCGGTCGGCCCGCTGGGCGTGGATGACCGTGACGTCCGGGTTGAGGGCGGCGACGGCGGCCAGTTCCTCGCCGGTGAACGGGCAGGTGACGGTGGCGACCGTGTGCGTGCGGGAGGGGAGGTCGCTGCCGCGGTAGCCGCGCAGCACGGCGAACGGCAGCCCGGCCGCGCCCGCGGCATAGCGGTTGGCCATCCCGGCGTGGCTGTGCTCGTCGAGTTGCAGCGGGCCGGGCCAGCCGTTCTCGACCGCGTCCCGGAAGCGGTGCAGCGAGCCGACGCCCGGGTTGCCGCCCCAGGAGAAGACCAGCTTCGCGGCCACGCCCGCGCCGATCAGCTGGTCGTAGACCACGTCGGGGGTCATCCGGGCGAGCGTGAGGCCGGTGCGGCCCTGGCGGATGATCTCGTGTGCCGCGGCGAACGGGATGAGGTGGGTGAACCCCTCCAGTGCCACGGTGTCCCCGTCGTGGATCAGCTCGGCGACGGCCTCGTGCAACGAACGGATGTCGGCCATATCGGCCATGTCCTCCAGCCTCTGTGGATGATCCGGGCGCCAGGGAGGGAAAAGAGCGGGGGCTTCGGACCGAACGGGAAGATTGCGGCACCAGCGGGTTGTTCGCCCAGTGAACTTAAGTTCATAAGGCCGCTCCGAGTCTGGACCCCGCCCACGGGCCTGTCAACGGTCCGCCGGGTACGGTTCGCACGAGATCACCGCACCAGGGAGAGGCCATGACCCACCCCGCCCCCGCCGCACCGTCCTCCCCGGCCGCCCCGCCGGAAGCGGTGGGTCCGCTGATCCGCTGCCTGACCGTGCTGCGGGAGCTGTCGGCCGGCGGCGGCCGCCAGGCGGTGGGCGATCTGGTGCGGGGCACCGGCCTGGCCCGGTCCACCGTCGACCGGGTGCTGAGCACCCTCGCCCGGCTCGGTTACGTACGCGTCGAGGGCCGGGACGCGGTGCTCGCACCGCGGTTGCTGGAGCTGGGCAACGCCTATCTCGCGGCGTCCGGGCTCCCGGACCGGCTGGGCCCGCTCGCCGACCGGCTGGCCGACGAGCTGGACGAGTCGGTCTCGCTCGCGGTCCCGGACGGCGACGGTGTGCGCTTCGTCCACCAGGCCACCCGCCGCCGCGCGATGTCCCTCGCCTTCCGCATCGGCGATCTGCTGCCCGCCGAACGCGGCGCGCCCGGGGCGCTGTTCGCGGACGCCTGGGACGCGGCGGACTGGGAGCGCTGGCACCGCCGCCGCGCGGCCGACCCGACGGACGCCGGCTTCCCGGCCGTCCCCCCGCGCCCCGACGACGAGACGGAGTCCGCCACCGCCCCAACTGCCGTATTCGAGGGCCGGGTTGACACCGCCCGCGCGGCCGGCTGGTCGCTGGACGACCAGCTCATCGAACCGGGCCTGGTCGCGGTCGCGATGCCCGTACGGGACCCCTCCGGCCGGGTCGTCTGCGCGGTGAGCGTCGTCAGCCACACCAGCCGGCTGTCCGCCGCCGAGCTGCCCGGTGCGGTCCTCCCCCGGCTGCGCGACACGGTGACGGCCATGGAACTCGCCCTGACCACCCCGCAGACGGACCCGTCCGCACCGGAGCCGGGGGCCGCCGAGGGCGCGTCCGCCTCCTCCCACGCCTCCTGGATGCGGGCCTCCAAGCAGGAGCTGGGCCCCGAGTTCGTCGAATCCATGGCCCGCGGACTGATCACCCTCACCGCCTTCGGCGCCGGCCGCGCGGCACTCCCGCTCACCGCCGTCGCGGAGGCCACCGGCCTGGCCCGGGCCACCGCCCGGCGGGCCCTGATCACCCTGGAGCACCTCGGCTACCTCACCTCCGACGGCAAGCTCTTCCGGCTCACGCCGAAGGTGCTGGAGCTGGGCTTCGCACACCTCTCGGGCCTGACGCTGCCGGCCATCGCACAGCCCCACCTGGCCGCGCTCGTCGAGCGGGTGCACGACTCCGCCTCCATGGCGGTCCTCTCCGGCGACGACATCCAGTACGTCGCCCGGGTCCCCACCGTGCGCATCATGAGCGTCAACATCACCCTGGGCACCCGCTTCCCCGCCTACGCGACGTCCATGGGCCGGGCCCTGCTCGCCGGCCTGCCGCCGGCGGAGGTGTCCGCCCGGCTGTCCCTCACCGACCTCCGCCCGTTCACCCGGCACACCGTCACCGACGAACAGGCCCTTCTGAGCATCGTCCGGCAGGTCCGCGCCGACGGATACGCCCTGGTCGACGAGGAACTGGAGGAGGGCCTGCGCTCGCTCGCCGTCCCCGTGCGCGACCGCACCGGCGAGGTCGTGGCCGCCGTCAACGTCTCCACCCACGCGGGCCGCACCACCCCCGCCGGCACCCGCGACGCGATCCTCCCGGCGCTGCGCGAGACAGCCACCGCCATCGAGGCGGACCTCGCGGTGGCCGGCCGGTACGTACGGATCCCGGCCCTGTGACGGCGCTTTCCGTCCCGCCGCCGGAGCCGGACTGGGAGGTGGCCCCCGCCTATCAGGGCGGAAAGCGCAACCCGGCCTTCCAGGCGAGCGCATGGGAGTACGCCGCCGCGAACTTCCGGCCGGTGGCCGGGCTGCGGGTCCCCCTGGAGGCGCTGGCCGCCCGCCTCCGCCTGACCCTCGAACCCAGCTGGGACGACCTGGGCGAGATGCAACTCGCCGTGTTCCGCGTACGGACCACCGACTTCGCGCTCACCCGGCACGACGGACAGGAGGTCGTCCTGGTGTGGCTCGGCCGCGGGACGCCCGAGGAGGACGCCGCCCTGGGGCTCCTGCTGACCGTATGCGGCCTCGACCGCCGCGCCCTGCGCTTCGCCGGCAACCCGACGACCGGCTTCACGCACTTCGAGGAGCCGCTCACCTGACCGGGCTGCCGACGAGGCGACGGCCGACGCCCCTTGGCGTACGCCCAGCGGGCCTACCGCGCCGCTCCCGCCCGCTACTCCGCCCCCGCCTGTGCCCCCGCCGGAACCGGAACCGGCGCTCCGCTGCCGAACCGGCGGGCCGCCGGCACCAGGCCGATCGCGAGGGCACCCACCAGGCCCGCCAACGCGAAGGCCACGAAGCCCAGTGGGGCGTTGCCGCCGGCCGCGAGGACGCCGCCCAGCCAGGGGCCGACCACGGCACCGGTGCGGCCGATGCCGGTGACCCAGCCCATGCCGGTGGCGCGGTCGGCGGCCGGGTAGACGCGGTCGGCGGCCGCGTAGACCATCACCTGGGCGCTGAAGAGCCAGATGCCGGTGACCGCGACCACGGCGTAGGTGAGGGCGAGCGGCAGATGCGCCCTCAGCAGCAGGGCACCGGCGGCGGTGAGCAGGAACCAGAGGGCGGAGACCCGCACCGGGCCGTAGCGGTCGGCGGTGCGGCCGGCGATGAACATCCCGACGACGGCGCCGATGTTGATGACGAGCAGGAAGCTGACCGAGGAGGTGAGGCCGTACCCGGAGGCGCGCATCATCTGGGGCAGCCAGGTGCCGACGCCGTAGACCAGGAGCAGTCCGCAGAACGAGGCGAGCCAGAGGAGCGGCGTCGCCCAGCGGGCGCCGGGGCGGAAGAGGGCGAGGACGGAGGACGGCCGGCCGCCGGTCCCGTGGGCCGGCGCGTCGGTGGGGCCGGGGCGGGCCATGCCGTAGCGGTCGGCGACCGCATGGGCCTCGGCGGTACGGCCCTTGGCGAGCAGCACCCCGGGGGACTCCGGCAGCAGGCGCAGCAGCAGCGGGATGGCGATCAGCGCGGGCAGCACACCGGCCCAGAAGATCGAGCGCCAGCCGAGCGCGGGGGCGAGGGTCATGCCGAGGCCCGTCGCGAACATGCCGCCCACGTGGTACGAGGTCATCAGCAGGCCGGTGGCCAGTGCGGCCCGGCGCGGCGGGGCGAACTCCAGCACCATGGACAGGCAGATGGGCAGCAGGGAGCCGAAGCCGAGGCCGGCCAGGAACCGTCCGGCGCCGAACGGCGCGGGGGTGCCGGAGAGCGCGCAGACCGCCGAGCCGAGGGAGAAGAGGGCGACGCTGGCGGCGAGGACCGGGCGGCGGCCGAGGCGGTCGGTGACGGGTCCGATGGCGAGGGCGGCGACCAGCATGCCGAGCGTGGTCCAGCTGCCGATGGTGCCGGCCGTGGCGGGGCCGAGCCCGAGCCCGGGGTCGTCGAGCATCCGCGGCATGACGGCGCCGTAGACGTTGACGTCCATCCCCTCGAAGAAGACGGCGAGCCAGCACAGCGCCAGGACGGGCGCGACGGAACGGAAGGTATGGCGCGGAGCGGTGGGTGGCATGGGCACCTCGGGCACCTCGTCTTCGGGATACGGCGAGCGGGCTACCGGCTACCGGCTACGGCTACGGCTACGGACTACCGATCTCTCGGGCGGCGCTCGTTCGCCTGGTGAACTTTCGTTCGCTCGTGGGCCAGGATCATCTGCGCCGGTCCGGGGAGGTGTCAATGGTTCGAACGGCCAAGGCCGTTACGCGTTACCCGTTCGCCGGCCCCGCCGGCCCGTCGTGCCCCTTCCGACCCTCCCGGCCCGCCCGGCCTTCCTGGCCCGCCCGACCCTCCCGGCCGTCCTCGTCCCGCTTCCTCGACTCGGCGGCGCGCTTCTCCGCCAGCCGCCGGGCCATCTCCTCGCGCGCCTCGGCGGTGGCGGCCGACGGCCAGACCCGGTCCAGTGAGGCGTTCATCGCGGCGCCGACCAGCACCGCGAAGGCCGAGACGCCGATCCACAGCAGCACCGCGACCGGCGCCGCCAACGAGCCGTAGATCGTGGGCCCCTCGACCGTCGAGACCAGGTACAGCCGCAGCAGGAAACTGCCCAGCACCCAGATGCCGAGGGCCACCACCGCCCCGGGAATGTCCTCCGGCCAGGGCGACCGGACCGGCACCGAGAGGTGGTAGAGGGTGGTGAGGAAGGCGACCGACAGCAGCAGGACCACCGGCCAGTACAGCGCCCGGACGACATGCTCACTGGCCGGCAGCAGGCTCACCACGGCGTCCGGCCCGGCCACCATCAACGGCAGCGCGACCGCGCCGACCAGCAGCCCGGCGACGTACAGCGCGAACGACAGCAGCCGCGTCCTGACGATGCCGCGGCGGCCGTCGAGCCCGTACATGATCGTGATGGTGTCGACGAAGACGTTCAGGGCGCGGGAGCCGGACCACAGGGCGATGGCGAAGCCGAGCGAGATGACGTCGGGTCGGCGGCCGGTGAAGACGTCGTTCAGCAGCGGCCGGGCGACCTCGTCCACGCCCTTGTCGGAGAGCACCGTGCCGGCCACGCCGAGGATGTGCTGCCGGACGTTGTCGAGGGTGTCGTGCCCGATCCAGGTCTGGGTGTAGCCGAGCACGCCGAGGAGACCGAGGATCAGCGGCGGCAGCGACAGCAGGCACCAGAACGCCGCCTCGGCGGCCAGTCCGGTGACGCGGTAGGTCATGCAGGAGTGGACGATGTCCTTGAGCAGCAACCAGGCCAGCCGGCGCGTGGAGACGTTGCGGTAGAGCACACGGGCCCTGGTCAGACGGCCCGCGTGCCGCTCGGTTGGTTCGTTCTCCGGCTGCACCTCCTTACCGTAGCTGCATGGCAGCCACCACTCACACGGTCACGAACCAGCCCCCGCCGCTGGTCGGATACGACGTGTTCGCGAGCGACCCGGCCCTCACCGAGGGCATCACCCGGCACATCGCCGCCGACCGCCTGGACGAGGTCCGCCAGGAACTGGGCCGGCTGGGGGAAGCCGCCGGCTCCGCGCACGCCCAGCAGTGGGGCGAGCAGGCCAACGCCCACCCCCCGGTGCTGCACACCCACGACCGCTACGGCCACCGGATCGACGAGGTGGAGTTCCACCCGGCCTGGCACCGGTTGCTCGGCCACGCCGTCTCCGCCGGGCTGAACGACGCCTGGTCACGGCCGGACGGCCATCTGCGCCGCACCGCGGGCTTCATCGTGTGGACCCAGGCCGAGGCGGGCCACGGCTGCCCGCTGTCGATGACCCATGCGGCGGTGCCCGCACTGCGCCACGAGCCGGAGCTGGCCGCCGAATGGGAGCCGCTGCTGACCTCGTGGATCTACGAGCAGGAGCTGGGACCGGCCGCCCGGAAGGCCGGCGCGCTGGCGGGCATGGCCATGACGGAGAAGCAGGGCGGCAGCGACGTACGCGCCAACACCACGCGCGCCGAACCGCTGTCGGCTCCCGGCGAGTACGCGCTGACCGGGCACAAGTGGTTCTGCTCGGCACCGATGTCCGACGCGTTCCTGGTGCTGGCCCAGGCGCCGGGAGGACTGACCTGCTTCCTGCTGCCGCGGGTGCTGCCGGACGGCACCCGCAACTCGTTCCGCATCCAGCGGCTCAAGGACAAGCTCGGCAACCGGTCGAACGCCTCGGCGGAGGTCGAGTTCGACGGGCGGACGTGGGCGCGCCGGGTCGGCGAGGAGGGCCGCGGGGTGGCGACGATCATCGAGATGGTCGCGGCGACCCGGCTGGACTGCGTCAGCGCGTCGGCGGCGGTGATGCGGCAGGCGGTGGCCCAGGCGCTGCACCACACCGCGTACCGCGAGGCGTTCGGCCGCCGGCTGACCGACCAGCCGCTGATGCGCAACGTCCTGGCCGATCTGGCGCTGGAGTCGGAGGCGGCGACCACCCTCGCACTGCGGCTGGCGGCGGCGTACGACGGCGGCACCGAACAGGACCGGCAGCTGCTGCGGCTGGCGGTCCCGGCGGCGAAGTACTGGGTGACCAAGCGCTGCACTCCGGTGGTGGCCGAGGCGATGGAGTGCCTGGGCGGCAACGGCTACGTCGAGGAGTCGGGGCTGCCGCGGCTGCTGCGCGAGGCGCCGCTGAACTCGATCTGGGAGGGTTCGGGGAACATCCAGGCGCTGGACGTGCTGCGCGCCCTGCGCCGCGAACCCGGGGCGCTGGACGCCTACTTGACCGAGATCGGTACGGCGCGCGGCGCGGACCACCGGCTGGACCGGGCGATCAAGGGGATGCTCACCGAACTCGCCGACCTGGAGGGCATCGAGGCCCGGGGCCGGCGCCTGGTGGAGCGGATGGCACTGGTGCTCCAGGGCTCACTGCTGGTACGCCACGCACCCCCCGCCGTCGCGGACGCCTTCTGCGCCTCCCGCCTGGGCGGCGACGCCGGCGCGGCCTTCGGCACCCTGCCCCACACCCTGGACCTGGCAGCGGTGGTGGACCGCTCCCGGCCGGTGCTGGAGCACTGAGGACGGCAGCCGACGGCGCCGAGTTGCCGAGGCAACAGACGTGCGGCGGCTCCGAGTTGCCGAGGACCCGGCGCCACTGACCGGTGAGCTTCCGACCGGTGAGCCTCAGCCGATCGGTGAGCCTCAGCCGATCGGGGAGGCGCCCCGGGCCCGGGCGGGGTCCCTTAGGGGCGGTCGAACGGATCCCGTAGGGGACGCGAAGCCCCCCTGCGGGGCCACAACGAGGCGGCGGCGAGGGATATTCCTGTCGAGGGACGTTCCCCGGCGCGGGATGTGCAGGAGGTTCCCAGCGCAGGATGTTCCCCGGCGCAGGAGATTCCCGGCGCAGGAGATTCCCGGCGCAGGAGGTTCCTCAGCGCAGGAGGTTCCCGGCGCGGCGTAGTGACGCCGCGCCGGGCCCGCCCCCGAAGTCTCGGCGCGGCGGCGGTTCCCCGTCGCTTCGGGCCGTGGCCTCGCGAAGGGACGGGGACAGGGGGTGAACCGCCGCCGCGCCGGTCGGGGAGCGGTGCCGCGCCGACTCGGCACCGCTCCCCCGTCTCAGGGCCGCCAGGGCATCCCGGGTGGGCCGTCCGGGTCGCCGCGCCCGCGCAGTGCCGCGTCGATGACCAGGATGATCTCGTCGTCGGGGGTGTCCGCCCCTACGGTCAGCAGCACCCCGCGCGCGTCGTAGTAGCGCAGTACGCGGGAGGTCTCTTCCGTACCGCTCGATCCCGCGCCGGGCAGCAGCACCACCAGGTCGACGAAGGCCAGTACGGGCAGCAGACCGCCGGCCCCGGCCACCCGGTCGAGCAGTTGCGGCGGACTGTCGATCACATAGCCGTCATCGGGCAGAAACTGACGCTTTATCAGCAGGTCGACCGCTTGCAGCAGGGGGATCGCATAGTGGCCGGCCAGCCGGGCGGCTCGTGCTCTTCGTACCCCCTCACCCGCTCCGATCACCACGACGCGCGGAGCAGCGGCCACCGTGGAGCCCCCTCCCCCGCACCGTACCGACGTCGCACAGCGGCCGATGGACTTCCCGGCGACAACCGGCAGGTTCTCCGACGGGTGACCGGCGAATCCGCGGTGGCGAGATGCCATCGGCCGCTCGGGCCAGAGTCCCGTTTACCCGTCATAGGCCACAACGGTTGCAGTGCGTTGCACTCCCCGGAGCCGATGTGGGCAATGGCGCCTCCATGGCGGGCCGATGACGGCACCATGGGCGCACGGACCGGGGGGACTTCCCGGGGCGGGCCGACCGTGAACCCGTGAGCCCGGCATGATCGGGGGGGCGCCCCCCAGGGGACAGTGCACAACGGAGAGCAGCGTGAGCGACAGCACGATCGACAGCGCCATCTGGTCGGCCCACGAAGTCCGCGCCACCGCCCGCCGGCTCGCCACCGCCCGCGAGGCCGCGCTCGCCGGCGGGGCACCCGGCGACCCGGCCGACTCCCCCCGTGCGGTGATCGGCGCATCGTGGCGCCGGGCGCTGGACTCCGGTGTCGATCCGGACGCCGATCCCGCTCAACGCCCGCTCTCCGTCGCGGAGTTGGAGCACCGCCGGCAGCAGTCGCAGCTGGCGGCGGTGCTGCCGGTGCTCAACGAGGGGCTGCTGGCGGCCGCCGACGCGGCGCAGCAGATCATGGTCGTCACCGACGCCGAGGGCCGCGTGCTGTGGCGGGAGGGCAGCGCGCCGGTACGGCGGATGGCCGACCGGCTGGGCTTCGACAAGGGCGCCGACTGGACGGAGCAGGTCGTCGGCACCAACGCCATCGGCACCGCCCTGGTGGCCCGCCGCCCGGTGCTGGTGCACTCCGCCGAGCACTTCGTGCGCAGCCACCACCAGTGGACCTGTGCCGCGGCGCCGCTGCATGATCCGCGGGACGGGCGGCTGCTGGGGACCGTGGACGTCAGCGGACCGGCGCAGTCCTTCCACCCCACCACGCTCTCGCTGGTGTCCGCGGTCGCCCGGCTCGCCGAGGGTGAGCTGCGCAGCCGTCACCACCGGTCCTTGGAGCGGCTGCGGTCGAGCGCGGCGCCGGTGCTGGCGCGGCTCGGCGGGCAGGCGCTGGTGGTCGATCCGAACGGCTGGGTGGTGGGCGTCACGGGGCTGACGCCGCCGGACCGGGTGGCGCTGCCGAAGGCGCCCGCGGCCGGGCCGCTGTGGTTGCCGCGCTACGGCATGTGCGCCCTGGAACCGCTTCCGGGCGGCTGGCTGATCCGGGTCGGGCGGGCGGAGCGGGAGCCGGTGCCGAACCGGGTCGTCCTGGACGTCAGCCGGCGGGACGGCTCGACGGTCACGGTCAGCGGGCCGGCCGGCAGCTGGTCGCACGAGCTGTCGCCGCGCCATGCCGAGCTGCTCTTCGTGCTGGCCGCGCAGCCGCAGGGGCGGACCGCGGCCGAACTCGCCCAGGACCTCTTCGGGGACGCCGGGCGTACGGTGACGGTGCGCGCCGAGCTGTCCCGGCTGCGCCGCCACCTGGGGAGCGTGCTGGCGCACCGGCCGTACCGCTTCGCCGACGGGGTGGAGGTGGAGCTGCGGCTCCCGGCCCGGCCCGGGCGGCTGCTGCCGCACTCGCTGGCGCCGGCGGTGGCGGCGGCGCGGCGGGGGCGGCACACGTCCTGAGCCGGCGGTGCGGCGGGACGCAGCGGGGGAGGAGTGCGCCGCGGAGGAATGCGGAACGGCGAGTTCGTTGCCGTGGGACGGCGAACCCGCGCCGGAAAAGGCGTGGCGAAAACCGCGCCGGAAATTCGGATGCGGCCCCGCCCTCGCCCGTCCTAAGGTGAGCGCACTCTGACGTGAGCTCTCCAGAAGGACGTCGCAGAACGGGAGCAGCCGGCGCGGCAAGCACGCGCGGCCGAATGAGTGGGCGACAACGACGATCCGTGATCGTGCCTGCCCGGACGACGCGTGCGCCGGTGGCGTGCGCGCCGGCCGGCGGGTGCCCCTTCCTTCTGGAGGACTTCCATGTCCGTAGGACTCGGCCTTCCCATCGGTGACCCCGCGCAGCTGCTGAGCTGGGCCCGGCGCGCCGAAGCCACCCCGTTCAGCACCGTCGCCCTGCTCGACCGGCTGGTGTTCACCAACCCCGAACCGCTGATCACGCTGGCCACCCTGGCCGGCGCCACCTCCCGGATCCGGCTGCAGACCGAGGTGCTGCTCGCCCCGCTGCACCGCACCGCGCTGCTCGCCAAGCAGGCCGCCACGCTCGATCTGCTCTCCGGTTCCCGCTTCACCCTCGGCATCGGTATCGGCGGCCGGGACGACGACTATCAGGCCGCCGGTGTCGACCTCCGCAGCCGCGGCCGGCGGCTGGACGCGCAGATGGCGACGCTGCGGCGCCTGTGGGCCGGTGAGCCGCTCTCCGCGGACGTCGGCCCGGTCGGGCCGGCGCCGGCCCGGGCCGGTGGGCCCGAGGTGCTTTTCGGCGGGTTCGTGCCGGCCGTGAGGGAACGGGTGGCCCGCTGGGGCGACGGCTTCCTCGGGGCCGCGCTGCCGCCGCAGCACATGGACGGCCTGTTCCGGAACGTGGAGGCGGCCTGGTCGCGGGCCGGACGCGACGGCCGACCGCGGCTGGTGGCGCAGGTCAACGCGGCCCTCGGCCCCGAGGAGACGCTCGACCGCGCCCGCCGCGAGCTGCATGCGTACTACAGCCCCAGCGGCCATGTGGACCATGTCGTGAAGGGGCTGCTCACCACCCCGGCGGCGATCCGCGCCGCGGTGGCCGCCTTCCGGGCGATCGGCGCGGACGAGGTGATGCTCTACTGCTGGTCGCCCGACGCCGACCAGGTCGAGCGCCTCGCCGACGCGGTGTTCGGCCCGGCGTGACCGGGCCAGGGCCGGGACGCGGCGTGACCGCGGCCGACCCGGCGCTCGTGTGACCGAGCCCGGAGCCGGCACCCGTTCGGCCCTTCGGTGTCGCCGCCGGGGTGGGCACGGCCTAGCGTGCCGACCGGGCCATGAAGGTGGTGGCCGCGGCGTGCGGGAGGTGAGCGATGAGCCCGACGGATCCGCCCGAGGCGGCGCCGGCGGAGGCCGCCGCGGTCGCGCGCCGGCCGCGGTGGGGTGCGCTCGCGCTGGCCGGTCTGGTGGGGTTCGGGATGCTGCGGCAGGGGCTGTCGGACGATCCGGACGGGCCGCCGCAGCCGGGCGCCGCCACCTCGGTGGTGCCCGGTGGCGCGGCCGGCCCCGCGGCCGCGCCACTGCCCCGTTCGGCCCCGGCCGAGGTCGACATCCCGTCGCTCGCGGTGTCCGCGCCGGTGCTGCCGCTGGGCCTGGACAAGGACGGCTGGATCGAGGCCCCGCCGGACGGGAACCCCAACCTGGCGGGCTGGTACGCGGACGCGCCCTCCCCGGGGGAGCGGGGCACCGCCGTCCTCGTCGGGCACGTCGACACCCACAGTGGGCCCGCGGTCTTCTACGGGCTGGGTCGTCTCGCGAAGGGCAGCACGATCCGGGTGATCCGTGCGGACGGGCGGACCGCGGTCTTCGAGGTCTACGGCGTCCAGGTCTTCGACCAGCGCGACTTCCCCGCCCGTAAGGTCTACGGCAGCACCGGGCGCCCCGAGCTGCGCGTGCTGACCTGCGGGGGTCCGTATGCGGCGGGGTCCGGGTACACGGGCAATGTGGTGGTCTTCGCCAGGATGACCGGGAGCGCCTGAGGACGTACGGGGTGCGAGGCGCCGGTGGTCGACCGCAGGACCGGGAATGCGGGAATGCCCCACGATGCGAACCGTCATCTCACCATCCGGGACGCGGGACCCGGCCCTCCCTCTCTGCCCCGCCCGGCACCCCTCCTCGATGTGATGTATTGGCCGCATGAGCATCTCGGTCACCACCTGGTACCTCGAACAGACCTCGCGTGCCGACCTGTCCCGCGGGCAGGAACCGCCGGCCGAGCAGGGTGTCCGGATCGCCCGGGCCGAGGTGCCTTCGCCGGAATTCAGCCGCTTCCTCTATACGGCGGTGGGCGGGGACGTCACCTGGACCGACCGGCTGCCGTGGTCGTACGCGCAGTGGGCGGAGTACCTGGGGCGGCCGGGGGTCGAGACCTGGGTGGCGTACGAGCGCGGCACCCCCGCCGGGTTCGTCGAGCTGGCCGCCACGCCGGACGGTTCGGTGGAGATCGTCTACTTCGGCCTGATACCGGCCTTCCGGGGCCGCCGGATCGGCGGCCACCTGCTGACGTACGGCATCGAGCGGGCCTGGGACCTGGCCGAACGGTGGCCGGGCCGGCCGTCGACGCAGCGGGTCTGGGTGCACACCTGCAGCAAGGACGGTGAGCACGCGATGGCCAACTACGAACGCCGCGGCTTTCGGGTGTACGACACCACGGTGACCGAAGAGCCCGACGTGCCGGCGCCGGGCCCCTGGCCGGGCGCCGGGCCGCTCGTCCTCCCGCCGCAGTCGACCGCCAGGAAGTGACCGACGTCACCCTGTCTCACCAAACGGGACAGGGTTGTCCACATCATGGATAGCGGTGGACTGGCCGGAGAGCGGCGTGCCACGCTTCCGTCATGTCCAGAGCTGGAATTGCCTTGGTGAGTCGGCGGCACGTCGACCTCGGCCGCATGTCCAGCGCCATTTGTCGGGCGGGCTGAGGCTGTTTCCAGCCAGGACCGATGGCCCTGGACAGCACCCGGCACCACCGATCACCCGCCGTCCCCATCGTCGCGGACGCGCCGGAACCCCCTTTGACCCGCAGCTGTCGCCGACGCGTTGCCCACGCGCCGCGCTTCGGTGTGCCTGCGCAGGTCGGCACGGGTCTCCGGCGCCGGTCCCGATCCCCCCGCCCGCCCAGAAGGACGTACACCCATGGCCGCCTCCCCCGACCGTCCCGCAGCCGCTTCGACCCGCCGCAAGGCCGGACGCCACCGCGGCGAGGGCCAGTGGGCCGTAGGTCATTTCACGCCGCTCAACGGAAACGAGCAGTTCAAGAAGGACGACGACGGTCTCAATGTGCGGACACGCATTGAGACGATCTACTCCAAGGCCGGTTTCGACTCGATCGACCCCAACGACCTGCGCGGGCGCATGCGTTGGTGGGGCCTCTACACCCAGCGCAAGCCCGGGATCGACGGCGGCAAGACCGCGATCCTGGAGCCGGAGGAGCTGGACGACAAGTACTTCATGCTGCGGGTCCGGATCGACGGCGGCCGGCTGACGGTGGCCCAGCTCCGGGCCATCGGCGAGGTCTCCGAGCAGTACGCCCGCGGCACCGCGGACATCACCGACCGGCAGAACATCCAGCTGCACTGGATCCGGATCGAGGACGTCCCGGCGATCTGGGAGAAGCTGGAGGGCGTCGGGCTGTCCACGACCGAGGCCTGCGGCGACTGCCCGCGTGTGATCATCGGCTCCCCGGTGGCCGGTATCGCCGAGGACGAGATCATCGACGGCACCCCGGCCGTGGAGGAGATCCACGAGCGCTACATCGGCAGCAAGGAGTTCTCCAACCTGCCGCGCAAGTTCAAGACCGCGATCTCCGGCTCCCCGGTCCAGGACGTGGTCCACGAGATCAACGACGTGGCGTTCGTCGGCGTCGTCCACCCCGAGCACGGCCCCGGCTTCGACCTCTGGGTCGGCGGCGGGCTGTCCACCAACCCCAAGCTCGCCCAGCGGCTGGGCACCTGGGTCCCGCTGGACGAGGTCGCGGACGTCTGGGCCGGCGTCGTCGGGATCTTCCGCGACTACGGTTACCGCCGGCTGCGCAACCGCGCCCGGCTGAAGTTCCTGGTGGCCGACTGGGGCATCGAGAAGTTCCGCCAGGTGCTGGAGGACGAGTACCTGAACCGGAAGCTGATCGACGGTCCGGCGCCCGAGGAGCCGGTCCAGAAGTGGCGCGACCACGTCGGTGTGCACCGGCAGCAGGACGGCCGCTACTACGTGGGCTTCGCCCCGCGCGTCGGCCGGGTCGACGGCACCACCCTCACCAAGATCGCCGAACTCGCCGCCGCGCACGGCTCGGACCGCCTGCGCACCACCGTCGAGCAGAAGCTGATCATCCTCGATGTCGCCCAGGACCAGGTCGACGCGCTGGTCGCGGGCCTGGAGGCGCTGGACTTCCAGATCACGCCCTCGCCGTTCCGCCGCGGCACGATGGCCTGCACCGGCATCGAGTTCTGCAAGCTGGCGATCGTGGAGACCAAGGGCCGCGGCGCGTCCCTGATCGACGAACTGGAGCGCCGCCTCCCGGACTTCGACGAGCCGCTGACCATCAACCTCAACGGCTGCCCCAACGCCTGCGCCCGCATCCAGACCGCGGACATCGGTCTCAAGGGCCAGCTGGTCCTGGACGACGACGGCAACCAGGTCGAGGGCTACCAGGTGCACCTGGGCGGCGCGCTGGGCCTGGAGGCCGGCTTCGGCCGCAAGGTCCGCGGCCTGAAGGTCACCGCCGACGAACTCCCCGACTATGTCGAGCGGGTGCTGCGCAACTTCCAGGAGCAGCGCGAGGACGGCGAGCGCTTCGCCACCTGGGCCGCCCGGGCGGAAGAGGGTGCGCTGAAGTGAGCGAACACCTCATGGCCGAGCGGGAGGCGCAGTGAGCGAGCGAGCTGCCCCCTTCTACTGCCCGTACTGCGGGGACGAGGACCTGCGCCCCTCCGAGGAAGGCCACGGAGCGTGGGAATGCCGGTCCTGCAGCCGCGCGTTCCGGCTGACGTTCCTGGGCCTGCTGGCTCCCGGGACGTCCGCCAACTCCCCTGCCCCTGACGGAGGTACGTCGTGACCACCGCTACCGATCTCCAGCAGCTCGCCGAGCAGGCGGGCCGCGACCTGGAGGACGCGTCCGCCCTGGAGATCCTCACCTGGGCCGCCGAGACCTTCGGTCCGCGCTTCTGCGTCACCTCCTCGATGGAGGACGCGGTCGTCGCGCACCTGGCCTCGCGGGCCTTCCCGGGCGTGGACGTGGTCTTCCTGGACACCGGCTACCACTTCCCCGAGACGATCGGGACCCGCGACGCGGTCGCCGAGGTGATGGACGTCAACCTCATCACCCTGACGCCCCGTCAGACGGTGGCCGAGCAGGACGCCGAGTACGGGCCGAAGCTGCACGACCGCGACCCGGACCTGTGCTGCGCCCTGCGCAAGGTCAAGCCGCTCGAAGAGGGCCTGACCGGGTACGACGCCTGGGCGACCGGGCTGCGCCGGGACGAGTCGCCGACCCGGGCGAACACCCCCGTCGTCGGCTGGGACGCCAAGCGGCAGAAGGTGAAGGTCTCGCCCATCGCCCGCTGGACGCAGGCCGACGTGGACGCGTACGTGGCCGAGCACGGTGTGCTCACCAACCCGCTGCTGATGGACGGCTACGCCTCCGTCGGCTGCGCGCCCTGCACCCGGCGGGTGCGGGAGGGCGAGGACGCCAGGGCCGGCCGCTGGGCCGGGAGCAACAAGACCGAGTGCGGGCTGCACGGATGACGAGTCAGCAGGAGATATCCATGACGGGCGCCACGATCTGGCTGACCGGTCTGCCGAGCGCGGGCAAGACGACCATCGCGCACGAGCTGGCCGGCACGCTGCGCGGCGAGGGCCACCGCGTCGAGGTGCTCGACGGCGACGAGATCCGCGAGTTCCTCTCCGCGGGCCTCGGCTTCACCCGCGAGGACCGGCACACCAACGTCCAGCGGATCGGCTTCGTCGCCGAACTGCTGGCCAGCAACGGCGTCAAGGCACTGGTGCCGGTGATCGCGCCGTACGCGGACAGCCGCGAGGCGGTGCGCAAGCGCCACCAGACCGAGGGCACCGCGTATCTGGAGGTGCACGTGGCGACGCCGGTCGAGGTGTGCTCCGAGCGCGATGTGAAGGGCCTGTACGCCAAGCAGGCGGCCGGCGAGATCTCCGGGCTGACCGGCGTGGACGATCCGTACGAGGCTCCCGAAGCGCCCGATCTGCGCATCGAGTCGCACACCCAGACCGTGCAGGAGTCCGCCGCGGCGCTGTACGAGCTGCTCACCGAAAGGGGCCTGGCGTGACCACGGCTGCTTCCATCACCGAGACCGGCCCGGGGCACGAGGGCGACTCCCCGTACGCGCTGTCGCACCTGGACGCGCTGGAGTCCGAGGCGGTGCACATCTTCCGTGAGGTGGCGGGCGAGTTCGAGCGGCCGGTGATCCTGTTCTCCGGCGGCAAGGACTCCATCGTCATGCTGCACCTGGCGCTGAAGGCGTTCGCGCCGGCCGCGGTGCCGTTCTCGCTGCTGCACGTCGACACCGGGCACAACTTCCCCGAGGTCCTCGACTACCGCGACCGCACGGTCGAGCAGCACGGGCTGCGGCTGCACGTCGCCTCGGTGCAGGACTTCATCGACCGCGGTGAGCTGCGCGAACGTCCCGACGGCACGCGCAACCCGCTGCAGACCGTGCCGCTGCTGGACGCCATCGAGAAGAACCGCTTCGACGCGGTCTTCGGCGGCGGCCGCCGGGACGAGGAGAAGGCGCGCGCCAAGGAGCGGGTGTTCTCGCTGCGCGACGAGTTCGGCGGCTGGGACCCGCGCCGGCAGCGCCCGGAACTGTGGCAGCTGTACAACGGCCGGCACTCGCCCGGTGAGCACGTCCGGGTCTTCCCGCTGTCCAACTGGACCGAACTGGACGTCTGGCAGTACATCGCCCGGGAGAAGATCGAGCTGCCCGCCATCTACTACGCCCACGAGCGCGAGGTCTTCGCCCGCAGCGGCATGTGGCTGGCGCCGGGCGAGTGGGGCGGCCCGAAGGAGGGCGAGACGGTCGAGACCCGTCTGGTGCGCTACCGCACCGTCGGCGACATGTCCTGCACCGGTGCCGTCGATTCGGACGCCGACACCATCGACAAGGTGATCGCCGAGATCGCCGCGTCCCGGCTGACCGAGCGGGGCGCGACGAGGGCCGACGACAAGATGTCCGAGGCCGCCATGGAGGACCGCAAGCGCGAGGGGTACTTCTAACCATGAGCACCACCCATGCCGCCCAGGCCGTCGTGGACGCCGGCGCCACCTCGCTGCTGCGCTTCGCCACCGCCGGTTCCGTCGACGACGGCAAGTCCACCCTGGTGGGCCGGCTGCTGCACGACTCCAAGTCGGTGCTGACCGACCAGCTGGAGGCCGTCGAGCGGGCCTCGCTGGGCCGCGGGCAGGAGACGCCGGACCTGGCGCTGCTGACCGACGGGCTGCGCGCCGAGCGCGAGCAGGGCATCACCATCGACGTCGCCTACCGCTACTTCGCCACGCCGCGCCGCCGGTTCGTCCTGGCAGACACCCCGGGCCACGTGCAGTACACCCGCAACATGGTCACCGGCGCCTCGACCGCCGAGCTGGCCGTGGTGCTGGTCGACGCCCGCAACGGCGTGGTCGAGCAGACCCGCCGGCACGCCGCGGTCGCCGCCCTGCTGCGCGTCCCGCACGTCGTGCTGGCCGTCAACAAGATGGACCTGGTCGGGTACGAGGAGTCCGTCTTCGCCGCGATCGCCGAGGAGTTCACGACCTACGCGGGCTCGCTGGGCGTCCCGGAGATCACCGCGATCCCGATCTCCGCGCTGGCCGGTGACAACGTCGTGTCCCCGTCGGCCCATATGGACTGGTACGGCGGCCCGACGGTGCTGGAGCACCTGGAGACCGTTCCGGTGGTCGCCGATCCGTCGGACGACCCGGCGCGTTTCCCGGTGCAGTACGTGATCCGGCCGCAGACCGCCGAGCACCCCGACTACCGCGGTTACGCGGGCCAGATCGCCGCCGGTGTGCTGCGCGTCGGCGATGCGGTGACGGTGCTGCCCTCGGGCCGTACGAGCACCATCGAGGGGATCGACGCGCTCGGCCAGGCCGTGGACGTCGCCTGGGCGCCGCAGTCGGTGACCGTCCGGCTCGCCGACGACATCGACGTCTCGCGCGGTGATCTGATCGCCCCGACGGCGGCGGCGCCGGCCGGCACGCAGGACGTCGAGGCGACCGTGTGCCATGTGGCGGACCGTCCGCTGACCGTCGGACAGCGGGTGCTGCTCAAGCACACCACCCGCACCGTCAAGGCGATCGTCAAGGACATCCCGTCCCGGCTGACGCTGGACGACCTCTCGCAGCACCCGGCGCCCGGTGAGCTGGCCGCCAACGACATCGGCCGGGTGGTGGTCCGGACGGCCGAGCCGCTGGCCCTGGACGCGTACGCGGACTCCCGGCGCACCGGCTCGTTCCTGCTGATCGACCCGGCGGACGGCACGACGCTGACCGCCGGGATGGCGGGCACCGCGTTCGCGGAGGCGGCCGCCGAGGCGGCGCCGGCTGAGGAAACGGACGACGACGGATGGGACTTCTGAGCATGCTGAACGACGTGTTCTCGACCTTCGCCAAGGAGGGCGGCCGCATCGGCAGCGGCGCCATGGGAAGCGGACAGGGCGGAGTCGGCCGATGTGTGTGCTGACGATGCCCGACTCCGTACCCCCCACGCCCCCTTTCCGAAGATCCATCGCACCGCCGGGCGCGCCCTAGAGGGCGCGTAGTCTCCCGGCCCTCCGAGAGGAACCACCTCCGTGTCTGCCGTTCGACACCGCCTGCTGGCGGCCGCCGTCTCCGTCCCCGTGCTGATCGGCGCGCTGGGCGCCTGCGGCTACGGTTCCGAGGCCAAGAAGGACACCTCCGACCAGGTCGCCCCCAAGGGACCCAAGACCGACGGGCTCGATCAGATCAAGCTCGGCTTCTTCGGCAACACCACCCACGCCACCCCGCTGATCGGCCTCCAGAGCGGCCGGTTCCAGAAGGAGCTGGGCGGCACCGAGGTGAAGACCTCCCTCTTCAACGCGGGCCCCGCCGAGATCGAGGCGCTCAACTCGGGCGCGATCGACATCGGCTGGATCGGCCCCTCCCCCGCCATCAACGGCTACGCCAAGTCGCACGGCAAGAGCCTGAAGATCATCTCCGGTTCGGCGTCCGGCGGTGTCTCGCTCGTCGTCAACCCCAAGAAGGTCAAGGGGCTGAACGACCTCAAGGGCAAGACGATCGCCACCCCGCAGCTGGGCAACACCCAGGACGTGGCGCTGCTCAACTTCCTTTCGGACAAGGGCTACAAGGTCGACGCCACCACGGGCAAGGGCGATGTCACCGTCCAGCGCACCGACAACAAGGTGACGCCGACCGCCTTCGAGCAGGGTTCGATCGACGGTGCCTGGGTGCCCGAGCCCACCGCCTCGAAGCTCGTCGCGGCGGGCGGCAAGGCCATCCTGGACGAGAAGAAGCTGTGGAAGGACGGCAAGTTCGTCATCACGAACATGATCGTCTCGCAGAAGTTCCTCAAGGAGCACCCGAAGGCCGTCGAGGCGGTGCTGCGCGCCTCGGTGAAGACCAACGCCTGGATCCGGTCGCACCCGGACGAGGCGAAGAAGGCGCTCAACGCCAAGCTCGCCGAGCCGGACGTGGCCGGTAAGGCGCTGCCGGCCGACGTCCTCGACCCGGCCTTCAAGAACATCGACATCACCGACGACCCGCTGGCCGCCACCCTCCAGGAGGAGGCCGACCACGCCGTCAAGGCGGGCCTGCTGAAGAAGCCGGACCTGACGGGCATCTACGACCTCACGCTGCTGAACAAGGTCCTCAAGTCCGAGGGCAAGCAGCCGGTCGACGACGCCGGTCTCGGCACCAAGTAAGCCCGTAGCTCCGCACTCCCCCAGGAGGTGACACCGATGACGACCAGCACGCTCGCCAAGCACCAGCCCGCCACGGCGGACACGAGCACCACCGTGCCGTACGCGGCTCGCATCGATCACGTTTCGAAGTCGTTCGGCCGCCCGGGCGCGCAGCAGCACGTGCTGGACGACATCGACATCGAGGTGGCACCCGGCGAGTTCGTCTGCCTCCTGGGGGCGTCCGGCTGCGGCAAGTCCACCCTGCTCAACCTCGTGGCCGGTCTGGACGCGCCGTCCGCCGGCAGCATCGAGACGCCGGGCGGCCGGCCGGCCCTGATGTTCCAGGAACACGCGCTGTTCCCGTGGCTGACCGCGGGCCGCAACATCGAACTGGCGCTGCGGCTGCGCGGGGTGCCGCGGGCCGAGCGCCGGGACGAGGCCGAGCGGCTGCTCGAACTCGTCCGCCTCAAGGGCGCCTACGGCAAGCGGGTGCACGAGCTGTCCGGCGGCATGCGCCAGCGGGTGGCGATGGCCCGGGCGCTCGCCCAGGACAGTCAACTGCTGCTGATGGACGAGCCGTTCGCGGCGCTGGACGCGATCACCCGGGACGTGCTGCACGACGAGCTGACCCGCATCTGGCAGGAGACGCAGCTGTCGGTCCTGTTCGTCACGCACAACGTCCGCGAGGCGGTGCGGCTGGCCGAGCGGGTGGTCCTGTTGTCCTCCCGTCCGGGCCGGGTGGCCCGCGAGTGGCAGGTGGACATCCCGCAGCCGCGGCGCATCGAGGACGCCGCGGTCGCCGACCTGTCCATCGAGATCACCGAACAGCTGCGTGGGGAGATCCGCCGCCATGGCCAGCACTGAGACCCGGGCCGGGTCCACGAGCACCCGGACCGACGACGACCCGGCCGCCTCCGGCACCCCGGCGAAGGGCGGTGCCGCCGCGGACCTCGCCGGCCTGGAGGCCGGGCTCGACGCCCTGGAATCCCAGGTCGTGCACCGGCAGCCCTGGCTGCGGACCGCCGTGTCGAAGGCGGTCCCGCCGATCGTCGCGGTCGTCGTCGTGCTGGCGCTGTGGCAGGTCGCCTACCACTTCCAGCTCAAGCCGCACTACCTGCTGCCCAGTCCCGTCGACGTCGCCCACTCGCTCCAGCAGAAGTGGCTGGAGGGCACGCTGCTGGGCTTCGTGTGGACCAGTGTCTCGCGCGGTGCGCTGGGCTTCGTGGCCTCGGTCGCCATCGGTACGGTGCTCGGGCTGATCGTCGCCCGGGTCAAGGTCGTACGGGCCGCGATCGGGCCGATCCTGAGCGGTCTGCAGTCGCTGCCGTCGGTGGCCTGGGTGCCGGCCGCGATCATCTGGTTCGGGCTGAGCGACGCCACGATCTACGCGGTGGTGCTGCTCGGCGCCGTCCCGTCCATCGCCAACGGCCTGGTGTCCGGCGTCGACCAGATCTCGCCGCTCTACCTGCGCGCGGGCCGCACCATCGGCGCGACGGGGCTGGCCGGGGTGCGGCATGTGCTGCTGCCGGCCGCGCTGCCGGGCTACCTGGCGGGCCTGAAGCAGGGCTGGGCGTTCTCCTGGCGTTCCCTGATGGCCGCCGAGCTGATCGTCAACGCGCCCGATCTGGGCACCGGTCTGGGCCAGTTGCTGGAGCAGGGCCGGGAGCTGCAGGACATGTCCTGGGTGCTCGCGGCGATCTTCCTCATCCTCGTCGTCGGCATCGGCATCGAGCTGCTGATCTTCGCGCCGATCGAGCGGCGGGTGCTGCGCAGCCGCGGTCTCCTGGTCAAGAACTGATCCCATGAGCGCACGTCCCACTCTCCTCGTCATCGCCCACGGCAGCCGCGACCCGCGGCACGCGGCGACCGTCGCCGCGCTCTGCGCGCGCGTCCGGTCGCTGCGGCCCGGGCTGCGTGTCGAGGTCGGCCATCTGGACTTCAACGCACCCCGGGTCCCCCGGGTGCTGGAGCGGCTGGCGGCAGAGGGAGAGGCCGAGGGATGGCGCGACGGGGGTCCCCGCGGACGGGGTCCGGGGGAGCCTTCGTCCCGGGGTGGTGGCGGGCGACGGGTGGGCGTGGTGGCGCTGCCGCTGCTGCTGACCCGGGCGTTCCACGCGAAGTCCGACATCCCGGCGGTGCTGCGCGAGGCGGCCGCCCGGCTGCCGCGGCTGGCCATCCGTCAGGCCGAGGTGCTCGGCCCGTCCACCCTCCTGACCGCCGCGCTGGAGCGCCGGCTGGCGGAGGCCGGGCTGCGACCCGGGGACCGTCGCTCGACCGGGGTCGTGCTGGCCTCGGCGGGCTCCTCAGACCCGGAGGCGATCGCAGTGATCGCTGAAATCGCGCGGGAGTGGCGGCGCACCGCTGGTTGGTGTGCCGTGCGACCTGCGTTCGCCTCCGCATCTCTGCCCCGTACGGCCGACGCCGTACGGGCCCTGCGGGCCGAGGGCGTGGCGCGGGTGGCCGTCGCCCCCTACGTCATCGCCCCCGGCTTCCTCCCGGACCGGATCGCGTCCGGCGCCCGGGAGGCCCGGGCGGACGTCCTCGCGCCGGTCCTCGGCGACGCCCCCGAGCTGGCCCGGCTGCTGCTGCGGCGCTACGACCAGTCGCTGGCGGCCCGGGCCCGCGGCGACCTGCCGTCCCTGATCGCCTGACAGCCACGCGTCGTGGAGCGGGGTGGAGATGTCGGGAATACCCTCCCCCGCCCGCCGAGTTGAGGTCTGCAAGGGGCGTCCGCATCCCCTACGGGATCTGTTCGACCCTCCCCTAGGGGTACCCAAGCCCCCCGCGGGCCACCGGTCCGGCACCCGGGCTCAGGCGGCCGTCCGTACCCAGGCCGTCGTCCACGGCGGCAGCCGGTCGCCGCTCAACGGCGCGGAGAACAGCAGCAGTTCGCCTTCGGGCAGCGGTCGGGCGGTGTCCGAGAGGTTGGTCAGGCACTCCCAGCCGCCGGAGCGGCGGAAGTGCAGCAGTCCGCCGGCCACCGCTTCGGGGCCACCGATCCACTCCAGTGCCTCGTCGGCGAGCAGCCCGCGGCGGATGCGCAGCGCGGTGCGGTAGAGCTCCAGGGGCGCGGCCGGATCGCCCTGCTGGGCCTCGGCGGACAGCTCGCCCCAGCCCGGCGGCTGCGGCAGCCAGGACCCGCCGCTGCCGAACCCGTACGAACTTCCGTCGCGCCGCCAGGGCAGCGGCACCCGGCAGCCGTCCCTGCCCTTCGACCGGCCGCGGCTGCGCGTCCACACCGGGTCCTGCAGGGCCTCGCGGGGCAGATCGGCGACCTCGGGCAGGCCCAGTTCCTCGCCCTGGTAGACGTAGCCGGCGCCGGGCAGTGCCAGCATCAGCAGGGTCGCGGCGAGCGCCCGGCGCAGGCCCCACTCCCGGTCCACGACCGGGAGTTGCCCGTCGGAGAGCAGCCATGCCTCCTCGTCGCAGCCGTCCGGCAGGCCGTGCCGGGAGGCGTGCCGAATCACGTCGTGGTTGGAGAGCACCCAGGTCGCGGTCGCGCCGGCCGCCCGGGCGTCGGCGAGTGCGGTGTCGATGGAGGACCGGAGCTCCCCGGCGTGCAGCGACGCCCTGAGGAAGTCGAAGTTGAACGCCTGGCCCAGCTCCTGCGGGGTGGCGTAGGCGGTGCGCCGGGAGTTGCGCACCCAGGCCTCGGCGACCGCGATCCGCGGGGGGTCGTACTCGTTGAAGACCGTGCGCCAGTCGCGGAAGATCTCGTGCACCTCGTCGCGGTCCCAGAAGGGGTGGCTGCCGTCCTCGGGCAGGTCGTCCGGTTGGTAGCTCTCGACGGTGCCGATGTCGCGGAGCGGCGCCGCCAGGTCCTTGGCGAGGCCGTGCGCGACGTCGACCCGGAAGCCGTCCACGCCGCGGTCCGACCAGAAGCGCAGGGTCTTCCGGAATTCCGCGCGGACCTCGGGGTTGTCCCAGTTGAAGTCGGGCTGCTGCGGGGCGAAGAGGTGGAGGTACCACCAGCCGTCGGGCAGCCGGGTCCAGGCGAGGCCGCCGAAGCAGGAGACCCAGTCGGTGGGCGGCTCCTCGCCGTGTGCGCCCTTGCCCTCGCGGAAGACGTAGCGCTCCCGCGCGGCGGACCCCGGGCCGGCCCGCAACGCCTCCTGGAACCAGATGTGCTGGTCGGAGGAGTGGTTGGGCACGATGTCGACCATCACCTTGAGGCCGAGGCGGTGCGCCTCGGTGACCATCGCGTCGAAGTCGTCGAGGGTGCCCAGCCGCGGGTCGACGTCGCGGTAGTCGGCGACGTCATAGCCGCCGTCGGCCAGTTCGGAGGGGTAGAAGGGGCTCAGCCAGACGGCGTCCACTCCGAGGTCGGCGAGGTGGCCGAGCCGGGAGGTCACACCGGGGAGGTCGCCGATGCCGTCACCGTCGGAGTCGGCGAAGCTGCGCGGGTACACCTGGTAGACGACGGCCTGCCGCCACCAGTCGCGGCTGCTGCGGCCGGTCGTTCCGGGGTCCGGGCCGAGGTGCTGTGCGGTCACGTGGCTGCCTTTCGGTAGCGGGTGTGTCACCGGATGGGTCGACGGGCAGGGAGGAGCGGCGCCCCTGGTGGGGGATCCCTTGACCGCCCTACCGCCCCCACCGCCGCTGAGGTCATGCCCGGGACGGTCGAGCGGCGGAAGTTCATGACCAGGACGCCGATGGGCGGGGTGGCCGCCACGGCCCCCGCGCACAGCGTCCCGTAGGGGACGGTGCACTGGCTGCGGAAAAGCACGATTCCGACCGGAACCGTGCGGTGCCCGTCCTCACTGTTGAACGTCAGCGCCGGCAGGAACTCCGACCAGGGCGCGGTGAAGGTGAAGATCCCGCCCGGAGTGCTCCTCACGTCTTGGTTGCCTGCATGCTGTGTGACAGCGCTTGCAGGCTAGGAGTGTGCTTGCGGTCAGGTCAACGGGCGGTGGGACAGAGATTCCTCAAGCGATCTCGCTGCCAGCGCTGTCATCGCCCGTCTGTGCTAGCGTCCCGGCATGTCCTCAGCTCGCAGCGAGGCCACGATGGCCGATGTGGCCCATCGGGCGGGGGTTTCGGTGTCGACCGTCTCGCGCACCCTGCGCGGCCTGCCGACGGTGTCGGAGACCACCCGGGCCCGGGTGGAGGCGGCCGCCCGCGAGCTCTCCTTCGCCATCACCCGCAGCGCCTCCAGCCTCGTCACCGGCCGCACCGGCCGGGTCGCCGTCCTGATGCCCCACCTGGAGTCGTGGTTCCTGAGCGCCACGCTGTCCGGCATGGCCCCCGCCCTGCGCGACGCCGGTCTCGACCTGTTGGTCTACAGCGTGACCGACGTCCAGGAACGCGCCGATTTCTTCGACCGGTTGCCCGCCCGCCGCAACGCCGACGCCCTCCTCGTGGTGAGCTTCGCGCTCTCCCCCGCCGAACGCGCCCGCCTCGACGACCTGGGCATGCCGCTGGTCTTCGTCAGCCAGCACGCCCCCGGCCGGCCCAGCGTCTACGTGGACGACGAGGAGGCCGCCCTGCGCGGCACCCGCCATCTGCTCAACCTCGGGCACCGGCGGATCGCCTTCCTCCAGACCGCCGACGAGACGGGCTTCGCCTGGAGCAGCAAGAACCGGCTCGCCGGCCATCTGCGCGCCCTCACCGAGGCGGGCATCGAGCACGACGACGACCTCGTCATGAGCGTGCCCGATTGGAAGGGCAGTGGTATGGCCGCCGCGGTGGGCCGGCTGCTGAGCCTGCAGTCCCCGCCGACCGCGCTCTTCACCGAGACCGACGACCTGGCGTTCCGCCTTCTGGCCGCCCTCCGCGAGGCCAACATCCCGGTCCCCGGCCGGATTTCCGTCATGGGCTTCGACGACCACGTCATGTCCGCCCTCATGGGCCTGACCACCCTCGCCCAGTCCGCCGCCGAGCTGGGCCGCACCGCCGTCCGCCTCACCCGCTCGGTCATCGACGACACCGACGGCGACGCCGAACGCCACATCGTCCTGCCCACCCACCTCGTCCCCCGCCGCACCACGGCGCCACCGCCGGCGGCGGGAGCGTAGAAGGCAACGAGTGTGAAGCGGGCCGAGGCGCTGGCGCAGATGCCCGATGCCGCCGACTTTCTCCTTTACGCCGCCCCGGCAGGAGCCGTTCGTACCGTCTGTCCCGTCGGGGTGTCGGCTCGGCCCTTTTCGTAGACCGTGAGGCCGCGGGCCAGGTGGAGGGGGACCAGGACGAGCTCGACGAGGAGGGCCTTCCAGGCGTAGACGAGGTTGACGGTCTTGGTGGCGTAGACGCAGGGGAGGTTCAACAGGACGCCCCCGAGCGGGAGTTTGCGGCGGTGGGCGGCGTAGATCAGGGGTGGCGCGGTCAGGAGCAGCTCGGCTCCGACCCACCAGGCGAAGGTGACGGCGAGCGGCCGGCCGGTGGTCGCCGCGGTCACGAAGGGGGTCGCCCACCAGAACGGTGCGGTGACGATCTCCAGGAGCGCGAGGAGCACCCAGAGGGCCAGCAGGGGTTTGTGGCGGATCAGACTCCCCAGGTGGAGGCGGACGTTCTGACAGAAGCCCGCCATCCAGCGCCAGACCTGTTTGCGGAGATAGGTGAGGTCCTCCGGGTCGGCGGCGAGGGCGACGGCGTCGGAGACATAGACCGCGCGTCTGCCGGCGATCTGCTGGGACCAGGTGTAGTCCATGTCCTCGACGATGGTGCGTTCGGGGAAGCCGCCGAAGGTCATGAGGTCGTCGCGGCGGAAGACCGAGCAGCAACCGGAGCAGACCATGGGGCTGTTGGCGCGGGCCTGGATGGGGCGGTGCCAGTGGAAGCCGAAGAGGTATTCCGTGGACCGTCCGCGTTCCCAGAGTGTGCGGGTGTGGCGGGTGCGGACCGTACCGGCCGCGACCGAGACGGTGGGGTCGTCGAAGGCGGGCAGAACGGTTTCGAGGTAGTCCGGTGCGAGGACGGTGTCCGCGTCGACGGCCAGGACGAGGTCGGTGGTGCAGTGCGGAAGGGCGTAGTTCTGGGCTTTGGCCTTGCTGCCGAGGTTGCGCGGCGGGCGTAAGACCGTGACGCCGTGTGATGCCGCCACCTCGCCCGTGCGGTCCGTGGAGGCGTCGTCCACCACCAGGATGCGGTCGGGCGGGACCGTTTGCCGGGCGAGTGACTCCAGTGTGGCCGGTAGGCCCTCCTCCTCGTTATGAGCAGGAACGATGGCGGTGATGGTGCGCATGACGGGCTCCCCCCTTGGTGCGGATCGCGGTGATGACGACACCGGCCAGACCGATGACGCCGTAGACGATGGTGCTGATGCCGATGAACGGCAGTCCTCCGTGCATGTCACCGACGGTAGTCGGAGGGAGCGATTCTTGGTTCCGGAGGGTTCCTCCTGTGGATAACTTGCTTTCAGCTCGGGCGGGTTGGGGATGCCGATTCCTGCTCGGCTGCCTTCGTGTGGTTGCGGAGGGGTAGTCCGCAGGCCGCCAGGGCGCCGGTGGCGGCGACGGCGGCCAGGGCGAGGAGCGTGGTGCTCATCGCGGAGGTGAGGGCGGTCAGCATGGTCGCGAGGGCGACCCCCAGCGTCGGGCCGATGTTCATCGCGGTCTGCTGGAGTCCGCCGGCCACTCCTGCGTGAGCCACGGGGACATGGCGCACGATGACCGCCGTCGCACTGACCATCACCGTGCCGAATCCCGCACCGAGCAGGGCGAAACCGCCGCCGATCGTCAACGCACCGGAGCCAGGCGTGAGTTGGGAGAGCAGCAGGATGCCGGCGGAGAGGAGAGCCATGGCCGTGAGGGTGGTCCGGCGGGGACCGTAGCGGCGCTGGAGTACGGCCGAGGCAGGCGCGCTCAGCACCATCAGGACGGCCAGGGGCAGTACGTGCAGGCCGCTTTGGAGCGGGTCGAGTCCGAGGACGTTCTGCAGGAAGTACGAGCCGACGAAGAGCGCGCCGGACAGGCCGGCGGAAGCGCACAGCAGGACGGAGAGAGCAAAGACCACGGCGCGTGAGGTGAGGACCGTGGGCGGGATGAGGGGGCTCGCGGTACGGCGTTCATGGCGGACGAAGGCGCCGCAGGCGGCCGCTCCCGCCCCGGTGGTGACCAGAGTGACCGCGGTCCAGCCGGATTCCGGGAGCACGACGAGGGTGTGGACCAGGCACAGGAGGGCGAGGGAGAGGAGGGCGGCTCCGGGGAGGTCGAGGGGGGAGCGGGCCGGCGGGGGTGATGCGGGTGGTGGGGTCGTGGGGTCGGGGGCGTGGTGGGGGTGCGGTCGCGTCGGCACGCGGGCGACCAGGGCCAGGACACCGACGACCAGCGCGGGCGGCACGTTGAGGAAGAAGACGGCGCGCCAGCCGAACTGAGCGGAGAGCGCCCCGCCGAGGACCGGGCCGGCCGCGGCCGCGAGACCGATGGCGCTGGTACGGAGGGCCAGGGGCATGGCGAGCCGGTCCGGTGGATACGTGGCGCGCAGCATGCCCAGGGTGGCCGGTTGCAGCAGCGCGCCGAAGACGCCTTGCGCGATGCGCAGTGCGATCACCCAGCCGATGCCGGGCGCCAGTCCGATCCCCGCGGATGCGGCGCCGAAGCCCAGGATGCCGAGGGCGAAGAGGCGTTGGTGGCCGTAGCGGTCGCCGAGCCGGCCGGCGAGGACGAGCAGGCCGGCCACGGCGATGAGGTAGCCGGTGCTGGTCCACTGGACCTGTACGAACGAGGCGTGCAGCTCCCGTTGGAGGGCCGGCTGGACGATGGTCAATACGGTGCCGTCCAGGGCGACGATCACCGCTCCGGTGATGCTCCCGGTGAGGACCAGACGGCGATGGCGACCGGAGCGGGAGGAGGCGCGGGGTGGGCGGTGGCGAGGTGAGGCGGCGGGCGGATGACTTCCGGCTACGGCCTCACCGCGGCCCCTTGAGGAGCGGTCGGCGTCGCTGCGATCCGCCGAGGAACGGTCACCGGCACGGCCGCCCCGTGAGGAGCGCGGAGGGGCGGTCATCGGGCCTCCGGTCCGAGGTGCGCGTCGAGGGTGGCGCGCAGCAGCGGTTCGATGTCGTCCGAGCCGGTGGCGAGCGGAAGGCTGCCCCATCCCCACAACTGGGCGACGCCGTGCAGGTTCCCCCACAGGGCGCCCGCGACCACCGAGGGCGGGGTGTCCGCGGACGGCCGTATCCGGGCGATCAGGTCCACGAGTACCTGGAAGAGCGGGAGGCTGGTGTCCCGTAGGCCGAGCCGGTTGCTCTCCAGCAGGTCGTGACGGAACATCAGCTCGTACATGCCGCGCTCGGACAGGGCGAAGTCGAGGTAGGTCCGGGCGAGCGAGGTGAGCCGGGCGCGGGGCGACGCGTCGTCGCCGTCGAGCACCTCGGCGGTCCGGGCGGCCAGGTCGGCGAAGCCCCGGCGGGCGATCGCGGAGAGCAGGTCGAGGTGCGTGGGGAAGTAGCGGCGCGGGGCGCCGTGCGAAACCCCTGCCTGGCGGGCGATTTCCCGCAGTGACAGCGCTTGTGCGCCCTCTCTGGCCACCAGCTCGACACCGGTCTCGACCAGTCGGGCGCGCAGGCCCGCGTCCTGGGCGGGTTCCTCGTTCGCGGGGTTCGCAGGGGGAGACGTTGACATAGACACTGTCTACCAGGCGTGAGTAGACAGTGTCTACCCGCGCCGGGGAACCGGAGCCCGCACGCCGGGAAACGGCCGACCACCCACACCGAGGAGCGGCAGACACGACGACGCCGGCCGCCGCGCCCCGTGGGGGCGAGCGCGACGGCCGGCGTGGAGAACGGGGAGCCGAGGTCCTACTCGACGACCTTCAGCAGCTTGTTGGGCGTTCCCTGACCCGGGTTGGTGATCTTGTCGGCGGTGGCGCCGCCGGTCAGCGCCTTCTCGACGTCGGCGGGCTTGGCGTCCTTGTGGCCCGCGAGGTAGACCGCGGCGGCACCGACCACGTGCGGGGTCGCCATCGACGTACCCGAGATGGTCTTGGTGGCGTCATCGCCGCTGTTCCAGTCCGACGTGATGTCGGAACCGGGAGCGTAGATGTCCACCACGCTGCCGAAGTTGGAGAAGTCGGACTGCTCGTCCTTGTTGGTGCTGGAGGCCACCGTGATGGCTTCCTTGACGCGCGCCGGGGAGCTCTGGCCCGCGTCGGCGCCCTCGTTGCCCGCCGCGACACCGAAGGTGACACCGGAGTCGATGGCCTTCTTCACGGCCGCGTCGAGCGCCTCGTCCACGCCGCCACCCAGGGACATGTTGGCGACCGACGGGCCCTTGTGGTTCTTGGTGACCCAGTCGATGCCGGCGACGACCTGCTCGGTGGTGCCGGAGCCCTGGCCGTCCAGGACCTTGACGGCCACGATCTTGGCCTTCTTGGCGACGCCGTGCGCCTCACCGGCGATGGTGCCGGAGACATGGGTGCCGTGGCCGTTGTCGTCCTCGGCCTTGTTGCTGCCGTCGATGGCGTTGAAGCCGTAGGACGCGCGGCCGCCGAAGTCCTTGTGGCTGATGTGGACGCCGGTGTCGATGACGTACGCGGTGACGCCGTCACCGGCACTGTCGGGGTAGTTGTACTTCTTGTCGCCCTTGGTGTCCGCCTGGTCGATGCGGTCCAGGCCCCACGACGGCGGGTTGTCCTGGGTGGCGTCGATGTGGAACTTCTTGTTCTGGACGACCTTGTCGACGGCCGGGTCGGCGGCGAGGCGCTTGGCCTCCTCGGCGCTCAGACCGTTGGCCGAGAAGCCGTCGATGGCGGAGGAGAAGGTGCGCTTCACCTTGCCGCCGTACTTGGAAGCGAGATCGCCGCTCTCGGCCGTACGGACCGACTTCTTCAGCATGACGATGTAGCTGCCGTTGACAGCACCCTTGGCCTGGGCGCCGTAGATCTTGCCTTCGGCGGGGGCGGGCGATGCGCCCGCGGTCACCGCGGTAACGGTGGCGATACCAGTCGCGGCCACCGCGGCAGCTATCGCCGTGACGAGCCGCTTCTTGCTGGAACGCTTGTGAGCCATTGCGAGGGTTCTCCTCGTTCGTGGTGTGGGGGGAAAGCGTTGCGCCAACAGCCCCTGGACACAGGAAGATCTGCGTCGGGCTGACTCGAAACCCTGTCTGATTGATGGGTCCAATTCAAGGGAGACCCCATCGTGTGAGATAGGCAACAAGCTTGAAAAAATGCAAAAGGGCCCAGAACTGCTCAAAGCAAGCGGCCGACTTGAAGCAAGGCGACTCAACTCTGTTTACGTTCGTGAAATGGAGGGAAACAGGCCGCGATTGCTGTACGCCCACTCACGGCCACAACTCCGTTACTCGTACGGCGACTTCGGGGTCATTCCTCAGCGCTGGTACCGCGCCAGGACCAGATTGCCGTCCCTGATCAACCGTTTGCGGAGGGTATCGAGGTCGATCGCGCCGCTGTAGTACTCCTGCAGGCCCGGAGTGGCGATCTTGTCCTTCCACTCCGGGTAGCCGCGGACGGCCTGGGCCGGGGCGGAGCGCAGGGTTCCGGCGAGCGCGGTGCCGGTCGCCCAGTCGTACCGCCGCACCCGGAGCGCCGGGTCACGCAGCGCCTCCTGGCCCGTCGGCAACAGCCAGTCCCCCAGGGCCAGCCGGACCATGTTCGGCGGGCGGAGGAAGAAGTCGATGAACGCCATCGCCTCCTCCTTGTACGGGCAGTCCGCGGCGATCGACAGGGTCTGCGGGCTCACGCCCTGCTCCTGCGTCGCTCCCTCGGGGGCCGGCAGCACGGTCCAGTCGAAGCCCTTGGGGGCCTGCTGGGCGATCTGCTGGCGGTACGAGAAGCCGAGCGGCACCATCGCGTACCGCCCGGCGAAGAAGCCGGGGAGGGTGTCGGACCCGCCCATGCCCAGCGTCGTGCGGGCGGCGGTGCGGTCGACGTTCACCTGGTCGTGGATGATCCGCGGGACCACCTGGTCGACGGCGTCGAAGCGGACCTGGACCCGGCCGTCCGGGCGGCGGTGGAAGACCCGGCCGCCGGTGGAGAGCGAGAGGTTGAGGGTGGCCGAGACCGGTTCCTTCAGCGGCCAGGCCACCCCGTGGTCGGTGCCACGGGTCAGCCGCTGGGCCGCCTCCGCGAACTCCTCCCAGGTCCAGGGGTGTTCCGGGGTGGGGACGCGGACGCCGGAGCGGTGCAGTTTCGCGCGGTTGGCCACCAGTACCCGCGGTTCCTGGAGGAACGGGACGCCGTAGATGCGGCCGTCGAAGGTGGCGGTCTCCCAACTGTGGCCGGGGATGTCCGCCTTGAGGCGGGCCGGCAGGAGGGAGGTGAGGTCGGCCAGGTCGCCACCGTAGGCGAAGTCCGCGAGGTCGTCGGAGGCGTCATGGATGATGTCCGGTGCCTCGCCGCCCTCGAAGGAGGTCAGCAACTGGTCGTGGACGGTCGGCCAGGCGCCCTGGACGTAGCTCACCTGGACGGCGGGGTGACGGCTGTTCCACTCGGCGACCAGCTGCTTGTTGGCCTTGACGGAGTCCTGCTGCCAGGCCAGCGACTGGAAGCGCAGGGTGATCCGGCCTCCGGAGCCGCGCCGCGGGCGGTCGGCGGAGCAGCCCGGGAGGAGGGCCGCGGCGGGCAGCGCGGCGGCGGCCGTCAGCAGACCCCGGCGGCTCCATCGGGCCGGCCGCGCCGGCGTGCGGGCGGCGGGCATCAGCTCTTCACCGCCCCGGCGAGCATGCCACCGGTGATCCGGCGCTGGAGGGCGGCGAAGAGCAGCAGGCCGGGGAGGGTGGCGAGCAGTGCGGCGGCGGCCAGCGGCCCGAGGTCGGCGACGCCCTCCGCCCCGAGGAAGTGGGTCAGCACCACCGGAAGGGTCTGTTTTTCCGGCGACTTGAGCAGGACCAGGGCGAAGAAGAACTCGTTCCAGGCGGTGAGGAAGGCGAACAGTGCGGTGGCGACGATGCCCGGGGCGAGCAGGGGCCCGGTGACGGACAGCAGGGTACGGAGCCGGCCGGCGCCGTCGACGGCCGCCGCCTCCTCCAGTTCGCGGGGGACGGCCCGGACGTAACCGGTGAGCATCCACAGCGCGAACGGCAGCGCCCAGACCACGTAGACCAGGATCAGCCCGGTCCGGGAGTCGACCAGGTGGAGTCCCTTGAGGATCAGGAACAGCGGGATGATCACCAGCACCAGGGGGAACGCCTGGCTGACGACGACCCAGCCGGTGGCCGCCCGGGCCAGGCGGGTGCGGTGACGGGCCAGGACGTACGCCATCGGGGTCGCCAGCACGACGGCGAGCAGGGCGGAGACCGCGGCGGCCAGCAGGCTGTTGCTTGCGGCGGAAAGCAGCGGCTGCTGGTCGAAGGCGTGCCGGAAGTTCGCCAGCGTGGGGGCCTCGGGGATCCAGGTGGGGTGGGCGGCGGCCAGCTCGCGGGGCGGCTTGACGGCGGTGGAGACCAGCCAGAGGAAGGGGAAGGCGAGGAAGGCGAGGTAGCCGAGGAGGGCTGCGTACTGGCCGGTGCGGGTGGCGGTGCGGCGGAATGCGGTCATCGGTCCTCGTCCCCCTTCAGCCGGCCGGCCAGATAGAGGGCCAGCAGGACGGAGATCACCGCGACCATCGCCAGGCCCATCGCGGCGGCGTACCCGAACTGCCCGTAGCGGAACGCCTCTTCGTACGCGAAGAGCATCGGCAGTCGTGTGCGGCCACCGGGGCCGCCGTCGGTCAGCACGAAGACCAGGGCGAAGGAGTTGAAGTTCCAAATAAAATTCAGGGCGGTGACGGCGAGGGCGACCGGTTTGAGGGCGGGCCAGGTGACGGTGCGGAACCGGCGCCAGGCGCCCGCGCCGTCGAGGGCCGCGGCCTCGTGCAGTTCGGGCGGCACGTTCTGCAGACCGGCCAGCAGCGTAACGGTGGTCTGCGGCATCCCGGCCCAGACGCCGACGACCAGGACCGCGGGCAGCGCGGTGGCCAGGCCGCTGAGCCAGTCCCGCCCCTCGGCCCCGGACAGGCCGAGACCGCGCAGGGTCTCGTTCAGCACACCGGCGTCGGGGTGGTAGACCAGCCGCCACATGATGCCGACGACGACCTCGGGCATCGCCCACGGAATGATCGCCAGCGCGCGGGCCAGCCAGCGCAGCCGGAGGTCGAGGTGGAGCAGCAGGGCCAGGCCGAGGGCGAGCAGGAACTGCGGGACCGTGACGCCGAACGCCCAGATCAGGCCGATCCGGAAGGAGTCCCAGAACAGGGAGTCGTGCAGGAGGTCGGAGAAGTTCAGCAGTCCGACGAACCCGGTGGCCCGGGTCCGGCCGGACTGGGCGTCGGTGAACGACAGGCCGATGCCGTACAGCAGCGGCCCGACGCTCAAGCCCAGGATCGGGAGCAGCGCGGGCAGTACGAGGAACCAGACGCCGTGGTCGCGCCGCGGCCGGCCGGCGCGGCCGGGGCCCGCCGTGGTGGACCGCCGCGCCACCGCGGTCGGCGCTGCTGCCATCGATCGGCCCCCCGTCCCGTCCCCCGGTGGCCGCTCCCCACCGGCCGCCGTCATCGTCGTGAGACCGGCTGCCGCCGTCAAGGTCCTGGCCGGATTCCGTGCCGGCTCTCCCCATCCTGGGACCCCCGGCGCACCTGCGACACTGAGGGCCGGACGTATCGCAGGAGGCAGCACCATGACCGAACCGAGCCCGGCCGCCTTCACGGAGGCGCGCGCCCGGGACGTACTCGCCGCGGCCGGACGACCGGAGGCGGCGGCCGACGCCCGGCTGCTCGCGCTCGGTGAGAACGCCGTCTTCGCCCTCGGCGAGCGCGGTCCGGTCGTACGGGTGGGCCGCAGCGCCGACCTCCTGGCGCGCGCCGAGCGGGAACTGGCGGTGGCGCAGTGGCTGGCCGCCGAGAGCGTGCCGGCCGTGCGGGCCGCGGAGCCGGTGGCCACGCTCGTCGACGGGCATCCCGTGACGTACTGGCAGCGGCTGCCGGAGGCCGTCCGGCCGGCCGGTCCCGAGGACCTCGCCGCGCTGCTCAAGCTCGTCCACGCGCTGCCGGCGCCGCCCTTCGCGCTCCCCCGCCGCGAGCTGCTCGGCGGTGTCGAGCGCTGGCTGCGGCTGGCGGGTGACGCCGTATCGGCGCCGGACGCGGAGTATCTGCGCGGGCGCCGGGACGCCTTCGCGGCGGCCGCCACGGCGCTGGAGCCGCATCTGCCGCGCGGGCCGATCCACGGCGACGCGCTGACCCGCAACGTGCATGTCGGGCCCGACGGGCCGGTGCTCGTCGACCTGGAGACCTTCTCCTTCGACCTGCGGGAGCACGACCTGGTCGTGATGGCGCTCAGCCGGGACCGCTACGGCCTGGCCGCGGACGCCTACGACACCTTTGTGTCCGTCTACGGCTGGGACGTACGGGACTGGGAGGGCTGCGCCGTGCTGCGCGGTTCGCGGGAGACCGCGAGCTGTGCCTGGGTCTCCCAGCACGCGCCCGGAAACCCGGCGGCGCTGAAGGAATTCCGGCGCCGGATCGCCTCCTTGCGCGAGAAGGACGCGACGGTGCGGTGGTACCCCTTCTGACCCGGCGTCGCGGCGACCGATGGTGCCCTGCGCCTGCCCTGCGTCGCCGCGGCCGGCCGTGCCTTGCGCCTGCCCTGCGTCGCGGCGACCGGCCGGCCCCTGCGCCTGCCGCTGTCCCGGCCCGGCGGCCGGCGGATCAGACTCTCGCCGGCTGATACGGGATCAGCGGCCAGGCCGGCTCGACCGTCGCCTCCGGGTCGGTGCGGCGCAAATACGCCTGGAAGGAGGCGGCCTGCTCGGCGGCCGCCCGTTCCTGGAGTGCGTGCAGCGCACGCGGTGACGGCAGGGCGACGGCCGGATAGCGCTCGCCGATGCGCCGGGCGACCCCGGCCGCGGCGGCGGCATCGGCGCCCGCCTCGTGGGCCCCCTCCAACCGGACGCCGTAGTGGCCGCAGAGCGCCTGCAACGCGCGGCGTCCCTTGCGGAAGCGGTCCACATGCTTGTCGAGCACCAGCGGGTCGATGACCGGCGCGGGTGCGCGTCCGAGCCGCTCGGTCAGGGTCGGTATGCCGTGGCGCCGGCACTCGCGGTCCAGGAGGGAGAGGTCGTAGCGGGCGTTCATCACCACGAGGGGGATGTCGGCGCGCAGGGAGTCGGCCAGGGCCTCGGTGATCTCCTCTATCGCGGTCGCGGGCGGTCGGCCGTACACCTGGACATATGCGGTCGAAATGCCGTGAATGGCCGCTGCTTCCTCGGGTATCGGCACTCCCGGGTCGAGCAGCCAGGTCTGCTTCCCCACCGTCCGGCCGTCCCCCTCCAGCCGGACCAGGGCGGCGGTGACGATGCGGTCCTGCTCGACGTCCGTGCCCGTGGTCTCCAGGTCGAAGCCGACCAGCAGCTCCTGATGCCAGCTCATGCCGGTACCTCACTTCGCCCGGCCCGGCACGCGCCCGGCGCGCTCCTTGCCGTGCCGAGCTCGCCACGCTCGCTCATGCGGCCTCCTTCGGTGGTACTGCCCCCGTTGCTCCGCCACTCTCCCACGCACCACTGACAATCGACCGGCCGCCCGTCGCCCCCGGCGGACCGGGCCCGCGGCGAGAACCGCGAGCCGGGCACGATCGGGGCGGCGTCCCCCTAGGCTGGCCGCATGGATCTACGGCTGGCAGGGCGCGGGGCGCTGGTGACGGGCAGCAGTTCGGGGATCGGGGCGACGATCGCCGAGACGCTGGCGGACGAGGGGTGCGAGGTCCTCGTCCACGGCCGCAACGCGGGGGCCGCCGCGGCCGTCGCCGAACGGGTCGCGGCGCGCGGCGTGCGGACGGAGGTGGTGCTCGGGGATCTGACGGAACCGGGCGTGGCGGAGCAGATCGCCCTGACCGCCCGGGACTTCGGGGTCCAGATCCTCGTCAACAACGCCGGGCCGTTCGCCGAGCACGACTGGGAGAGCTCCCGGGTGTCCGACTGGCGGGCCGCCTTCGAGGGGAACGTGCTGCCCACGGTGCGGGTCAGCCAGACGCTGCTGCCGTCCTTGCGCGCGCACGGCTGGGGCCGGGTCATCACCATCGGCAGCCGGGCCGTGCGGACGCCGCTGCCCAACATGGTGACGTACTCCGCCGCCAAGGCCGCCGTGGTGAACATGACGACGAGCCTGGCCCGCCACCTCGCCGGGACGGGCGTCACCGCGAACTGTGTGAGTCCCGGGGTGATCGTCAGCCCGTCGATGTACCGGATGTTCGAGGAACGGGCGGCGGACACGACGGACGAGGGGAACGGCGCCACGGCGGCCGTGGAGTCGGTGGGTGCCGTCGACGAGGCGGACGTCGTTGCCGCGTACGCCGCGAACCCGACCGGGCGGCTGGGGCGCCCGGAGGACATCGCCGCCGCGGTCGCCTATCTGGCGAGCCCGCGCGCCGATTACGTCAACGGGATCGAGCTGCGGGTGGACGGCGGGATCACCGGGACTCCGTAGCAGTCCTCCGCCACCAGTTCCTCCGGGGTCAGCTCCGCCCCGCGCGCGTACGCCGTGTCGAAGGCCGCCGTGCCCAGCCCGCGGCGCGCGGTGGTCGTGCTGCGGGCCACGTCCGTGCCTTCCGCGGCCGGCCGGGGTGCGCCGGCGGCGGTGCGCAGGGCGTCCGCCGCACCGAGCAGCCGGGCCGCTGAGGCGAGATGACCGGTCAGCGTCCGGGCGCCGGCCAGGCCCTCCAGGGCCAGCGCGACCGCGCGCGGGTCGCCGGTGGCGCGGGCCGCGGCGAAGCCGTCGAGGTGGCGCTCGCGGGCGGTGGCGGCGTCCCCGCGGAGTTCGGCGAGGAAGCCCAGTTCGGCCAGGACGAACGCGGTTCCCGGATCGCCCTCCCGGCCGCGGCACCACTCCAGCCAGGGCAGCAGATGCGCCTCGGCCTCGTCGAGCCGGCCCTCCTTCCTGGCGCCGAGGGCGAGCCCGCACGCGGCGAACATCTCGCCACGCCGGTGGGACTGTTCCGCGGCCAGCCGCAGCCCCCGCTCGTGGTGGTCCCGGGCGGCCGCCAGGTCGCCGGTCAGCAGCGCGATCCGGCCGAGACCGGAGAGCTTGTACGAGACCTGGATCCGCAGGCCCAGTTCCTCGGCACTGCGCAGTCCCTCCTGGTGGAGCCGGGCCGCGCGGCCGTAGTCGCCGGTGATCTCGGCGATCGCGGCCAGGGCGTCGGTGGCCTGCAACTGGCCCCAGCGGTCGCCCAGTTCGCCGAAGAGCGCGGCGCTCTCCTCGGCGGCGCGGCGGCGGGCGGGCAGGTCCTCGCCGCCGGTGCCCTGGGCGCGGCTGCTCAGCGCCGCCGCGGTGCCCCAGCGGTCGCCGAGCGCCCGGAACGCGGTCAGCGCCCGCACCATCCGGTCCGCCGCCACGCCGGGGTCGCCGAGGCCCACTTGGGCGTAGCCGAGGAACCACTGGGCCCAGGCCCGTTCGCCCGGGTCGTCGTGGGCTTCGTAGCGGCGCAGGACGGCGGCCGCCCGGGTCACCGGGTCGGCGTCCCCGCCGGCCAGTGAGGCCATGCCGACCTGCCAGGCGGCCGCCCGCAGCCGCCGGCCCTCCGGGACGTCCGGGTGCGCCCCTGCGGACGCGGTCAGTGCCGCGTCCAGCGAGCGGCCCGCCTCCGCGAGCCGGCCGCGCAGGAACCAGTACCAGGCAAGGGCGTTCACCAGCCGGAGCGCCCGGTCCGCGGCGCCGTCCACGACCGCGCCGTCCAGGGCGGCGCGCAGGTTCGCGGTCTCCTGGTCGAGCCGTTCCAGCCACTCCCGCTGGGCCGCCCCGTACAGCAACGGGGCGGCGCGCTCGGCCAGTTCGGTGTAGTGGAGCTGGTGCCGGCGGCGTACCGCGGACAGCTCGCCGGCCTCCCGGAGCCGTTCCAGGCAGTACGCGGCGACGGTCTCCAGGAGCCGGTAGCGGGTCCCGTACGGCGTCCGGGCGACCGTCACCAGCGAGCGGTCCACGAGCCGGGCCAGCAGCTCCAGCACGTCCTCGCGGGCGATGCCGTCGCCCGCGCAGACCGTTTCGGCGGCCTGGAGGGTGCAGCCGTCGGCGTGGACGGCCAGCCGGCGCAGCACGGTGCGTTCGGGGCCGGGCAGCAGCTCCCAGCTCCAGTCGATCATGGCGCGCAGGGTCTGCTGGCGGCGCGGGGCGCCGCGCCGGGCGGCCGCCGGCAGCCGGAACCGGTCGTCGAGCCGGGCGCTCAGCTCCCGTACGCCCAGCGCGCGGACGCGGGTGGCGGCGAGTTCCAGGGCGAGCGGGATGCCGTCCAGCCGGCGGCAGATCTCGGCCACCGCGGGGGCGCTGTCGGCGTCCAGGACGAAGCCGGGGTCGGCGGCGGCCGCGCGGGCCGCGAACAGGGCGATCGCGCCGTCCGGGGCCAGCGGCGGTACGGGCCGGATCCGTTCGCCCACCAGGCCCAGCGGTTCCTGGCCGGTCACCAGGATGCGCAACGACGGGGCGGCGGCCAGGAGTTCGGCGGTGACCTCGGCGGCCGCGTCGACGAGGTGCTCGCAGTTGTCCAGGACCAGCAGCAGGCGTTTGCCGCGGACGGCCGCGACCACGCGTTCGGCCACCGGCCCGGCCGCCGCGCCCTCCTGGACACCGAGCACGGCCAGCACCGCCTCGGCGACCTCGGCGGCGGTGCACTTGGCGCGGCGGTCGCGGTCCGGGTCGTCCGGGCGGCCGAGGGCGGCCAGCTCCACCAGCCAGCTGCCGTCGGGGAAGTCGTCGGCCAGCCGGCCGGCGCTCTCCAGCGCGAGGCGGGTCTTGCCCACCCCGCCGGGGCCGGTGAGCGTCACCAGGCGGTGGGCCGCCAGGGCCCGCCCGACCTGGTGCACCGCCTCCTCGCGGCCGAGGAGTTCGGTGAGCGGGGTGGGGAGGTTGGTGCGGGGGCGGGGGTGTCGGGGCGGCTGCGCGCCCGGGGTGTGCGCCGGCGTCGTGGTGGCCACGGGCCGGGGCTGCCAGGGTTCCTGGCGCAGGATCGCCCGGTGGGCCGCGGTCAGTTCGGCGCCGGGGTCGACGCCCAGTTCCTCGGCCAGCCGGGTGCGGATCTCGTCGTACGCGGCCAGCGCCTCGCTCTGCCGGCCGGACCGGTACAGGGCGGTCAGCTGGAGCGCGCGCAGCCGTTCCCGCAGCGGGTGCCGGGCCACGAGGGGGGCCAGTTCGCCGGTCAGTGCGGTGTGCTCGCCCAGCTGCAGGCGGGCCGCGGCGTGCTCCTCCAGGGCGGTCAGCCGCTGCTCCTCCAGGCCCTCGGCCACCGGGCGGATCAGGTCGTCGTCCGCGAAGCCGGCGAACGCCGGGCCCTGCCACAGGTCCAGCGCCTCGGCGAGCAGCCCGGCCCGTTCCGCCGCGGAGCGGGCGGTGCGTGCGCGGGTGGTGAGCGCGGTGAAGCGGCCGGCGTCGAGTGCGTCGGCGGTGATGTCCAGCCGGTAGCCGGGCGGGGCGGTGGCCACCAGGTTGCGGGCGCCGGGTTCGGCGGTGTCCAGGGCGCGGCGGAGCTGGGAGACCTTGCTCTGCAGGGACGCGGTGGGGTGGGCGGGCGGCCGCGGGCCCCAGAGGTGCTCGATGAGCCGGCCGGCTGCGACCGGCCGGCCGTGGTGCGCCAGGAGGGCGGCGAGCAGGGCCCGTACCTTCTTCTCCGGGACGGGGGCGGGGCGGCCGTCGGCGGACCGCACGTCCAGCGGGCCCAGTACGCGGAACTGCATACGCACAACCGTACGAGGTGGGTCAGGAAACCGGCCGCGAGTCCGCCCAGATGCCCTCGAACTCCTCCCGGTAGGTCTCGAACACCCCGTGGTCGCCGTCCCGGGCGTCCTGGCGGACGAGGTCCCGGGAGCCGCCGCGCAGGACGAAGACCGGGGATTCCATGCCGCGGCTCTTGCGCAGGTACGGCTGGACGACGGCCAGGCCGTCCGCCCCGTCCCCGTCGACGAGGTAGGCGGTGAACCGCGGGGTCTCGTCGAAGACCTGGATCTCGAAGGCGCCGGGGTCGCGCAGCCGGGCCCGCACCCGCCGCATGTGCAGGATGTTCATCTCGATGGAGCGGCTCATCTCGCCCTTCTTCAGGCCGATTTCCCGCTCCCGGCGGCGGACCGCGCTGCTCGCCGGGTTGAGGAAGAGCAGCCGGACCCGGCAGCCGGATTCGGCGAGCCGGACCAGGCGGCGGCCGGAGTAGTTCTGGACGAGGAGGTTGAGCCCGATGCCGACGGCGTCGAGCCGGCGGGCGCCGCCGAAGAGGTCCTCGGCCGGCAGCTGGCGCTGGAGGCGGACCCGGTCGGGGTGGACGCCGATGACGTCGGCGTAGCGGTCCCCGACGAGGTCCTCGACGGCGTCGATGGGCAGTCGCCCGGAAATACGGGTGCCGGCACCGGAGCCGAGTATGTCCAGCAGCCGGGCCGAGGCGCGCTCGGCCTGGGCGAGGACGGTCTCGGACAGCGCGCGGTTGCGGGAGACGATGTTGCGGGCGACCTCCAGCTCGTCGAGGGCGAGTTCGACCTCCCGGCGGTCGTCGAAGTAGGGCTCGAAGCAGGGCCAGTGCTGGACCATCAGTTCGCGGAGTTGCGGCAGCGTCAGGAAGCTGACGATGTTGTCGTCCGCGGGGTCGAGGAGGTAGCCCTTGCGGCGGCTGACCTCGCGGACCGCGACCGCCCGCTGCACCCATTCCTGACCGGCGGGTCCGGCTGCGGCGATCACCCATTCGTCGCCGTGCACCGGCTCGTAGATGGGCCGCAGCACGGCCGCCACCACGGCCCGCAGCCGCTGCTCGACGAGATTCAGCCAGATGTAGGCGCGCCCGGCCCGGCGGGCACGGGTGCGCACCTCGCTCCACGCCTCGGCGCCCCAGTCCAGTTCCGCCCCGATCTCCAGCGGTCGTGCCAGGGACACCGCGCCGGGCGGTGCGTCGACGGAGCCGCCGTCATGCCCCTCATGACTCTCGTCACCAGGGGGCAACTCCAGCCCGCCGCTCACCTGCCACCGCCTTCCGAACCCCCGTGCCAACGATCAAGGCAGACTACTGCGGTGCGGGAGGCGGTGCAGCAGGATGGGTCGAGACGTCTACCAACTCCCCTTATCCATAGTGCCCGTTGTGACCGGCGAGGGCGGGCGGAGTGAGCGGATTCATAGCCGTGACGTCGCGCGGGACCAGCTGGAAGCCCTGCCAGTGGACGGGCATCGGCTCCTGGTCCTCGTCCCTGGCGATGTGGTGGAACCCGATGTTGACCCACGCGATGGGGTGTTTCAGCGGCTGTCCGTTGACCCAGGTGTCCACGCTCCGCCCGGTGTGCGGACCGCAGTTGGCCAGGTTGTTGCTGGCGAACCGCTCACAGGCGTTGTAGTCCGTGAAATAGACGTCGTGCCGGGTGTAACCGCGGCCGGTGTACTTGCTGGTGCGGCCCGGCACGATCTCGTACGAGCGCGGATGGCCGTCCTTGTTGCGGCCGTTGGGGCTGACCACCCGCCACCAGCGCAGCGGTCCGGCGTCGCCGGCGAGTTCCCGGGTGACGGGGGTACGGGTGGTGCGGATGGTGGGCGTGTTGCCGCCGGGGCGGGTGGTGGTGGCCGAATCGAACTGCTCGACCTTGTCGGCGGAGGATCCGTCCAGGCCGAAGTCGAGGCGCCAGAAGACGTTGTGGCTGTGGCTGGTGGCGTAGTCCTTGGCGCCCTTGCCGAGCGGCATGCCCCGGCCGTCGCCGGCGTCGTAGTCACCGGGCGAGACGGTGCCGGTGGCGCCGACCTGGAACGTCATGGTGCCGTCGCCGGCGAACCGCCATTCGGTGAGGTACTCGTACCAGCCGACCTTGTTGACGGTGTAGACCAGCAGGTCCTGGCCCTGGAGCTGGTAGGTCGGGGCCTGCTCGCCGGGGTAGGGACCCACGCGGTAGGCGTGGCCGCGGGCGCGGGTCGTGGTGCACAGGCCGCTGACGTCGGGGTGGGCGGGGTCATAGGCGCCGGGCACCTTGACGGTCTTGATGGTGCCGCCGGGGCACTCGGCGGGGGTGAGTTTCTGCAGGCCCTGGGCGAAGCCCTGCCCGGTGAGGTCGTCGTACTCGTTCCTGCCGTCGTCGTAGGGGACGTGGATCTGGCCGAGGCGGGCGCTGGTGAGCACCTTGACCGGGCGGGGTTCGCCCTTGGGCCGGTACGAGACGTCGTCCAGGACCAGGCCGGCGTTGCCCTCGTAGTGCCAGCACATCCGCCAGGTGGTGCCGCCGTCCAGCGTCCGGGAGATACGGAACGCGGCGGAGCAGGGCGGGGCGGTCGGGGCGGCGCGGGCGGCGCGCGCTCCGGGGGCTTCACGGGCTCCGGGGGCGGCCTGGACGGCCGGGGCGGTCAGCAGGGCGGTCGCGGTGAGCAGTAAAGGGGCGGCGGCGAGCGCGGTGGTGCGCCGGCGGATGCGGGCACCGGCGGGGCGTCGTCCGGGCATGGTGGCGGCTCCGGGGAGGAGGAAGAGGGTGGCGGTGGCGGTCAGCCGAGGCGGGCGACGGTGCGGGCGCTGAGGTCGATCACGAGGCGGCGGGTGTCGATCCACGGGCCGTTCTTGACCTTGGTGAAGAGGCGGACGCAGCGGTGCGGTCCGCAGGCGGCCAGGGCGCCCGGGGCGTCGCCCTCGGCGCGGCCGCGGTAGACGAAGCCGGTGACCGCGAGCGGGTCGGGTCCGGTGAGGTCGTGGCCGGTGGCGTGGCGGTAGTCCGCTCGCAGTCCGGCGCCGAGCGGGTCGGCGATCAGCAGCCGGGCGGCCTCGACCGCCTCGGTGCGGCTGGGTGGCGGCTGGACGCCGTGCTGGGTGTCGGTGGCCTCCACCGTGGAGGTGGTCAGATTGACCGTCGTGGTGACGTAGCCGTCGGTCGCGTAGTCGTAGAACGAGACCAGGGCCCGGCGCGGCGGGTCGGCCAGGCCGGCTTCCGAGGGACGGCGTTCGGCCAGATCGGTGAGGAGCGGCTCGGGTCCCGGGCGGCCGGTGACGTTCCTGGCGGCGGTGCGCAGGGCGCGCGGCCGCGCCAGGTCCCGGGCGCGCCGGAGCTCGTCGTCGGTGAGCGGATCGCGTCCCCGGCCGCGTGCGCCCTGGATGCCGGCCGGCTCGACGACGCCCGGCGTCGGTGCGCCGGGACCGCCTCCCGGGGCCGGGGCGCCGGCCCCGGCCGGCCGGGTGCCCGTCGTGCCGGTGGCGCCGGCGCCGGCCGGCAGGGTGACGGCGGCCATGACGGCGGTGCCGGTCAGCGCCAGGGCGGCACCGGCGACGGCCTTCCCGAGGTGGCGGTGCAACAGTCGGTGCACGGTTCTCCCCTGCTGTCACATCCGTGACATGCGGTCGCGGTCCCCCGTGGGTCCTCCAGTAGGACGACCATTAGGACGATCCGACATCCCGACAGGTTGCCACCATTCAGCGGGAATCTCGCGAAAATCCCTCTGTGAGGGACAAGTTGCGACAAGTTGGGGAAGGAATTCCCCTCGGTCCGCGGACGTGTGTCGTGGAGTCGCCGCAGCGCCCGACGAGAAAGTGGAAGAGTCTACGCATGCAGGTCTGGCCGGGACAGATGTATCCGCTGGGTGCCACCTATGACGGGGCGGGCACCAACTTCGCGGTGTTCTCCGAAGCCGCGAACCGCATCGAACTGTGTCTGCTGCACGACGACGGCTCGGAGACCGCCGTCGAGCTGCGCGAGAGTGACGCCTTTGTGCGGCACGCCTATCTTCCGGGGGTGATGCCGGGACAGCGCTACGGATTCCGGGTGCACGGTCCCTACGAACCGCAGCGGGGGAACCGCTGCAACTCCGCGAAACTGCTGCTCGACCCGTACGCCCGGGCCATGAGCGGGGTGATCGACTGGGACGAGGCGGTCTACGGCTACCACTTCGGGCGGCCCGAGGTCCGCAACGACCTGGACTCGGCGCCGCACACCATGGCCTCCGTGGTGGTCAATCCGTACTTCGACTGGGGCGACGACCGTCCGCCGCGCACCGCGTACCACGAGACCGTGCTCTACGAGGCCCATGTGAAGGGCCTGACGATGTGTCATCCGGAGCTCCCCGAGGAGCTGCGCGGCACCTATGCCGCGCTGGCGCATCCGGCGATCATCGAGCACCTGACGAAGCTCGGGGTGACCGCCCTGGAGCTGATGCCGGTGCACCAGTTCGTCCAGGACCACCGGCTGGTGGACGCCGGGCTGACGAACTACTGGGGCTACAACACCATCGGTTTCTTCGCACCGCACAACGCCTACGCCTCCTGGGGCGACCGGGGGCAGCAGGTGCTGGAGTTCAAGACGGCGGTGCGGGCGCTGCACCAGGCCGGTATCGAGGTGATCCTCGACGTGGTCTACAACCACACGGCCGAGGGCAGCCATCTGGGGCCGACGCTGTCGTTCCGGGGGCTGGACAACGCCTCGTACTACCGGCTCTGTGACGACCGGCAGTACTACATGGACACCACCGGCACCGGGAATTCCCTGCTGATGCGCAGTCCGCACGTGCTCCAGCTGGTGATGGACTCGCTGCGCTACTGGGTGCAGGAGATGCGGGTGGACGGCTTCCGCTTCGACCTGGCGGCGACGCTGGCGCGCCAGTTCCACGAGGTGGACCGGCTGTCGTCGTTCTTCGACCTGGTGCACCAGGACCCGGTCGTCAGCCAGGTGAAGCTGATCGCCGAGCCGTGGGACGTCGGCGAGGGCGGCTATCAGGTGGGGAACTTCCCGCCGCTGTGGACCGAGTGGAACGGGAAGTACCGCGACACCGTGCGGGACCTGTGGCGGGGCGAGCCCCGTACCCTCGCGGAGTTCGGGTCCCGGCTGACGGGCTCGTCGGACCTCTATCAGGAGGACGGGCGCCGCCCGCTGGCCTCGGTCAACTTCGTGACCTGCCATGACGGCTTCACCCTGCGCGATCTGGTCTCGTACAACGACAAGCACAACCACGCCAACGGCGAGGACAACCGCGACGGTGAGCGCTACAACCGGTCGTGGAACTGCGGCGCCGAGGGGCCGTCCGACGACCCTGGGGTGCGGCGGCTGCGGGCCCGGCAGATGCGGAACTTCATCGCCACGCTGATGTTGTCGCAGGGCATTCCGATGCTCAGCCACGGGGACGAGTTCGGCCGCAGCCAGGGCGGCAACAACAACGCGTACTGCCAGGACAACGAGCTGTCGTGGGTGCACTGGCCGGAGCCCGCGGGCCCGGAGGAGGACACCTACGCGACGGACGAGGCGGACGAGGCGGACGAAGCGGGTGAGGAGGAGCCGGAAGCGGCGGCGGCCGCGGAGTGGGGTGACGAGGACCAGCTGGAGCTGCTGGCATTCGTCCGCCAGATGGTGTGGCTGCGGCGCGACCACCCGGTCTTCCGGCGCCGGCGGTTCTTCCAGGGTCACCCGATCGAGGGCACCCACGACGAGCTGTCGGACATCGCCTGGTTCACCGCGGGCGGCCGGGAGATGGGCCCGCGGGACTGGCAGTCGGCGCACGCCAAGTCCCTGACGGTCTTCCTCAACGGCAGCTCGATCTCGGAGCCGGGGCCCCGCGGGGAGCCGGTCACCGACGACTCGTTCCTGCTGATGTTCAACGCCCACGACCAGGAGAAGGAGTTCACGGTTCCGGAGCACCTCGGCCGGCAGTGGCAGGTCGTGGTGGACACCGACCGGCCGCGGACGGTGGCGGGCGGCGGGGGTGCGAAGGTCAAGGCGGGCGACCGGCTGACGCTCACCGACCGGAGCATGCTGGTGCTGCAGCGGCCCGCGTAGCGGCCGCGGACGCCGGGGCCGGACCCCGGGTGGCAAGGGCGATGCCGAGGATCATTACGGCGGCGCAGACGGCCACCGCGAAGGCGGCGGACGGGCCGTACGCCTCGGCGAGCCGGCCGGAGGCGGCCAGGGAGAGTGCCTGGCCGCCGACCACCGCGCTGGTGAGGAAGGCCATCGCTTCGGCCAGCCGGGTGGCCGGCACCAGGCGTTCGGTCAGCCCGAAGACGGGAATCAGATGCGGGGCGATGGCCGCCCCGAGCACCACGACGACCAGATAGAGCGCCCCCAGCGTCCGTACCCACAACAGCGGCACGGACAGCGCGATCAGCGCCGCGGCGGCCGTCCGCCAGCGCGCCGGCAGACCGATCCGGGCGGGGACCAGCGCCAGCGAGAGCCCGGCGGCGGCGCTCATCACACCCATCGCGGCATAGACCAGCCCGGCCTGGCCGGGCTGGTGCAGACGGGCGGTGAGGGCGGTGATGCCGGCCTGGCAGGCGCCGAAGAGGACGCCCTGCAACGCCATCGAGACGCGCATCCCGTGGACCGCCCGGGGCGTGCGCACGCGGGCCGGTGCGGCGGCGGCCGGTTGCCGTCCGGCGGGCCGGACCGCGGCCGCCGTCGGGTGCAGCGCGAACGCCGAACCGCAGACGGCCAGCAGCACCGCGGCCAGGGCGAGCGCGACGGCCGGCCGGGCGAGCGTCGCGGACAGCCCCACCAGGGCCGGGCCGAGCACGAACGACACCTCGTCCAACGTGCCCTCGAAGGACAGCGCGGTGGTGACCGTGCGGTCGTCGGCCCGGGCCCGGCGGGCCAGCGCGACCAGCCGGGTCCGGGCGAGCGGGCCGACCTGCGGTACGGCGGCCCCGGCCAGCAGGGCGAGCAGCACCAGCGGCAGCGTCCCGGCCCGGGCCAGGGCGGCGGCCACCAAGGCGGCCACAGCGAGCGCGTCGCACCAGCAGGCGGCCAGCACCACCGGACGCTGGCCGTGCCGGTCGGCGAGCCGGCCGAGCAGCGGCCCGCCGGCCGTCTGACCCGCCGCCAGGGCCCCGCCGACGAGGCCCGCGGTGGCCAGTGAGCCGCTGGTGTCGGCCACCAGCAGGAGGCTGCCGAGCTGGCACATGGCGGTCGGGAGCCGGCCGAGGAAGGACACGACGGGCAGCAGCGGCCCGCTCAGGGCGATCACCCGGCGGTAGGCGGTGACGGCGGTCATCGCCCGACGCTATCCGTCGGGGGCTGCGGCGCCGTACGCACCGGACGTACGAAGCGGCCTGCCGCCCCGGCGCAGCGGGTGGGAGGAAACGACGACGCCAATGCCGCGCAGCGATGACAGAACGGGCCGTCGGCGGGGTACGGGTGTTCCCATGACGGAGCCCTCGAGTGTGTCGCCGACCGCCACCTACCGGCTGCAGCTCCAGCCGGACTTCCCGTTCTCGGCCGCCGAGCGGGTGGTCCCCCATCTGGCCGCGCTGGGCGTGTCCCATCTGCACCTGTCGCCGGTGCTGGAGGCGGTGCCGGGGTCCACGCACGGCTACGACGTCGTCGACCACACGGAAGTACGGGCCGAACTGGGCGGCGAGCCGGGCCTGCGGTCACTGGCGGCGACGGCCCGGGCGCACGGCCTCGGGCTGGTCGTCGACATCGTGCCGAACCACATGGCGGTGCCGGGGTCGACGTTTCTGAACACACCGCTGTGGGAGGTCCTGCGGGACGGCCCGGCGTCCCGGTACGCCCGCTGGTTCGACGTCGACTGGGACGGCGGGCACGACGGCCAGCTGCTGCTGCCGGTGCTGGGCGGGCGGATCGGCGACGAGGCACGGCACCTCCGCGTCGACCCGGAGGACCGGGTGCTGCGCTACCACGACAAGGTCTTCCCGCTGCGCCCCGGTACCGAGGAACTGCCGCTGCCGCACCTGCTGGAGGCGCAGTGGTACCGCCTCGCCTGGTGGCGGCTGGCCCGCAGTGAGCTGAACTACCGTCGCTTCTTCACCATTTCGGACCTCATCGCGGTGCGCGTCGAGGAGCCGGAGGTCTTCGAGGCGACGCACGCGACGGTGGTGCGGCTGATCCGCGAGGGCGTCATCGACGGGCTGCGCATCGACCACCCGGACGGGCTGGCCGACCCCGGTGGCTATCTGGCGCGGCTTCGGGAGGCCACCGGCGGGCGCTGGACGGTCGTCGAGAAGATCCTCACGGGCGAGGAGCAGTTGCCCGGCAGTTGGGCGTGCGCGGGCACCACGGGCTATGACGCGCTGCGCCACATCGACGGGCTGTTCGTCTGCCCGCAGGGCGCCGGGCGGCTCTTCTCCCACTACCGGGACTTCGTCACGCCGCTGGCCGACGAGGGCGGCGACTGGGAGGAGACGGTGCGCCGGGCCGCCTACGAGGTGGTCAGCCATGACCTGGCCGCCGAGGTGGAGCGGCTGGTGCGTACCGCGGCCCGGATCAGTGCGCGCGATCCGCGGCCCGGCGACCATGCGCCGTGGGCGTTGCGGCAGGCGCTTCGGGAACTGCTGGTCCGGCTGCCGGTCTACCGGCCGTACGCCGGGGACGCCTCGCGGGCGGTGCAGGACGCGGCGATGCTGGGCCGGGCGGCGGTCGGGGCGCGCACCGCGTTCCGGGTGCCCGAGGAGGCCCGGGCGGTGGACCTGATCCACGATCTCGCGCTGGGGCTCGGCGCGGACGGTGAAGCGGCGCTCGACGAGGCCCCGGGCGCTGCCGACGGTCCCCACCGGGCCGACGGTCCCGACCGAACCGTACGGGCCGACCAGGCCGACCGTCCTGGCCGCCTCGACCGGCTCGACCGGCTCGACCGGCTCGACCGGCTCGACCGGCTCGACCGGGCCGACTTCGCCGCCCGTTTCGCCCAGACGGCGTCCGCGCTGCACGCCAAGTCCGTGGAGGACACCGCCTTCTACCGCTACCCGGTGCTGCTGTCGGCGTGTGAGGTGGGCGGCGACCCCGGTGAGCCCTCGCTCGGCCCGGAGGCGTTCCATGCGTACGGCGCCCGCATCCAGCGGGACTGGCCGGCGACCGGCACGGTGCTCTCCACGCACGACACCAAGCGCAGCGCCGACGTCCGGGCCCGGATCGCGGTGCTGTCGGAGTGCCCGGACCGGTGGCGGGACTTGCTGGCCGGAATGGGAGAGGACGCGGTGTGCGGCGCCGGGGCGGCGTTGCTGCCCGCTGCCGGGCCGGCCGATCCGATGGTCTCCTGGCTGGCCTGGCAGACCGCGTTCGGCCTGGGCGCCACCGCCGACGGGCCGGCGGCCATGGGGGCACCACCCGGCGAGAGTTGGGGGCGGGTGGCGCCCGCGGTCCTCAAGGCCGTGCGGGAGGCCGGACTGCGCACCTCGTGGACGGAGCCGAACGCGGCGTACGAGGAGGCTGTTACGGAGTTCGTACGGACCGGGCCGTGCGGCGTGACGGCCGCGCCGCTGGCCGCGCTGACGGCGCAGCTCGCGCCGTACATCCGCGCCAACGTCCTGGGTGCGGCGCTGCTGCATCTGACGATGCCGGGCGTCCCGGACCTCTATCAGGGGACCGAACTCACCTACTCCGCACTGGTCGACCCGGACAACCGGCGGCCCGCCGCCTTCCGCCCTGAACTGCTCGCCGAACTGGACGGAGGGGCGGAGGGCGGACCGGACGGGAGGCCGGAGGGTGGTACGGACGGCGGGCCGGACGGTGGGGGCGCGCCGCTCGATCTGGCCGGGGAGAAGCTGCGGTTGACCGCCGTGGCGCTGCGGCTGCGGCGGGCGCATCCGGAGTGGTTCGGCGCGGCCGGCTCGTACACCCCGGTGTACGCGGAGGGCCCGGCGGCCGAGCACTGTGTCGCCTTCTGCCGTACCGGGCGGGTGCTGACGGTGGTGACCCGGCTGTCGCTGCGCCTGGTGGAGACCGGTGGCTGGTGGGACACCGGGCTGCGGATGCCGCCGGGCGGTCCCTGGCGCGATGCGCTGACCGGGGGAACCGGGCGGGAACTGCCGGGCGGCGAGGTGGTGGGGCTGAGCGAGCTGCTGGCCCGGTCGCCGGTGGCGTTGTTCGTACGGGAGTGACGGGCCGGCGGCGGCCTCCTACAGAGGCGGGCGGTGGCCCGGTTCAGGGAGCGTCCGCCGGGTCGGTGGCCGTGGGGCCGGTCGTGCGCAGGAGTTCGGTGAACTCGGCGGCGGCGCCGGTCAGTTGGACCCGCGAGAAGACCGTGATGTCGCGGCGCCACGGTGGGTCGGTGGGCACCGACGCGCAGTCCAGGCCGGTCAGTTCATGGGCCGCGGTGAGCAGCACCCCGACGCCCGCCGAGGCCATCCGGACGGCGGTCGAGGTGTGCTGGGTGCGGACCGCGGTGCGCGGGGTGAAGCCGACCCGTTCGCACTCCAGGTCCAGCCAGCGCCGGCCGTCGACCACCGGCTCCAGGCTGCAGCGCACCCAGGGCCGGTCCGCGAGGTCCGCCAGCCGCACCGAGGACCGGGCGGCGAGCGGATCGCCGTGCGGGACCACCAGCACCATGCGCTCGCTTCCGACGACGCCGACCGGCCCCGGCCAGTCCTTGGGGCGGGGCCCCAGCGCCATGTCGGCCACCCCGCGCGCCATCTGTTCCTCCAGCTCACCGGTGGTGGCGTATTCGTGCAGCACCAGGCGTACGCCGGGCCGGGACCGGGCCCAGCGGGCGCAGACCTCCGGCAGCACCCCGAGGGCGTGCGCGTGCACCGTGGCGATGTGGAGTTCTCCGGTCCGGGCGCCGCCCGCGGCCAGTGCGGCGCGCCGGGCCTGCCGGGCACTGCGTACGGCGAGTTCGGCGTGCGGGAAGTAGGCCCGGCCCATCGCGGTCAGCCGTACGCCGCGCGGCATCCGCTCCAGCAGCGGGCCGCCGACCTCCCGTTCCAGTGCCTTGATCTGGTGGGAGAGGGCGGACTGGGTGACGTGCAGGGCCTCGGCGGCGCGGGTGAAGGACTCCTCTTCCACCACGGCTACGAGGTATTCCATCTGCCGCAGGCTCATGGCCGGCCTCCCCCGTGTGTGTCTGTGGCGCCGTGGTGGTTGCTCACCGTTGCTCCCGGCACATCGGTATGACGGTTGTTCATCGGCTCCATAAAAACATTGCCTTGGACTCATGAGTGCAGGTGGGCGGAGGCTGGGCCCATGAGTGAGAGGGATCGATTCACCGCGCCCGACGTCATCGTGATCGGCGGGGGCACCGGCGGGTACAGCACGGCGCTGCGGGCCGCTGCTCTGGGATTGCGGGTGGTGCTGGCCGAGCGGGATCTGATCGGCGGCACCTGTCTGCACCGCGGTTGCATCCCCAGCAAGGCGATGCTGCACGCCGCGGAGCTGGTGGACGGGATCGCGGAGGCCCGGGAGCGATGGGGCGTCAAGGCCCGTGTGGACGCGCTGGACTGGCCGGCGCTGGTGGCCACCAGGGACGGCATCGTCTCGCGCAACCACCAGGGCGTGGAGGGGCATCTGCGGACCGCGGGAGTGCGGGTGCTGCGGGGTGCGGCGCGGCTGACCGGGCCGCGTACGGTGCAGGTGGAGGGCGCCGGGGAGTTCACGGCCGGGCGCGGCATCGTGCTGGCCACCGGGTCCCGGCCGCGGCTGCTGCCGGGGCTGGCGGCGGACGGGCGGACCGTCGTGACCAGCGATGACGCGCTGTTCGCCGAGGAGCTTCCGGGGTCGGTGCTGGTGCTGGGCGGGGGCGCGATCGGTGTCGAGTACGCCTCGTTCCACCGGTCCATGGGGGCCGAGGTCACGCTCGTCGAGGCGGCCGAGCGGCTGCTGCCGCTGGAGGACGCCGATGTGGGCCGCCATCTGGCGCGCGGGCTGAAGAAGCGCGGTATCGCGGTCCGGACCGGTTCCATGCTCGTCGGGAGCGAGATCCTTCCGGACGGGGTCCGGGCGACCGTACGGACCTCCAAGGGTGCGGAGGTGGTGGTCGAGGCGGAGCGGCTGCTGGTGGCGGTGGGGCGGGCGCCGGTGACCGACGGGCTGGGGCTGGCGGCGGCCGGGCTGGCCACCGACGAGCGGGGGTTCGTGGTGCCGGCGGACTGGTCGCGGCTGGAGACCGCGGTTCCGGGCATCCACGTGGTGGGGGACCTGCTGCCGCCGCCGTCCCTGGGGCTCGCCCATGCCTCGTTCGCCGAGGGGTTGTTGGTGGCCGAGACGCTGGCGGGGGTGCCGTCCCGTCCGGTGGACTACGCGACGGTGCCGCGGGTGACGTACTCCTCGCCGCAGACCGCCTCGGTCGGTCTGACGGAGGAGGAGGCGCGGGCCCGGGGGCTGGCCGTCCAGGTCAACACCCTGCCGCTGACCGCGACCGCGAAGGGCATGGTGCACGGCAAGGGCGGCCTGGTGAAGGTGATCGCGGCGGCCGAGGGGGCGGCGGGTGCGGCCACCGGGGCGGTGCTGGGCGTGCATCTGGTGGGGCCGCAGGTCTCGGAGATGATCGCGGAGAGCCAGCTGATCGTGGCCTGGGACGCCGAACCGTCCGATGTGGCGCAGCTCGTGCACGCCCATCCGACGCTGTCGGAGGCGGTCGGCGAGACCTTCCTGACGCTGGCGGGGCGGGGGCTGCACCAGCACTGAGCGCCGGCACCGAGCACCGGCACCGTGCGCCGGGCCGCCCGTTAATTCGGTTGCGGTCCGGCGCACGGCTGCCACCATGGCCCGGTACACAGGAATGACTGAACAGGAGCAACGGGATGCGCGGATTCCTCGGAACGACTCATCGCCCCATCCGGACGACCGTCTTCGAGGACGCCCCCTTCCATGCACCTTTCGCACACCCTGAACATCGGGATTCTCGCCCACGTCGACGCGGGTAAGACCAGCCTCACCGAGCGGCTGCTGTTCGACACCGGCGTCATCGACCGGCTCGGCAGTGTGGACGCCGGTGACACCCGGACCGACACCGGCGAGCTGGAGCGGCAGCGCGGCATCACGATCCGCTCGGCGGTCGCCTCCTTCACCGTCGGCGACGTCCAGGTCAATCTGATCGACACCCCCGGCCACTCGGACTTCATCGCCGAGGTCGAACGGGCCCTCGGCGTGCTCGACGGCGCCGTGCTGCTGCTGTCCGCGGTGGAGGGCGTCCAGGCCAGGACCCGGGTGCTGATGCGGACGCTGCGGCGGCTGCGCATGCCCACCCTGCTCTTCGTCAACAAGATCGACCGGCCCGGCGCCCGCGGCGAGGAGCTGGTGGCCGACATCCGCCGGCTGCTGACCCCGGCCGTCGTGCCCCTGACGTCCGTGACCGGTCTCGGCACCCCGCAGGCCCGCGCGGTGCCGTACGCGCCGGCGGATCCGAAGGTGCGCGAGCGGATCGCGGAGTCCGTGGCGGAGGTGGACGAGTCGGTGCTGGCCCGGCTCGTCGAGGGCTCGCCGCCGGACGCGGAGCAGCTGCGGGCGGCGCTGTCCGCCCGGACGGCCGACGGTTCGCTGCATCCGCTGTTCTTCGGCTCGGCGCTCGGCGGTCAGGGCGTCCGGGCGCTGGTCGACGGCATGGTCCGGCTGATCCCGCCGGCTCCGGCCGGGCCGGGCGGTCCGCCGCGCGGCACGGTCTTCGCCGTGCACCAGCCGCCACAGGGCGAGCGGAGGGCGTACCTCCGGTTGTTTGCGGGCGAGCTGCGGGCCCGGCAGCGGGTCGAGCTGCACCGCGCCGGCGGCGAGCCGCTCACCGGCCGGATCACCGCACTCGACGTCGTCGGGCGGCCACCCGGGGACGACGGGCCGCTGACCGCCGGCAACATCGCGGTGGTCCGCGGGCTGCCCGGCGTCCGGACCGGCGACCGGCTGGGTCCGCCCGGCGACACCGCGGACGGCCCCGCCCACTTCCCCTCCCCCACCCTCGAATCCGTGGTGCACGCCCGCGACCCGGAGCGCGCCGCCGCCCTGCGCGCCGCGCTGCTGACGCTGGCCGACCAGGACCCGCTGCTGGCGGTCCGCCCGGCGCCGGACGGCGCGACGTCGGTGCTGCTGCACGGCGAGGTGCAGAAGGAGGTGCTGGCGGCGACGCTGCGTCAGGAGTACGGCATCGAGGCGGGCTTCGCACCGAGCCGGGTGGTGTGCGTGGAACGGCCCTGCGGGGTCGGCGAGGCGCTGGCGGAGATCGCCCGGCGCGGGCACACCGGGCCGTGGGCCACGGTCGGGCTGCGGGTCGAGCCGGGCGCCCGCGGCTCCGGTCCGGTCTTCACCTACGAGACCGAACTGGGCGCCCTGCCGCACGGCTTCCACCAGGCCGTCGAGGAGAGCGTGCTGGCCACCCTGCGCAGCGGTCCGCGCGGCCTGGCGGTGACGGACTGCCGGGTCGTGCTGACCCGGTCCGGGTTCATCGGGCCGCTGAGCACGGCCGGGGACTTCCGGGCGGTGACCCCGGGCGTCCTGCTGCGGGCGCTCGACCGGGCCGGCACCCGGGTCTACGAGCCGTACCACGCCTTCGAGGCGGAGGTCCCGGTGGACGCGCTGGCGCCGGTGACCGCCCGGCTCGCGGCGCTCGGCGCGGAGCTCGACCGGACCACCGGCGGCCGACGGTCCTGGCTGATCAGCGGAGCCCTTGCGGCGCGTCATGTGCCGCGGGTCCAGCAGGACTTGCCCGGTCTGACGCACGGCGAGGGGGTGTGGACGTCCAGCCCGTCGGGGGACCGTCCGGTGCGCTCCGACGTCCCGGAGGCGGGGGTTCAGCGCTCCGTGAGGACGTAGTCCACGTGGCCGAAGGTGATGTGGTCGCCGGGGCCGACCGGGATCTCGCCGACCACCCGCCGGCCGTTGACGCAGGTGCCGTTGGTGGAGCCGAGGTCGCGCAGCAGCCAGCCCTTGCCGGCGCTGCGCAGCTCGGCGTGCGCGCGGGAGACCGTCTCGTGGTTGAGCCGCAGGCCGACGCCCGGTGCCCGCCCTATGACCAGCGGGAGGGGGCTCGGTTCGGGCAGCAGCAGCTTGGGCAGCCGCTCCATCCGCCAGGCCCGGCGCACCCGGAGGTGGAACGCCGAGACCCGGCCGACCATCCGCAGCATGGTGCCCTGGACCTTGCCGCGGCTCGCCAAGTCGGCGGTGAGCAGGTCGAGTTCGGCGTTCTCCTGGGCGGTGAGCACGAGTTCCAGCCGCCGCAGGAAGGTGTCCTGGGACAGCCGCCCCTGTGCCGCGCCGTCCCGCAGCAGGTCAAGGGCGCGTTCCCGGTCGGCGTCCGACGGCCGCGCCGGACGCGCGGGGAACTCCAGCGAAGTCATGCCGTGATTGTCGGGCTCCCGCGAGCCGCTGTCCAGGCGAGGCCGGTGCGCGGCACCGGACGGTCCCGGGCGGTGCCGGACGGCCCGTCATACGGCCCGTCACAGGCCCGTCACCTCGCCGGAACGGACGCGCGCATTGGCGCGATGTCGGCCCGTGCCGCCACGTCGGGCTGTCGGGCGGCGCGCCGGCGTGCTTGGGTCGTCCGGACCGGGTGCGAACGAAGGAGGACGGCCGTGCTGTTCGAGGTGTGGGCGCCGCGCGCCGGACGGGTGGCTCTCCGGTGGGCGGGCGAGCGGGCTGCGGAACCAGAGATTCCGATGGCGCCGGACGACGCCCGCGCGGGCTGGTGGCGCACCGAGGCGCCGGCCCGCGACGGCGACCGCTACGCCTTCCGGCTCGACGACGGGCCGGCGCTGCCCGACCCCCGGGCCGCCCGGCTGCCGGAGGGTCCCGGCGGCCCGGCCGCGGTCGTCGAGCACGACCGGTTCGGCTGGCGCCATCCGTGGTCCGGCCGCCCGCTGCCCGGCGCGGTCCTGTACGAGCTGCACATCGGGACGTTCACCCCGGAGGGCACCTTCGACGCCGCCGCCGCGCGCCTGCGGCACCTGGCCGACCTGGGCATCACCCACATCGAACTGATGCCGGTCTGTCCGTTCCCGGGCGTCCACGGGTGGGGTTACGACGGGATCGCGCCCTGGGCGGTGCACGAGCCGTACGGCGGGCCCGAGGGGCTGAAGCGGTTCGTGGACGCGGCGCACGGCCTGGGCCTGGGCGTGGTCCTCGACGTGGTGCACAACCACCTCGGCCCGTCCGGCAACCATCTCCCGGAATTCGGCCCGTACTTCACCGACGCCCACCACACGCCGTGGGGCGCGGCGGTCAACCTCGACGCGCCCGGTTCCGACGAGGTCCGCGCCTACTTCCTCGGGAGCGCGCTGTCCTGGCTGCGCGACTACCGGCTCGACGGGCTGCGGCTGGACGCCGTGCACGCGCTGCACGACGACCGGAGCCCGCACTTCCTGGCCCAGCTGTCCGCCGCCGTGGACGCGCTGGCCGGCCGGCTGCACCGCCCGCTGTTCCTGATCGCCGAGTCCGACCAGAACGATCCGCGGACGACCGCGCCGCGCGGCAGCGGCGGCCAGGGCCTGCACGCCCAGTGGAACGACGACTTCCACCACGCCCTGCACACCGCGCTCACCGGTGAGTCCCAGGGCTACTACGCGGACTTCGCACGGGCCCCGCTCGCCGCCCTCGCCAAGACCCTGACCGGCGGCTTCTTCCACGACGGTACGTACTCCAGCTTCCGCGGCCGGCCGCACGGCGCACCGCTGGACCTGCGGGAGACCCCGGCGTACCGGCTGCTGGCCTACGCCCAGACGCACGACCAGATCGGCAACCGGGCACTCGGCGACCGGCTCGCCGCCGGCCTCTCCCCCGGCCTGCTGGCCTGCGCCGGTGCGCTGGTGCTGTGCGCGCCGTTCACCCCGATGCTGTTCATGGGCGAGGAGTGGGGGGCACGCACGCCCTGGCAGTACTTCACCGACCACACCGACCCCGAGCTGGCGGAGGCGGTACGGGCCGGCCGGCGGCGGGAGTTCGCCGAGCACGCCTGGACGGGTGAGCGCGCCGAGTGGCCCGACCCGCAGGATCCGGCCACCCGTGACCGCTGCGTACTGGACTGGTCCGAGCCGGCCGTGGCCCCGCACGCCGGGCTGCTGGCCTGGTACCGCACGCTGCTGGCGCTCCGTCGTGAACTGCCCGCGCTGACCGACCCGGACCCCCGGCACACCTCGGTCCGCTTCGACGAGGCGGCGCGCTGGCTGCTGCTGTGCCGCGGTCCGCTGCGGGTCGCCGTCAACCTCTCGCCGGAGGCGACCGCCGCGGTACCGCTGCCGGCCGGGGACGGCGGCCGGCGGCCGGCCCTGCAAGCCTTGGCGGGCTGGCCGGCGGCCCGGCTGCCGGGCGCGGACGGCATCCTCCGCCTGCCCCCGGAGTCGGTGGTGGTCCTGGGGCCGTGAGCCGGCTCGGGCGGGGCGGTGGGCGTCCGCGGGCACGCCGGTGCGCCACGCCGCCGGGTCGCCTCGACCGCCCGATCGTCCCTCCGATGGACAGGTGGTGGACACTGGGTCTGTGCCGCTGCATCTCTCGGACCTGCTGGCCCGGCCCGACCTCCGCCTCTCGGTCACCTACGACGTGCCGCCGCACCTGCTGGCCCGCCCGATCGAGGCCGCGACCGTCTCGGACCTGCTGTCGCCCGGCAAGTGGCTCCAGGGCGGCGAACTCCTGATGACCATCGGCCTGCTGCTGCCCATGGAGCCGGCCGCCTGCCGGGCGTACGTCCGGGATGTCGCCGAGGGCGGGGCGGCCTGCCTGGCGCTCGGGCTGGGGCAGGGGCTGCCGTACCAGGAGGCGCCGGAGCCGCTGGTGACCGCGGCCGAGGAGGCCGGGCTGCCGCTGCTGACGGTGCCGGACGAGGTGCCGTTCATCGCGGTCACCAAGGCGGTCTTCGACGCCCGCGCCACCGAGCAGCGCGCGGCGCTGCACCGGGCGTTCGCCACCCAGCGGCGGCTGACCGCGGCGGCGGCCGGTGACGGGCTGCGGCCGATGCTGGCGGAGTGGACGGCCGCCACGGGTGTCGGCGCGGCGGTGCTCGATCCGCTCGGCCGACTGCTGGCGGCGGGCGAGCGGGAGCCGCGCACCCCACTTGCCCAGGCCCGCGATCTGCTCGACCGGGTCGCCGCGCGCGGGCTGCGCGGCAGCGCGTCCAGCACGGCCGGCGGGCAACAGCTGGAGGTGCAGCCGCTGGGCGCGCGGCGGCTGCGCGGCCTGCTGCTGCTCACCGGCCGTCCGGACGACGCCGCCCGGTCGGTGGTCCCCGGTCTGGTCTCGCTGCTCTCGCTGGAGCTGGAGCGCCGCCACCTGCGTGACGAGCCGGAGCGCCGACGCCGGTCGGCGCTGCTGTCGGAACTGCTGGCCGAGGAACATCCGGCACCCGGCCGGGCCCGGGACATGCTGCACTCGGTGGGGCTGACGACCGAGCGGGTGCGCGGCGTGGTGGTGGAGGCGGTGAGCGGGGACGACGCGCGCACGCGGGCCTCGCGAGCCGGTTCCGGTCCGGCGGCCCCCGAACCCGCCGACGGGCCCACCGCCGAGTCCGCCGCCCAGGAAATGGCCGCCGATCTCGCCCTGGCGATGCCCGGCGGACTGGTCCGGGTCGTGGGCGGTACCCCGGACGGCACCACCAACGACACCCTGGGCGGCACCACAGACGCCACCCCGGCCGGTGGACCGGACCGCACACCGGGCGGGCCGGCCGGCCGGATGATCGAGGCGGTGGTTGGCGAGGACCTGGACATCCGGGACGTACTGGCCCGCTTCGCGCCCCGCCGGCCGGCCGGCATCGGGCCGGTCACCGCACCGGAGGCGGTGCGGGTGTCGCTGCGGCAGGCGGCCGGTCTGCTGGCCGTCAGCCGGGCGTCGGGCGAACCGGCCGAGGCCCGGCAGAGCCAGGCCAGCCGGCTGCTGCTCGACCTCGGCGACCGCCGCACGCTGCAGGGCTACGCCGACACCGTGCTCGGCCCGCTCGACCTCGCGGACCACGGCGAGGAACTGATCGCCACCCTGGCGGGCTGGCTGGAGACCGGCGGCGCCTGGGACGCCACCAGCCGCCGGCTCGGCGTGCACCGGCACACCGTCCGCAACCGCCTCGAGAAGGCCATGGAACTGACGGGGCGCCGGCTGAACGATCCGGACGACCGCTTCGACCTGTGGCTGGCCACCCGCATCCGCGGCGGCGGCACACCGTCCCCCGGGACCACCGGGCGCCCCACGGCGGCCATGCCACCGCCACAACCGGAACGGTGACGCGGGGGGGGAGGGAGCAGGGGCGTTGCCTCCCCCGGCACACCCGGACCGGTGACACACCGCCCGTCCCCCGGCCCGCCCTTCACTCTCCCCGGCGCACCGTCTTTACTGCGAGGGTGACCTACGAGATCCGCACCCTCACCCCTGGCGCTCCCGGCGCTCCCGGCGCCGACGGCCCCGCCGCGCCCCGCCCCGCCCCCGCCCCGTCCCCGCACCCCGCACCGGCCCACGGGCCCGGCACCCTGGTCGCGGTCAGCGATCTGCACGTCCGCTATGCCGAGAACCGCGAGATCGTCGAGGGGTTAAGACCGGAGTCCGTCGACGACTGGCTGCTGATCGCCGGCGACGTGGGCGAGTACGTCGCCGACATCCGCTGGGCGCTCGGCCTGCTCAGCGAACGCTTCGCCAAGGTGGTGTGGGTGCCGGGCAACCACGAGCTGTGGACCCCCGCCGACGACCCGGTGCAGCTGCGCGGGGTGGCGCGGTACGAGCATCTGGTGGAGATCTGCCGGGAGTTGGGCGTGCTGACGCCCGAGGACCCGTACCCGGTCTGGGAGGGGGCCGGCGGCCCGGTCGTCCTCGCCCCGCTGTTCCTGCTCTACGACTACACCTTCCGGCGACCGGGCGTGACGTCCAAGGAGGAGGCACTCGCCCAGGCCGAGCGGGCCGGGGTGGTGTGCACGGACGAGTTCCATCTGCACCCGGACCCGTATCCCACCCGCGAGGACTGGTGCCGGGCCCGGGTGGCGGCCACCGAGGCCCGGCTCGCGGCCCTGCCGGAGGACCTGCCGACCATCCTGATCAACCACTGGCCGGTGGTCCGGGAGCCCACCAACCCGCTGTGGTACCCGGACTTCGCACTGTGGTGCGGCACGGAGGCGACCGCCGACTGGCCGCGCCGGTTCCGTGCCGCCACCGTGGTCTACGGCCATCTGCACATCCCCCGCCTGCTGGTCTGCGACGGCGTCCCGCACCAGGAGGTCTCGCTCGGCTATCCCCGGGAATGGCGGCGCCGCTCCGGCGCACCGGGCCGTCCGGTGCAGATCCTGCCGGCCCCGGCCACCGTCGGTTCCGGCACCACGGGGGCCCTGGCATGATCGACAAGCTGCTCCCGGCACCGATCGTGACCGCCGAGTCCTTCGAGGACGCCCCGCTGTCCGAGATGTTCCCCGAGGAATGGGCGCTGGTGGAAGGCGCCGTGCCCAAGCGCCAGCGGGAGTTCGGCACGGTACGCGGCTGTGCCCGCGCCGCACTGTCCCGGCTGGGCATCGCCCCGGCGCCGCTGCTCCCCGGCCGCGACCGGGCGCCGGAGTGGCCGGAAGGCATCGTCGGCGCGATGACGCACTGCACCGGTTACCGCGCCGCAGCAGTGGCCCGCCAACGGGACATCCGGACCGTCGGCCTGGACGCCGAACCCAACCTCCCGGTCTCCGACCCGGGCGTCATGGAGCTCGTCACCCTCCCCGAGGAACGCGCGCAGCTGCACCATCTGGCCGACCTCGAACCGGAGATCGCCTGGGACCGCCTGATCTTCAGCGCGAAGGAGAGCGTTTATAAGGCGTGGTACCCCCTCGCCCACCGCTGGCTCGGCTTCGAGGACGCCCTGCTCACCCTCGACCCCACCGACGCCACCTTCACCGCCCGCCTCCTCGTCCCCGGCCCGCTCGTCAACGGCACCGAACTCACCGAGTTCACCGGCCGCTGGCTGGTCGAGGAGGGCCTGGTGGTGACCGCCATCACCATGCCGGCCTGACCCGGAACCCTTCCGGCGGGAAACGCGACGGTGCCCACAAAAGCCGAAGCTTTCGTGGGCACCACCCGGTTCCTGCCCGCCACGCCGGTAGGCCGACCACCTGCCGACCGCCCCCTGTGTCACCGCAGATTCCACGCACCCCGCGTCGAATTCCCCGCCGCTCGTCGCCTCGTTCGCCTTCCCCGCCGCCCTGGCTGGATGAGGATCAGCGGGGCCGGGGCGGCGGATTCAGGTGTCCACAGGGTGCCGGGGATCTCGCCGAGGGTGAATTCGCGTTCGAGGACACCGTCGTCGAGGCGCCGTCCGGAAGTGAATTGCATGGTCGTGCCTTCGGGAGTGCTCTGGAACGGTGCTCCCGGACGACCTATCGCCTGACCGTGACCCCGGAGGGGAGCACCCAATTCGATACTGCGTTCACGGGTACCACCTCCTCGTTCTCTCGCACGGCCCCCGGAGGAGTATCAGTGGTCGCCGTGCTTCGCCAACGGGTTTTCGCAAAGCGGAAGTGAGGCCAACTTCGACTTCAGTTGGCCCATCAAAGCTGCTCTTCGTGGGTCACCAGGCCACAGGCAGGTGTAAGCGCGCACGACGAGGGGGCCGGACGATTCGTCCGGCCCCCTCGTCATGTGCCCGCACACACCGGCGGTGCTCCTCCGGGCAGTTCGGCAGCTGTCCTCGCGCGTCAGCAAGGAGTCTCAAAATGCTGCCGGACGCGTCGGCCTACGGCTTGTGCTCCCCATGCGAACCGGGATCGCCCTCGTCCGGAACCAGCCGCAGCGAGATCGAGTTGATGCAGTACCGCTGGTCCGTAGGCGTGGGGTAGCCCTCGCCCTCGAAGACGTGGCCGAGGTGGGAGCCGCAGCGGGCGCAGCGGACTTCGGTGCGGAGCATGCCGTGCGAACGGTCCTCCAGGAGCTCGACGGCGTCGGAGTCCTTGGGGTCGTAGAAGGACGGCCAGCCGCAGTGGCTCTCGAACTTGGTGTCGGAGCGGAAGAGTTCGGCGCCGCAGGCGCGGCAGGAGTAGAGGCCCGACGTCTTGGTGTCGGTGTACTCACCGACGAAGGCGGGCTCGGTGCCGGCCTGGCGGAGTACCTGGTACTCGGCGGGGGTCAGCTCGGCGCGCCACTGCTCTTCGGGCTTGTCGATCTCGTACGGCATCTGGGGCCTCCTCCGGCTCAGTTGCCCAGGCGGGTCAGGATGGCGGGGCCGAGGTCGGTCACATCGCCCGCGCCCATGGTGAGAACAAGGTCACCGGGTCGGGCCATTCCGGCGATGACGTCCGGGACGGCGGACTTGTCGCTCTCGGCGGTGACCTCGGCGCCGGCGGCGCGCGCGGCGTCGATGATCAGGGTGCTGGTGACGCCCGGGATCGGGTCCTCGCGGGCCGGGTAGATGTCCAGCACAACGGAGGCGTCGGCGAGGGCGAGCGCCTGGCCCATTTCCGTGCCGAGCTCCTGGGTGCGGGAGAAGAGGTGCGGCTGGAAGACGACCAGGACCCGGGAGCCCTCGGCGGCGCCGCGGATGGCCTCCAGGTCGGCGGTCATCTCCGTCGGGTGGTGGGCGTAGGAGTCGATGACCTGGACGCCGGCCGCCTCGCCCTTGAGCTGGAGGCGGCGCTTGACCCCGGTGTACTTGCCGAGCGCGGAGGCGAGGTTGTGCGGCGGCAGGTCCAGGGCGACGCCGGCGGCCAAGGCGGCGACGGCATTGCTGGCGTAGTGCCGGCCGGGGACGGAGACCGTGAAGGTGAGGATCTTGCCGCTGGTGAGCGTGACCGTGACGTCGCTGGTCAGGCCGCGGGGGTTGACCTTGAGGATGCGCACGTCGGCGTCCTTGGCCTCGCCGTAGGTGACGACCTCGATGTCGTGGCGGCCGGTGATCCGCTCGGTCAGCTCGCGGGCGCCAGCATGATCGGCGGAGATGACCAGGGTGCCGCCGGGGCGGATGCGGCCCACGAAGGTCTCGAAGGACTCGTAGATCTCGTCCATCGAGGCGTAGTTGGCGTGGTGGTCCAGCTCGACGTTGAGGACGATGGCGACCTCGGGGGCGTACTTGTGGAAGCTGCGGTCGCTTTCGTCGGCTTCGGCGACGAAGATCTCGCCGGTGCCGTGCTCCGCGTTGGACCCGGGTGCGTCGAGGTCGCCGCCGATGGCGTAGGACGGCTTGAGGCCGAGGGCGCCGAGGGAGACGGCGAGCATGGAGGTGGTCGTGGTCTTGCCGTGCGTGCCGGCCACGGCGATCGGGCGCAGGCCCTCCATGAGGGCGGCGAGGGCGTCGGAGCGGTGCACGACGGGGATCCCGCGCTCGTGGGCGGCGGCCAGCTCGGGGTTGTCGGGGCGGATCGCGGAGGAGACCACGACGCTGGTGGCGTCGGCGGCGAGGTGCTCGGCGGCGTGGCCGAGGTGGACGGTGACGCCGAGGGCGCGCAGCGCCTCGGCGGTCGGGGAGTCCTTGGCGTCGCTGCCGGCCACCCGGGCGCCGCGCTGGGCGAGGATCTTGGCGATGCCCGACATGCCGGCTCCGCCGATACCGATGAAGTGCGGTCGGTCCATCGAGGCTGGGATGGCGGGTGCCATGGGCGGGTCTCCCTGATCGTCGATCATCGCGAGCGGTGGTGCGGTGGTGCAGTTCTGCGGTCGTGCGGTCTTGCGGTTCTGCGGTCGTACGGTCTTGCGGTTCTGCTGCCGGGCTGCCGGTTCCGGTCCTTGTGCTGCCGGTACGGCTGTCCTGCTGTCGAAGATTGTCGCACCCGGCACCGACAGCGTCGTTTCACGGACCCCGGAAGACCCCGGAAGACCCCGGACGGGGCCCGAACGACCCCGACGGTCCCCCAGACGACCGCGGGCAGCGGACGACCACGGACCGGGCCACACCGGAGCTGCGAGACAGCGGTCAGCGGTCAGCCGTCAGCCGTCAGCGGCGGATCAGGCCCTTTGCGGTGGCCGCGGCGACCGCGGAGGTGCGGGAGTCCACTCCCAGCTTGGAGTAGATGTGGACAAGGTGGGATTTGACGGTTGCCTGGCTGAGGAAGAGCTGTTTGCTGATCGCGGCGTTCGACAGGCCGTCCGCGACGAGCTGGAGGACCTCGGTCTCGCGGCGGGAGAGCGCGGTGGCGGGTGTCCGCATCCGGTCCATCAGGCGCAGCGCGATGGTGGGCGCGAGCGCGGACTTCCCGGCCGCCGCGGTGCGCACCGCGGCGGCCAGTTCCTCGGGCGGCGCGTCCTTGAGGAGGTAGCCGGTGGCGCCGGCCTCGATGGCGGCGAGGATGTCGGCGTCGGTGTCGTACGTGGTCAGGACCAGGACGCGCGGGGCGCCGGTCCGGGCGGTGATTGCGGCGGTGGCCTGCGAGCCCAGCATCCGCCCGCCGAACTGGAGGTCCATGAGGACCACGTCCACCTCGCACCGCCCGGCGAGCTCGACGGCCTCCTCTGCGGTGGGCACGTCCGCGACGACCTCGAAGCCCGGTTCGGTCTCCAGGACGGCGCGCAGTCCGGCCCGTACGACCGGGTGGTCGTCGGCGAGCAGGAGCCGGATGGGGGGCGCGGGGCTGGTCACGGGCCTGGTCACGGCGTGGCCTCCGGGCCGGCGGGTGCTGCGGGGCAGGGCAGGGTGACGGCGATGGCGGTGCCCTCTCCGGGGGCGGACTCGACGGCGAGGGTGCCCTGGAGGGCGCGGGCCCGGGCGCGCATCGCGGCGAGCCCGAAGCCGGTGCCGGAGGCCGCCGCGGAGCCCGGCGCGGGCACCTGCGCCGGGACGAATCCGGTGCCGTCGTCGACGACGTCGAGGGCGACCTCGGTGTCCATGTAGCTGAGGGTCAGCTCGACCCGGCCGGCCGCGGCGTGCTGGACGGTGTTGGCCAGCGCGGACTGGGCGATGCGCAGCAGGGCGACCTCGTGCGGGGTGGGGAGCGCGGTGGGCGCGCCGGAGACCTGGCAGTGCACGGTCAGGCCGGAGGCGCGCTCCGTGGTGGCGCACAGCCGCTCCAGGGCGGCGGGCAGCGAGCCGGTCTCCAGGTCGGGCGGGCTGAGCGCGCGGACGAACCGGCGGGCCTCGGCGAGGTTGTCGACCGCGGCCGTACGGGCCTGCCGGACGTGCCCGAGCGCCGCCCCGGGCCGCTCGGGGAGGGCGCGCTCGGCGGCGCGCAGCAGCAGCTGGATGCTGGAGAGGCCCTGGGCGAGGGTGTCGTGGATCTCGCGGGCCAGCCGCTCCCGTTCGGCCAGCACGCCGGCCGCGTGCTCCGCGGCGGCCAGCTCGCTGCGGGCCGCGGTGAGCTCCTCGATGAGGCGGCGGCGCTGTTCGCTCTCGCGGTAGAGCGCCTCGTATCCGAGGACGACGGCGACCGCGACCGCCGCCCCGAGGGCCGGGCCGAGGACCGTGCCGACGGTGAGGGCGTGGGTGTGCCATCCGAAGCCGGCGACGGCGGCGAGGGTGGTGGCCGCGACGGCGGGCAGCGCCCAGCGCAGCGGGAGGAGGTGCAGCTGGACGAAGAACAGCGGGAAGGCCAGCCAGACGCCGTCCGGGGTGAGGGCCAGCAGCACCAGCCAGACCAGCCCGACGGCGGTGAGCCAGAGGGCGGCGGCGCCGGTGGAGCCGCGCAACCGGGGCAGCCTGGGGCCGGCGACGTAGAGCGCGAACAGCACGACGGCGGTGGCCAGGACCGCGGGTGCGTGCGGGCGGTGATCGGCGACCGCGCGGACGGCGGCGAGGCCGAGCAGCGCGGCCACCATCAGATGGAGGCAGCTGCGCAGGACCCGCAGGACGGGGGTGAGGGAGTGGGCGGTCACGGCTTCTTCGGTCACGGCTCCTTCAGGCTACGGGCGGGTACGGCCCCCGGCATCAACCGAAGGGTTGATGCCGGGGCGCACCTTTCGATCTCCGCGGACCACTCCGCGGCGCGATGCCGCGGCCCCCTCCGGCGGGCGACGGTGGGGTCCAGCCGCCGGGCAGTGGGTCCGGCGTCCGACCCGGAGGATGGCCGAGCCCGTGTTCGTCGCCTGGAGAGATCTGAGATTCGCCAAGGGGCGGTTCGCCCTGATGGGCACCGTCGTGGTGCTGATCACCGTGCTGGTGGGTCTGCTGTCGGGCCTGACGGCGGGCCTGGGCCGGGAGAACACCTCGGCGATCACCGGGCTGCCCGCCGACCACCTGGTGTTCTCGGCGCCCCTGGAGGGCCGTGCGGTCGCCTTCACCGACTCCCGGCTGGCCGAACGGACCGTAAGGGAGTGGGCGCGGGTGCCCGGCGTGCGGCGGGCCGAGCCGCTGGGGATCGCCACGACGAAGGCGGAGGCGGGTGACCGGGCGGCCGCGGTGTCGGCATTCGGGGTGCGCCCCGGGTCGCCGCTGGCCCCGGCGCAGGAGCGGGCCGGGGACGGCGCGGTGGTGCTCTCGGAGAAGGCCGCGGCCTCGCTCGGGGTGCGGGCCGGCGGTTCGGTGTCGCTGGGCGGGCGCACGTTCCGGGTGGCGGCGGTGGCGGGTGCGGCCATGTACAGCCACACCCCGGTGGTCTGGACGTCGCTCGCCGCCTGGCGGTCCCTGACGGGCGGCACCGGCGGCGGCTCCCCGGGCGCGACGGTGCTGGCGCTCTCCACCACGGGGACGCAGGGCCTCGCCGGCGCCGACGGGCGGCTGGGCACGAAGACGGTGCCCTTGGACGACGCCCTGCAGGCCATCGGCTCGTACACCGCCGAGAACGGCTCGCTCCAGTTGATGCGCGGCTTCCTGTTCGCCATCTCCGCCCTGGTGATCGGCGCGTTCTTCACGGTGTGGACGATCCAGCGCAGCGGCGACGTCGCCGTGCTGAAGGCGCTGGGCGCCTCGACCCGCTATCTGCTGCGGGACGCGCTCGGCCAGGCCGTCGTCCTGCTGGTGATCGGGACGGGACTGGGCACCGCAGTGGCGGCGGGGGTGGGTGCGGGCATCGGCGGCGCGGTGCCGTTCGTCCTCGACCCGCCCACGGTGCTGGTCCCGGCCCTGGTCATGATCGCGCTCGGCGCCGCCGGGGCCGCGCTGTCCATCCGACGCATCACCTCCGTCGACCCGCTGACCGCCCTGGGAAGTGCCCGATGAGCCTCGAACTGACCGATGTGACCCTGACCTACCCCGACGGCGAGGACCGGCTGACCGCGCTGGACGCGGTCTCGCTGACCGTGCCCGCCGGCTGTATGACCGCGGTGATCGGGCCGTCCGGGTCGGGGAAGTCCAGCCTGCTGGCGGTCGCCGCGACGCTGATCCGCCCGGACCGCGGGCGGGTGGTGATCGACGGCACGGACACCACGGGCCTCGGCCGCGCCGAGCTGACCGCGCTGCGCCGGACGGCCCTCGGCATGGTCTTCCAGCAGCCGAACCTGCTGCCGTCCCTGACCGCCGCCGAGCAGCTGGAGGTGATGGCCCACCTGGACGGCCGCTCGCCGCGCAAGGCCCGGGCCAGGGCGCGGGAGCTGCTGGCGGCCGTCGACCTGGAGGGGCTGGCCGGCCGGCGGCCGCACCAGCTGTCCGGCGGTCAGCGGCAGCGGATCAACATCGCCCGGGCCCTGATGAACGATCCCGCGGTGCTGCTGGTGGACGAGCCGACCAGCGCGCTGGACCACGAGCGGGGCGCCGCGGTGCTGGAGCTGCTGGTGACCCTGACCCACCAGCGGGCGACGGCGACGGTGCTGGTCACCCACGACCACAGCCATCTGGACGCGGCGGACGAGATCGCGGAGGTGCACGACGGACGGCTGCGCCCCCGGCCGGCCGCCCGGCCGTGACGGTGCCGGTGGCCCGCCCCGGGGTGCGGTCAGCCCCCGGGCGTCCCCTGGGGCTGGTCGTCGGCGGCGTGCGAGAAGAGCTTGAGGACTGGGACGCCGACCTTGTGGCGGGCGCGGGAGGCCCAGTCGCGGTGGAAGAACTCCTCGACGAAGTGCGGGGCGGTCAGCACGATCACCTCGTCCGCCCCGGTCTCGTCCACGACGGCGCGCAGCAGGTCCAGCGGATGGTCCTCGACGACCTGTCCGACGGCCTGCGCACCGGTCCCGCGCAGTGCCTGGAGGGTGTGCGTCAGCCCGACCTCGGCGGGGGCCTCGGCCTGCGCCCCGCCCGGTTCGGCACCCTCGCGCACGGCGTCGTCGAACTCCCCGAGGGCGACGTCGTCGATGGCCCGCAGCAGGACGTCCTGCTTGCCGCGGGGCTGCATGAGCACGACGAACGAGACCGGGTCGTCGCCGTGCAGGGTGGTCACGAACTCCACGTCGGCGGGCGTCAGAGGTTTCTCGATCATCAATACGCTCGTGAACACGACGGACGCCCTTCTTCTCCTCAGGCCGCATTGTGCGGAGCCCGACAGACACCATCCTGCCCCGTCGCCACGCGGGACCTGTTGGCTTTTAGTGTGCCCAAAGGAAGCTAAGCGGAACAGATAATTCCGCTGTTTGTCAGGACCGACGGTAGCGAGTGAACAGGAACCCGGCCTCCTCCAATACGGACGCCAGGACGAACCGCTCGGGGACCTTGACGGCCGGCCCCTTCATGATCCTCGGTGCATCTCCGACCGTTACCACCGGAGCGAGCGAAAGACACATCTCGTCCAGCGCACCGGCCGCGGCGAACTGCCCCAGCAGCATCGGCCCGCCCTCGGTGAGCAGCCGGGTGTGACCGCGTTCGGCCAGGACACCGGCCACCCGCGACGGGTCGACGCCCAGGCCCTCGCCGGCGAACAGCACCTCCACACCGGCCGCCCGGGCCTTGGCCACCCGATCGGCGGGGGCGCCCGCGCCGGTCAGGACGACGGTCGGCGCCAGCGCCTCGGTGAACAGGGGCAGCCCGAAGTCCAGCCCGAGCCCGGCGGTGACCACCGCGATGGCGGGCGCCGGGGACTGCCCCGCGGCGGCCCGGCGGGCGGCGAACGCCTCCCGGGCGCGAGCCGGCCGGTAACCCTCCTGCCGCACCGTCTCCGCACCCACCACCACGACGTCCGCGACCGCCCGCAGCACCCCGAAGATCCGCATGTCGGCGTCGCTGGAGAGCGGCTGCGAGTGGCCGTCGTGATGGGCCGCGCCGTCCATGGAGCACACCATGTTGGCGCGCAGCCAGCCGGGGCGTCCGGCGCGCGCCGGGTCGTCCGGCGCCGGGTAGGCGTAGGCGTCGGCCAGCTCGTCGAGCGTCCACTCACGGTCGTCGGCACCGGTCGCCGCGGGCGCGGCGGCCGCCTCGTCGGCGGTGGGCACGGGCGGGGCGGTGAGGGGGAACAGGCGTCGCATGGCGGCAGTGTGACATGCCTCGCCGGACGGTCCGGCACCTCGGGCGAAGGAGATAGGCTGGACGGCTGTGTCACCTTCCCAGCCCTCCGCGCCGCAGCCCGACCCGATAGCCGGACCGGCGGCCGACGCGGCCGACCCGGCCGACGCAGCCCCCGCCGCGCTCACCGCCCGCGCCCCGCACGTCCCGGCCGACCGCCTGGTCGCCGAGATGGTGCCGCCGCCGCGCTTCCAGGACGCCCGGTTCGACACGTACATCCCGGATTCGAAGCAGCCCAGCCAGGCCGAGGCGGTCCAGGTCCTGAGCGACTTCGCGGACTCCATCGCCGGGGCGGACACCGGCGGCGGCAAGCGCCGCTGGTTCGCCAGGAGCCCCAAGAAGGCCGCCGCCCCCAAGGGCCCGCGCGGCGTCTATCTGGACGGCGGCTACGGCGTCGGCAAGACCCATCTGCTCGCCTCCCTGTGGCACGCGTCCCCGGCGCCCGCCGAACAGAAGGCGTTCGGCACCTTCGTCGAGCTGACGAACCTGGTGGGCGCGCTCGGCTTCCAGCAGACCGTCCGCACGCTCGGCGAGCACAAGCTGCTGTGCATCGACGAGTTCGAGCTGGACGACCCCGGCGACACGGTGCTGGTCTCCACGCTGCTCGGCAAGCTGGTGGAGGCCGGTGTGGCGCTGGCCGCCACCTCCAACACGCTGCCCGGCAAGCTCGGCGAGGGCCGGTTCGCCGCCGTCGACTTCCTGCGCGAGATCCAGGGCCTGAGCGCCCACTTCCGCCCGCTGCGGATCGACGGCGAGGACTACCGCCACCGCGGTCTGCCCGAGGCGCCCGCCCCGTTCGACGACGAGACGGTCACCCGTACCGCGTACCGCACGCCCGGGGCCTCGCTCGACGACTTCCCCTCCCTCCTGGACCACCTGTCGAAGGTGCACCCCAGCCGGTACGGCGCGATGTGCGACGGCATCGAGGCGGTCTGCCTGACCGACGTCCAGGCGGTGCCCGACCAGTCCACCGCGCTGCGCCTGGTCGTCCTCGCGGACCGGCTCTATGACCGCGAGGTGCCGGTACTGGCCTCCGGCAAGCCGTTCGACGAGCTGTTCAGCGAGGAGATGCTGCGCGGCGGCTACCGCAAGAAGTACTTCCGGGCGATCTCCCGGCTGACGGCCCTGGCGCGTGACGCGAAGTCGCTGGTGACCGGCGAGGTCGGCTAGCCGAGGCCTTTCCGACTGTCCGCCCTCAGCCGGAGCACGCGGTCCGCTGGGCCTCCTGCCATTCGCACACCGGGCAGAGCACGATGCCCGGCCGGTCGACCGGGTACTCGGTGGGCCGGCCGCAGTACAGGCAGTCGGCGACCGGGGGTTCGGGGGCGGTGCCGGCGGGCGCTGGGGCTGGGCGAGCGGGATCGGGGGTGGCGGGCGTGTGCGGCATGGGGCCGAGGGTACGCCCGCTCGTCCCGGGGGCGCCCGTCCCGTCGGCGCCCGTCCCAGGGGCACCCGAACCGCCAGCGCCCTCCCCGGGAGCGCCCGAACCGTCGGCGCCCGTCCGGGGCCGTTCCGAAGGCTCGTACCTCCTCCCCCGCCCTCTCCCCGTGGTTCAGCTGCGACGGGACGTCAGGGCGCAGGCGACGGTGGTGGCGGCGGCCGCGAGCAGGGCGGCCGCGGCGGCCGGGAGCCAGGGGACGGTGATCGTGCCGTGCAGGGAGCCGGTGACCAGGCCCGTCATGGCGGCGTTGGCGGGCGAGCCGCCCAGGACGAGCAGCAGCAGCGAGCCGAGCAGTCCGGCCGGGACGCCCCAGCCGGGAACGCGCAGCACCGGCCAGGTGCACAGCGCACCGAGGGCCAGGCCCGTCAACAGGCAGGTCAGCACGGCGAACAGGCCGGCGCCGGTCGCGGCCGGCACGGGTACCGCCACGTGGTGGGCGGAGTGCGGATCGGACAGCAGCACCACCAGGGCCGTGCCGAGCAGCCCGAGCAGCAGCCCGGCACCGGCCGCGGTCAGCACGGAGGCGAGGTGCACCCGGCCGGGCCCGGCGGCGGTCGCCGTACAACTACGGGCGGCCGGCGGCTCGTTGGTGACGCAGATCCGGGTCAGCCAGACGGTGACCGGCAGCACACCGACCGCGGCGTAGCCGAACGCGTCGAGGATCGGGCCGCCGCTCCGGATGCCGATGGCCAGGAACGCCGCGTAGAGGATGACCGGCGGCAGCCAGCGGTGCGAGCCGACGAGCAGCGCCGCCTGATAGCGGAGGAGAGCGATCACGGGTGGGGGGCCTCTTCGGGGTCGGGGTCAGGGGCGGGGTCGGCGGCGTACGGGCTTGCCGGACCTGGCGGTACGGCCGGGCCGGGGGCGGTGGTGACGGCGCGGATGTGCCACGGCGGACGGGTGGTGAGCAGGGCGCGCAGCAGCGCGTCGGAGTGGACGGCGGGGACCGTGAACCGGAATGTGCCGTCCGGGCCGGGAGTGATCTCCGGGCCGCCCGGTAGGCGCGGGGCGCCGGCGGTGGTACCCGGTGGGCCGGTCGGCGGGGCGGCGCCCGGTGGGCCCTCGGCCTCGATGGTCACCCGGGGGCCGGTCGCGGCGCCCGGATCCGCGGGCGTGCCGGGCCGCTCCTCCTGGGCCAGCAGCCGCCCGTCCGCGACCCGGTAGCGGGCGTCGGCCGCGCCGGCCAAACGCTGGGGATCGTGGTCGACGAACACCACGGTGCCGCCGTCCGCGACCCGTTCGGCGACCGCGCGGTCGAGCACCTCACGGGCGCCGCGGTCCAGGCCGGTCCACGCCTCGTCCAGGACGAGGAGTTCGGGCTCGGCAAGCAGCGCCTGGGCGACCGCGACCTTCTGGCTGGTCCCCTTGGACAGCTCGGCCAGCCGGGTACGGGCGTGCCCGGCCGCGCCGAAGCGTTCCAGCCACTCGGCGGCGCGCCGGGCCGCTTCCGCGCCGGTCAGGCCGTGGACGCGGCCCAGGTGGGTGAGGTATCCGGCGGACGTGAAGGGCATGGCGGCGGGGAAGCGTTCGGGGACGTAGGCGCGGCGCGGCCGGCCGGTGATGCGTCCGGTGCTGGGCCGGTCGATCCCGGCGAGCAGCCGCAGGAGGGTGGACTTCCCGGTGCCGTTGGTCCCCTCGATGCGCAGCAACGCGCCTTCGGGCACCGCGAGGTGGACCTCGCGCAGCACCCAGGGGCCGCGGACCCCGTAACGCCGCCCCACCCCGTCCAGCCGCATCCGCTCCGGCACCCGCTGCCTCCCCGTGTCCCCGCGCTGCCCGGCCCGGCGCCCCGATCGCCCGCGCCGGCACGCCCATTGGCGTCTGGCGTCACTCCCGCCGGCGGTCCAACTGCCGTACGGCGTCGGTCCGCCCGCCGCGCTCGACGGTAGCGGGACCGGTCGCCGGATGCCCGCTCAGGGACGCGGCGGACGACACGGCGCGGGCGAGTCCGGGCGGGCGCGTCCGGACAGTCGGGTCCGCGCGGGCGGGCCTGCGCGTGGGCGCCAGCGCGCCGGGCGGGGACCAGCGCGGGGCCGGCGTCGGGGCAGCCGGTGTGTGCGGGCGGGGCCTGCGCGGGCAGCGCCGGGGGCGTTGTCAGTGGCGGCTGGCAGACTGATCGGGTGACCAGGACCGAGACCGCCGGGCAGTCCGGCAACGATTCCACCAGCCCGTTCCGCCCCGAGGAGAGCGACCGCGACGCGGCTTTGCAGTTCGTGCTGCCGCTCGTCGTGCGGCTGGAGCGGGCCGACCCTCCGGCGCGTACGGACGCGCTGGAGACGGCCGCCCGGGCGGTGCTGGTGCTGCTGTCGGACGAGCGGTCGGCCGGGGACGGCGAGTGGGCGGCGGCGGTGCGGGACTGGCAGGACGCCCGGATCCGGAAGGTGGTGCGGCGGGCGCGCGGCGCGGAGTGGCGGCGCGCCGAGGCGCTGCCCGGGATCACGGTCACCGGGCGCCGCGCCGAGGTGCGGGTCTATCCCCCGGTGCCCCTGGACGGCTGGCCCAAGGAGCTGGTGAAGCTCCAGGTCTCCGGCACGGAGCTGGACGACCCCGAGCCGCCCGGGCCGCCCGCCGACGGCGTGCCCGTACTGTGGCTGAACCCGGCGCTGGAGATGTCGGCGGGCAAGGAGATGGCGCAGGCCGGCCACGGCGCCCAGCTGGCGTGGTGGGAGCTGTCCGAGCAGGAGCGGACGGCCTGGCGCGCGGCCGGCTTCCCGTTGGCCGTGCGGTCCGCGGATCCCGCGCGCTGGGAGGCGCTGACCCGCAGCGGGCTGCCCGTGGTCCGCGACGCCGGGTTCACGGAGATCGCGCCGGGCTCCTGCACGGTCGTCGCGGACCACCCCGCGCTGCGCGGCGCGCTGCCGCAGGGGCGGTGAGGCGGCCGTGCTGACGTCCCTGCTCGGTTTCACCCTCGTGGCCGCGCTGCTGACCATTTCGCCCGGCCCCGACTTCGCGGTGGTCCTGCGGACCGCGCTCGGCTCGGGGCGGCGCGCCGCGCTGTGCAGCGCGCTGGGCATAGCCGCCGGATGCTTCGTGTGGGGGGTGGCCGGTGCGGTCGGGCTGACCGCGATGCTCGCCGCGTCGAGGACGGCGTACGACGTGCTGCGGGTGGCCGGCGCGCTGTATCTGATGTGGCTGGGGATACAGGCGCTGCGCAGCGCCCGGCACATACGGATCGCCGGGGAACCGGCGGCCGGGGTACCGGAATCCGGGATTTCGGAGGCCGAGGTGCCCGCCGCGGTGCGGGATCGGTCCGGTGACGGCGCGGGCGCGCGGCCGGTGACCCCGCTGCGGGCGTTGTGGACGGGCCTGTTGACCAATGTCCTCAACCCCAAGGTCGGGGTGGTCTACATGTCGCTACTGCCTCAGTTCATCCCGCACGGCGCGCCGGTGATCGCGGCGACGCTGCTGCTGGTCGCCGTCCATGCCGCGCTGGGCGTGCTGTGGCTCGGCGGTATCGCCTTCGCGGTGCACCGCGCCCGGGCCGTCTTCCAGCGGCCGCGCATACGGCGGCGGCTGGATCAGGCCACCGGCGGGGTGCTGCTGGCGCTCGGTGCCGCGGTGGGGTTCGAGACCGCGCGCTGACCGGCAGGGACGGCCGACGGGTTGCCGTAAGCAGGCGGAGGTCCGGGCGGGAAGCTCAAATGAAGCTCTGAACTCGGCAGGTACAGGGTTCGGCCCGTCCTGACGTGGCCATGAGTACCCCGACCACGGAGTGGGAGGGGGAACCATGGAGCATCCGGGAACGGACATCGAGCGCCTGGGGACGGGCATCGGCTGGCGGCCGGAAATCGCCGCGGAGATCGCCGGGCTGCCCGGTGTGGACTGGGTCGAGGTGGTGGCGGAGAACATCTGCCCCGGCCATCTCCCGGACGCCCTGCGGGAGTTGCGGGAGCGCGGGACGACCGTCGTCCCGCACGGCGTCTCGCTCGGGCTCGGCGGCGCCGACCGTCCGGACGCCGGCCGGCTGGCCGCCCTCGCCGAGCGCGCCGAGGTGCTGGGCGCCCCGCTGGTCACCGAGCACATCGCGTTCGTCCGGGCCGGCGGGCCGCTGACCGCCTCACCGCTGATGGAGGCCGGGCATCTGCTGCCGGTCCCGCGCACCCGCGACGCGCTGGACGTGCTCTGCGAGAACGTCCGCATCGCCCAGGACGCGCTGCCGGTGCCGCTGGCGCTGGAGAACATCGCGGCCCTGGTCAACTGGCCGGACGAGGAGCTGACCGAGGGGCAGTTCCTGGCCGAGCTCGTCGAGCGGACGGGGGTGCGGTTGCTCATCGACGTCGCCAACCTCCACACCAACCACGTCAACCGCGGTGAGGACCCGGCCGTGACGCTGGACGAGCTGCCGGTCGAGGCGATCGCCTACGTCCATGTGGCGGGCGGCGTGGAGCGGGACGGGGTCTGGCACGACAGCCACGCCCATCCGGTGACCCGGCCGGTGCTGGACGTGCTCGCCGAGCTGTGTGCCCGGATCACCCCGCCCGGTGTGCTGCTGGAGCGCGATGACGACTTCCCCGAGGCCGGCGAGCTGGCCGGGGAACTCGACGCGATCCGCACCGTCCTGAAGGAGGCCCGCCATGTCCAGGCGGCTTGAGCCCGTACGGGAGCCGGGCGCCGGCCCCACCGCCGGCGCGGCCCCCACCGCCCGCACCACCGCACCGCCCACCACCCTCGCCACCGCGGCCCCGGCCACCTCCGGTACCGACGCGGCGCGGCAGCGGCTGGCGCTGGCGCAGACCGCGCTGCTCTCCGCGCTGGTCGCCGGCACCCCGGCGCCCGAAGGCTTCGACCGCACCCGGCTGGGCGTGCAGAGCCGGGCGCTGACCGCCAAGCGGTCCGGTGTGGTCGCCAAGGTCGCGCCCGAGCTGCCCGAGATCCTCGGCGACGACTACCGTCCGGCGTTCGCCGGCTACGCCCGCAACCGTCCGATGCGCGGCGGCTACCGCCAGGACGCGCTGGACTTCGCGGCGCACCTGCTCGCCCAGGGCCGTCCCGCGGACCCCGCTGCCCGGCAGCGGCTGACCCGCTGGTGGCGGGAGCGCGCGAGCCCCACCCCACCGTCCGCCGGGCCCGCGGCCCGGCTCGCCCGTACCGTCCACGCCGTTCGCCAGGCACTGAAGGGAAGGTGGCGATGATGTCGTTCACGCAAGCGGTGTACGTGGGCCTCGGTGCCTCCTCGCTGGTGCTGCTGCTCGGCACGCTCCTGGTGCGGCGCGGCACCCCGTCCGTCCCCCGGGGCGAGGCGCAGGCCCGCACCGTGTGGGAGACGGCGTTCCTGGCCGGCGGTCCCGGGCGGGTGGTGGACGCGGCGCTCGCCGGGATGTGCGAGGACGGCCGGCTGGCGGTGGGCGGCCCGGGCGTGGTGACCGTCCGCCAGGCCACCGCGCAGCACGCGGTCGAGACCGCCGTGCTGGACGCGGTCGCCCGGACGCCCGGCGGGGCGCTGGCCGCGGTGCGCACCGAGGCCATGCGCAGCCCCGCGGTCCAGGAGGTCGGCAACCGGCTGGCGGCCCGCGGACTGATGCGTCATCCGCGGCGGGGACGCGGCTGGCGCCGGCTGGCGGGCGCTCAAATGGCCGCCACCCTTGTGCTCTTCGCCCTCGGGGTGCTGCTCTCGGTCGCGGACGCCGGCAACGACGACGGCTTCGGCGAGGGGTTCGACCCGCCGGTGGTGATCACGGTCATGCCGGCGCTGATCGCGGGTCTGATCGTGGCCGCGCTGTGCCGGACGGTCTTCCGGAACCGCGTCACCAAGGCGGGTGCCCGCGCGTTGCGCTCCGCGCAGGCCGCCCACTCCAGGGCCGGCGTGGGCGGGGCTTGGCAGGCCGCCGGGCTGGTGGTGGCGCTCGGCGGTACGGCGCTGATAGCGGACGAGCTGCTGCGGCAGCAGTTCGAGGAGGCTCAGCGGACCGCCGCGCTGGCCACCGCCGGCGGCTCGTCGTCCGGCAGCTCGGCGGCCGGCTACGACTCCGGTGGCGACCTGGGCGGCGACAGCTCCTTCTGGTGCGGCTCGTCCGACGGCGGCTCCGGTTCGGGCTGCGGCAGCGGCGGTTCGTCCTGCGGCTCCGGTTCGTCGTGCGGCGGCGGTTCGAGTTGCGGGGGCGGTTCCTCGTGCGGCGGTGGCTCGTCGTGCGGCGGCGGTTCCGGCTGCGGCAGCAGCTGAGCGACGATTCTCCGCCCGAAGGTGTCCGGTTTGCGGGCCACACCCGTCCTGATCAGGGAAGGAAGGGACGTGATGTGGTCCACACAAGGGGAAAATTAATAGCCATTGTCATGGACCTTCCCGTAGAAAATGGACCATGTGGCTTCTCTTCCTCCTCGTCGCCGCGGTCGCGGCGGTGTTCTCCTGTGCACGGGTGTGCCGGGCCGCGGTCGCCGCGGCCCGGACCGGCCGCCCGGCCCGCCCGCCGGTCTCCGCCCCGGTCCCGGACCCGGCCGGTGACGACGGGCACGCGCCCGGACTGACCCTCTACGAGATGGCCTACCTCTCCGGCGGGCCGCAGCGGCTCGCCGACGTGGTCCTGGTGCTGATGGCCCAGAAGCGCCGGCTGCTGCTCGCCCACACCGGCTGGGCCACCGTCGTCGAGCCGGTCGCACAGGACCCGGTCGAGCAGGCGACGCTCAGCGCGATAGGCCCGGACGGACAGCGCCCGATACCCGCGGTGCGGGAGGCCCTGGTGGCCGACGAGGCGGTCCGGGCGGTGGCCGACAAGCTGGTGGCCGACGGGCTGGCGCTGCCCGCCGCGGCCCGCCCCGGCATCCGCAGCGGGGTCCGCCAGGTGTGGGCCGCCGCCCTCCTGGTCGTCCTGGCCGCCGCCGCGGCCTACTGGATGGCGCCGCCCGGCACGGACACCGCGCTGCTCCTGGGGTGGTTCTCGCTGCCGCTGGTGCTCTGCCTCGGGACCCTGGCCGTGGCCCGCTTCGAGCTCCACCCGTACCGGGACTGGGCCACCGACGCGGGCGAAGAGCGCCTCCCCGACAAGGCCGACCCGCCCGGCTCGCGGCTCCCCTCCACCCCTCTGGCACCCCTCACCTCCCTCATCTCCTTGGCCCTGAACGGCCCCAGCGCCCTCACCGATCCCGCCCTTCGCGCCGCGCTCCACTCTTCCGGGGCATAGCGCCCGACACCGGTGCCCGGTGCTTTACATCGCCAATCACCGCCCCAACTATCCCTTTTGTATGCACACACGAAGGGACGGCCAGTGAGAGCACTTGCGTTGTACGGCACCATCGGGTCGCTGATCGTGACCGCCCTCGCCACCGCCCCGGCGGGCGGCAGCACGCAGGCGGCCGGGGCGCCACCCGCGCCCGTCGCGCACCGCATCGACTTCGGCCGGTGCGCGCCGCATCTGCCGTCGTCCGTCGAGTGCGGCAGGCTCACCGTCCCCCTCGACTACGCGCGCCCCGACGGCAAGAAGATCCAGCTCACGGTCAGCCGGGCGCGTGCCACCGCGCCCCGCGAGCGGCAGGGCTCGCTGGTGTTCAACCCGGGCGGCCCCGGCGCCTCCAGCCTGGAGTTCCCGTTCTACGGCACGCTGCCCAAATGGAGCAGGCTGGCCCGGGCCTACGACTTCGTCGGCTACGCGCCGCGCGGGGTGGGCCGTTCGGCGCCGCTGTCGTGCCAGGACCCCAAGGAGTTCGCCAAGGCGCCCACCGACAGCCGGATGTACCCCGACGCGGCGTTCAAGCGGAAGAAGCGGGCCCAGGCCAGGGCGTACGCCCGCGGCTGCGCCCGGCGGGCCGGCGCGGACCTGCCGTTCTACAACTCGGTCAACAACGCCCGGGACCTGGACATGCTGCGGGCCGCCCTCGGTGAGAAGAAGCTGACCTTCATCGGTGCCTCGTACGGGACGTACTTCGGCGCGGTCTACGCGACGCTCTACCCCGGCCACGTGCGGCGGATGATCTTCGACAGCGTGGTCAACCCGGAGCCCCGGAAGATCTGGTACCGCAACAACCTCGATCAGGACATCGCCTTCGAGCGCCGCTGGGGCGACTGGCTGCGCTGGGTCGCCAAGCACGACGACCACTACCACCTCGGCAGGACCAAGAAGGCCGTGCAGCAGGCGTACGACACGGTCTCCGGGAAGCTGCGCCGCCGTCCGCTCAACGGCAAGATCGGCGCCGGCGAGCTGCAGGCCGCCTTCCTCAAGACCGGCTACAACGACGGCTTCTGGCCGCTGCGCGCCGAGGCGCTCGCGAGCTATCTGCACGGCGACCCCAAACCGCTGATCGCCCAGGCCCTGCCGCACGAGACCGGCGCCAAGGACGCGGAGAACGCCAACGCGGTCTACACGGCCGTGGAGTGCAACGACGGGCCCTGGCCGCGGTCCTGGCGGACCTGGGACCGGGACAACACCGACGTCGCCGAGATCGCACCGTTCGAGACCTGGGACAACGCCTGGATGAACCTGCCGTGCGCGTTCTGGCCGGACCGGACGCAGTCCGCGGCGGCCGGGGTCGCGGCGGCGGCCCGCCGGGTGGAGCAGGGGTCGGGCCAGGGCCTGGCGGACGCCGCCGGCCATGCGGCCGCCACCGAGCTCGACGGTGCGCTGCACGGCCCGCGCCTCCCGCTCGACGTCCACACGGAGCCCGGTGCGCTGCCGCCGGTCCTGCTGCTGGCGGCCGAGCGGGACGCGGCGACGCCGTACCGGGGCGCGCTGGAGCTGCAGCGCCGGCTGCCCGGCTCGTCGCTGGTCACCGAGAACGGCGCGGGCACGCACGGCATCGGCTTCGGCGAGAACGAGTGCGTCAACCGCTACGCCGAGGCGTATCTGCTGCACGGGAAGATCCCGGCGCACAAGGTGTACTGCGCGCCGCGCGCGGAGCCGGTGCCGGGCCAGCAGACGGCCCGCGCCCAGCACGCGCGCCCGGGGAAGTAGCCGAAACGACCGACGAGCGGGCCGCCCCGGGGCAGGGGCGGCCCGCTCGTCCGTGCCGGGAGGTCAGGCCAGTCCGGCGACCAGTTCGGCGACCGCCTTGCGACGGCCGGTGTAGAACGGGACCTCCTCGCGGACGTGCATCCGCGCCTCGGAGCCGCGCAGGTGACGCATCAGGTCGACGATGCGGTAGAGCTCGTCGGCCTCGAAGGCGAGCACCCACTCGTAGTCGCCGAGCGAGAACGACGGCACGGTGTTGGCGCGGACGTCCGGGAAGCCGCGGGCCATCTTGCCGTGGTCGGCGAGCATCCGGCGGCGGTCCTCGTCGGGGAGGAGGTACCACTCGTAGGAGCGCACGAAGGGGTAGACGCTCACGTAGGCGCGGGGCCGCTCGTCGGCCAGGAACGCCGGGATGTGCGCCTTGTTGAACTCGGCGGGGCGGTGCAGCGCCATGTTGGACCACACCGGGTCCAGCGCGCGGCCGAGCCGGGTGCGGCGGAAGAGGTTGTAGGCGTCCTGGAGGGCGTCCGAGCTCTCGGAGTGCCACCAGATCATGACGTCGGCGTCGGCGCGCAGGCCGGAGACGTCGTACGTGCCGCGGACCACCACGTCCTTGGCGGCGAGCTGCGCGAACAGCTCCTCGACCTCGTCGGCGTAGCCGGTGCGGTCCTCGGGGAGGACGTCGCGCAGCTTGAACACCGACCAGAGGGTGTAGCGGATGACCTCGTTGAGGTCCTTGGCCTTCTTGCCGGCGTTCGGTGCCTTCTCGGGCGCCGCAGGGGCCTGCGGTGCGGAAGCGGGGGTGGAAGCGTCTGTCATGTCGTCCATTCTCACTCGCCGGGGAGGCCGGCCGGCCGCAGGGTGCCGAGGATGTCCTCGGCGGCCTTGCGGGCCGAGGCGATACAGGCCGGGATGCCGACGCCGTCGTAGAGCGCACCGCACACCCGCAGGCCCGGCAGCTGCCCGACGGCCTCCCGGATGCGGGCCACCCGCTCCAGATGGCCGACCGGGTACTGGGGCAGACCGTCCTCCCAGCGGGTGATCCGGGCGGCCACCGGGGCGGCGGTCAGCCCGATCGCCTCGCGGAGGTCGGCGCGGGCCAGGGCGGCCAGCTCGGCGTCCTCGCGCGCCAGGTCCGCCTCGTCGCCGTACCGGCCGAGGGAGGTGCGCAGCACGAAGAGGTCCGGGGCGGCGCGGTCGATCCAGCCCCACTTGTTGCCGGCGAAGGTGGCGGCCTTGATCTTGCGGCCGTCCACCGGCGGTACGAGGAAGCCGCTGCCGGCCGGCTGCCGCTGCAGCTCGGAGCGGCGGAAGGCCATGGTGACCAGGGCCATCGAGGCGTACTCGACCGTGGCCAGTTCGCGGGCGGCCGGCGCGCAGTCCCGGGCGAGCAGCCGGGCGGCGTCCGGCGCGGGGGTGGCGAGGACGACCGCGTCGGCGGTGAGCGCCGCACCGTCGAGCTCGATCCGCCAGCCGTCGGCGGACCGCCGGACCTCGACGACCGGCGTGCCCGTCCGGATCTCGCCGCCCTTGGCCCGGACGGCCTCGGCGACCGCGCCGGGCAGTGTGCCGATCCCGCCCTCGATCCCCATGAACACCGGGGCACCGGCGCCGCCTCCGCCGGCGGCCGGACCGATCTGGTGCATCGTGGCAGCGGTCCGGGCCTGGATGCCACGGACGCCCTCCAACAGCGAGCGGCTGGTCCGCGCGGCCTCGAACAGCTGCGGTACGGCGGCCCGCATGGAGATCCGGTACGCATCGCCGGCGTACACCCCGCCCAGCAGCGGCTCCACCAGGCGGTCGACCACCTCGCGGCCCAGGCGCCGGGCGACGTACTCACCCACCGCGACGTCCGTGCCGACCTCCGTCCGGGGCAGCTCGGCGTCCTCCTCGATGCGGGCGAGGCCCTCCGGGGAGACGACACCGGAGGCGGCGAGCGGGGCGAGGTCCCCGGGGACTCCCATGACATGGCCCTTGGGCATCGGGCGCAGCGCACCGCGGGTCCAGAGCGAGGCGGTGGCCGTCGTGGGCGGCCGGAGCCGGTCGCCGATCCCGACGGCGCGCGCGAGCTCCACCGCCTCCGGCCGCCTGGCCAGCATCGATTCGGCCCCGAGGTCGACCGGCACGCCGGCGATCTCGCCCGCCCGCAGCTTGCCGCCGAGCCGGTCCGACGCCTCCAGGACGGTCACCCGGGCACCGCCTTCGAGCAGCCGGTGGGCCGCGGCCAGTCCGGAGATACCGCCACCGATGACGACGACCTGCCCGCCGCCGGTGCCGGGGGGCGTGCTCGTGTGCGCTGCGCTCATGGCTCCACTCTCTCAAAGGGCACTGACAGCGCCGTGACCGGATCGCGACCCGGCGAAGCACAACCCCTCTCCGGGCGCCCCCGTCGAAGAAGCGCCGGCCGAAGAAGCGCCACCGGCACGTCACTTCGCGGGGAGCGCACATGCGGGGAGCAGCACGAGCAGGGCGAACGGCGACGGCGGGGCTGCTGCTCGCCGTCGCCCTGACGGCTGCCGGGTGCGGCACGTCGGCCGGCCCGACCTCGACCGGGGCGGCGCTGCCCGGCAAGGCGGCGCCGAGCCGGGCGGCCGCCGGCGGCCGGACCGGTGCGGCCGACGGCCGGACCGGCGCCCGGGGCGCCGCGGAGGGTGCCGTCGCCCGCCCCGGCGGCAGGCTCGCGAAGGTGCCGACGGCGGCCTCGTCGCGGATCGTCCGGACCGCGACGCTCACCGTGCACGCCGAGGACGTCTCCGGGGCGGTGGCCCGTGCCCGGGCGGTCGTCGACGGCGCGGGCGGCTACCCGGCCACGGAGACCACCGATCAGGACCCGGAGGGGCATGAGCGGTCGCGGCTGGTGCTGCGGGTCCCGACGGCGGAGTTCGACGCCGTACTGGGGCGGCTGGCCCGCCTGGGCACCGTGGTGTCCCGTGAGGTCGCGGCGAAGGACGTCACCGATCAGGTGGTGGACGTGGACAGCCGGGTCCGGACCCAGCGGGCGAGTGTGGCGCGGGTCCGGGCGCTCATGGAGAAGGCGGCGTCGATCGGCGACATCGTCTCGCTGGAGTCCGAACTGAGCAGCCAGCAGGCGGATCTGGAGTCCCTGGAGTCGCAGCTGAAATCGCTCAGGGACCGGACCGCGATGGCCACCGTCACGCTGCTGCTGCGGCAGCCGGACGCCGCCCCCGACGGAGCCTTGGACGACGACACGAGGTCCTTCGGGGACGCGCTGTCCGGCGGCTGGCACGCCTTCCTGGCGGCCGTGAAGTGGCTGCTGGTGGCGCTCGGCGCGGTGCTGCCGTTCGCGGTGGCCGTGGGGCTGCTGTACGGCCTGTGGCGGCTGGTCCGCGGCCGGCTGCCGTCGGCGTTCCGGCGCCGGACCCGGGCCGCGGACACGCGGGACGGGCCGGGACCGGCCGCCGGGGAGCATGCCGCGGACGACGGGCCGGCGAACGCGCCGGAGGACCCCGACCGGACCGCGGCGGCCGGGGAGGGTGACCAAGGACCCCGTTGACAGCGGGCGGCGGCGGGCAAAGACTCGGTTCGGCGGCGGCGATCTTCGTACCGTCCGCCGACCGTTCGAGAGCCGGGACAGCGAGGACAGCGCCTGATGACCGAGCCACGCCTGCGGGATGTCTACATCGTCGACGCCGTGCGGACCCCCGTCGGCAAATACGGCGGCGCGCTGGCCGGCGTCCGGCCCGACGACCTCGCCGCCCATGTGGTGCGGTCCCTGGTCGACCGCACCCCCGACCTCGACCCGGCGCGGATCGACGACGTCTGCTTCGGTGACGCGAACGGCGCCGGCGAGGACAACCGCAATGTCGCGCGGATGGCCGTGCTGCTCGCCGGGCTGCCGGTGACCGTGCCCGGCGTCACCGTCAACCGCCTGTGCGGCTCCGGTCTGGAGGCGGTCATCCAGGGGGCCCGGGCGATCGCGCACGGCGATGCGCAGATCGTGGTGGCGGGCGGGGTGGAGTCGATGAGCCGCGCGCCGTACGTCCTGCGCAAGCCCGAGCGGGCCTTCCCGGCCGGCCATCAGGAGATGTTCTCCTCGACGCTGGGCTGGCGGATGGTCAATCCGCGGATGCGCCCGGAGTGGACGGTGGCGCTGGGCGAGGGCGCCGAGCTGATCGCCGACGCGCACGGCATCACCCGGGAACAGCAGGACGTGTTCGCGCTGGCGAGCCACCAGAAGGCGGTCCGGGCCTGGCGGGAGGGCGGTTACGACGCCGAGGTGGTACCGCTTCCCGGCGTCGATCTGCACCGTGACGAGACGATCCGTGAGGGCTCCTCCCTGGAGGCGCTGTCCAAGCTGAAGCCGGTGTTCCGGACGGCCGGGGGCACGGTCACCGCCGGCAACTCCTCACCGCTCAACGACGGTGCGGCCGCCCTCCTGTTGGTCGACGAGGAGGGGCTGCGCGCCACCGGGCGGGAGCCGCTGGCCCGGATCCGGGCGAGCGCGGTGACCGGTATCGAGCCCCAGCTGTTCGGGCTGGGCCCGGTGGAGGCGGTCCGGCGCGCGCTGGACCGGGCCGGGCGCGGCTTCGCCGATCTGGCCGCGTTCGAGCTGAACGAGGCGTTCGCGGCTCAGGCCCTGGGCTGCCTGGGCCAGTGGCCGGACCTCGATCCGTCCGTGGTCAACCCGCGCGGCGGCGCGATCGCCATCGGCCACCCCCTCGGGGCCTCCGGCGCCCGGCTGGCCGGCGCGGTCGCCCACCAGCTCGCCGCCGCGGGCTCCGGCACCGGCCTGGCCGCCCTGTGCATCGGGGTGGGCCAGGGCCTGGCGCTCGTACTGGAGCGGTAGCGGGACGTCCGTGCGGCGGCGGGCCCGGCCGGGTCAGGTGCCCGCCCGGCGCCGGTGGTAGGCGTACGCCAGCACGCCCACCAGGGGTCCCCAGGCCAGCAACGGCAGGTAACAGACCGTCAGGACCAGCTCCTCGGTGGGCGTGTGGCCGGGCGGGAAGCCCGTCAGCAGTACGGAGGCGAAGAAGTAGCAGACGACTCCGGTGGCGGCGACGGCGCCGAGGACGGCCGGGACCACCGCGGCCGGCGGCGGCACGGTGCGCCCGCCCAGCAGCGGCACCCGGCGCGGCACCACCTCCCCCCACGGCCGGACCAGCCCCAGCGTCAGCAGCCCGAGCCCCTCGGAGACGATCACGAGGACCAGCAGGTACAGATGCGTCCCGGTGCTCTGGGCCCGGGCCGCGGCGCTGCCGAAGCCCGGGACGGCGAGCACGACGCCGATCCGCCAGAGCCCCGACGGCAGGATGAGGAGCGGTACGGCGTGGGCGGCGAGCCGTGCCCACCGCGGCACGTCCGGCGTGGGCCGGCGGGCGGGGGCGGCCTCGGAATTGCGGTGTCCAGTCACCGTTCCAGGGTGGCCACCGCGCCCCGGCAGCACATCGCCCCACGGGCGCATCACCGCTCCCCCGCGCGGCGGAACACCGCCCCGCCCCGGGGACGATCCGGCATCGCCTCACGGGCACGCGGTAGACGCGCGGGGCGACCGGGTACCCAGCAAGCAACGGACCGACACATCAGGCACATCAGGCACATCCGACGAAGGGACATGGCATGGCGACGGCCGAGCGGCTGGTGATCGTCGGGGGCGACGCGGCGGGGATGGCGGCCGCGTCGCAGGCGCGCCGGCTGAAGAAGCCCGAGGAGCTCGCGATCACCGCGTTCGAGCGCAGCCACTTCACGTCCTACTCCGCCTGCGGCATCCCCTACTGGGTGGGCGGCCAGGTCGACGGACCGGACGCGCTGGTCGCCCGTACGGCGAAGGAGCACCGCGCCCGGGACATCGATCTGCGGATGCGCACCGAGGTCACCGAACTCGACCTGGACCGGGGGCGGGTGCGCAGCCGGGAGCTGGATGACGGCGGGCGGGAGACCTGGACCGGCTTCGACAAGCTGGTGCTGGCCACCGGCGCGACGCCCAAACGGCCCCCGCTGCCGGGGATCGACGCCCCCGGTGTGCACGGCGTGCAGACCCTGGACGACGGCCAGGCGCTGCTGGACACCCTGGAGGGTGCCGCGGGCCGGCGGGCCGTGGTCGTCGGTGCGGGCTACATCGGCGTGGAGATGGCCGAGGCGCTCATCCACCGTGGATACGAGGTCACCGTCCTGGAGCAGGCCGAACAGCCGATGTCGACCCTCGACCCGGACATGGGGGCGCTGGTCCACGAGGCGATGTGCCGGATGGGCATCGAGACGGTGCTCGGCGCCACCGTCACCGGCGTACTGACCGACGACGCCGGAAAGGCCCGTGCGGTCACCACCGAGGACGCCGAGTACCCGGCGGACGTGGTGGTCCTGGGGCTGGGCGTCCGGCCGGAGACCACACTGGCCGAGGCGGCGGGGCTGCCGCTGGGCGAGTCCGGCGGGCTGCTCACCGACCTGGCGATGCGGGTGCGCGGCCACGAAACGGTGTGGGCCGGCGGCGACTGCGTCGAGGTCCTGGACCTGGTCTCGGGCCGCACCCGCCACATCGCGCTGGGCACCCACGCCAACAAGCACGGCCAGGTCATCGGCGCCAATGTGGCCGGTGGTTACGCGACCTTCCCGGGAGTCGTCGGCACGGCCGTCAGCAAGGTCTGCGACCTGGAGATCGCCCGGACCGGGCTGCTGGAGAGCCAGGCGCACGCCGCCGGACTGCAGTTCGTCGCGGTCACCGTCGAGGCCACCAGCCGCGCCGGCTATTACCCCGGCACCCGGCCGATGACCGTCAAGATGCTCGCCGAGCGCCGGACCGGCCGGCTGCTCGGCGTGCAGATCGTCGGCCGGGAGGGCGCCGGCAAGCGCGTGGACATCGCCGCGGTCGCGCTCACCGCCGGGATGACGGTGGAGCGGATGACCGCCCTCGACCTGGGCTACGCCCCGCCGTTCTCCCCGGTCTGGGACCCGGTCCTGGTGGCCGCCCGCAAGGCCGCGGGTGCGGTACGGGCGGCAGGCGCCTGACCGCTCCGCGGCGTTCGGCGCACCTACCGGTCAGCGTGCCGTCCGGTTCAGCGCGCGGTGCGGGTGTGGACGTACTCGACGAGCCGGGTGAGCGCGTCCGGGTCGGTGTTCGGCATGACGCCGTGGCCCAGGTTGAAGATGTGGCCTTCGAGGCCGGCGGCGGCGTCGAGGACCTCGCCGGCCTTGGTCTCGACGGCCTCGCGCGGGGCGAAGAGGACGGCCGGGTCGAGGTTGCCCTGGAGCGCCTTGCCGGGGCCGACGCGTCGCGCGGCCTCGTCGAGCGGCACCCGCCAGTCGACGCCGACGACGTCCGCGCCGGCCTCGCCCATGAGTCCGAGCAGCTCACCGGTGCCGGCACCGAAGTGGATGCGCGGGACGCCGTACGCCGCGACCGACGTGAAGACCTTCTCGGATGCGGGCATCACGGAGCGCCGGTAGTCGGCCGGGGAGAGCGCGCCCACCCACGAGTCGAAGAGCTGCACGGCACTCGCGCCCGCCTCGATCTGCACCTTGAGGAACGCGGAGGTGATCTCGGCGAGCCGGTCGAGCAGATCGGCCCACAGCTGCGGGTCCCCGTACATCAGGGCCTTGGTGTTCTCGTGGTTGCGGGACGGGCCGCCCTCCACGAGGTAGCTGGCCAGCGTGAAGGGCGCGCCCGCGAAGCCGATGAGCGGCGTGGGGCCGAGCTCGGCGGTGAGCAGGCCGATGGCCTCGGTGACGTAGGAGACGTCGTCCGGGGTCAGGTCGCGCAGCTGGGCGAGGTCGGCGCGCGAACGGATCGGGTTCGCGACGACCGGGCCGACTCCGGGCTTGATGTCGAGGTCGACGCCGATGGCCTTGAGCGGCACGACGATGTCGCTGTAGTAGATGGCCGCGTCGACGTCGTGCCGGCGCACCGGCTGCAGGGTGATCTCGGCGACCAGCTCGGGCCGCGTGCACGACTCCAGCATCGGGATGCCCTCGCGCACCTTGAGGTACTCGGGCAGCGAGCGCCCGGCCTGACGCATGAACCACACCGGCGTGTGCGGTACCGGCTCACGCCGGCAGGCCCGGAGGAAGGCCGAGTCGTGGGTACCGGTCTGCTGCTGGCCCGCAGGGCTATGGTTGGCGCTCACGCCCCAAATCTTCGCATGCGCTCCGGGGCGCCTCCGAATGGGCGACGCGTGTACCGGGTGTCCTCCCCGTATGCGGGCCCGGTTCCGCCTAATCTTCCGGGCATGGCTGCGGCTCACGAACACCTCGCGGACAGCGCGGACGAGGCCCCGATCCCCTTCCGTCAGGCGGTCGAGGCGCTCCGCGCGGCACGACTGCGGCCGGAGGTCGAGATCGATCCGGCACCGGCGCCGAGACGGCTCGCCCCGTACGCGTACGCGCTGGAGGCGGCGGTCGTCGAGCGGGCGACGGCGCCGGGCGAGGAGGACCGGGACCTGGCGGACGGCCGGCTGGTGCTGCTGCACAATCCGGCCGGCGAGGACACGTGGCACGGCACGTTCCGTCTGGTGACGCTGGTGCGGGCGGAGCTGGAGCCGGAGATGGGCGCCGATCCGCTGCTGCCGGAGGTGTCCTGGTCCTGGCTCACGGGTGCGCTGGAGGCCCGGGGGGTGCGGTACGGCGCTCCGAGCGGCACGGTGACCCGGGCCGGGTCGTACTACTTCGGCGGGCTCGCGGCGCGCGAGCCGGCGACCCAGATCGAGATCCGGGCGTCCTGGACGCCGGCCGAGGGGCCCGGCGGGGCGCTGGACCTGGGCGTGCACCTGGCGGCCTGGTGCGATCTGCTGGCGCAGGTGGCGGGGCTGCCGCCGGCCGCGCCGGACGCGGCACCGCGCGGCGGGGTCGTCCCGTTGCCGCAGCGCCGCGGCGCACATCCCCGCTGACCGCCGTCGCGGCGGGCCGTGCTCCGGCCGTATTGATCACGTTCGCGCGGGCTCTGATCACCTCGGTATGCACTGGGTGCCCACCTGATCGATCACGCATCCGATTTGCCCGAATTGCCCCTAACTAAATCGTGATCAAAGTCTAAAGTCCCGCCGGATTGCTGCCGAAGAGGTCAGTGACCCTTCAAACACGGATCATTCCGGCTCCCCCCAGCCGGCTTCCGTCCCCCCCGCCACTCCCCCAGGAGGCCCGGTGTCTGTTCTCCTTGAGCAACCTTCGAGCCTGGTCGCCTACCGCCCGAACAAGCCGACGGCCATGGTCGTCGTGGCCGACCCCCGCGTCCGCTCCACCGTCACCCGCCACCTGTGGGCCCTCGGAGTGCGTGACGTGATCGAGGCGTCGTCCATCGCGGAGGCGCGCCCCCGCGTCGGCAACCCGCGCGACATCTGCGTTGCCGACGTCCACCTTCCCGACGGCTCCGGCCTCACCCTGCTGTCCGAGACCCGGGCGGCCGGCTGGCCCAACGGCCTCGCCCTCTCCGCCGCCGACGACATCGGCGCCGTCCGCAACGCCCTGGCCGGCGGCGTCAAAGGCTATGTCGTCACCGGAACCCGCACCAACCTGGGCATCCCGGGCCGGCCGGGCACCTCTCCCATCGGGGCCAACGCGGCCCGTATGCAGCGCCGTCCTCCGGGCGCCCCCGGGCACCCCGGCGGCTACCGGGAGTTGTCGGGCCGTGAGGTCGAGGTGTTGCGGCTGGTGGCGGAGGGCCAGTCCAACAAGGCCATCGGCGTGTCGATGGGGCTGTCCGCCCTCACCGTCAAGAGCCACCTCGCCCGGATCGCCCGCAAGCTCGGCACCGGCGACCGCGCCGGAATGGTCGCGGTCGCGCTGCGCACCGGCATCATCCACTGACCCTTTGCACGACCGGCTCGCCCGTCGAGGGAACGTTCCCTCGACGGGCGACGTGCATACACAGATACCCTTGACTGGTGACCGACGCCCAAAAGACCGCAGCAGACACGACACTGCGAGCCCCCGGAGACTCCCCTCCGGATCCCCGACCGGCGCCGGTCCCTCTCCTGGAGCCCCGTGAGGGCATTCCCCCGGTGGTCGCGACGGACGAGGCGCTCGCCGAGGTGGTGGCGGCCTTCGCGGCCGGCACCGGCCCGGTGGCCGTCGACGCCGAGCGCGCCTCGGGCTACCGCTACGGCCAGCGCGCCTACCTCGTGCAGCTGCGCCGCGAGGGCGCCGGCAGCGCGCTGATCGACCCGGTCGGCTGTCCCGACCTGACGGCCCTGGGCGAGGCGATCGGCGACGCCGAGTGGGTGCTGCACGCCGCCACCCAGGACCTGCCGTGCCTGCGTGACATAGGGATGGTCCCCACCCGGCTCTTCGACACCGAGCTGGCCGGGCGGCTGGCCGGCTTCGCCCGGGTCGGCCTGGGGGCGATGGTCGAGAACGTCCTCGGCTTCGCGCTGGAGAAGGGCCACTCCGCGGTCGACTGGTCCACCCGCCCGCTGCCCGAGCCCTGGCTGCGCTACGCCGCGCTCGACGTCGAGCTGCTGGTGGACCTGCGCGACGCGCTGGAGGAGGAGCTGACCCGACAGGGGAAGCTGGAGTGGGCCCACCAGGAGTTCGCGGCGATCGCCGCCGCTCCCCCGGCGCCGCCCCGCAAGGACCCCTGGCGCCGTACGTCCGGTATGCACAAGGTCCGCCGGCGCCGCCAGATGGCGGTCGTACGGGAGTTGTGGACGGCCCGCGACCAGGTCGCCCAACGGCGCGACGTCTCGCCGGGCAAGGTGCTGGGCGACGCCGCGATCGTGGAGGCGGCGCTGAACCTCCCGCCCAACAGCCACGCGCTGGCCGCGCTGCCCGGCTTCGGCCACCGCATGGGCCGTCGCCAGCTGGAGCAGTGGCAGGCCGCCGTCGACCGTGCCCGCGCGCTCCCCGAGAGCGAGCTGCCGCAGCCCGGCCAGCCGCTCAACGGCCCCCCGCCGCCCCGCTCCTGGGCCGACAAGGACCCGGTCGCCGCGGCCCGGCTGGCGGCCGCCCGCGCCGCGGTCACCGCGCTGGCCGAGGAGCTCAACCTGCCGCAGGAGAACCTCATCACGCCGGACACCGTGCGCCGGCTGTGCTGGGAGCCACCCGCCGTGCCCAGCCGCGAGTCGGTCGCCGAGATCCTCACCGGTTACGGCGCCCGCCCCTGGCAGATCGAGCAGGTCGCCCCGATCCTCACCGAGGCCCTGCTGACGGGCGCCGAGGACGGCTGAGCCGCCCGGCCCACCACCGCGTCGACCAGGACCGATCCGTCAGATCAGTCCTGGTCGACGTGCATCCGGAGGATCTTACGGTTGGTCGCGTCGATGTCGTAAGTGGTCTTGTTCCAGTCGTCGGTGGTGACCACGTCGACGAACCAGGCCGCCTTGTCGCTGCCGTTGTCGGCCTGGCCCAGCCCCAGGGAGCTGACCGTGCCCTTCGTCTTCGCGGTGGCCGTTTCGGCGGCCTGCTGCGCGGTGACGGTGGCCTCGTCGAGCCGGGCGGCCAGTTCCTTCTTGTCGTCGGCGTCGTCCGACTCGGTGTGCGGCGGGCCGGCCTTGCCGGTGATCGCGTCGACGCGGACGGCGTGCGCGATTCCGTCGGACGTCGCGACCACCGTCCGCCAGTAGGGGCTCTTCGGCGTGCCCTTGAGTTCGGCCGCGACCGGCTCCGAGGCCGGCACCGCGGCGACCGCCGCCTTCAGGGCCCGCGCGTAGTCCACCTTGGCGGCCGGGATGAGCGCCTTCCGTTCGGTCTGGTCCGCGCTGAGCGTGGTGCCCGGTGAGCCGGGGGCCGAGGCGGCCACCGCCCGGGAAGGGGCCGCGCTGCCCCGGCCGGGCGTCCCGGTTGCCTTTGCCTTTGGGTTCCCGTTTCCGCAGCCCACCAGCAGGGCGCCGCCCAGGACGACGGCGGTACAGAGCGCCGCACTCCTCTTTGTGTCCATACCGTCACTTTAAGTGTGACTTGGCGTGGTTTGCGCCAGGACCCGACGGCATCCGGACGTTTTCGATCACCGGCTCCCGGCCGCCCCGTTCCCCGTCGGCGGCGCGCCGCCCCGGCCGCCCCACACCTCCATCCGGTGTGACCTTCACCGCTCCGGGCGGTGGGGGTGGGCAGGCTGGTTACCCGTAAGTAGCATGTCGGTGGGAAGCGTCCCTGGGGGCGCCCCGCAGCAGTGCCATCCCGCACCTGGAGGAGAGCCAACGTGCCTCGTACCGCTAGGGACGTCGTCTTCGTCGACGGCGTCCGCACCCCGTTCGGCAAGGCGGGCCCGAAGGGCATCTACCACGAGACCCGCGCCGACGACCTGGTCGTGAAGTCGATCCGGGAGCTGCTGCGCCGCAACCCCGGTCTCGACCCGGCGAAGATCGACGAGGTCGCCATCGCCGCCACCACCCAGATCGGCGACCAGGGCCTGACCCTCGGCCGCACCGCCGGCATCCTCGCGGGCCTCCCGCAGTCGGTGCCCGGCTACTCCATCGACCGTATGTGTGCCGGTGCGCTGACGGCCGTCACCGCGACCGCCGGCTCCATCGCCTTCGGCGCGTACGACGCCGTCATCGCCGGCGGTGTCGAGCACATGGGCCGCCACCCCATGGGCGAGGCGGTCGACCCCAACCCCCGCTTCGTCAGCGAGAAGCTGGTCGACGAGTCGGCCCTGTTCATGGGCATGACCGCGGAGAACCTCCACGACCGCTACCCGCAGATCACCAAGCTGCGCGCCGACGAGTACGCGGTGCGCTCGCAGGAGAAGGCCGCGAAGGCGTACGCCAACGGCAAGATCCAGCAGGACCTGGTCCCGATCTCGGTGCGCAACACCAACGCCGAGGTGGGCGAGACCGGTTGGGGTCTGGTCACCGCCGACGAGCCGATGCGCCCGGGCACCACCCTGGAGAACCTCGCGGGCCTCAAGACCCCGTTCCGTACGCACGGCCGGGTCACCGCGGGCAACGCCGCCGGTCTCAACGACGGTGCCACCGCCTCGATCATCGCGTCCGAGGACTTCGCCCGGGAGCACGACCTCCCGGTGAAGATGCGCCTGGTCTCCTACGCCTTCGTGGGCGTCGAGCCCGAGGTCATGGGCTACGGCCCGATCCCGGCGACGGAGAAGGCGCTCGCCAAGGCCGGCCTCGGCATCGGCGACATCGGCCTGTTCGAGATCAACGAGGCGTTCGCCGTCCAGGTCCTCGCCTTCCTCGACCACTACGGCATCGCGGACGACGACGAGCGGGTCAACCAGTACGGCGGCGCCATCGCCTTCGGCCACCCGCTGGCCTCCTCCGGCGTCCGGCTGATGACCCAGCTGGCCCGCCAGTTCGAGGAGCAGCCCGAGGTCCGCTACGGCCTGACCACCATGTGCGTCGGCTTCGGCATGGGCGCGACGGTCATCTGGGAGAACCCGAACCACAAGGACGCCGGAGGCGACAAGTGAGCACCACCACCGCCGAGCTGCTCAAGGGCGCGGCCGAGCTGTTCCCGGACGAGGTCGTGACGTCGGCGCACGTCCGCCACCTCGACCTGCCCTTCGGCGCGGGCCGGTTCGCCCTCATCACGCTGGACAACGGCTTCGACCACACCAAGCCGACCACCTTCGGCCCGGGCTCGCTGGCGAACCTCAACGCCGCGCTCGACCAGGTCGAGAAGGAGGCCGCGGACGGCGAGATCGTCGGCGCCGGCATCACCGGCAAGCCTTTCATCTTCGCGGTCGGCGCCGACCTCAAGGGCGTCGAGCTGCTGAAGAAGCACGAGGACGCGCTGGCCATCGGCAAGGGCGGCCACGAGGTCTTCAAGCGGCTCTCCGGGCTCGCCGTGCCGACCTTCGCGTACTACAACGGTGCCGCGATGGGCGGTGGCGTCGAGGTCGGTCTGCACTGCTCGTACCGCACCGTCTCCAAGGCCCTGCCGGCCTTCTCGCTGCCCGAGGTCTTCCTCGGTCTGGTCCCCGGCTGGGGCGGCTGCGCCCTGCTGCCGAACCTCATCGGTGCGGACAAGGCCGTCTCGGTCATCATCGAGAACTCGCTCAACCAGAACAAGCAGCTCAAGGGCCAGCAGGTCTTCGACCTCGGCATCGCCGACGCGATCTTCGAGGGCGCGGACTTCCTGGAGCAGTCGCTGATCTGGACCGCGCAGGTGCTCAAGGGTGACGTCACCGTCGAGCGTCCCGAGGTCGACCGCGGCGAGGCCTGGGACCAGGCCGTCGCCAAGGGCCGCTTCATCGCCGACGGCAAGGTGCACGGCGCCGCCCCGGCCGCCTACCGCGCGCTGGACATCATCGCGGCCGCCAAGAGCGGTGACCTGCAGGCCGGTTTCGACGCCGAGGACCAGGCGCTCGCCGACCTCATCATGGGCGGCGAACTCCGCGCCGGGATCTACTCGTTCAACCTGGTGCAGAAGCGCGCCAAGCGGCCCGCCGGCGCCCCGGACAAGAACCTGGCCCGCCCGGTCACCAAGGTCGGCGTCGTCGGCGCCGGTCTGATGGCCTCTCAGCTGGCGCTGCTGTTCCTGCGCCGCCTGGAGGTGCCGGTGGTCCTCACCGACATCGACCAGGAGCGCATCGACAAGGGCGTCGGCTACGTCCACGGCGAGATCGACAAGCTGCTGGGCAAGGGCCGGATCAACCAGGACAAGGCCAACCGCCTCAAGGCCCTGGTGACCGGTGTCCTCGACAAGGCCGAGGGCTTCGCGGACGCGGACTTCATCATCGAGGCCGTCTTCGAGGAGATCGGCGTCAAGCAGCAGGTGTTCGCGGAGGTCGAGGCGGTCGCCCCGGCGCACGCGATCCTCGCCACCAACACCTCCTCGCTGTCGGTGACCGAGATGGCGTCGAAGCTCGAGCACCCCGAGCGGGTCGTCGGCTTCCACTTCTTCAACCCGGTCGCGATCCTCCCGCTGCTGGAGATCGTGCGCGGCGAGAAGACCGATGACGCCGCGCTGGCCACGGCCTTCGGCGTCGCCAAGAAGCTGAAGAAGACCGCGGTCCTCACCAAGGACGCCCCGGCGTTCGTCGTGAACCGCATCCTGACCCGCTTCATGGGCGAGATCCAGAACGTCATCGACGAGGGCACCCCGGTCGAGGTCGCCGAGAAGGCCATCGAGCCGCTGGGTCTGCCGATGTCCCCGCTGGTGCTGCTGGAGCTGGTCGGCCCCGCGATCGGCCTGCACGTCTCGGAGACCCTCAACCGGGCCTTCCCGGACCGCTTCAAGGTGTCGCCGAACCTCAAGGCGGTCGTCGAGGCCGGCAAGCGCGGCTTCTACGTCTACGACAGCGGCAAGCCGGAGCTGGACCCCGAGGTCGCCGCGCTGCTCAAGCAGGGCGACTCGGTGCTGACCGAGGCCCAGGTCCGCGACCGGGTGCTCGACGCGGTCGCCGAGGAGATCGGCCTCATGCTCGACGAGGGCGTGGTGGCCGAGGCCCAGGACATCGACCTGTGCCTGATCACCGGCGCCGGCTGGCCCTTCCACCTGGGCGGCATCACGCCGTACCTGGACCGTGAGGGCGTCTCCGAGCGGGTGACCGGCAAGAAGTTCCTGGCCCCGGGCGTGGCGAGCGTGCCCGCGTAACGCGGCTCGGTACGAAGGCGCGGGCCGGCTCGGCGGAGCCGGCCCGCGCTGCCGTATGTCCGGGCGGGAGCCGCGGGCGCCCCGGCATGGCAGGGTGGCGCCATGGATACCTTGGTCATCGTCGATGCCGCGAACGTCGTGGGCTCGGTCCCCGACGGCTGGTGGCGGGACCGGCACGGCGCGGCGGAACGGCTGCGCGACACCCTGCCGGCCTACGCCGCGGGCGGGCTGCCGGGCCTCGCCGAACCGCCCCTGGAACTGGTCCTCGTGGTGGAGGGCGCGGCGCGCGGGGTGACGTCCGTGGAGGGCGTACGGGTGGTTCCGGCGCCCGGCAGCGGTGACGACCGGATCGTGGAACTGGTCGCGGACGAGGGCACCGGGCGGGACTGCCTGGTGGTCACGGCGGACCGTGGACTGCGCGACCGCGTGCAGGCGCTGGGCGCCCGGGTGACCGGGCCGCGGGCGGTCCGGGGGCGCGGACGCGCGTGATGCGCGCGGCGGTCGCGCCCGGAAGCCGCGACCTCAGCAGGAGCATCGCGTCGTGGTCCGGGGTGCCGGGCTCGGCCTGATAGACGACGAGGCGGTGGCCGTCGGTGCGGGCGACCGTGTACGCCTCGTAGCTGAGGTCCATCCGTCCGACCGCCGAATCGGCGAAGCACTTGCGGCCGTTGGTCCGCGCGCGCACGTCGTAACGCTGCCGGAGGGTCGCGGCGGCGTGGTCACCGAACTGGCCTGGAACAGCTGTCTGACCCCGCCGGAGCCGGTCAACTTCTCCGCGGAGTGGGCCCACAAGGACCTGGAGTACGCGGCCCGCATGGCCGGCGGAGTCCCGCACCCGGTCCTGGACGGCGTGCGGACCCTGTTCGGCACGGCGCTGGCCGACGGCCGCGGCAAGGAGGACTGGAGCACGGTCAACCCGACGGCGGCCGGTTCGTCAGGGGCGTTCGTGAAGGGCGCTGCGTGAGGAGTCCGCACGGATCACCCGGGCCGGGCAGGTCCGGTCAAGGTCCCGGCCGGCCCGGGTGATCCGTGGGACGGGCCGCGCTAGCCGTTGTTCTGCCGGTTGCGGAGGCCGAGGCGGCTGTGCGATCTGCCGTAGAGGAAGTAGATGACGAAGCCGATGGCCATCCAGATCGCGAACCGGATCCAGGTCTCGGCGGGCAGGTTGAGCATCAGCCAGAGCGAGGCGAGGACCGACAGCAGCGGCACCACCGGCACCCACGGGGTGCGGAAGGAGCGCGGCAGGTCGGGGCGGGAACGGCGGAGCAGGACGACGCCGATGGCGACGACCACGAACGCGAAGAGCGTGCCGATGTTGACGAGTTCGGCGAGCACGTCGATCGAGGTGAAGCCGGAGACGACGGCGACGATGACGCCCAGGGCGATGGTCGAGCGGTAGGGCGTGCCGAACCGCGGGTGGGCGCGGGAGAACACCCGCGGCAGCAGCCCGTCCCGGCTCATCGCGAAGAACACCCGGCTCTGGCCGAGCAGCAGGATCATGCAGACCGAGGTCAGGCCGACCGCGGCGCCGAAGCTGATGACGTCGGCGAAGAACGGCTTGCCGAGGTCCTTGAACGCGTCCGCGAGCGGGGCGTCGACCGAGAGCTTGTGGTAGTTCTCCATGCCGGTCACCACGACCGAGACCGCGACGTACAGCAGGGTGCAGATGGCCAGGGAGCCGAGGATGCCGCGCGGCACGTCCCGCTGCGGATGGCGGGTCTCCTCGGCGGCGGTGGCGACGACGTCGAAGCCGATGAACGCGAAGAAGACCACGGCCGCCCCGGCGAAGATGCCCATGACGCCGAAGTGGGACGGGGTGAACCCGAAGATGAGCTCGATCAGGGGTGCGGACACCCCGCCGCCGGACGGCGTCGGCTGGCTGGGCGGGATGAACGGGTGGTAGTTGGCCCCGCTGATCAGGAAGGCCCCGGCGATGATGACCAGCAGGACCACGGTCACCTTGATCGCCACGACCACGCCGGTCACCCGGGAGGACAGCTTCATCCCGAGGACGAGGATGCCGGTCAGGACGAGCACGAGGATGCAGGCGAGCAGATCGAACCCGAAGCGGCCCTCGTGCGTGCCGGCGAGGCCGGCGGGCAGATGCCATCCGGCGGTGTCCAGCAGGGAGCGGATGTAGCCGGACCAGCCGACCGCGACCACCGCGCAGCCCAGGGCCAGTTCCAGGATCAGGTCCCAGCCGATGATCCAGGCGGGCAGCTCACCCAGTGAGGCGTAGGAAAAGGTGTAGGCCGATCCGGCGACCGGCACGGTGGAGGCGAACTCCGCGTAACACAGGGCCGCCAGCGCGCAGACCACGCCGGCGGCGATGAAGGACAGTGCGACGGCCGGTCCGGCCTGCTCCTTGGCGATCTTTCCGGTGAGGACGAAGATGCCGGTGCCGATGATGACACCGACACCGAATACGGTCAGGTCGAGCGCCGAGAGGGACTTCTTGAGGGTGTGTTCCGGCTCTTCGGTGTCCTGGATCGACTGCTCGACGGACTTGGTGCGGAACAGGCCGTTGGCCCGCCGCGCCGTGTGTCGTGGTCCGATGTGTGGTCCGTGCTGTGTGCTCATGGGCGAACCTCCGCCTGGACGACCCTGGCAACTCTCCTGAACTGACCGAGTCTCCGCAATGGCGTGAAACAGTCAGCTTCGGCGGGCCCCCGGACGGCGGGGATTCACCCGATGGGGTGCGGTTGCCGTGATGCCGATGGGCCGGGCGGAACATCCGTACGGATGACCGGCCGGCCCATCGGCAGCAGTGCGCGGGAATCAGTCGCGGGCGACCTCGGCGGGCTCCGCGGTGCCCCGGGCACCGGCGGCGTCCTCGGCCGACGCGGCGCCGGCGGCGTCCTCGTCGCGGTTGTCGATCTTGGCGACCAGGCCGGTCACCTGGCGGGCGATGTCGGGGGCGGTGAGCCCGATCTCCGCCATGACCTCCTTGCGGGAGGCGTGGTCGAGGAACCGCTCGGGGATGCCGAAGTCCCGCAGCGGCAGGTCCACACCGGCGTCCCGCAGCGCCTGCGCGATCGCCGAACCGACGCCGCCGCTCCGGGAGTTGTCCTCGACGGTGATGACGACCCGGTGCCGGGCCGCCAGGCCGGGCAGCGCCTCGTCGACCGGCTTGACCCACCGCGGGTCCACGACGGTGGTGGAGATGCCCTGCTTGTCGAGGAGGTCGGCGATCTCCAGGCACATCGGGGCGAGCGCACCCACGGACACCAGCAGCACGTCCGGCCGCTCGACGGCGCTGGCGGGCTCGCGCAGCACGTCCATGCCGCCGACCCGGCGCACCGCCTCGACGGCGGGGCCGACCTTGCCCTTGGAGTAGCGCACGACGGTCGGTGCGTCCTTGACCTCGACGGCCTCGCGCAGCTGCGCGCGCACCTGGTCGGCGTCGCGCGGCGCGGCGATCCGCAGGCCCGGGACGACCTGGAGCAGGGACATGTCCCACATGCCGTTGTGCGAGGCACCGTCGTCGCCGGTGACGCCGGCCCGGTCCAGGACGAAGGTCACGCCGCACTTGTGCAGCGCGACGTCCATCAGGATCTGGTCGAAGGCGCGGTTGAGGAAGGTGGCGTAGACCGCGAAGACCGGGTGCAGGCCGCCGGTGGCCAGGCCCGCCGCCGAGACGGCCGCGTGCTGCTCGGCGATGCCGACGTCGTAGACCCGGTCCGGGAACTCCTTGGCGAACTTGCCCAGGCCCACCGGCTGCAGCATCGCCGCGGTGATCGCCACGATGTCGTCGCGCTCCCGGCCCAGCTCGACCATCTCGTCGCCGAAGACGGAGGTCCAGCTGGCGCCGCCGGAGGCCACCGGCAGACCCGTGTCGGGGTGGATGACGCCGATGCCGTGGAAACGGTCCGCCTCGTCCTGCTCGGCCGGCTTGTAGCCGCGGCCCTTCTCGGTGAGGCAGTGCACGATGACCGGGCCGCCGAACCGCTTGGCGCGCTGCAGCGCGGACTCCAGCGCCTCCATGTCATGGCCGTCGATCGGGCCGACGTACTTCAGGCCCAGGTCCTCGAACATGCCCTGGGGCGCGATGAAGTCCTTCAGGCCCTTCTTGGCCCCGTGCAGGGTCTCGTAGAGCGGTTTGCCGACGACCGGGGTGCGCTCCAGCAGGTCCTTGCCGCGGGCCAGGAAGCGCTCGTAGCCGTCGGTGGTGCGCAGGGTGGCGAGGTGATTGGCCAGCCCGCCGATGGTCGGCGCGTAGGAGCGCTCGTTGTCGTTGACGACGATGACCAGCGGGCGGTCCTTGGCGACCGCGATGTTGTTCAGCGCCTCCCAGGCCATACCTCCGGTCAGCGCGCCGTCACCGATGACCGCGACGACATGGTCCTTCTTCCCGCGCACCTGGTTGGCCTTGGCCAGACCGTCCGCCCAGCCCAGCACCGTCGAGGCGTGGCTGTTCTCGATGACGTCGTGCGCCGACTCCGCCCGCGAGGGGTAGCCCGACAGACCGCCCTTGGCCCGCAGCTTGGAGAAGTCCTGACGGCCGGTGAGCAGCTTGTGGACGTAGGACTGGTGGCCGGTGTCGAAGAGCACCCGGTCTCTGGGCGAGTCGAAGACCCGGTGCAGGGCGATGGTCAGCTCGACCACACCGAGATTCGGGCCGAGGTGGCCGCCGGTCTTGGAGACCGCGTCGACAAGGAAGGAACGGATCTCCCCCGCCAGCTGCTCCAGCTGCTCCGGGCCCAGTCGGTCCAGATCGCGCGGTCCCCTGATACGGGAAAGCAACGCCACCCCTGCCTCCTTGCTGCTTGCTGCTGCTGCCGTCGATCGATCGAGCTTGCCGATCAGATGAGTCTAATGTCGCGCCTGCTGCCGCGACGCCCGGGCCTTGCGATGTATGTCACTCGGGTGAAAGCCGTCTTTCGGCCGCCCCGGAAATGCCTCCGGGAACACGTTTCGGCCCCCACCGGGACACGCCCGGTGGGGGCCGGTAGCTGCCGTCCGGGAAGGGACGGCGGCGGGGCAGTGTCAGGTACGGCCCGCGGTCTTCTGGGTCCGCCGCGACACCGAGTCGATCACGACCGCGGCCAGCAGCACCGCGCCGGTGATCATGTACTGGATCTCACTGGCCATGCCCAGCAGGTTCAGGCCCTGCTGGATGGACTGGATGACCAGCATGCCCAGCAGCGCGGACCAGATCTTGCCGCGGCCGCCGAAGAGGCTGGTGCCGCCGATGACCGCCGCCGCGATGACGTTCATCAGGGTGTTGCCGGAGCCGAGGTTCTTCGTGGCGCCACCGGAGAGGCTGGCGATGAAGAGCCCGCCGAAGGCGGCGAGCATCCCGGAGATCGCGAAGACGCTGATCCGGATCTTGTTCACGTTGATACCGGCCCGGCGGGCCGCCTCGGCGTTGCCGCCGACCGCGAAGATCTGCCGTCCGTACGAGGTGCGGCGCACCACGAAGTCGGCGATGACCAGGACGGCCAGGAACAGCACCAGGGCCAGCGGGAGCCCGCGGGCGCCGGCCGGCTCGTTGAGGACGTAGGCGACCACGAAGGCGATCACCGCGACCACACCGGTGCGCAGCAGGATCTCGCTGAGCGGCCGGGAGGTCAGCGCGGCGGCCTTGCGGCGCTTGCTGTCCAGCAGCAGCGAACCGGCGTACGCGAGGACCGCGACCAGCGCGAGGCCGTACGCGGCGGCCTTGTCCTCGAAGTAGTAGCCGGTGAGGTTCTCGACCAGGCTGCCGCTCGGCGTGTTGATCGAGCCTTCCTGGCCCATCATCCAGATCTGCAGGCCGCTCCAGCCGAGGAATCCGGCCAGGGTGACGACGAACGCCGGCACGCCGATCTTGGCGAAAAAGAAGCCATGGATGACGCCGATGACCACACCGGCCGCGATGGCGATCAGGACCGCGAGCCAGTCGTTGACGCCGTGGGTGACGCTGAGCACCGCCCAGACGGCCGCGCCGACGCCGGCCACCGAGCCGACGGAGAGATCAATCTCACCGAGCAGCAGGACGAAGACGATGCCGACGGCCATGATGCCGAGGCCGGAGGTGTAGACACCGATGTTCGCGAGGCTGTCCGCCGACAGGAAGCTGCTGTTCTTGAGCTGGAAGACGATCGCGATGACGATCAGGCCGATGACGACCGGCAGCGAGCCCAGCTCACCGCCGCGCACCCGGCGCTTGAAGTCGGCGAGGTAGCCGGCCAGGCCCGCCTCCCGGACCAGCAGCCGGGGGTCGACGGCGGCGGGCTGGGGGGCGTCGGCGGCGGCGGCCTGCTCGGTCTCCGTCACCGCGTCCGTCGCCTCGCCGGCCGCGGCCTCCGTGACGCCGCCCGTCGGCTCCTTGGTGAGGTCGCTCATGCCCCAACCTCCTTCTTCACCTGGTCCGTGCGCGCCTTGCGGCGGGTCACCGCGTTGTCCGAGGCACCCGTGATGGCGGCGATGATCTCTTCGTGGGAGGTGCCCTCGACGTCGAAGACACCGTTGTTGCGGCCCAGCCGCAGCACCGCGACCCGGTCCGCGACGGCCTGCACATCGGCCATGTTGTGGCTGATGAGGATGACGCCCAGGCCGCGCTCGCGCAGCCGCTCGACCAGGTCGAGGACCTGCGCGGTCTGCTCGACGCCGAGCGCGGCGGTGGGCTCGTCGAGGATGACGATCTTCGGGTCGCCGATCAGCGCACGGGCGATGGCGACGACCTGCCGCTGGCCGCCGGAGAGCGCGGCGACCGGGATGCGGACGCTGGGGATGCGGATGGAGAGGGTGTCGAGCAGTTCCTTGGCGCGCTTCTCCATGGCGATCTCGTCGAGGATGCCGGCGGTGCGGCTCTCGTTGCCGAGGAAGAGGTTGGCGACGACGTCGAGGTTGTCGCAGAGCGCGAGGTCCTGGTAGACGGTGGCGACGCCGAGCTCCTGGGCGTCGTGCGGCTTGTTGATGCGGACCGCCTCGCCCTCCCACTCGATGGTGCCGTCGTCGACCGGGTGGACGCCCGAGATGGTCTTGACCAGGGTGGACTTGCCGGCGCCGTTGTCGCCCACGAGGGCGACCACCTCACCGGGGTGGATCTCCAGCGTGACGTCCGTGAGTGCCTGGACGGCGCCGAACCGCTTGGAGATTCCGCGCAACGCCAGCACAGGCGTAGCGGACACGTGAATCATCTCCTTCGCCGCCGTCACAACGGCGGGGCATGGTGGTGCAAAGAGGGGTGCTCTGCGAGCGGGAGGAGTGGTGCTCTGCGAGCGCTCAGAGGGGTGCTCGGCGAGCCGAGGTGGATGCCGGGGAGGGCCCCGCCCGCGCCCGGAAGGGGTCGGCGCGGGCCGGGGCCGGATGCCTTACGCGGTACCGAGGGGGTGGTGCCGCGCGGGAGATGGCGCGTAGGTGCTGTCGCCGGCTACTTGATGCCGGCCGCCGCGCAGGCCTTCTTGACGTCGCCGGTGCAGATCTGGCTCGCCTTGTAGACCTTGTCCTTGATGATCGTGGTGGCGATGTTGTCCTTGGTCACGATCTGCGCGTCGTAGAGCTTGGCGGGGATGCCCTTGACCGCGCCGCTGAGGCTGTCGACCTTGGTGGACGTCAGGGAGTCGATCTTCTCGCCCTTGAGCAGCTTGACCGCGATCTCGGCCGTGGAGTCGGCCTGCGGCTTGATCTGCTTGTAGATGGTGAACGCCTGGTCGCCCTTGAGGAGCCGCTGCAGACCCGCGAGCTCGGCGTCCTGGCCGCCGACCGGGACCTTGACGCCCTTCTGCTTGAGCGCGGTGATGATGCCGCCGGCCATGCCGTCGTTGCCGGAGTAGACGCCCTGGATGCCGTCCTTGCCCAGCGAGTCGAGGGCCGCGTTCATCTTCTTGTTGGCCTCGTCCGAGGACCAGTCCGGGATGTCCTGCTCGTACGCGATCTTCTTGACCTGCTTGTCGAGGACGCTGTGTGCGCCCTTCTTGAAGAACGGCATGTTCGGGTCGGTCGGCGAGCCGTTGATCATGACGACATTGCTGTCCTTGGCCTTGTCGCCGAGCGCCTTGACCAGCGCCTGCCCCTGGAGGCGGCCGATCTTCTCGTTGTCGTAGGAGACATAGGCCGAAATTTTGCCCTCGGCCAGACGGTCGTAGGCGATGACCTTGACGCCCTTCTTGGCGGCCTGGTTCACCCACGACTGGGTGGCCTTGTAGTCGACCGGGTCCAGGATGATCACCTTCACACCCTGGGTGATCAGCGCGTCGAACTGCTTCTTCTGGGTCTCGGTCTCCTGCGCCGCGTTGTTGTACTTGACCGTGCAGTCGCTGCACAGTTCCTTGATCTTCGCCTCCATCATCGGGCGGTCGAAGGTCTCGTAACGCGTGGTCTTGTTCTCCGGCAGGAGCAGGCCGATGGTCTTGTTGTCGCCACCGCCGCCCTTGGCGCCGTCTCCGGCCTTGCCGCACGCGGCAACGGAGAGAGCCATCGAAACGGCGGCGGTGCCTATGACGACGCGGCGCGTCCAAACGTTCATTGGGGTTGCCTCCCTGACGAGGCCGCGTCGTTGCGGCCGAGGTGGGGGAAGTCAACTCGGCCGCCAGCCGACCGTCAAGAAGTAAATCCTTAACGAGATGGCAACGGTGCCATGCGTTAGCTGTGTGAACGCAGAGCGCTTATGCCAGGGCGGGTGCGTCCACGTGCTGAGCGCCGTCGAGCAGCGTCGAATCGCCCATCTCGCTCAGCACCAGCGCCAGCGCGCCCAGCACCTCGGCGCGACCGCCGAGCGTGCCGGTGACGATGCCCAACTGCCGTGCGGCGCTGGGGATTGCGTACCGGGAGACGGATTCGCGGATCGGCGCGAGCACCAGCTCACCGGCGTCGGCGAGATCGCCGCCGAGCACCACTCGGCTGGGATTGAGCAGATTGCACAGGTTCGCCACACCACTTCCGATATGGCGGCCTACGTCCGCGATGACCCGCCGGCAGCCCGGGTCGCCCTCGCGAGCCAGCTCGACCACCCGCGCCATGGTCAGATCGGGTCCGTGGCTCGGCTGCAGCAGCGGCAGGACGTACCGGGCCGCGGTGAAGGTCTCCAGGCAGCCGCGGTTGCCGCACCGGCACACCGGCCCGGACTCGTCCAGCGTGATGTGCCCGATCTCGCCCGCGGTACCGCCCGGCCCGCGGTAGATCTGCCCGCTGATCACCAGCCCGGCACCGACACCGCTGGCGACCTTGATGTACGCGAGGTCGGCGGCCCCGCGGCCACCACCCCAGACCAGCTCGCCCAGCGCACCGAGGTTGGCGTCGTTGTCGACGTAGACCGGCACGCCCAGCCGCCCGGACAGCTCCTGGCCGGGGTTCGTACCCGTCCAGCCCGGCAGGATCGCGGTCGAGCCCAGCGTCCCGGATTCCACGTCGATCGGTCCGGGCACGCCCAGGCCGACGCCGATGACCTTGTCCGCGCCGATGCCGGTCGCCTCGATCAGCCGGTTGACCAGCACTTCCGCGCGGTCGAAGCCCTCCGCGGCGGAGGCGTCCACATCGATCGGCTCGGCCTCCTCGGCGAGCACCTGGTGCGCCAGGTTGCCGACCGCCACCCGCAGGTGGGAGTGGCCGAAGTCGACGCCCACGACGATGCCCGCGTCACCGGAGAGCGAGACGCTGCGCGCCCGCCGGCCGCCCGCCGACGTGGGGGTGACCTCGACGGTGCCGCCGTCCTTCAGTTCCCGGACGATGTTGGAGACGGTGGCCGCGGACAGCCCCGTGCTCCGGGCGATCTCCGCCTGGGTGAGCGAGCCCGCCATGCGTACCGCGCGTACCACCCGCTCCAGATTGGCCCGGTGCAGCGAGGACTGCGACCCCGGAGTCTCCATCGACTCATCCACTCCCGCCTGGGACGGACGGCGCGACGACCGCCCGCCTTGCCGGACCACAGCAGCGGGGCCCGGCTTGTCTCCAACATGTGAATCTAAGCTGAGCCGCCCGGGCCACCTCCCGTCAAGTCCTCCAGGCACCCCGAAACCAGCACAGCGCACCGGCCTCCCGCCGGCAATCCGACGGGAGGCACGGTCTGATCAGGCACTACTTGAGCGCGCCGGCGGTCAGCCCGGCCACCACCTGGCGCTGGAAGATGATGTACGCGGCGAGCACCGGGAGCATCGCGATCGTCAGACCCGCGAACAGTCCCGACCAGTCGCCCTTGTATCCCTGGCTCACCGCCAGTGCCACCAGTCCCTGGGTGAGCATCTTCTTGTCCGGATCACCGACGTTGAGCACCGTCGGCAGCAGGTACTGGTTCCACTGCCCGAGGAAGTTGAAGATCCCGACGCTGATCAGACCGGGTTTGGCCATCGGCAGCATGACCTGGAAGAAGGTGCGGGTGTGCGAGGCACCGTCGATCAGCGCGGCCTCGGCCACCGAGGTGGGCAACGTCCGGAAGAAGCCGCTCAGGAAGAAGACCGTGAACGGCAGCGAATAGGCGATGTAGACCAGGATCAGGCCGTGATAGCTGTCCAGCAGCGTCATGTTCTTCATGACGAAGAACAGCGGCACCAGCGCGAGGATGACCGGAAAGCCCATGCCGCCGACGAACAGGAAGTAGAGGAAGCGGTTGCCGGGGAAGTCGAAACGGGCCAGCACATAGGCCGCCATCGACCCGAGCAGCATCGTGCCGATCAGCGAACCGCCCACCACGATCAGCGAGTTGAGGAAGTACTGGCCCATGTTCGCCTTGTCCCAGGCGCGGGCCCAGTTGTCGAAGTGCAGCACCGAGGGCAGGCTCCAGGGCGAGCCGAAGATCTCGGTGTCGTCCTTGAAGGAGCTGACCACCGCCCACAGCAGCGGCATGGTCACCAACAGGCCCCAGATGACCAGGACTCCGTGCGAGAAGACGTTGAGGACCCGGCCCTCGCCGCCGCCGTCCCGGCCGGCCGTTCCGTCCGGGCCGCCGCGTCCGGCGCGCGGTCCGGGCACCCGCGAGGCGGCCCCGCCGGGCGACCCCTGCTCCTTGGTGACGCCCGGGAGGTCCGCGGGGTCGGTCTGCGCGCTCATCAGAACTCCAGTCGCTCGCGGCGTCCCAGCCGCATGACGATGCCCGAGAAGATCAGGGTCACGATCAGCAGGGAAACGCCGATGGCGGTCGCATAACCGGCCTGACCGTCGCGGAACGTCTTCTGGTACACGTACAGCGGAAGGACCTCGGTCGAATAGTCGGGACCGCCCGGGCCGACGCTCATGATCTGCACGAACGCGAAGGCCGAAACGTCCAGGGCGAGAATGCCCATGTAGATCCAGCCGGTCTGCACGGTGTCCCACAGCAGCGGCAGGGTGATCCGGAAGAAGGTGTTGAAGCGGTTCGCGCCGTCCAGCAGCGCGGCCTCGTAGAAGTCCTTCGGAATGGAACTCATACCGGCCGAGAACAGCACGACGTAGAAACCGACGTTGGCCCACACCATGGCGGCCATCACGCACCACAGCGCGAGCTGCGGATCCCCCAGCCAGTCGGGCTGCACACCATCGAGCCCGATCGCCTTGAAGAACGCGTTCAGGGCGCCGCTCTCCGGGTTGTAGGCGAACTGGAAGAGCAGCGCCACGATCGGCACCGACAGCACCTGCGGGAAGAAGTAGAGGATTTTGTAGGTGCCCGAGCCGCGCACCCCGCCGATGACCGCCTTCTTCCGGCGGCGGCCACCGACGTTGAGCATGAATGCGAAGAACAGGCCGAGCGAGAGCGTCACCACCGGCAGCAGCAGCAACAGCGTGACGCTGTTGCCCACCGCGGCCCAGAACACCTCGTCCTTGAAGAGGCGGGCGTAATTGTCGAACCCGACCATCTTCAGGTCCGGACTCAGTCCGGTCCAGTCCGTGAAGGAGTAGTAGATGGCCTGGAGGAATGGCGAGATCACGAAGATCGCATAAATCGCCAGCGGGAGCACCAAGAACCCCGCGATGAAACGGTACTTACCGTGCTTCATGACTACCGATCCCGCTCTCTGCCTGCGTTCCCACCGCCGGTGACGCGTCGGACGACGTATCCGTCAGCGCTTGTACTTCTTCACGCTGGAATCGTCGCGGGTTTCGTCCGCATACTTCTGGATCTTCGCGATGGCCTCGTCGGGCGTCATCCGGCCGGCCATCATCTCGCCCAGCGCGCCGACCCCGATGCGTTCCTTCTGCAGCGCCACGTACCAGTCCTGCAGCCGCGGATTGACGATGTTCTGGCCCGCCTTCTGCAGTGCGGCCTGCGCCGATGCCAGGCCCGGCGGCAGCTTCAGTCCTTCCGTGCCGCCGTTGAGCGAGGTCAGCGAGGACACCTGCTTGATGAAGTTCTGCGCGGACTGCTTGCTGAGCATGATGCGCAGCAATTCCATTCCGCCCTCGGCGTTCCGGGCCTTCCTCGGGACGATGTACGGCTCACCGCCGGACGCCCAGATCGTGCCGTACGGCATCTTGTCGGAGGAGGACAGACTGGACGGGGCGCCGACCGCGAGGTCGAAGTGCGGGTTCTTCGCGATCTGCTTGGCCGACTCGTTCTCCACCCAGGAGCCGTTGGGAATGAACAGCGCCTTGCCCTCGGCCCAGGCCTTCTGCGACTGGAGGTGGTCCAGGCCGGGCGAGCCCTTCAGCACATAGCCCTTGCGGTACAGCTCGTAATAGGCCTCGAAGGCCGCCTTGACCGCCGGGTCCTTCCAGGCGTTGGGCTCCAGATTGTCGATCTTCTTCAGGACCTCTTCGCCGCCGATCTTCGCGATGAACGGGTAGAGGCTGAAGGGCAGGTAGTACGGGTACTTACCGGGGTACGTCCAGCCCGCGACGCCCTTCTTCTTGGCCTTCGCGCAGAGCGCGAGCATGTCGTCCCAGGTTTCGGGGTATTCCGCGTCGAGCTTGTGCAGATTGCTCCGGGAGTACCACACCCCGTACACCGTGTAGGCGTAGTAGAGGATCCAGGTCTCCTTGCCGCCGAACTGCCCCATTTCCACGACGCCGGGGCGCAGGGTGTCGCGCACCTTCTTGTTCGGGTCGTCGACGGAGGGGGCGTCCAGGAGCGGGGTGAGGTCGGTCAGCTGGTCCTTGGCCACCAGCGTGCCGAAATCCATCTGCTCGGCACCGGAGTTGTCGACCAGGTCCGGGGGGTTTCCGCCGTTGAAGCGCGGCTGCAGGGTCGACTGGATCTTCTGGGTGGAGGACAGCTTGACCTTGCCGTCGGCCTTCGGGAAGTCCTTGACGTACAGGGCCTGGGCGTCCTTGGCGTATTTGTCGCCGAATCCGCCGTCGAAGATGACCACGTCGAGGCCGGCCGACTCGTTGACCGCCAGCGGATTCTTCGCCGACTTCTTGCCCTTTTCGACCTTGTCCTCGTCGCCGCCACCGCCGCTGGCACAGGCGGACAGCACGCTCATGGCCGGTACCGCGACGATCCCCAGGGCGGCCGCTCGCTTGACCAGATCACGACGATTGAATTCTGAGGTGGATCCCATGCTCAAGTCCTCGCCTTCTTCAGGACTCAGGCGGTGTACCGGAGCCACCCCGGCACCGCAGGTCAGATGAAGCTGAGTTGTACGGGATGTGCACCGGGCCTGCTAGAGAAATGCGGGTCATTCATCCGTTCCCCGCCTTCCCCCCGGATCCACGGCCTGGGTCGTACGGCCGGTCGGACGCCGACAGGTATAGTCCACTTCCAGCCGAAGGGGCAAGATCGAATGCAGGGTTGGCCGGGCATCTTTCCCTAGTTGAGACCTCGCGGACATGCGGCGCATCTGCCGCCGGTGGCCCGCCGGATCACCCCGCGACACGACCGGCACCCCGATCGCAGTCGCACCCTTGACACCAAAGTCCCCACGCACGTTACTTATCTCTGTTTGCCTTGGCGCCATTCAACTGACAACGATGTCAACCTGGTTGAGAGGGCTCGCGTGCGGATCCGACACCGGCACCGTCAGCTGCGGGACATCACCCGCCCGGCCGCCCTCACGGCGGCCGTTCTGCTCGTCCTCACCCTTCCCGGCCCGGCCCGGGCCGCGCCACCCCATACCCCCCGCGCGGACGCGGAGTTCAGCTCCTCCTTCGAACCCGGCCAGCCCAGCCCGGACTGGACCGACACCGCCGAGACCGGCCCCGACGGCAGACCCCGGACCGACGGCGTGAGCCCGGAGACCACCCCGGCGGCGCCCGGCATGACCACCCGCCCCGACACCGGCCCCACCGACTCCCCCACCGCCAAGGCCCACGCCGGCTTCACCGGCGGGCATGCGCTGCGGTACGCCGGCATCCACACCGCCGACGGCCACGGCTACGCGTACAACAAGATCTTCGACGTCAACGTCCCGGTCACGGCGTCGACTTCGCTCTCGTACCTGGTCTTCCCGGAGATGGCCACGACCGATCTGTCCTACCCCGCGACCCATGTCGCGGTGGATCTGGCCTTCACCGACGGCACCTACCTCAGCGACCTGTCCGCGGTCGACCAGCACGGCGCTCCGCTGACCCCGCAGGGCCAGGCCGCGTCCAAGACCCTCTACGTCAACCAGTGGAACCACCGCACCTCGCGGATCGGCGCGGTCGCCGCCGGCAAGACCGTCGACCGGATCCTGGTCGTCTACGACGCGCCCAGGGCCCCCACCGCCGCGCCCGCCTTCCGCGGCTGGGTCGACGACATCACCCTCCGGCCCACTCCGCCGGAGAAACCGCTCGCCCATCTGTCGGACTACGCCGTCACCACCCGCGGCACCCTCTCCAGCGGCAGCTTCTCGCGCGGCAACACCTTCCCGGCCACCGCCGTCCCCAACGGCTTCAACTTCTGGACCCCGGTGACCAACGCGAACTCCGCCGACTGGCTCTACGAGTACGCGCGGAAGAACAACGCCGACAACCTGCCCACCCTCCAGGCGTTCAGCGCCAGCCACGAACCCAGCCCCTGGATGGGCGACCGGCAGACCTTCCAGGTGATGCCGTCCGTCGCGGACGGCACCCCGGACGCCTCCCGCACCGGCCGTGCGCTGCCGTTCCACCACAGCAACGAGACCGCCCGGCCGCACTACTACGGCGTGACCTTCGACAACGGCCTCAAGACGGAGATCACCCCGACCGACCACGCCGCGCTGATGCGCTTCACCTTCCCCGGCGACCGGGCGAGCCTGATCTTCGACAACGTCAACAACAAGGGCGGGCTGAGCCTGGACACCGACCGCGGTGTGGTCACCGGCTTCTCGGACGTCCGCAGCGGGCTGTCCGTCGGCGCCACCCGGCTCTTCGTCTACGGCGTCTTCGACGCGCCGGTCACCGGCGGGGGCCGGCTGGCAGGAGGGGGCGGCAAGGACGTCACCGGGTACCTCCGGTTCCGCCCGGGCGCCGACCGGACCGTGACGATGCGGATCGCCACCTCCCTGATCAGCGTGGACCAGGCCCGGGCGAACCTGAACCGGGAGATCCCGGCCGGCACCGCCTTCGGCACCGTCGAGCGGCGGGCCCAGGCACAGTGGGACGCGCTCCTCGGCCGGATCGAGGTCGAGGGCGCCACCCGCGACCAGCTGACCACCCTCTACTCGAACCTCTACCGGCTCTACCTCTACCCCAACTCCGGCTTCGAGCAGGTCGGTTCGCGCAGCCGCTATGCGAGCCCGTTCTCCCCGCAGACCGGCCCGGACACCCCGACCCGCACCGGATCGAAGATCGTCGACGGGCAGATCTACGTCAACAACGGCTTCTGGGACACCTATCGGACCACCTGGCCGGCCTATTCGCTGCTCACCCCGCGGCGGGCCGGGAAAATGGTCGACGGTTTCGTCCAGCAGTACAAGGACGGCGGCTGGATCTCGCGGTGGTCCTCGCCCGGATACGCGGACCTGATGACCGGTACGAGTTCCGACGTGGCCTTCGCCGACGCCTACGTCAAGGGCGTGGAATTCGACGCCGAGGCCGCCTATGCCGCCGCCGTCAAGAACGCCACGGTCGCCCCGCCCGGCTCCGGCGTCGGCCGCAAGGGCATGAACACCGCGCCCTTCCTCGGCTATACGAGCACCGACACCCGTGAGGGCATGTCCTGGGCGCTGGAGGGCTGTCTCAACGACTTCGGCATCGCCCGTATGGGCCAGGCGCTCTACGAGAAGACCAAGAAGCCCCGCTACAAGGAGGAGTCCGACTACTTCCTGGGTCGCGCCCGGAATTACGTCAAGCTCTTCGACGACCGGATCGGCTTCTTCCAGGGCAAGGACGCCGAGGGCCACTGGCGGCTGCCCTCGCAGAAGTTCGACCCCCGGGTCTGGGGCAACGACTACACCGAGACCAACGCCTGGACCGCCGCCTTCACCGCGCCGCAGGACACCCGGGGGCTGGCCAACCTCTACGGCGGCCGCGCCGCGCTGGCGAAGAAGCTGGACGCCTACTTCTCCACCCCGGAAACCGCCGCCAAGGAATTCGCCGGCTCCTACGGCGGTGTGATCCACGAAATGACCGAGGCCCGCGACACCCGGATGGGCATGTACGGCCACAGCAACCAGCCGTCGCACCACATCGCCTATCTCTACGACGCGACCGGGCAGCCCTGGAAGACCCAGGAGAAGGTCCGTCAGGCGCTCTCCCGGCTCTATCTCGGCAGTGAGATCGGCCAGGGATATCCGGGCGACGAGGACAACGGCGAGATGTCCGCGTGGTACGTCTTCAGCGCGCTCGGCTTCTACCCGCTGGTGATGGGCCAGGGCGAATACGCGGTGGGCTCACCGCTGTTCCCCAAGGCCACGGTCCACCTGGAGAACGGCCGCGATCTCGTCATCGAGGCCCCGCGCAACAACGCCCGCAACATCTACGTCCAGGACCTCCGGGTCGACGGAAAGCCGTGGAATTCCACCGCGCTGCCGCACCGGCTGCTCGCCCGCGGCGGCACCCTCGAATTCACCATGGGCGACCGGCCGTCCTCCTGGGGCACCGGCCCGCACGCCGCGCCCACGTCCCTCACCAAGGACGACGAGGTGCCGGTGCCGCCGGCGGACACCACCGACCCGTCCGCCGGCCCGCTCTTCGACAACACCTCCGACACGGCGGCCCCGCTCACCGCGGCGCCGATCGACCTGCCCCGGCCGGCCCGGGTCACCTCGTACACGCTCACCTCGGCCGACCGCGGCACCGCCCCGGCCGGCTGGCGGCTGGAGGGCTCCGCGGACGGCACGCACTGGACGGTGCTGGACCGCCGCTCCGGCGAATCGTTCGCCTGGGACCGGCAGACCCGGGTCTTCGCGCTCGCCCGCCCGGCGGACCACCGGCACTACCGGCTGGTGCCCGACGGCACCGCCACGCTCGCCGAGGTCGAGCTGCTGGGAGCGCCGGCAAGCCGGTGACCGGGGGCGCCTCACCGGCCGCGCCCACGCGGACGGGCCGCACCCCCTCGGCAGAGGGAGTGCGGCCCGTCTTGGCGCAGTAGCCGGTTGCGGCTGCCGGGGATTACTTCCGGATCAGCGACCGCAGCACGTACTGCATGATGCCGCCGTTGCGGTAGTAGTCGGCCTCACCGGGGGTGTCGATGCGGACGACCGCGTCGAACTCGACGCCCGTGTCGGTGGTGACCTTGACCGTACGCGGCGTGGTGCCGTCGTTCAGCTCGGTCACGCCGGCGATGGAGAAGGTCTCCTCACCGGTCAGGCCGAGCGACTCGGCGTTGCGGCCCTCGGGGAACTGCAGCGGCAGCACGCCCATGCCGATGAGGTTCGAGCGGTGGATGCGCTCGTAGGACTCGGCGATGACGGCCTTGACGCCGAGCAGCGCGGTGCCCTTGGCGGCCCAGTCGCGGGACGAGCCGGAGCCGTACTCCTTGCCGGCCAGGACGACCAGCGGGATGCCCTGGTCGATGTAGTTGCGCGAGGCGTCGTAGATGAACGACACCGGCGCGTCGGCCTGGGTGAAGTCGCGGGTGTAGCCGCCCTCGGTGCCCGGCGCGATCTGGTTGCGCAGGCGGATGTTGGCGAAGGTGCCGCGGATCATGACCTCGTGGTTACCACGGCGGGAGCCGTAGGAGTTGAAGTCGCGACGCTCGACGCCGTGCTCGGTGAGGTACTGGCCGGCCGGGGTGTCGGCCTTGATCGCACCGGCCGGGGAGATGTGGTCGGTGGTGACCGAGTCGCCCAGCTTGGCGAGGACGCGGGCGCCGGTGATGTCCTGGACCGGCGCCGGGTCCATCTGCATGCCCTCGAAGTAGGGGGGCTTGCGGACGTAGGTGGACTCGGCGTCCCACTCGAAGGTGTTGCCGGTCGGGACCGGGAGCGCGTTCCACTGGGCGTCGCCCGCGAAGACGTCGCTGTAGGACTTGGAGAACATGTCCTCGCCGATGGCGTTGGCGACGACGTCGTTCACCTCGGCCTCGGTCGGCCAGATGTCCTTCAGGTAGACCGGGTTGCCGTCCTGGTCGGTGCCCAGGGCGTCGCGGGTGATGTCGACCTTCATGGAGCCGGCGAGGGCGTAGGCGACGACCAGCGGCGGCGAGGCCAGGTAGTTCATCTTGACGTCGGGGTTGATCCGGCCCTCGAAGTTGCGGTTGCCGGAGAGCACCGAGGTCACGGCCAGGTCGTGGTCGTTGACGGCCTTGGAGACCTCCTCCGGCAGCGGGCCGGAGTTGCCGATGCAGGTGGTGCAGCCGTAGCCGACGAGGTTGAAGCCGACCTTGTCCAGGTACGGCGTCAGACCGGCCTTGTCGAAGTAGTCGGTGACGACCTTCGAGCCCGGGGCGAGGGTGGTCTTGACCCACGGCTTGCGGGTCAGGCCCTTCTCGACGGCCTTCTTGGCGACCAGCGCCGCGGCGACCATGACGTACGGGTTCGAGGTGTTGGTGCAGGAGGTGATGGCCGCGACGGTCACCGCACCGTGGTCGAGGGTGTAGGTCGAGCCGTCGGGGGCGGTGACGGTGCAGGGGTTGGACGGCGCACCGTTGGGGTGGACGGCCGGGGCGTCGGAGGCCGGGAAGGACTCCTGGCCCGCCTCGTCCACCACGTCGACGTAGTTGCGGACGTCCAGCTTGAACTGCTCGGCGGCGTTGGCGAGGACGATGCGGTCCTGCGGGCGCTTCGGGCCGGCGATCGACGGGACGACGGTGGAGAGGTCCAGCTCCAGCTTCTCGGAGAAGTCCGGCTCGGCCTTCGGGTCCAGCCAGAGGCCCTGCTCCTTGGCGTACGCCTCGACCAGGGCGACCTGCTTGGCGTCACGCCCGGTCAGGCGCAGGTAGTTCAGGGTCTCGTCGTCGATCGGGAAGATCGCGGCGGTGGAGCCGAACTCGGGCGACATGTTGCCGATGGTGGCGCGGTTGGCGAGGGAGGTGGCGGCGACGCCCTCACCGTAGAACTCGACGAACTTGCCGACGACGCCGTGCTTGCGCAGCATCTCGGTGATGGTGAGCACGAGGTCGGTGGCGGTGGTGCCGGGCTTGAGCTCACCGGTCAGCTTGAAGCCGACGACGCGCGGGATGAGCATGGAGACCGGCTGGCCGAGCATCGCGGCCTCGGCCTCGATGCCGCCGACGCCCCAGCCCAGGACGCCCAGGCCGTTGACCATCGTGGTGTGCGAGTCGGTGCCGACCAGGGTGTCGGGGTACGCCTGGCCGCCGCGGACCATGACGGTGCGGGCCAGGTACTCGATGTTGACCTGGTGGACGATGCCGGTGCCGGGCGGGACGACGGCGAACTCGTTGAACGCCTTCTGGCCCCAGCGCAGGAACTGGTAGCGCTCCTTGTTGCGGCCGTACTCCAGCTCCACGTTCTGGCCGAAGGCGTCCTTCGTGCCGAACTTGTCGGCGATGACGGAGTGGTCGATGACCAGCTCGGCCGGGGCCAGCGGGTTGATCTTCGCCGGGTCGCCGCCCAGCTCCTTCACGGCCTCACGCATGGTGGCGAGGTCCACGACACACGGCACGCCGGTGAAGTCCTGCATGATCACGCGGGCCGGCGTGAACTGGATCTCCTGGCTGGGCTGGGCCTGCGAGTCCCAGTTGCCGAGCGCCCGGATGTGGTCGGCGGTGATGTTCGCGCCGTCCTCGGTGCGGAGCAGGTTCTCCAGCAGCACCTTCAGGCTGTAGGGAAGGCGAGCGGAGCCCTCGACCTTGTCCAGCTTGAAGATCTCGTACGACTCGTCGCCCACGCGCAGCGTGCTGCGGGCGTCGAAGCTGTTCGCCGACACGACAGTCTCCTTCATGCATGAATTCGCGCGTACCACCGCATCCTGCCGTCACGGGCTTTCGCCCCATCCGCTAAGGTGAGCCTAAGTTAGGTACGCCTTACTAGAGCGGCAGCGGTACGCCTCTCGGCAGATATCTCGATGTCGAGATAACTCTAGTACATCGAGGCGGCGCGGTCATGCCCCGACTTTCCTGTGCCCGCTTTCCCCGCACGCGGGCGGTGACGCTTCCGGCACGGGTTGCACATACAGGGCGACGAGCGCGAGCCGGCACAGGCGGGCCGGGTCGGCGATGACCTCGCACGACGCGGCGTGACAACTCCATGCCCTCACGTGACCGTCACATCGTGCCGGTCCGCTACGTCATCCTCATGACGCACCTCGACGGGGAAGCAGGAGAGCGATGACCGACGCCCAGTGGCTGGCGGAGCAGTTCGAGGAGAACCGGAGGCATCTGCGGGCGGTGGCCTACCGGATGCTCGGCTCGCTCAGCGAGGCGGATGACGCCGTGCAGGAGGCCTGGCTGCGGCTGAGCCGGTCCGGCGTGGACGGGGTGGAGAACCTGGGCGGCTGGCTGACCACGATCGTGGGCCGGGTCTGCCTGGACCAGCTGCGGATGCGCAAGGCGCGTCGTGAGGACCCCCTCGACACGCACGTCCCCGAGCCGATCGTGAGCTCCCCGGACCGCGTCGACCCGGAACAGGAGGCACTGCTGGCCGACTCGGTGGGGCTCGCCCTGCTGGTCGTTCTGGAGACCCTCACCCCCGCCGAACGGCTGGCGTTCGTGCTCCACGACATGTTCGCGATGCCCTTCGACGAGATCGCGCCGGTCATCGACCGCACACCGGCCGCCACCCGGCAGCTCGCCAGCCGCGCCCGCCGGCGGGTCCGGGGCACGGCGCCGGTTCCGGACTCCGATCTCACCCGCCAGCGGGAGGTGGTCGAGGCCTTCCTCGCCGCCTCGCGCGGGGGTGACTTCGACGCGCTGCTCGCGGTGCTCGACCCGGACGTGGTGCTGCGGGCGGACGCCGGTGCCGCGCCCGGCGGCATCTCGAAACTGGTCCGCGGGGCCCGGCCGGTCGTCGAACAGGCCCTGCTGTTCTCCCGGTTGGCGCTGTCCGCCCGGCCGGCCCTGGTCAACGGCGCGCCGGGGGTGGTCACGGTGCACAACGGCCGGCTCTTCTCCGTCATGGGCTTCACCCTCGCGCACGGAAGGATCGTCGAGATCAACATCCTGGCCGACCTCGCGCGGCTGCGGCGGCTGGACCTGACCATCCTCGACGAGGACGAGGACGAGGACAGGACGATGACCAGGACACCGAGGTCATCGACCGACGGCGAGTGAGGGCAACCGGCGATGGAGGACCGCTGCTCGAGGAGTCGCGTGGGCCGCCTCAGCAGTGGGGGACCGTGCCGCCACGGGCCAGTGCGCGCAGTGCCTGCACCGCGCTCTTGAGCGTGGTGACGGGGACCAGCCGCAGCCCCGCCGGTGCGGGCTGCACCTGTGCGCACTCCTCCTCCGGCACGAGGAAGACACTCGCCCCGTCGCGCCGCGCCGCCTGTGTCTTGAGCGCCGCGCCACCGACCGCACCCACCGTGCCGTCGGCGTCGATGGTCCCCGTACCGGCGATGGTGCGACCGCCGGTGAGGTCGCCGCCGCTGCCGTCGCCGGCCAGCTTGTCGACGATGCCGAGCGAGAACATCAGCCCGGCGCTGGGCCCGCCCACGTCGTCCAGCGTCAGCTTCACCTTCACCTGGTCCGGGTCCTTGTGCAGCAGCCCGAGCGAGGCGGCGACGGCGGACCGCTGGGAGGACTTCATGTCCGCGAGGTTGTGCTGGGCGACCTGCGCATCGGACTTTCCGGAAGGAAAGACGGCATCTTTGGGCATCACCGCACGATCCGGACGGAACCAGGCGTCGACCACCTGGCCCAGGTGGATGTCGACATGCGGGCCGGTCGCCTGGATCGCCACCATCCGCAGCTGGCCGCGGGTCTTACGCACCGGGGCACCGCTGACGGCGATGACCTCCCCGCCACCGTGCTTCCCCAGCACGTCCGTGGTCTGCCCGGGCCGCGCCACCGAGTACGGCAGCGGCGCGAACCCCACCACGGCGAGCAGCGCCACCAGCGGCACGACGCCGAGCGCGATCCCCCGCACCCGGGCGCGGGACCCGGAACGGCCGGGAGCCGGGGTCGGCGCAGGCGTCTGCGAGGGCGTCGACGTTGACGTCGGGGCTTCGTCACGGGAGGGGCGAGTGGTCACCCGGCCCAATCTAGATCACGGCAATTGCCCGCTTTCACCGACCCCGGAACGCCGCGCCCGTTCGACACCGGACACGCTCAACTCCGGTTATTCTCCGTGCAGTTGACGTCTCAAGCCCGGCCCTCTCCGTACGTCACGAGGGTCCGGTCGAGGGCCGGGCCGAGGAAGGCGCGGGTGAGGTCGGCGCGGCGAAGGTGCCAGGGCGAGGGACCGGGGCGGTCCGGGTCCGCGGGCACGAGGGCGGACCGGGGGCCGTACCGCCGGTTTTCGATGTCGGTGACGACGGCGTCCGGGGCACCGAGTTCGCCGAGGACGGTCAGCGCCGCGGCCTTGGTGATGAGGGTGCCGTCGCGAAGGGTCACCGTGGCGCGGGCGAGGGTCAGCAGTCCGAGGTCGACCCAGACGTCCTGGAGCCAGCGCGCCGGGTGGTCCAGGGCGGGCCGCCAGTAACTCCGCAGGTCGTGACGGATGTAGGCGGCGAGCTCGGCATCGGTCACCGGCGGGAGCAGCGCACCGGGGGCGTCACCGGTAAGGACGCGGCCGAACGTGTGGAGTTCGCGCCGGGTGACGGGGGTGACCGGGCGGCGCAGCACCTCCCGGTGGGCCCAGGTGAGGTGGCTGCGTCCGGGGTCGGCGGCGGTGTCATCGGCGACCAGGTAGCTGCAGTGCAGGTGCCGGGCGAGCGGGTCGCCGGCGTCCAGCGTGCGGTGCAGCGCACCGATCTCGCGTTCGTCCTCCGGGGTGGGGGGACGGTCGAGGACCGCGATCAGGTCGAGGTCGCTACGGCCCTCCTGGTAGTCCCCGCCGCCCAGCGAACCGTGCGCCCACAGGGCCCGGAGCGGAAGCCGCGTGTGCAGGGCGGTGTGGAAGCGCTGGAGGAGGGCGTCGGTGCGCCGGTCCTGGGTGGGTTCCATGGCTGCAGTGTGGCCCGGACGGCGCAGCACGGGGAGGGGCCGGACGAGAGCGGGGCGGCGCGCAACGACCAGCGGCCCCCGCACCGGCCCTGGGGTGCCGCGCAACGGCCGGGCGACCGGCTCGCACCGTTCCGCCCGCCCCTTCACTGCCCGTCCGCCTGCCCCTCACCGCTCGTCCGCCCGCTCCCTCACCGCCCGTTAAGCCCCACCCGCACCACCCCCACGATCTCGTCGTCCGAGAGCCCCAGTTGGCGGGCCTCGGCGATCAGACGGGCGGCGGTCTCGCCGAGGCGGGCGCGGGCCGGCGAGGTGGTGCCGGTGACGACCGCGCCGCGGCCGCGGCGGAGTTCGATCAGGCCCTCTTCCTTGAGGCGCTGATAGCCGCGCAGGACCGTGTGCACGTTCACGCCCAGGGACGCGGCGAGTTCGCGGGCGGCCGGCAGCCGCTCCCCGGTGCTGACGCTGCCGTCGGCGATCGCCCCGCGGACCGATGCCGCGATCTGGTCGCCGAGCGGGACGGACGAGCCGGGATCGACCCGGAAGAGCACCTCAGCCTCCTTTCTGCGACCGCGCGCGGTCCGCGTACGTGTTGAGCAGGGCAGCGGCGGTGGCCGCGTCGTCGACCGTCACCGCGAACGTCCGGCCGCCGGTGAGCGTCACCACGATGCCGTCACCCGAGCGCAGTATGAGCCCGCTGCCGCCGGGGCGGATGCGGTAGCCCCAGCCGCCGTACTCCCGCAGGGCGGCGATCGGCCGGCCGGTGGCCTCCGTGATGCGGTCGAGGGGCACCTGCCGGATGCGGAGCCGCGAGGGCAGCAGGGTGGGCGCGACGGTCAGGCCGCGACGGTCGACGGTCACCCGCACGGAGGCGAACGGAAGGACCACGGCCGCCGCGAGGATCAGGCTCAGGCTCGCCCACCAGTCGACGAGGACGCCGAGGACCAGCCCGCCGCAGAGCAGCACGCCGCCGAGGACGGCCATCAGGGGTGAGCTGATGGTGCGTGACCAGCCGGCGGCCGTGCCGGCCGGGAGATCAAGCCGGGGTGCCCGGCCGGACTCCGGGTGCGGCAGCCGGGGCGGGGCGCCGGCCAGCAGCCGGCCGAGTACACCGGCGGCCAGGGCGACCACCACCATCGCGGGCAGATGCCACAAGGGCAGCCGTACGGCCGAGGCATCGGCGACGCCGTCGTTGAGGAGCAGGGTGAGGCAGCCGGGATAGCCGACCCCGGCGGCCGTGGCGTAACCGCCGGCGATCAGCCAAGGGGTGGCGGGGCGGAACGCACGCACCTGGAGGAGGGCACCGAAGACGGCGCCGCTTACCAGGAGGAGCCCCAGAACCCCCGTCAGAAAGTCCGGGGCGGTGCCATAGCCGTCGGCCCGGCCGCCGGTGGCGAAGTGGGTCGCGAGCGGTTCGGGCAGCCGGTCGGCGACGACGGCGTACACGAGCACGACGGTGGTGGGCACGGCGACGAAAGGGAACGCGGCGATCAGGGCCCACCAGGGACCGCTCGACGCCAACCCGGAACGCGACCGCGCCCCGTCCCCGACCCCTGTCGCACCTTTCATCCCTTTCACGCTTTTCACACCTTTCACGCCCTTCACTCGCCAAAGGCCCTTTGCGCAGTATTTAGTGCGCCATTGGGGGTACCAGCCGAATAGGGCCCGTTGGTCCTACGCCCCACGGCATCGCGCACACACCGTCGGTGACCCACCCTCAACCACCCCCACTTATTCGCATACTAATAGAACAACTCAACCACCATCAATTGCATACCCATCTCATATCTGAGATACGGTCGCCCCATGGCAGACGACTACCTCGTACGCATCGGCAAGCTCATCCGTGACGCCCGGCAACACCGGGGCTGGACGCAGACGCAGCTCGCGGAGGCGCTCGGCACAAGCCAGAGTGCGGTGAATCGCATCGAACGCGGGAATCAGAACATCAGCCTTGAGATGATCGCTCGCATCGGCGAGGCGCTGGACAGTGAGATCGTCTCGCTCGGCTATGCCGGCCCGATGCATCTGCGGGTGGTCGGTGGCCGCCGGCTGTCCGGCAGCATCGACGTGAAGACGAGCAAGAACGCCTGCGTGGCGCTGCTCTGCGCCACTCTGCTGAACGCCGGACGCACAACTCTGCGCCGGGTGGCCCGCATCGAGGAGGTCTACCGCATCCTCGAAGTGCTCGGCAGCATCGGCGTACGCACCCGCTGGATCAACGACGGCAACGACCTGGAGATCGTGCCGCCCGCGGAACTCGACCTGGACTCCATGGACTTGGAGGCGGCCCGCCGCACCCGCAGCGTCATCATGTTCCTCGGTCCGCTGCTGCACCGCATGGACCGCTTCAAGCTGCCGTACGCGGGCGGCTGCGACCTCGGCACCCGGACCGTCACCCCGCACATGGCGGCGCTGCGGCACTTCGGGCTGGAGATCACCGCGACCGACGGCACCTACCTCGGCGAGGTCGACCGCACCGTCACCCCCAAGCGCGCGATCGTGCTGACCGAGCGCGGGGACACCGTCACCGAGAACGCCCTGCTGGCGGCGGCCCGGCACGACGGCGTCACGGTCATCCGCAACGCCTCCTCCAACTACATGGTCCAGGACCTCTGCTTCTTCCTGGAGGAGTTGGGCGTCCGGGTCGACGGCATCGGCACCACCACGCTCACCGTGCACGGCATCGCGCACATCGAGCGCGATGTGGACTACGCCCCCTCCGAGGACCCGGTCGAGGCGATGAGCCTGCTGGCCGCCGCGGTCGTCACCGAGTCGGAACTGACCATCCGCCGGGTGCCGGTGGAGTTCCTGGAGATCGAGCTCGCGGTCCTGGAGGAGATGGGCCTGGACCACGAACGCAGCACGGAGTACGCCGCCGACAACGGCCGCACCCGGCTGATCGACCTGACCGTCCGCCCCTCCAAACTCCAGGCCCCGCTGGACAAGATCCACCCGATGCCCTTCCCGGGCCTGAACATCGACAACGTCCCCTTCTTCGCGGCGATCGCGGGCAGCGCCCAGGGCCAGACCCTGATCCACGACTGGGTCTACGACAACCGCGCGATCTACCTCACGGACCTCAACCGCCTCGGCGCCCAGGTCAAACTGCTCGACCCGCACCGGGTCCTGGTCGACGGCCCGACCCGCTGGCGCTCCGCGGAAATGATGTGCCCCCCGGCCCTGCGCCCCGCCGTCGTCGTCCTCCTCGCCATGATGGCCGCCGAAGGCACCTCCGTCCTGCGCAACGTCTACGTCATCAACCGCGGCTACGAGGACCTCGCGGCCCGCCTCAACTCCATCGGCGCCCAGATCGAGATCTTCCGGGACATCTGAACGCCGGCCCCGGCTGCGGCAGTTCGGGCAGGCACCCGCCCCCGGCTGCCGTCAGCCGGGGCGTGCCGCGCCTGCCGGGGTCCCGGCGTCACAGCGCTCCGTGCGGCGTGAGGACGACGAATTCGGCGCCTGCGGAGTCCGTGCAGACGGCGAGGCGGCCGACGCCCTCGGCGGTTTCGGGGCCCATGGAGAGGGTGCCGCCGTTGCCGGTCACCAGGCCGACGGTGGCGTCGCAGTCCTTGGAGATGAAGACGGGGTGCCAGTAGGGCTTGCCGGTGGGGGCGAGGAGGTCGGTGGGGACGCCCATGAGGCCGCCGTGCGTGCGGTCGTCGCCGCAGTGCGCGGGGGTGAGGAGGGTGTAGGTGCCGCCTCCGGCGGGGAGCGGCATGTCCTGGGTGTGCCAGTCGAAGACGGATCGGTAGAAGGTCTGGGCGGCGGCCGGGTCGGTGGTGTACAGCTCCGTCCAGCCCAGGCTGCCCGGGGCGTCGGCGGCCTCGAAGCCCGGGTACCGCGCGGGCTGCCAGACGGCGAAGTCCGCGCCCTGCGGGTCCGTGAGCTGCGCGAAGCGGCCGTCCTCGGCGCCGACCATGACCGGCTGCGAACGGACCGAGCCGCCCGCCCGCTCCACCGCCTTGACCGTGGCGTCCGCGTCGGGGGTGTGGAAGTAGATCGTCCAGGCCGACGCGGCGCCGTCCTCGGTGAGCGGGCCGACCGCGCCCACCGCCTTCCCGTCGAGCCGGAAGAGCGTGTATCCGCCCGCCTGCTGGTCACCGAACGGCTCCGACCGCCAGCCGAACACCGCTCGGTAGAAGGCCGTCGCGACCTCGACGTCGGGCGCACCCAGATCGAGCCAGCACGGGGAGCCGGGGACGAAGTCAGTAGTGATCATGGCGTTTCCCTTCGCGGATCCTCTCTGGATTCAGCCTGACATTCGGCACTGACAATCGCCCGTCGGAACGGTGGGTGACCGCCGGTCGGCGGGCCGTGCGCGGCACCGGCCCGCCGTCGGCGGTCAGGCCCGGTAGAGCTCCTTCGCGATGATCGAGCGCTGCACCTCCGTGGCGCCCTCGTAGATGCGCGGAGCCCGGACCTCGCGGTAGAGGTGCTCCAGGAGGTGGCCACGGCGCAGCGCGCGGGCGCCGTGGATCTGGACGGCGGCGTCGACCACGTACTGCGCGGTCTCGGTGGCCAGCAGCTTGGCCATCGCCGAGCGGCGGGCGATGTCGCGGGCCCCGGTGTCGTACGCGGTGGCCGCCGCGTAGACCAGGAGGCGGGCCGCCTCGGTGCGGGTGGCCATTTCGGCGAGCTGGTGGCCGACGGACTGCAGGTCCTTCAGCGGTCCGCCGAACGCGGTGCGCGCGCCGGCGTGCGCCACCGCGGCGTCCAGCGCGGCCTGCGCCATACCGACCGCGAAGGCGCCCACGCTCGGCCGGAAGAGGTTCAGCGTGCGCATCGCGACGGCGAAGCCGCCGTCCACCTCGCCCAGGACGTCCTCACCGGTCACCGGGGTGCCGTCGAAGACCAGCGTGCCGATGGGGTGCGGGCTGAGCAGTTCCAGGTGCGTGCCGGTCAGGCCGGGCCGGTCGGCGGGCACCAGGAAGGCGGTGACGCCGCGGGACCCCGGCGCGCCGCCGGTGCGGGCGAAGACGGTGGCGAAGTCCGCCTCGGGCGCGTTGGAGATCCAGCACTTCTCGCCGGTCAGCCGCCAGCGCCCCGGCCCGTCCGGCTCGGCGGCCAAAGACAGCGCGGCGGCGTCCGAGCCCGCGTCCGGCTCGCTCAGCGCGAAGGCGGCGACCGCGCGGCCGGCGACGACCTCGGGCACCCAGCGGGCGCGCTGCGCCTCGGTCCCCGACTGGACGACCGGACAGGTCCCCAGCCCCTGGAGCGCGAGGGCGGTCTCCGCCTCCGTGCACTCCTGGGCGAGGGACTCCCGCAGCAGGCACAGGTCCAGGGCGCGCGGCGGCCCGTCGTCCGGGAACAGGCGGCGCAGCAGGCCGAGTTCGCCGAGGGCGGCGACCAGGGGGCGGTTGACCCGGCCCTCGGTCCCCTTCTCGGCGAGCGGGCTCAGCCGTTCGGCCGTCATGGCGCGCAACGCGGCGCACCATTCCTGCTCGTCCGGTCCCAGCGCGAATACAGTCACGAGGCGGCTCCCTGGTAGCGGTCCTCTATCGCGGTCTGTTGACTGCCGTCACGAACACGTTACGCTGACGACGGATCCGCACGGCAGCCCCCGGGGCGAGGGACAGCCCTTGAGCGACGGACAGTCCCTGGACAACAGACAGTTCTGGAGCAGTCTCGACGGCTCGTCGGCCGGTCCCGGCCGGAGGGACGAGCAGCCGACCGAGCCGGCCACCCGGCCGTCCTAGGGGGCGCACCGCCATGGAGCCACGGTCCTCGGCCCACACCGACACCTTCGCGCGCGACCGGCTGCCACCTCGCGAGCAGTGGCCGCACCTGACCGACCTGGGCTATCCCGACCGGCTGAACTGCGGCGCCGAGTTGCTGGACGGCTCCCTCGCCCGGTACGGCGCCGACCGGCCCGCGCTGCGCGATGCGGCCGGCCGGGTCTGGACGTACGGGGAACTGCGCGCCCGGGTGGACGCGATCGCGCACGCGCTCACCGGTCCGCTGGGTGTGCGCCCCGGCAACCGCGTCCTGCTCCGCGGCCCCACCACCCCCTGGCTGGCCGCCTGCTGGCTCGCCGTGATGAAGGCCGGCGCGGTCGCGGTGACGGTGCTGGCCTCCCAGCGCCCCGACGAACTCGCCACGATCTGCGGGCTGGCACAGGTGCAGCACGCCCTGTGCGCGGCCGAGGCGGTCGACGACCTCGCGAAGGCCCAGGTCCCCGGGCTGCGCATCACGACGTACGGCGGCGACGGACCGGGCGATCTGCGGCACCTGGCCCGGCCCGGCGGCGCCCCGTACCCGGCGGTGCCGACCGCGGCCGACGACGTCGCGCTGATCGCCTTCACCTCCGGCACCACCGGCCGCCCCAAGGGCTGTCTGCACTTCCACCGGGACGTGCTCGCCATCGCCGACACCTTCTCCGCACAGGTGCTGCGGCCCACCCCGGACGACGTGTTCGCCGGCAGCCCGCCGCTGGGCTTCACCTTCGGCCTCGGCGGGCTGGTCATCTTCCCGCTGCGGGCCGGCGCCTCGGCCCTGCTCGCCGACTGGGGCGGACCCGAGCGGCTGCTCGGCGACATCGCCCGGCACCGGATCTCGGTGCTGTTCACCGCGCCGACCGCCTACCGCGCGATGCTGCCCCGGCTCGCCGGGCACGACGTCTCCTCGCTGCGCCGCTGCGTGTCGGCCGGGGAGAACCTGCCCGCCGCCACCTGGCAGTCCTGGTACGAGGCGACCGGTCTGCGGATCATCAACGGCATCGGCGCCACGGAACTGCTGCACATCTTCATCGCGGCCGCCGACGAGGCGATCCGGCCCGGCACCACGGGCCTGCCGGTGCCGGGCTTCGAGGCGCGGGTGGTGGACGCGGACGGCGCGCCGGTGCCGGACGGCGAGCCCGGACTGCTGGCGGTCCGCGGCCCGACGGGCTGCCGCTACCTCGCGGACCCGCGGCAGACCGCGTACGTGCGGGACGGCTGGAACCTCACCGGCGACACCTATGTCCGCGAGCCGGACGGCTACTTCCGCTATGTGGCCCGCGCGGACGACATGATCATCTCGGCCGGGTACAACATCGCCGGCCCCGAGGTGGAGGACGCCCTGCTGCACCACCCCGACGTGACCGAGGCCGCGGTCGTCGGGCGACCGGACGAGGAGCGCGGGCAGGTGGTGGTCGCCCACGTCGTCCTGCGGGCCGGTGTACCCCAGGGCCCGGACACCGTCGCCGCGCTGCGCGCCTTCACCAAGTCCCGCATCGCCCCGTACAAATGCCCGCGCGAGATCGTCTTCCACACCGCGCTGCCGCGCACCCCGACCGGCAAGCTCCAGCGCTTCCGGCTGCGCGCGCCGCAAGAGGCGGCCGACCCGTCCCGCGGGCCGCACCCGGTCGTCGATCTACAGTGATCCGGTGACCGACCAGCAGACACAGCGCACCCCCCGGTCCCTGATCGTCACCTTCTACGGTGCGTACGGGCGCGACGAGCCCGGCCCGGCGGACCAGCCGGCCGGGCCGGTGCCGGTCGCCGCGCTGATCCGGCTGCTCGGCGTGCTGGGTGTCGATCCGCCGTCGGTGCGTTCCTCGGTCTCCCGCCTCAAGCGGCGCGGCCTGCTCGTCCCCGGGCGGACCGTCACCGGGGCGGCCGGCTACGGGCTGTCGGACGCGGGCCGCCAGCTGCTGGACGACGGTGACCGGCGGATCTTCGGCCGGCCGGCCGCGCGGCTGTCCGACGGCTGGGTGCTGGCCGTCTTCTCCGTCCCCGAGGAGGAGCGGCACAAACGGCACCTGCTGCGCTCACGGCTGGCCCGGCTGGGCTTCGGTACCGCCGCCCCGGGTGTGTGGATCGCCCCCGCCCACCTCTACGAGGAGACCCGGCACACCCTGGAGCGGCTCGAACTCGCCCCCTACGTCGAGCTGTTCACCGGTACCCATGCGGGTTTCGCGCCGACGGCCTCGTCGGTGGCGCGGTGGTGGGACCTGGACGCCATCGCCGCGCAGCACCGCGCCTTCCTGGCGGAGCAGGAGCCGGTGCTGCGCCGGTGGTCACGGCGGCGCACGGTGCCGGGCGAGGCCGCCTACCACGACTATCTGCTGGCCCTGGACGCCTGGCGCCGTCTGCCGTACGCGGATCCCGGACTGCCCTCTCCCCTCCTGCCGGAGGACTGGCCGGGTGGCCGCGCCGCGGAGGTCTTCGGCCGGCTGCACGACACCTTGCAGGCGGCGGGCGCCCGTTACGTGCGTGAGGTGACGGCCGGGCCGTGACGGCCGCGGCGCGTCAGCGGCGGCGCTGTACGGCCCGCGCGGCGCCCGCGGCTCCGGCGGCCATGGCGGGGCGCGGCCGGGCGGCGGCGATCACCGACACCACGTCCTTGAACGAACCGCACATGCGCGTACCGGCGACCGCGGCCAACTCGCCGAACGTGCCGACCCCGTACGTCACCGCGACCGGCTCCATCCGCGCGGTGACCGCCATCCTCATGTCCCCCACGGTGTCCCCCACGTAGGCGGTCTGCCAGGCCGCGACCCCCAGCCGGCCGGCCGCCCGCAGCACCAGCTCCGGGTGCGGCTTGCCGCGCCGGACCATGTCCTGGCCGATGACCGGCCCGACCAGGTCGCGGATGCCCATGACGTCGAGCAGCGCCTCGGCGCTGCGGGTGGGCTTGGACGTGGCGACCGCCAGTTCGACGCCGTGGGCGCGCAGTGCGGACAGCCCCGCGCTCACGCCGGGGAAGAGCAGCTGCGGTCCCTGACAGAGCACTTCGTAGGAGAACAGCTCGCGGTAGCGGTTGATGGCGGCCTGCACCCGGCTGTCGTCCTCGGGACGGCCCAGCAGCCGGCCGAAGGCCGGGCCGGGCGGCTTGCCGATGGCCGCCGCCGCCTGCCGCGCGGTCACCGAGCAGCCCTGCTCCGAAGCCACCTTGACCAACAGTTTGCTGATGGCGGGCAGGGTGTTGGCGAGAGTGCCGTCCAGGTCGAAGACGGCGGCCCGGAGCGTGTCGACTCCGGTACCCCGTGCGCCTCTCACGGGACGTTCGCGGACTTCCGTTGCTACGCGCATGGCTGGAGACCTTTCGGGTTCCGGTGGGGGTGCGGGTTCGGGTGACGTTGCCGGCTCTGCTGGTGGGGCGGCCCGCGGTCGACGACTCGTAACGGCTGAGGCGGTCTCGCCATGGCGCACCGCTGTCCTGGGGCGGCACGCGACCGACGGGGCGGCTGCAACGGAAGAGAACGTCCCGTTTACCGCCTTCGGAGATTTAAAAACCGCCTGCGCTGTTTGTCAATGTGCCTTGGTCACTCCCTGACGGGTCGACAACACCCTTTCCAGCGTTCAGACTGGGGACACACGCTTCACAGGGGCCGCCGATGCCCCCAAGGGGCGGCGAACCGTCGACTTCCCGTCAGGAGACGCGAGTTCCGGCCAAACCCCTGAAGCATATCGAACCGCATGGTTGGTTTTCTATGTAGACTGCAAACAGCTCGCAGCCGTACTAGAGACGGGACGGACACCGTGCCCACCCAGCATCGCGCCATCCAGAGCCGCCAGGCACTCATCCGCTCGGCCGCCGAGACCTTCCTGGAGAAGGGGGTCCCGGCCGCGGGCATGGTCGAGATCAGCCGGCGGGCCCGCCTGAGCAAGGGCGCCCTCTACTTCCACTTCACGTCCAAGGACGACCTGACCCTCGCGGTGCGGGACTCCGCACTCGCCACCCTCCAGGAGATCGAGGACGCCTTCACCCGCTCCCCGGAGCCGCTGCCGCACGCCGTACGGGACTTCGCCGTCGAGCTGTTCGGCCGGGTGCGGACCGACTCGGTGCTGCGCGCCGGGCTGCGGCTGCGGCCCGAGACCGCACCGGGCCTCGGCATCTACGCCCTGGAGCAGCGCTGGTACGCGCTCTTCCTCGACAAGGCCGTCACCTGCGGCACCGGCAGCCCCGGCGGACCGGCCGCGGCGGACGCGCCGGACGCCGAACCGCGGCGCACCGCCCAACTGCTGACCTCGATCGTGGTGGGGCTGCTGCACCTGGGTGGCGAGGACGGCACCTGGTGGGACGAGGAGGCCGTCGCCGGGCTGTGGGCGCTGCTGCCGGAGGCCCCGGACCGGGTGCCGGCCGCCGGCGTTCCCGCACCGGCGCAACTGCCTGCGGCCGGCTGATCCGGAGCCGCCGCGCCGTACCGGGCCGCACCCGCGGCCCGTCTTCCTCTCTCCGGCGAACGCCGACGCGCCGTTGCCACCGTGCGTCCGCGTCACCGCTTCACGCACACCGCGCCGATGCCGGCACGTCGATGCCGTCCGGCGCCGGGGGTCACCTCCGCACCCGCTCGTCGGCGGTGAACTCCCGCCGCGCCTAAGGGCGGCGGCCGAGTCCGCCGGAGCGCGCAGCCGCTGCCGGGACCCGCGTGCCGCCGAGACTGCGGCAGCGAGGCCGGCCCTGCTCCCGCTGCCCTGCGCCCGATGCCCTGCTCCCGATGAAGTGCCCTGCGACCGACGGGGCTTGGGGACGGGCGGCGCGCGGTTCAATACCGCATGGTTGGCTTCTTTACCATGGCGCAAATAGACTGCGCGGCCACGAGCGGCGGTGGCGGCCGAACAACTCCAAGAGAGCATGCGGAGGATGATCTGTGGTCAAGCAGGAACGCGCACTGCGTACCCGACGCACGGTCCTCGAAGCAGCGGCTCACGTCATAGGACATCGCGGCTATCAGGCGGCCACCATGGCCGAGATCATCCAGCGCGCCGGCGTCACCAAAGGGGCGGTGTACTTCCACTTCACCTCCAAGGACGCGCTGGCCCGTGCCGTCATCACGGAGCAGACCGAACCGTTCCTCCCACAGGTCAGCGCGTCCCGCCTCCAGGACGCCATCGACTTCACGCACCAGGTGGCCCTGGCGCTGCGCAGCGACCCGATGCTGCAGGCCGGCACCCGGATCGCGGTGGAAACGACCTTCAGCGAGGAACCGTTGATGCCCTATCAGGTGTGGACGGACATCATCACGACGATGTTCCGCGAGGCCCGGGACAACGGGGAATTACTGCCGGGCGTGGTGCCCGAACGGGCGGCCGAGTTCTTCGTCGCCGCCTACATGGGCGTGCAGTTGTTCTCGCGGGCCGCGACCAATCGCGCGGACCTCCCCGAGCGGGTCACCGCGCTGTGGAAGCACACCCTGCCGGGGCTGGCCGCGCCCGGTCCGTTGAGCCATCTCGATCCGCACGGCCGCAGGACCCAGGTCCCCATCTGAACCGCGCTTCACTCCGGCAGGTGGCCCCTGGCAAACAAACCACATGGTCCGTATCTTAGTTACCTCGGGGCCGTCGTCGATCGTTCGCCCGTGAGGGCGCTGAGTGCCGCACCGCAGAAAGGGACGCCTATGGCCAGCGCCACCCTGATGCCCTCCTCCTCGCGCGACCACCACAGGGCGGCCCCGTCGGCGGGAGGTAACCGACCGACCTCGTACCCGCCCGGCCTCCGCGAGTACGGGCACCGCACCGCCGTGTCCGAGGTGTTCCTCACCAACTGGCGGCCCGGCCCCGGCAACAGCTGGGTGGTCAGCGCCCAGTGGCCGCGGGCCCACAGTTTCTACGAACCGGTCGCCGGGCTGCACGATCCGCTGCTGTTGATCGAGACCGTGCGGCAGGCGGGGATACTGCTGAGCCATGTGGCGCACCGGGTGCCGCTCGACCACCCCATCGTCTGGCAGCACGTCCGCTACGACCTCGCCCCGCAGGCGCTGCGCACCGCCGACGAACCTGCCGAGGTGGAGCTGCGGATCACCGACCATGACGTGGTACGCCGCGGGAAGCGCCTGATCAGCGCCCGTCAGGAGTTCCGCATCCGGTGCGACGGCGCCCACTTGGCCCATGCCCGGCTGATCTACTCCTGTCACAGCCCGACGGCCCACCGCCGGCTGCGCGGCAGATACGGCGACCTGGCGTTCGCCAACTCCCGTCGGCTGCCGGTGCCGGAGCCGGTCAGCCCACAGCTGGTCGCCCGGGACCGCGCACGCGATGTGGTGCTCTCCCCCACCGACCTCCCGGACCGCTGGCAGCTGCGGGTCGACACCTCCCATCCGGTGCTCTTCGGCCATCCCGTCGACCACGCCCCCGGCATGCTGATGGTCGAGGCCGTCCGCCAGGCCGCCCAGGCGGTGACCCCCGGTGTGCCGATGCTGCCGGTCTCCCTGGAGTGCTCCTTCGAGCGGTACGCCGAACTGGACGCGCCGAGTTGGGTGCGGGCGCACACCCCGGACCCGGTCACGCCCGGTGGCGCGCGACGGGTCGAGGTCGGCGTGGAACAGCACGGAAGACCGGTGGTCGCCGCGCGGATCACCGGCGTGCCGGCGCCCTGACGGACCGGCTCCTCGAGCGGCCCCGCCCGCGCTGCCCGTGCCTCCCCCGTCACCGCAGCGTGAGGCGGGGCTTCGGTGCGTCGGTGCGCCCGGTGGGCGGGGTGCGGCTGCCTGCCTGGTAGGGCAGCGGCCAGGGGGCGCCCGGGCCGGTGTAGCCCTGCTCGGCGGCGGCGTGCAGCGTCCAGTGCGGGTCGTAGAGGTGCGGTCGGGCCAGCGCGCACAGGTCGGCGCGCCCGGCGAGGACGAGGGAGTTCACGTCGTCCCAGGAGGAGATCGCGCCGACCGCGATGACCGGCACGCCGAGCGCGTTGCGGATCCGGTCGGCGAACGGCGTCTGGTACGAGCGTCCGAAGTCGGGGCGCTCGCCGGAGACGACCTGCCCGGTGGAGACGTCGATGGCGTCGGCGCCGTGCTCGGCGAACGCGCCCGCCATGACCACCGCGTCCTCGGCGGTGGTGCCGCCCTCGGCCCAGTCGGTGGCGGAGATCCGGACGGTCATCGGCCGGTCGTCCGGCCACACCTCGCGCACCGCGTCGAAGACGTCGAGGGGGAAGCGGAGCCGGCCGGCCAGGGAACCTCCGTAGGCGTCGGTGCGTTGATTGGTCAGCGGGGAGAGGAATCCGGACAGCAGATAGCCGTGGGCGCAGTGCAGTTCGAGGAGGTCGAAGCCGCAGTCGGCGGCGCGCCGTGCGGCGTCGGTGAACTCCCGCCGGAGATCGGCGAGTTCGCCGGTGGTCAGCTCGTGGGGGCGCTGGCTGCCGGGTTTGTAGGGAAGGGGGGATGCGGCGACGAGCGGCCAGTTGCCGGTGTCGAGCGGTTCGTCGATGCCGTCCCACATCAGCTTGGTGGAGCCCTTGCGGCCGGAGTGGCCGAGCTGCACGCCGATCGCGGTGCCGGGCGCCCGGGTGTGCACGAAGTCGGTGACGCGGCGCCAGGCCGCCGCCTGTTCGGCCGTGTAGAGACCGGCGCAGCCCGGGGTGATCCGGCCCTGTTCGCTGACGCACACCATCTCGGTCATCACGAGTCCGGCCCCGCCGAGGGCCCGGGCACCGAGGTGTACGAGGTGGAAGTCGCCGGGGACGCCGTCCTCGGAGGAGTACATGTCCATCGGTGACACCACCACGCGGTTGCGCAGGGTGAGTCCGCGCAGCCGGAAGGGCGTGAACATCGGCGGCGTGCCGGCCGGGATGCCCGCCTCGTCCTCGACGGCGGCGACGAATCCTGGGTCGCGCAGTCGCAGGTTGTCGTGGGTGACGCGGCGGCTGCGGGTGAGCAGGTTGAAGGCGAACTGGCGCGGCGGCTGGTCGACGTACCCGGCGAGTTCCTCGAACCACGCAAGACTGGCGCGCGCGGCCCGCTGGGTGGAGGCGACGACGGGCCGGCGCTCCGCCTCGTAGGCGGCGAGGGCGCCGGGGATGTCGGGTTGCTCTTCGAGGCAGGCGGCCAGCGCCAGGGCGTCCTCGACGGCGAGTTTGGTGCCGGAGCCGATGGAGAAGTGCGCGGTGTGCGCGGCATCGCCGAGCAGCACGGTGTTGCCGTGCGACCAGTGCTCGTTGACGACGGTGCGGAAGGCGATCCAGCTGGAGTTGTTGGACCGCAGGGCCCGCCCGCGCAGGGCGTCGTTGAAGACCTTGCCGCACCACTCCACCGACGTGCGCTCATCGGCCCGGTCCAGCCCGGCGGCCCGCCAGACCTCCTCCCGCATCTCCACGATGACGGTGCTGGCCCCGAGAGCGGACCCAGGACCGGCGGGCTCCGCCGAAGAGCGGGGGGAGAGCGGAGGGGCACCGGCGTCGGGGGCGGCGGCAGAACGGGCGTGGGGCGTCGGGCGGGAACCGGCGTCAGGGATGACGGCAGAACGGGCGTGAGGTGCAGTGAGGCCGGCGTCAGCGGAAACGGGTGCGGGAGCAGGAGCCGCGTAGGGGTAGGCGTGGAGCTGGACGACGCCGTGCTCGGTCTCGGCGATCTCGAAGCGGAAGGCGTCGAAGGCGAAGTCCGCGGCGAGCCAGATGTAGCGGCAGCGGTGGGTGGTCAGCTGCGGCCGGAAGACGTCGGCGTGCGCGGTGCGGGTCGCGCTGTGCACACCGTCGGCGGCGATGACCAGGTCGTACTCCCGGGCCAGTACGGCGGCGGGCGGCGCCTCGGTGCAAAAGCGCAGCTCCACGCCGAGGCCGCGGCAGCGCCGGTGCAGTACGGCCAGCAGCCGGCGCCGGCCGAGGGCCGCGAAGCCGTGCCCGCCGGAGGTGAGGGTGCGGCCGCGGTGCACGATGTCGATGTCGTCCCAGCGGACGAACTCCGCCTGGAGCGCGCGGTAGACCTCCGGGTCGGCGTGCTCGATGCCGCCGAGCGTCTCGTCGGAGAGGACGACGCCGAAGCCGAAGGTGTCGTCGGGGGCGTTGCGCTCGAAGACGGTGATCTCACGGGTGGGGTCGAGCCGTTTGAGGAGCGCAGCGGCGTACAGTCCGCCCGGTCCGCCGCCGATGACCGCGACCCGCACGGCTATTTCCCCTGCCACTTGGGCGTCCGCTTCTCGGTGAACGCGGCGTGGAATTCCGCGTAGTCGGCGCTGTTCATCAGCAGTGCCTGGGTCGCGGCGTCCATCTCGACGGCGGCGGCCAGCGGCATGTCGAGTTCGGCGGTGAGCAGCGCCTTGGTCTGTGCGTGCGCCAGCGCGGGCCCTTCGGCGAGCCGCCGGGCGAGCGCCGCGGCCGCCTCGTCGGCCCGCCCCTCGTCGGCCAACTCGCTGATCAAGCCGAGCCGTTCGGCCTCCGGCGCCCGGACCGCGTCGCCGAGCATCAGCAGTCGGGTGGCGTGCCCGAGCCCGATGACCCGCGGCAGCAGATAGGCCGCGCCCATGTCGCCGCCGGACAGTCCGACCCGGGTGAAGAGGAACGCGAAGCGGGCCGAGGGATCGGCGACCCGGAAGTCCGCGGCCAGCGCGAGCACCGCACCGGCCCCGGCCGCGACGCCGTGCACCGCTGCGATCACCGGGAACGGTGCCTCCCGCACGGCCCGCACGACCTGGCCGGTCATCCGGTTGAAGTCCAGCAACTGGCCGGTGTCCATGCCCAGGGTGGCCCCGATGATCTCCTCGACGTCACCCCCCGAGCAGAACCCGCGCCCCTCCCCTGCCAGCACGAGGGCGCGTACGGAGCGCTCCCGGGACAGCTCGGCGAGCAGATCACGGAGATCGGCGTACGCCTCGAAGGTCAGCGCATTGAGCCTCTCCGGTCGCGCCAGGGTGACCGTGGCGACCCCGTCCTCCCTGGTCACACGGATGTGCTGCCAGGTCTCTGTACTACGGGCGGATCCTGCGAACGGACTCATCGGACTGCCTGCCCCCTTCGGCGGGTCGGCCGGTGGTGCTCTTCCGGATGCCCTTCGAAGCTATCACTGTTCTGTGACTGTCGTCATGAGGGCGCGATATGTGCGCTGCCGTGGCGAGGGCCGGATGGGGGGCGGAGGGGGGCGGACGGGGGGCGGATGGGGGCGGGGATTCGCCGAGCGCGGTGGGGGACGCGGCGTCGCCGAGGCCCTTGCGGGGAGCCGACTTTGGGGAATACCGCGCCCCGTCTTCACGTTGTCGGCCCCGAGGGGGCCTTCGCATCCCTTAGGGGATCTGTTCCCATGACCCCTAAGGTCCGTCCACGACCACCCCTGATCGGACCAGCGCGACGGCACCACCGGGGCACCCATCGCGCGCCGTCGCCGCGGCCGGCCGGCCGTACGCTCTCTACGTCCTGTACGCGCCCGGGCCCACCCCGCCCCGGCCCCGCCCCGCTGGGCCGAGGGTCCTGCCCGTTCGGGACTTTGGTCCCGCCTCGCGTATGACCTGGGTCATGTCCCTTGCGGTCGCCCGGCCCTGCCCGGGCGGCCCCCGTGCTTCCTACGGTGGAACCGTCCGAGCCCGCCCTCGCGAACGGAACGCCGCGCGCATGCTGGAATCGCCTCCGCCGTCGAGCTGGCGCATCGCGCTTCCTCGGGGAACGACGGCCGTGCCCATAGCTCGGGCGATGGTCCGCTGCGCGCTCCAGGACCTGGGGACCACCGCGGACCGCACCACCGCTCAGCTGCTCACCGCCGAGTTGGTCGCCAACGCCCTCAAGCACACCAGCGATGGTCACCCCATCGAGCTGGTGGTGGAGCGGCGGCCGGACGGGTGTCAGGTGGAGGTGCACGACGGCGACACGGTGCTCTTCGAGGGACTGGGAGAGCCGCTGCCGATGACGACGCCGCTAACGGTGCCACTGCCGGCGGTCGGACGGGGCAAGCCCCCGTCGCTGCCGGCGATCGGACCGGGCAAGCCCCTGCCGATGGCCGGGACAGGCGCACCTTTGGCGGTCTCCGGGCCGGACACACCGTCCCCGTTGGCCGGACCGGGGGACGAACGGGACGGCGAACCGGGCGGCGAATCAGGAGACGAACCAAGGAACGTACCGGTCGCCGTAACCGCGCCCCCCGCCTGCGTCCCAGCCCCCGCTCCCCCACCCGCACCCGCACCCGCACCCGCCATCCGGAACCGCGGGCTGCTCCTGGTGCGTTCGCTCAGCTCCGCCTCCGGCTGTCGGCGTACCGGGCACGGTAAAGCGGTCTGGTTCACCCTTCCCGAAGTGCACCGGGCGCGCCGGCGCTGACCGCCGCCTCGTGCTCCCGCTCGTCGCCCTTCTCGTCGTCCCTCTCGTTGTCCTTCCCCCTGTCCCTCTTGCCGTCCTCCTCGTCCTCCCCGTGCTCCCCGTGCTCCCCGTCCTCCGCAGTCGGCGCGGAGACCGTGCCGGGGCCGTCGGCCTGGCCGAGGCGGGAGTGGCGGCGCCCGTAGAGTGCGTAGACCAGCGCGCCGGCCACCAGGAAGCCCACGAACTGCAGCCAGGTGGCCGGGCCGGTCCCGTAGATCAGATAGCCGCAGAACGCGATGCCGAGGATCGGACTGAGCGGGAAGATCGGGACGCGGAAGCGGCGCGGCAGATCGGGCCGGGTCCGGCGGAGCACCAGCACGCTGAGATTGACCGCCGCCATGACCGCCAGCGTCCCGATGGTGGTCAGGTTCATCACCACGTCCAGGGGGACGACCGCGGCGGGCACGGCAAAGACGGCCGCGACGATCCAGGTGTTGGCCACCGGCGTGGACGTACGCGGCGAGATCTTTTCGAAGACGCGCGGGACCAGTCCGTCCCGCGACATCGACATCAGGATGCGGGTCTGTCCGTACATCACCGCGAGGACGACGGACGCGATGGCGACCACCGCGCCGAAGGCGATGACCCCGCCGCCGAGCGCGGAGTGAGTGACCCGGTTGACGATCAGCGACAGCGCGGCGGGCTGGTCGGCGACCTGGTCGGAGGAGAGCGCGCCGATGGCGGAGACCGCGACCAGGCAGTACAGCACGGTGACCACGCCGATGCAGATCATGATGGCGAGGGGGATGTTCCGCCGCGGGTTCCGGACCTCTTCCCCGGCCGTGGTGATCGCGTCGAAGCCGATGTACGAGAAGAAGGCGACCGAGGCGCCGGAGGTGATCCCGGCGATGCTCTGCGGCGCGAACGGCGAGAGGTGGCCGGCCCGGAAGGCGGTGAAGCCGATCGCGCAGAACAGCACCAGGATCGCCAGCTTCAGCACCGCCATGGCGGCGGTCGCGCGGGCGCTCTCCCGGATCCCCCGGACCAGCAGCAGCGCGGCGAGCAGGATCACGACGACGGCCGGGACGTTGACGATGCCGCCGTCGCCGGGCGGGTTGGAGAGCGCGGCCGGCAGCTGCCAGCCGGTCAGGCTGCCCAGCAGTTCGTTCAGGTACTGCCCCCAGCCGACGGCCACGGCCGACACCGAGACGCCGTATTCGAGCAGCAGGCACCAGCCCACGAGGAAGGCGGTGCGCTCGCCGAGGGTGGCGTACGCATAGGAATACGAGCTGCCGGACACCGGGATCGCGCCGCCCAGCTCTCCGAAGGAGAAGGCGGTGAAGATGCAGGTGACGGCGGCCAGCAGGAAGGAGACGATGACCGCGGGGCCGGCCTCGGCGACGGTGTCGGAGAGGCCGACGAAGATGCCGGTGCCGACGATGGCGCCGATGCCGAAGCAGACGAGCTGGAAGAGGCCCATGCTGCGCTTGAGGCCGTTGCCTTCCCGGTCCGCGCCCGATTCGGCGACGAGGAGGTCGGGGGACTTGATGCGCAGTCCGGAGGGACCTGGGGCACGCATGGGCGTTCTCTCTCTGGTGGTGCGGTGCGCGTGGCACGGGTGGGCCACGCACGAGCGGGGTCCGGACCGGTGGGTCCGAACCCCGCTAGCGGCTCGATGGTAGCCGCCGGAGCTGCATGATCGCCCCTTGGGGCGTATGTCTATGCAGTGATATTGCCGATATGTGCGGTGCGCTATCGCCGACGCCGGGCGGGCGGCGAAGGCCGCCCTCCCCTAGCCGGCGAGCGTCGCGACCAGTACCGCCTTGATGGTGTGCATCCGGTTCTCCGCCTCGTCGAAGACGACCGAGTGCGCGGACTCGAAGACCTCGTCGGTGACCTCCAGCGACGACAGGCCGTGCCGCGCGTGGATCTCCCGGCCGACCGCCGTGCCCAGGTCGTGGTACGCGGGCAGGCAGTGCAGGAACTTCACGTCCGGCTTGCCGGTGGCGCGCAGCACGTCCATCGTGACCGCGTACGGCGCCAGCAGCGCGATCCGCTCGTCCCACACCTCCTTGGGCTCGCCCATGGACACCCAGACGTCGGTGGCGACGAAGTCCGCACCGCGCACACCGTCGGCGACATCCTCGGTGAGCGTGATCCGGGCCCCGCTGGCGTCGGCGAGCTCATGCGCCCGGGCGATCACCGTCTCCTCGGGCCAGAGCTCCTTCGGCGCCACGATCCGTACGTCCATGCCGAGCAGGGCGCCGGTGACGAGGTAGGAGTTGCCCATGTTGTTGCGGGCGTCGCCGAGGTAGGCGAAGGCGGTCTCCTCCAGGGGGCGGCCCCCGCCGTGCTCCACCATGGTCAGGACGTCGGCGAGCATCTGGGTCGGGTGCCAGTCGTCGGTCAGCCCGTTGAAGACCGGTACGCCGGCGTACGCGGCCAGCTCCTCGACGTCGGACTGGCGGCTGCCGCGGAACTCGATGCCGTCGAACATCCGGCCCAGCACCCGCGCGGTGTCCTTGACCGACTCCTTGTGCCCGATCTGCGAACCGGACGGGTCGAGGTAGGTGGTCGAGGCACCCTGGTCCGCGGCCGCGACCTCGAAGGAACAGCGGGTCCTGGTGGAGGTCTTCTCGAAGATCAGGGCGATGTTCTTGCCGCGGAGGCGGGGGACCTCGGTACCGGCACGCTTCGCCGCTTTCAGCTCGGCCGCGAGGTCGATCAGTCGGCGGAACTCCTCGGCGCTGAAGTCCAGCTCCTTGAGGAAGTGGCGGCCCGTGAGGTCTATCGCCATCGGTCGGCTCCTGTTTCGCGGCGGTCGGGGACGGGATGGGAAGTGGAAGTGTATACGACGCGTCGTATCTATATACGACTGGCCGCCCTCCGTGCGGCTGCCGCGTCGTACTGGCGGCCGCCGCGTCGCACCTACGGCTGTCGCTTCGCTCCTGTGGCTGCCACGCCCTCCGCGCACCCCGCCCGCCGCCGCACGCCACCGCCGCACGCCACCGCCGTACGCCTCAGCCTGCCCCGGGCACCGCGTCCCTCGCCACCGGACAGCTCATACAGCGCGGACCGCCCCGGCCCCGTCCCAGCTCGCTCCCCGGAATCGTGATCACCTCAATGCCGCGCTTGCGCAGAAAGGTGTTCGTGGTGACGTTCCGCTCGTACGCCACCACCACGCCGGGTTCCACGGCGAGCACATTGCAGCCGTCGTCCCACTGCTCGCGCTCCGCGGAGTGCACGTCCTGGGTCGCGGTCAGCACCCGGATGTCGGACAGCCCCAGCGAGGCCGCTATGGCGCGGTGCATGTGCTCCGGCGGATGATCGGTGACCTTGAGGTCCTGCTCGCCCGAGCCGGGCTCGATGGTGTACGAGCGGAGCATGCCGAGACCCTCGTACTGGGTGAAGGTATCTCCGTCGATCATGGTCATGACGGTGTCCAGATGCATGAACGCCCGCCGTTTGGGCATGTCCAGCGCCACGATCGTGCGCGCCGAACCGGCCGCGAACAGCCCGCGCGCCAGCAGTTCGACGGCCTGCGGAGTGGTCCGCTCGCTCATCCCGATCAGCACCGCACCGCTGCCCATGACCAGGACGTCGCCGCCCTCGATCGTCGAGGGGTAGTCCGCCTGCCCCTCCGACCAGACGTGGAAGTCCTCACCGCGGAAGAGCGGGTGGTAGCGGTAGATCGCCTCGTAGTGGACGGTCTCGCGCTGCCGGGCCGGCCAGCGCATCGCGTTGATCGACACCCCGTCGTAGATCCAGGCGGAGGTGTCGCGCGTGAAGAGGTGATTGGGCAGCGGCCCCAGCAGGAAGTCGTCCAGATCCATCACGTGGAAGCGGACCGAGGTCGGTTCGGGATGGTGCTCCAGGAACTCGCGCTTGGTCATCCCGCCGACCAGCGCCTCGACGAGTTCCGGGACCGGCAGTTCGTCGAAGGCGGCGCGCAGATGGTCGGTGGCCAGCGGCCCGTACAGCTTCTCGTCGAAGACCCGGTCCAGGACCAGCTCGCGGGCCGCGGGGATCTGCAGGCTCTCGGCCAGCAGATCCCCGAAGAGGTGCACTTCCACGCCCCGGTCGCGCAGGACGTCCGCGAACCCGTCGTGCTCGGCGCGCGCCCGGCGTACCCACAGCACGTCGTCGAAGAGCAAGGCGTCCTTGTTGGTGGGGGTGAGCCGCTTCAGCTCCAGATCGGGACGATGCAGGATGACCCGGCGCAGCCGCCCGGCCTCGGAGTCGACTTGGAATCCCATCTCCCCATCTTGGCCGCTCCGGGGGCCGGGTGGAGGGAGTCGGCCGATGTGGGGTGCACGGGTCGGCCGACGGGGCGGGTGGCTGGGCCCGGGAGGGCAGGGGCCGGGAGGGCAGGGGCCGGTAGTGGCCGGTCCCGGTGTGGCCGGGTCGGGCGACGCATCGGTGTGGGTGGGCGGAAGGCGCGGGGCGGGGTCGGGCGGACCGGGCGGACCGGGCGGACCGGGCGGACCGGGCGGACCGGGCGCCTGCCTAGGGGGCGGGGGGTCGGCGCTGTCCGGCGGCGGCCGTACGGTCCCGACGGCGGTTGGCCGGGCGCGCACGCCGGCTCCGTGTGGCCTTGGCATCACCGTCGCCGCCCGCCCGCAGCGTGACCGCCGCCCCCACCGCAACCGCACCCGTCACCGTCGCGACGATCCAGCCGGCCCTCAACGCGCCCATTCCCGGCCCTGGTTGGCCGTGCCCTTGCCCCTGATGCGGACCTTCCCCCGGCCCTCCCATGAGGGCGATCAATACGGCCACCCCGAGTGCCGTACCCACCTGCCGGGAAACCATCAGCACCCCGGACCCCACGGACAGCCTCCGCGCGGGCAGCAGCCCCGCGGCGGCGAACATCACCGGCTGGTACAGGCCGGTGCCGATTCCCGCGAGGACCAGACCCGGCAGGAAGTGCACCGCGTAGTGCGTGCCCGCGCCGCCGTCGTCCGCGCCCACCAGCCACCACGACGCGGCCGCGACGAAGCAGAGCGACCCGATGACGCCGGCGGCCCGTTCGCCGACCGCCCGGACGATCCGGCCGGAGAGCGCGGAGACCACCAGGACCGTAAGCGGCCAGGGGGCCAGCGCCAATCCGGCCGTCCGGACCGAGTAGTGCCAGACGTCGGTGAACAGCAGCGTCGTGCCCAGCATCATCACGGAGTACGCGACGAAATAGCTGAGCAGCCCCAGGGTGGCCGCCCCGAAACCGGGCGTCCGGAAGAGGGCCGGGTCCACGACGGGTTCCGCGGCGTGCCGCGCATGCCGTACACCCAGGGCACCGGCCGCCACACCGACGCCGAGGACGACCAGTGTGGCCGGCGCGGTGTACCCCCACTCGGGGGCCTGTACGCACGCGGCCACCAGCGCCCCGATGCACACCAGCACCAGCGCCGCGCCCGGCAGGTCCCACCTCTGCCGGACCTCGGGACCGCGCACGGAGCGCGGCAGCAGCCGCACGCCTGCCGCGGCCGCGAGGACCACGACCGGCACGTTGATCAGGAAGACCAGCCGCCAGTCGGAGGCCGCCAGCAGTCCGCCGATCACCGGCCCGGAACTCGCCGCCACCGCACTGACCGCCGTCCACGCTCCGACCGCGGTCGCCCGCTCGTGCGGTGGAAAGACGGGCAGCGCAAGGGAGAGCGAAGTGGGGATCAGCACCGCCGCCGCCACGCCCTGCACCACCCGGGCCGCGACCAGCAGTTCCAGGGTGGGCGCCGCACCGCAGGCCGCCGAGGCGAGGCCGAACAGCACCATGCCGATCAGGAAGCAGCGCCGTCGCCCCGCCTCGTCGGCCATCCGTCCGGCTGGTACGAGCAGCGCGGCGAGGACAACGGTGTAGCCGTTGAGCACCCACGACACCGCGGAGGGGGACGCGGGCGCGAAGTCACGGCCGATCGCCGGGAAGGCGATGGTGACGGCGATCAGATCGAGCACGGCGAGGAACTGGGCCGCGGACGCGATCGCCAGCACCAGCCAGCGGCGGGGGTCGGCGGGCGCGTCGGCCCGGACCGCAACATCGGGCGCCTTCGTGGACGCTGCCGCCGGCCCGTCCCCAAGCTCTTCCGCAGGCGCCTCCGCTGGCCCATGCGTCCCACGGCATTTCGAAACAGAACTGGTCATGCCGATCAGCATCGAACGCCGCGCCCACCGTCACGAGTGGCAGCCCTGACAATACCCGCTACATTCCTGCCACCTCCCCTGCCATACTCGGCCCATGCCCTCCATCGCCGTCGCCGTCACCGACGGCATCCCGTTCTTCGAACTCGCCATCCCCTGCCACATCTTCGGCTTCGACCGCATCCAGACCCCTCCGGGCTGGTACGACCTGCGGGTGTGCGCGATCGGCACGGACGGCACCGGGCCCCGCTCCGGCCCCTGGTTCCACGCCCGGACGCCTTACGGCATCGAGGAGTTGGTCACCGCCGACACCGTCCTCGTACCGGGCTCGGCGGATGTGCACGGTGATCCGCCGGACGAACTCGTCGCGGCACTGCGCGAGGCACACCGCCGCGGCGCGCGGCTGGTCTCCCTGTGCTCCGGCGCCTTCACCCTCGCCGCCACCGGGCTCCTCGACGGCCGCACGGCCGCCACGCACTGGATGTACGCGGCACTGCTGGCGGAGCGCTATCCAGCCGTCACCGTCGACCCCTCGGTCCTCTACGTCGACCACGGCGATGTGCTGACGGGTGCCGGGTCGACCGCGGCCATCGACGTCTGCCTGCACCTCGTACGGGAGGACTTCGGCACCGAGACGGCCAGCTCGCTGGCTCGCCAGCTGGTCGCCCCGGCCCACCGCCCCGGTGGGCAGGCGCAGTACATCGAGACCCCCCTGCCCGAGCGCCGCGACGACTCGCTCGCGCCCCTGCTGCACTGGGCCACCGAACGGCTGCGCCGACCGCTGACCGTCGCCGATCTCGCCCGCCGCGCCAACACCAGCCCGCGCACCCTCGTCCGCCGCTTCCACGCGGCCACGGGCACCACACCCATGCAGTGGCTCCAGGCCCAACGCATCGGCCGGGCCCGCGAGTTGCTCGAACGCACCGACCTGCCCGTCGACCAAGTGGCCGACCTGTCCGGCCTGGGCAGCGCCGCCAACCTCCGTCGCCACTTCACCCGCACGGTAGGCGTGCCGCCGAACGACTACCGTCGGTCCTACCGGGCGGCGAGCGCGACGAGGACGGCCTGACGGCGAGCGCGCCACCCACGGCCCGACGAACGCCCCCGGCAACGACGCCCCACTGATCGAGCGGCCCAGGGGGCCTGACGGGCAAGCGCGCCACCTCAATCAGCAGGCCGCCGCCCCTACAGCCGCGGGTCCACCGGCTCCGACTCCAGCGCGAGCACGCCGAACACCGCCTCGTGCACCCGCCACAGTGGCTCGCCCTCCGCCAGCCGGTCCAACGCCTCCAGGCCCAGCGCGTATTCCCGCAGTGCCAGCGAACGCTTGTGGCCCAGATGGCGTATGCGCAGCCGCTCGAGATTGTCCGGACGGGTGTACTCCGGCCCGTAGATGATCCGCAGGTACTCGCGGCCGCGGCACTTGACGCCCGGCTGGATGAGCCGTCCGTCCGGCTGCCGTATCAGCGCCTGCACCGGTTTGACGACCATCCCCTCGCCGCCGTCCGCGGTCAGCTCCAGCCACCACCGGATGCCGGCCGCGACCGACGTCTCGTCCTCGGTGTCGACGACGATCCGCCGGGTCGTGGCCAGCAGCCCGGCCCCGCCGACGGCACGTCCGTCTCCGGACACCCCGTCGTCGCGGCCTGTCACCGCACTCTCCGCCACCACGATCCGGTCGATCAGGGCCAGTTGCTCCGTATGTGCCAGCCCGGCGAGGCTGCGCCCCTGTACGGCGAGGATCTGGAACGGTGCCAGCCGCACTCCCTCCAGCGCCCCGAGCCCGTCCGACGCCGCCCGCTCGCCGACGCGCCAGCAGTAGCGCCGGTACGCCGCCGTGAACGCCGCGGCGTCCGCCGCCCGGTCCCGCTGCCGCTGGAGCAGCGGTCCCACCTCGACCCCGCGGCCGGCCGCCGCCTCCAGCGCGCCGAGCACGCCCGGGAACGCCGCTCCGGACGCCGCGCCCACCGCCGCGTACTGCTTGCGCAGCAACCCCGTCGCCTTGAGCGACCACGGCATCAACTCCGCGTCCAGCAGCAGCCAGTCGGTCTCCAGCTCCTCCCACAGTCCGGCCTCCGCGACGCACGCGGCGACCCGCCGCAGCAGGGTTCCGGTCGCCTCCGGGTCGTCGAAGAACGGCCGTCCCGTACGGGTGTAGAGCGCACCCGGGACCCCCTTGGGCGCCCCGAAGTGCTCCGTGGCCACCGTCTCGTCGCGGCACACCAGCGCCACCGCACGGGAACCCATGTGCTTCTCCTCGCACACCACTTCCCGTACGCCGTCCGCCCGGTATCCGGCGAACGCCTCCGCCGGGTGCTCCAGGTAGCCGTCCTCCTGCGACGTCGCGCAGGGCGCCATCGTCGGCGGGAGGTACGGCAGCAGCCGCGGGTCGATCGCGAAGCGGCTCATGACCTCCAGTGCGGCCGCCGCGTTCTCCTCCTTCACGGCGAGCCGGCCCATGTGGCGGGTCTCCACGATCCGCCGGCCGGCGACGTCGCCCAGGTCGAGCGGACGGCCGTCCGCACCGCCCGGCGCCTCTGTGGCGAGCGGCTTCGTCGGCTCGTACCAGACCCGCTCCGCCGGTACGTCCACCAGCTCCCGCTCCGGCCAGCGCAGCGCGGTCATCCGGCCGCCGAAGACGCAGCCGGTGTCCAGGCAGAGGGTGTTGTTCAGCCAGGTGGCACGCGGGGTGGGCGTGTGTCCGTAGACGACGGCGGCGCGGCCGCGGTAGTCCTCGGACCACGGGTAGCGCACCGGCAGGCCGAACTCATCGGTCTCGCCGGTCGTGTCGCCGTACAGCGCGAAGGACCGCACCCGGCCGGACGTCCGGCCGTGGTACTTCTCCGGCAGCCCGGCGTGGCAGACCACCAGTCCGCCTCCGTCGAGGACGTAGTGGCTGACCAGCCCCTGCAGGAACGTCCCCACCTCGTCCCGGAAGGCGGCGTCCTCCTGCTCCAGCTGTTCGACGGTTTCGGCGAGGCCGTGGGTGTGCTGGACCTTGCGGCCCTTGAGGTAGCGGCCGAGCTTGTTCTCGTGGTTGCCCGGTACGCAGAGCGCGTGCCCGGCCGCGACCATGCCCATCACCAGCCGCAGCACCCCGGGGCTGTCCGGTCCGCGGTCGACCAGGTCTCCGACGAACACGGCGGTGCGGCCCTGGGGGTGCGCCGCGTCCACGGCCCTGCCGAGCCCGTCGCGCACCAGGACGTACCCCAGCCGGCCGAGCAGCGTCTCCAGCTCGGAACGGCAGCCGTGGATGTCACCGATGATGTCGAACGGCCCTGTGAGGTGCCGCAGGTCGTTGAACCTGCGCTCCCTGACGACCTCGGCGGCATCGGCCTCCGCCTGGCCTCTGAGGTGGTGCACCTTGCGGAACCCCTCACGCTCCAAGTGGCGCAGGGATCGGCGCAGTTCGCGCTGGTGGCGCTGGATGACGCGACGCGGCAGCCCGGCCCGGTCGGCCCGCGTCGCGTTGCGCTCGGCACACACCTGCTCGGGTACGTCCAGCACGATCGCCACCGGGAGGACGTCATGCTCCCGCGCCAGTCGCACCAGCTGGGTACGCGCTTCCGACTGCACGTTGGTGGCGTCGACGACCGTCAGCCGCCCGGCCGCCAGCCGCTTCCCCACGATGAAGTGCAGCACGTCGAACGCATCGCTGCTCGCGCTCTGGTCGTTCTCGTCATCGCTGACCAGCCCACGGCAGAAGTCGGAGGAGATGACCTCCGTCGCCTTGAAGTGCCGGGCCGCGAAGGTCGACTTACCGGACCCCGTGGCTCCGACCAACACCACCAGCGACAGGTCCGGCACCCCGAGCGCCCGCCGCTCCACGCGCCCCACGCCCCCTTCCTCATCCACTTCCACCGCTGCTTCCCCCGCTACTTCCCGACGGTCGACGCCCGTCATACCGCAACCTCCTCCCCACTCACAGAACCGCTTCCGTCCTCACTCCTGCCGGCACCGGCAGCGGCACCGAACCCGATACCGGCGCCGGTTTCGGTTCCGGTTCCGGTTCCGGTTCCGGCGGCGCTTTCGCCACGACCGTTGGCTACGCCTGCGACCGCGACTGCGGCTTTCCCGCTGCCGCCCTCCTCCGCCCTACGGAAGTGGGCGAGCTGTGTCGGCGATCCGACCTCGGGGTCGTCCGGCCCCACCGGGCCGAAGTCCACCTCGTAACCATGCCGCGCGGCCACCTCCCGCGCCCAGCCCCGGAACTCCTCCCGGGTCCACTCGAAGCGGTGGTCCGCATGCCGTACATGCCCGGCCGGCAGCGACTCCCAGCGCACGTTGTACTCGACGTTCGGCGTCGTCACCACGACCGTCCCCGGCCGGGCCGCCCCGAACACCGCGTACTCCAGCGCCGGCAGCCGCTCCGGGTCGACGTGCTCGACGACCTCGCTGAGCACCGCCGCGTCATACCCCTTCAGCCGCGCGTCGGTGTACGCCAACGACCCCTGTACGAGCCGTACGCGCGCCGCCTGCCGCTCAGGCATCCGGTCCAGCCGCAGCCGGCGCCGTGCCTCGTGCAGTGCCCGCATCGACACGTCCATACCGACGATCTCGGTGAACTGCGGGTCCTTGAGCAGCGCGCCGACCAACTGGCCTTGCCCGCAGCCGAGATCGAGCACCCGCGCCGCCCCGGCCGACCGCAGCGCCGCGAGAATCGCCTCCCTCCGCTGTACGGCGAGCGGCACCGGCCGTTCCTCGGTGTCCGCCTCCTCGTCCACCGCGTTGTCGATCTCCTCGGCAGCCACGTCGTCCGACTCGGCCAGCCGTTCCAGCTCCAGCCGCGTCATGGCTTCCCGCGTGAGCGCCCAGCGCCGCGCGAGATAACGGCCGACGATCACCCGTTGCTCCGGATGCCCCTCCAGCCAGCCCTCACCGGCCCGCAGGAGCTTCTCGACCTCGTCGGGCGCGACCCAGTAGTGCTTGGCGTCGTCCAGCACGGGCAGCAGCACGTACAGATGCCGCAGCGCCTCGGCGAGCGTGCACTCCCCTTCCAGTACGAGCCGTACGTAGCGGGAGTCACCCCACTCCGGGAACGTCTCGTCCAGTGGCACCGCCTCGGCCAGCACCTGCCACCCCAGCGGCTGGAACAGCTTGCGCACCAGCTCCGCACCGCCCCGGGCCGGCAGCACGGGCACCTCGATGCGCAACGGCATCGCCCGCGCCACCAGCTCCGGCCGCGCCGCACACTGCCCCTTCATCGCGCTGGAGAAGACGCTCCGCAACGCCACCGCCAGCAGCGAGGACGCCGCATACGGACGGTCGTTCACGTACTGCCCGAGCGCCGAGTCCGGAGCACCGCCACGGCCCTTGCCACGGCTCCGGCGAACCAGGGCGATGGGATCGACCTCCAGCAGCAGCGCCGCGGTGCACCGTTCCGTATCCGCCTCCGGGTAGAGGACATGTGCGGTGCCATGCGCCGTCGAGAACTGCTGCGCCTTGTCGGGATGCTTGTGCAGCAGGAATCCGAGGTCGGTCGCGGGACGGTCGGCGCTGCCGGTGGTGGTTATCGTCAGGAACACCCGTCCGAGTATTACGGCACCGCTCCCCGATCCCCACCAGTTTTTCCAGCAGCCCCGCTCCCTGCAGTACCTCGGCCCAGCCGGCTCAACGCAGTGGGTTCGACTCGGCTACGCGGTTGATTCGACTCAGCAACGCATGGGATCGCCCCGGCGCCACCCCTGACCGCCTCAGTCCAGCTGCGACTGCACCTGGTCCGAGATCAGCTGCAGGTGGTCCAGATCATCGAGGTCCAGGATCTGCAGGTAGACGCGGGAGGTGCCGATGGCGGCATAGCGCCCGATCTTGTCGACGACCTCCGCGGGGGAACCCGCAAGGCCGTTGGCCTTCAGTTCGTCCACGTCCCGCCCGATGGCCGCGGCTCGCCGCGCCACCTCCGCATCGTCCTTGCCGACGCAGGCCACCAAGGCGTTGGAGTACACCAGCTCATCGCCCTTCCGCCCGGCGGCTTCGGCGGCCGCCCGCACCCGTCCGAACTGGCGCTCACTGTCTTCGAGCGAGGCGAAAGGGATGTTGAACTCATCGGCGTACTGCGCGGCCAGCCGCGGCGTACGGGTCGCACCGTGCCCACCGATCAGCACCGGCACCTTGGCCTGTGCGGGCTTGGGCAGCGCAGGCGACTTCTCCAGCTGGTAGTAGGTCCCGTCGTAGGTGAACTCCTTTCCTTTCTCAGTGGCCCACAGGCCCGTGATGATCGCCAGCTGCTCCTCCAGCCGCGCGAACTTCTCCTTGGGGAACGGAATGCCGTACGCCTTGTGCTCCTCCTCGAACCACCCTGCCCCGAGGCCGAGTTCCACCCGGCCGCCCGACATCTGGTCGACCTGCGCCACCTGAATGGCCAGCACACCCGGCAGCCGGAAGGTGCCCGCCGTCATCAGCGTGCCGAGCCGGATGCGCTTCGTCTCACGAGCCAGGCCCGCCAGGGTGATCCAGGCATCCGTCGGACCGGGCAGCCCGTCGCCGTTGCCCATGCTCAGGTAATGGTCGGAGCGGAAGAATGCATCGAAGCCGAGATCCTCCGTGGCCTTGGCGACCCTCAGAAGCGTGTCGTAGGAAGCCCCCTGCTGGGGCTCGGTGAAGATTCGTAGGTCCATACCTCCATCCTGCACTTCTTACGGCGGACCAACCGCGGCAGTGCGTCGTTGCATGGCGTTGCTTCAGGTACCGATCGGACCCGCCCGACTCCGGCCGGACCCTGCTCCTTCACCGCTACCGGCTGCCCGACCGCGCGGGCGGTCGATGGGCATAGGGACAGAGCGACATGGGGACGTAGCTCTGGCATACCTCGGCTGCGGACGGGGCGCCGATGAGCGGGGACTTCAGGCCCGTCGGGGGCGGCCCCGCCCGTGAGCGGGCTTCAAAGGGCACGAAAGCGACGGGCGACGGACTATGGGTGGCGGGCCGGACCTGTGCCGGTGGGCAACGGCCGACGGACGGCGTCCGGTGAGGTCGGGCGGTGGCGAGAGCACAGGGCCAGGTGCGCTGTGGTGGCAGGTGCGCCGGTCAGCGATAGGTGGGCCGCAACTGGCAGACCGCTCTCGCAATGCAGGGCGATTCTCAGCAGCAGGCGAAGTGGCCGGCGCGCAGGGTGCACAGGTGCGCAGGACATTCCGTCGGAAGGCGTGGCGGCGCTGCATGTGACCGCCGGCGCTGGCGTCAGGGAGTCTGGCGTGTCAGGGTCAGCGCTGTCGTCAGGCTTCGTCTGCTGTCGTCAGGCTTCTTCTGCGGTCGTTCTCAGGCAGGATTCGGGTCACGCACCTCCAGCTTCTCCAGTATTCCGGTAGCGCGGTCTCTCGATTCGTCGAGCGTGTCCATCGCCTCCACGCAGGTCCAGTACGTTCCTTCCTCATCGGCGAGCAGCACCACTGCGACCAGTGCTTCGCATACGTCGCGTAGCAGTTGGCACAGCCCCGACAAGGCAGCTCTGACGTCACGCACCTCGGAGAGTTGTGCTGCCCGCAGCCCGCCTCTGGCCGGCGTCGAGCGCGGCAGTCCCCCGCTGAACCGCCCGCTCGCATTGCCCAGGCCTCGGGCCCGGGACCGCACCTCGTACGGTCCGCATATCGCGAGATGGCTACCTATCGCCTCCGCCAAGGCCTGCGCCTGCCACGCCTCGACGATCACGTCCTGCACCGTGGTCGACTCCGCCAGGCCGCGCCGGCTGGCCGCGATGATCCGCACCGCGTCCATCCTCTCCCCCTCCTTCCTTCTTCCTTCGCATGCACCCCGCACTCCTTTCACTACCCAGAGTGAGGGTCAACAGCCAAAAAAGCCAGGGGAATTCGCAAATCTGTGGACAACCAAGGCGCTGTGGATAGATCCATAACTCCAGAGAGTGACGAGAGTCCGATTTGTGCGCGCCCCGCCCCCCTCGCGTCGCATAACCCCCACCCGTCACACGATCGACTCGGGGCGCCAGAAAAACCTGCAATGACCGGAAAATTCGGCATCAAGGGGGCGCCCCCGCTTGCGGAGTCGCCCCCTCCCCTTTGCTACTCCCCGCCCTCCCGGGGCCGGTCCGGCCGGGCCTGCCGGACCGCCGGGAAGCGCGTTTCGTTGCGTTCGATCTTCGCGGCCAGCGCCGCCAAGGCGTCGATCCCCAGCGCCTGGCAGAACTGCAGCAGATACGCCAGCACGTCCGCGACCTCGTCCTCGACCCGGCCGGCCACCCGCGGATCGGACATCACCTCCGCCGATTCCTCCGGGGTCAACCACTGGAAGATCTCGACGAGTTCCGCGGCCTCGACGCTCAGCGCCGCAGCCAGGTTCTTGGGGGTGTGGTACTGCTGCCAGTCCCGCGCGGCCGCGAATTCGGCCAGTCGTCGCTGCAGCGCATGAAGATCCTCGCTCATGCTCCTAGGTGTAGCACCTGTACGCCGGGCAGTCCGTCGGCGACCGAGGGGTCCCGTACCGTGCCCAGCAGCCGGACGTGCCCGCGTTCCGCCATGCGCACGGCCAGCGACACCAGCTCGCGCGCCTGTCTGCGGTCCATGCAGCGGTCCATTCCGTCGGCCATGACGGTCATCTGCTGTTGTGCCGAGGGGATCTCTCCGGCCGGATCCATGGCCAGTACGCCCGGCCCGGTCAGCAGCACCAGCGCCAGGGCGACGAACCGCAGCTCACCGTCGCCGAGCTGCTCGATCGGCATCTCGCCGAGTGTGCCCCGGTCGACCACGGCCTGCAGACGCCGTTGCTCCGCCACCGCTCCCTGCCCGGTCCGCTGAGCACCGGAAGCGCTGCGTCCGCCGCCCGCCGCTGCCCCCGGCGCCGCTGGTGAGGGGACTGCGGCCGCCGCCTCCGCCGTCTGATCTTGCTGCCTCGGAACGGCGCGCAGTCCGTCGACCGGGCCGGCGCAGGCCTCCCGTACTGCCGCGACCAGCACCGCGTGCCGTCGTGCGCACTCCTTGCTCGTCCGCTCCAGTACGGCGGGCAGGTTGTCGCAGGAGGTCCGCAGCCGCCCTTCGTCATGCACATCGTCGGCGTCGCGGCCCCAGCGTCCGGCCTCGTCACCGCCTCCGCTCCCGTTGCGGGCCCGCGTGCCCCAGCTACCGGCGGCTGCCGTCGTAGACGCCCCTTTTCCCGCGGTCTTGCCCGTGCCCGCCTTCTTGGCCCGGCCCCCCGTTCCGCCCGCGCCTACGGCTCCGGCCGCCATGGCGGCCCTGGTCCCCCGCATGACCTCCGGCCGGGGATCGCAGACGAACGCCGAGCGCAGTGCCACCACGACCTGCTCGGCGGCCGCCAGCACCAGCCGCTGACCCTCCGTCTTACCGGCGACGCGCAACGGCAGCAGCGACGTGCCGAGACGGTCGTCGGGCAGCGGGGCGCGGGTGACCGGCGCCATACCCGCGGTGTGCCAGGCCGCCTGCACCGCGGGGCGCGCCGGGTCGGTGAGGGCGGTGGTCAGCAGGGTTTCGCCGCCGCCGGTCAACCGCTCGCCGACGATCCGGAGTTCGGGCTCGGCCTGTACGGCGAGATCGAGGTCGACCGGACCGGCCGGGCCGTCGACCGTGCAGCCGATGCGGAAGCCGCGTCTGCCCTGTTCGTCGGGGCGCGACCCCGCCGGCACACACGCCGAGGCGCTGCCCGCGACGTCCCGTACGGCCCGTGCCAGGGGCTCCCCGCTTCCCAGGCGGGCGAGGATCTCGTACGCCTGCAGCGCACTGGATTTGCCGCTTCCGCTCTCGCCGCTCAACAGGGTGAGCGGGCCGAGCGGCAAGGTGATGCCGCGATGGGTCTTGAAGGCGGACAGCCGTAACTCGGTGACCGCCGGTCGCACACTGCCGGTATCCATATGCGGACGCTATGCAGTGGCGCGACCGGAGAACCGTTCCGCCCGATCATCCTTCCTACGAACGGGGGATGCCGCCCGTCGCCGCCTCCGCGACCTCGGTGCCGACCGGCGCCAGAAGGAAGACGTTGGTGTCAACGCGGTGCATACCGCTGCCGAGTCCGAAGACGACACCACTGGAGAAGTCCAGGATGCGCTTGGCGACGTCGGTGTCGGCGCTGCTGAGGTCCAACAGGACCGGGATCTGTGCCATCAGGTACTCGGCGACCTCACGGGCGTCCGCGAAGGTCTGGACCCGGATGACCATGAACCGCCGCTGTTCCTCGGCCGGTTCGTCCTCGGGGAGAGCGCGGTGGTCGGGCCAGGAGGGCCATTCGCTGCTGCCGCGGAGCGGGACGACCTCGGCGAGCCCTTCCCACTGTTCGTCGGTGGCATCGGGGCCGTTCACCGAATCACCTCACCCAGAGGAGCAATGGCTGTCTGCGGTATCTGCATCGCGCAATTCTAGGGATAAACATACAAAGCTCGCCGGACGCGACACACGCCGCGTCACGTCCCGTTCCATCCTGCACCATGGCCCCTGACCTGTGCTGACATCTGCGGCAGTTATCCTGCGTCGAGATTCTGTGTGCCTGTTCATCCCCCCTTGTGACGGAGGTCGGTTCTGTCGTGAGCTCTGAACCTCCCGGCCGTCGGCCGCGTGGCCTGCGTAGCCTGCGCAAAACCGCGAAGAAGCGGCCCGCCGGGCCCCCGCCCGCCGAGAACGCAGACGGCTCCCAGCCGCAGGAACCACCCGCCGAGAACGCCAGCAGCGTCATCACCGCCGCCCTGTATCGCGACGGACACCGCGTCAGTACCCACGACACACTTGCCGACGCGTTCCGGCAGCAGCGCGCCACTACGGACACCCTCGCCTGGATCGGGCTGCACCGCCCCACACCCTCCGAACTGGTCACCCTGGCCTCGGAGTTCGATCTCCATCCGCTCGCCGTCGAAGACGCCCTGGAGGCTCACCAGCGCCCCAAACTGGAACGCTACGGCGGCACCCTGTTCGTCGTGCTGCGCGCCGCGCGCTATCTGGACGACGCCGAAGAGGTCGACTTCGGCGAGCTGCACCTCTTCGTCGGGCGGGACTTCGTCATCACCGTGCGGCACGGGGGCGCACCGGACCTCACGGCCGTGCGCCGCCGTATGGAGGACGCCCCGGAGCTGCTCAAGCGCGGCCCGGAGGCCGTGCTCTACGCCATCCTCGACGCGGTCGTCGACGGCTATGCGCCGGTCGTGGCCGGGGTACAGACCGACATCGACGAGATCGAGACCGAGGTGTTCGGCGGCGACCCGCGCGTTTCCCGCCGTATTTACGAACTCTCCCGGGAGGTCGTGGAGTTCCAGCGCGCGACCCGTCCGCTGAACGGCATCCTGGAGAGTCTGACCGCGGGCTTCGAGAAGTATGCGATCGATGAGGAACTGCGCCGCTATCTGCGTGACGTGGCGGACCACGTGCTGCACACCACGGAGCGGGTGGACGGCTTCCGGCAGGCCCTCCAGGACATCCTCACCGTCAACGCCACCCTGGTGAACCAGCAGCAGAACGCCGAGATGCGGGCCCTGGCCGAGGCAGGCTTCGAGCAGAACGAAGAGGTCAAGAAGATCTCGTCGTGGGCGGCGATCCTGTTCGCGCCGACGCTGGTCGGGACCATCTACGGCATGAATTTCCAGAACATGCCGGAGCTGCACTGGGCGTTCGGATATCCCTTCGCCATCGGGCTGATGGTGGTGGTGTGCGTGAGTCTGTACTTCATTTTCAAGCGGCGGGACTGGCTCTGAGACGTGCCGCGGGCCCGGCCCACCGCCGCGGCACCGGCCGCCGCGAGCCGGCTGCGCGGCGGGCGTTGTCAGTGGTGCCTCGTACGGTGGGAGCATGACTGAGCAGACATGGACGGGGGTCCGCGAGCGGGTGCTGCGGCTGTGCTCGGCACCGGGTGCGGAGAAGGTATTCGGGTACCACGGCCATCGGTTCGCACTGGCCGACCCGCTCACGGCGGACGAACTGGCCGACCTTGAGCGCTGGTTGGGTGTGCGCCTGCCCGAGGCGTACCGGGAGTTCCTCCGAGAGGTGGGCGCGGGCGGGGCGGGCCCGGCCTACGGCGTCTTCCCCATACGCAGAGCTGCGGGCGGCGGATGGGAGTGGGTAGGCGACGGAGGCAATATGACGACCCCCGCCCGTTTGCTGGAGCCGTTTCCCCAGGCCGGCCTCGATGCCGAGCTGCTCGACGCGTTGGAGGCGGAACGGCCCGACGAGGCCGACTTCGGGAGTGCGGAGGAGTACGAGGAAGCGGAAGAGGCCTGGTGGGACCGGTGGGAGGCGCTGATGTGGTCCGAGGACCGCACCGTCGGGGCGATATGTCTGTGCCACATCGGGTGTGCCGAGCGCCGGTGGCTGGTGGTGAGCGGGCCGGAGCGGGGCCGGATATGGGCGGACGCCCGCTGCGACGGCGTCGACATGCAGCCCCTGCGGCTGGGCCCGGACGGCGGCACGCCGGCCACGTTCCGGAGTTGGTACCTGGAGTGGCTGGAGCAGGCCGAGCGTACGACGGCGGGCGCCGCGCGTACGGCTGAGGGGGCGGCGACGGACGGGGCTGCGATGGCCGGATGAGCGTATGCCGACCGAAAGGCAGGGCATGACCGGCAACACCGTGGGCGCCCAGGTGACCGGCGCGATGACGCCGGCCCACATGACCGCCGGCCCACATGACCGGCGGGCCAATGACCGGCGGGACTCAGGACCGGCGGGCCTTATGGGGGCGAGGTCAGCGGGCCAATCGCCCCAGAAGGGAGGAGGCGGCGGCGATACCGGCCACGGCGGCCGCGATCAGCACGGCGTAGTCCAGGGCGAGATGGGCGTGAGTGCCCAGGAGGAGACCGCGTAGGGCATCGACCTGATAGCTCAGCGGATTGATCTTGCTGACCGTCTGGAGCCAGCCAGGCATGATCGCCACCGGGTACAGCGCATTGGAGGCGAAGAAGAGCGGCATGGTGATGGCCTGACCGATACCCATCAGACGGTCGCGGGTGAGCACGATGCCGGCGATGGTCATCGACAGGCAGGAGAAGAAGGCCGAGCCGAGCACCACCGCCACGACCACACCGAGGAGCCGCAGCGGGTTCCAGGTCATGGCCACACCCAGCAGTGCGGCGATGACGATCACCACTACGGCCTGGACCAGTGCTTTCACTCCGGCGGCAAACGCCTTGCCGGCGATCAGGGCGGCGCGTGGGGTCGGGGTGACCAGCAGCTTGGTGAGGATGCCGGCGTCCCGCTCCCAGATGATCATGATGCCGTAGAAGATCGCGATGAACATGGCCGACTGAGCGATGATGCCGGGCGCGAGATAGTCGATGTACGGGGTGCCGCCGGTGGGGATGGCCTTGATGCGGGTGAAGGTCTCCCCGAAGACGAGAAGCCAGAGGGCGGGCTGGACGGCGCGGGTGTACAGCTCGGTCCGGTCGTGCCGCAGCTTCTGCAGCTCGACCACGCACATCGCCACGACCCGGGCGGGCAGCACCCGCCATCCGGTACGGGCGCGGGGCGGGGCCAGCAGCAGGTCCAGCTGTCCGGTGCCGTGGCGGGCGTCAGCCGACGCGGTGGGCGGTGCGGCGGGTGCTTCGGACATCGCGGAAGTCTCCTGACTGCTCGTCGAGGCCGCTGCCGGCGACGTCCCGGAAGACGTCCTCCAGCGTCGGCGCGGCATCGGACGAGCGCGACGGTGCCGCTGAGGAGGGCGGGGAGGAGAGCGGGGAGGAAGAGAGCGGGGATGAGGAGAGCGGTGAAGCGGGGAAGTGGGGGTGTGACGTCGAGACCGGGGACGGGTGGGCCGATGTGCCCGTCGCGGCCGGGGCGGGGGCTGTCCGCCGCCGGGCCCGGAGGGCGGACTTGAGCTCGTCCGGTGTGCCGAGGGCGCGGATCCGGCCGTGGTGCATCAGGGCGACACGGTCGCAGTACTGGTCGGCCTCGTCCATGTAGTGGGTGGTCACGAGGACGGTCATGCCGGTGGCGGCCCGTACCGCGTTGATGTGGTCCCAGACGCTGGTGCGGGCGATCGGGTCGAGGCCGATCGTCGGCTCGTCGAGCATCAGCAGACGGGGCGCGCTGACCAGCGCCTGAGCGAGTTCGAGGCGGCGGATCATGCCTCCCGAGTACGTCTTGGCGAGGCGGCCGGCCGCGTCGGTGAGGCCGACCGCCGCCAGTGCTTGGTCGACGCGTGCGGCGCGCTCACGGCGGGAGACGTCGAAGACCCGGGCGAAGAGTGTGACGTTCTCGCGGCCGGTCAGGCCGGCGTCGGCGGACAGCTGCTGGGGGACGTACCCGAGCAGCCGACGGACCGCCATCCGCTCCTTGGCCGCGTCGTGCCCGAAGACCCGCACCATGCCGGCCGGGACGGGCAGGAGGGTGGTGATGCAGCGGATCGCGGTGGTTTTCCCGGCACCGTTGGGCCCGAGCAGGCCGAAGACCTCGCCGGCACGTACGGAGAGGTCGACGCCGTCGACGGCCCGGGTCTCGCCGAAGGCGTAGCGCAGACCACGGCAGAGCACGGCGTCGGAGGCGCCCGGGGCGGGCACGGGGCCCGGCGCATCGGCGCGCGATGCGCCGCCGAGGGTTTCGTCGGCGGCCTCCTCGCAGCTCTCCTCGGGGATCTCGTCGGGGATCTCGTCGGGAGTCATCAGCCCTCCGCCTCCTCGTGCAGGTTGTGGGCGAGTCTTCGCAGTGCCGGAAGAGCCGAGGCCAGGGCGGCCTGGTCGGCCTCGGAGAGCCGTGCCACCTGCTTGCGTACGAGGGCGCTCCGGCGGACTTCCCAGTCGTGCAGCCGCGCGCAGGCGGCCGGGGTGGGATACAGCAGGGCCGAGCGGCGGTCCTCCGGCGCGGTCTCACGGCGTAGGTAGCCGGTCCGGCTGAGCCGGTTGACGAGGGTGGAGACGGAATTGCCGGCGAGGTAGAGCTCCTTCGCGGCGGCCGAGACGCGGATGCCGGGGCGGGCCACGACCAGACGCAGCAGTTCCACCTCGGCGCCGCGCAGTGGGGGCGCGGTGAGGCCGGCCCGCAGGCGGCGCCGGATCAGCCGTTGGACACCGGCCAAGACGTCGGCGAGCGAATCGGGGAACTCCCCCATGGCCATGCCCCAATTTTAGCTCTGAGTGCGAGCTAGAGGATGGGGCCGCGCGCCCGGACCGCAGCATTTCGCCTCCCGCCAGACCACCCCGCCCCGCGGACAGCCCGAGCCCGGGGCATGGAGTCGCAGCCGCTCCGGTGCCGTTCAGCCGGCCTCCGGGGGCGGAGGCGGAGGCGGGGTCGGGGTCGGCGCCTGGGGGCGGGGGGTGATCTTTCCGTAGGTACGGAACGCTGCCGACGCCGTTTCCGGACCGGACCGCTCCAGACCGGACCGCTCCGGGGAGATCCGTCCGGAGGACGCCTCGGGCGGCACGTCGGCGTCGCGGCCGCGTCGCGGGCGGCGCCCGGGTCCAGCCGGTGTTTACGACGCGCTTCTGGGAGAAGATCGCGGCCCCCAGCAGCACCCTGCTGATCACCAGCATCAGCACGAGACCCCCGGTGGCGCCCGCCTTGGCTGCGTTGCCGATCAAGGTGCCGAACCAGCCGAAGTAGGCATCGCCGAAGGTCGGGATTCTCCTTGCCGAACGCGCCCAGCACCTTGAGCAGCAGCGCGGCAGGAAGGTGATCAGGAGGCCGTTGAGGAAGGCGCCCACGGCCGCTCCGCGCCGCCCACCGGTGGCGTTGCCGTAGACGCCGGCCGCGCCGCCCGTGAAGAAGTGCGGTACGAGTCCCGGCAGGACCAGTGCGAGGACGAACGCCGGGTGGAACGCCCAGGTGAGCACGCCGAGACCGACCAGGCCGCCGACCAAGCCGCCGACGAAGCCGGCGAGGAAGCCGATGAGCACGGCGTTCTCCGCGCACGGGAAGACGATGGGCGCGTCTGGCGCCGGCACCGGGCCGGGCACGAGCCGGCCAGCGATGTCCTGGAGTGCGGGGACCAGCTCGGCCAGGATCGTGCGCACCCCGAAGAGAGGATGTGGTGGCCGGTTAGGAAGACGTAGCGCAGAGGCGTGAAGCGGGCCAGGAGGGGGCGAGCGACCGCGAAGCCGAGGATCGTCAGCCAGGCGACCCGGGCGCCGAACTTCGCCTGGATGATGCCTATGATCACCTCGTTGGTGGGGATGACGCCGTGCGCGCCGGTCGCGCCGGTCGCGCCGGTCGCGCCGGTCGCACCCTGGGTCATGCCGCCCAACGGAGCGATCGCGCTGACGACGAGTCCGGCATCTGTGCCGATCAGCAGGAAGCCCGGCGGCGCCTTGATCGTGCCGCCGACGATCTGCCCGCCGGACTTCTCGGCGGTGTACCCGTCGGTTGTGCGCCCCGTCTCCTCAGCAATCCGCCCGCCGTTCGGATCGCTTCCTGCTGGTCCGCCACCTGGACTTCCCGGCGTACAGCGGCAAGGGGGAGAAGATCACTCAGCCTGCCAGGCCAGCGGACTCTATCTACGCATCGGTGGCCGGCGTACCCGTGCGGAAGTAGAAATTCCGGCGAGTGATGAAGTTATCCACAGCCCGGACGAGCAACCTTGACAGTCAACTCGGGTGGGAGAAGCCTTAGTTCTGCATCCGGTTCTTTTCGACAGTTGCCGGAAGTTCGGGTGCTCCAGGAAGCCCGGGGGCTCAAGAGGCTTGGGGTACTTGCGGGACTTGAGGGGAAACGGGCGAAAGCAGGGGGCTCTGGGGGCACCGATGGAGACCAAGGGATTCGTCTGAGCCTGAGGGACGCCAAGGGGTTCCAGGGATTCCGATTCGGAGGGCCTGAGGGTTCCGAGCAATACAGCAGTACAGCAATGCAGAAGAACGCAAGCGGAATTGGGGGCCCGGGTTACCGGGAAACCGGGGGAATCAGGGGGACCAGGGGGGATCATGAACAGATACGTGTGCGTGCGGCGTACGCCGTCTCTTCGGGGCAGGTCGGGGGCACGGGCGCGGATGCGCCGGGGGGTCGTTCTCGGAGCGGCGGTGCTCGCTCTCTCGCTCCCGCTGTCGGCCTGTTCATCGGACGGGGGAAGCGAGGCCGGTGGATCGAGTGGGGCAAGCGGATCCGGTGGTTCGTCGACGGCCGATGCGGCGTCGTCGCCCAGTTCCTCCCCCACTCCGAGCATCGATCCGGAGTCCTATCGTCACGCCCTCACCAACGCCCTGGGTCCGCTCAACAGCGCGCTTCACGCTGTCGATCGGGCAGAGGAGGGAGGGTCGCTGAACCGAGCGCTGGACTCGGCGGCCAGTAAGGCCGAGGCGGCGGCGGATGCCCTGGAAACCGCCCGGACGCCGGAGAACGCCACCGCGGGCAACGGACAACTCGTCACCTCGCTACGGGCACTGGGGCAGGACCTCAGAAGTGCACGCGGACGTGGCGGCCGGTGTGCCGACTCGCCACGCGTGACGCTCGATACGGCGGAAAGCCCGAAGAGCGTGAGAGAGGCCGGCCGCGCGCTCACGAGCCTGGGGTACGACGCCACACTACGGCTGCCCCGTACGGAAAAGGCGCAGCACCGGCGGCTGGCCAATGGCGCGTTCATACGCGACAGCAGCCGGGGCGGACTGGGTCGGCTGACGGTGCGGAACGGTACGAGCAGCGACGCCGTGGTGACGTTGACCCGAGGCACGCGGACGGCCTTCTCCGTCTACATACGTAAGGGGTCCGACACCACCATACGTAGCGTCAACAGCGGTTCGTACACCGTTTACTTCACGACCGGGGAGGACTGGAACAGCCGGAAGAGCTCCTTCACCCGGGAGTGCAGCTTCGAGAAGTTCGACGACAAGGCGAATTTCCGGACCGTCCAGGTTTCCGGCGGGACGCAGTACACGGTGCTGACGTTCACCTTGAACAAGGTGATCGGTGGCAATGCGACCACGAGTCAGGTGCCACCGGGCGAGTTCCCGTCGTAAGGGTTCGGTCGGCGGCGAGCAGGTGGCGAGCCGGCGCGGAACGTGGGCGTCAGGCAGCCGCCGGGGCTGCCACTGCGGCTGGGTATTGTGCGCCGGGTGGGTGACAGCAGCTTGTGGACCTTGGCAATCGCGGCGGTAACCGGTGGCACGGCGGTGCTGGCCAGTTGGGTCACCAGCCGTGGCAGCGCGCAGGCGGCGCGGATCCAGGCGGAGATCGCCGCTCGCTCGCAACGCGCCGAGCGGCTGCGTGAGAGCCGGCGCACCGCGTACCTGGAGCTGATCGAACAGACGCACCGCATGGGCGAGTTGTACTGGGAGATTTCGGCGACGCTGCGGCTTCCCGGTTCCGATGACCGGACGGCGACGCTGACGGAGCTGCACGACAGGGAGGTGGCCGAGTACGCCAAGATCCGTCGCTGTGCGCGTGTCGTCGAGTTGGAGGGCCCGCCGTCGGCCGCAGCCGCGGCACTGTCGATCCAGAAAGCGACGGGCCCGTTCTACGCGGCCGTCAAGCAGGAGCTGGCCGGTGAGGACGACGGCCGTGACGCGTTCGATGCCGCCTACCGCCCGTTCTGGGCGGCCCTGGAGAACTTCGTGGACGCGGCCCGCGACGCACACCAGCGGGCGGAGACTCGGGCAGGGGGCGCTTAGGGGATGGGCGCGGAGGCGACTGCTGGGGGCCGGGGCACGCCTGAGGTGATGCTCCGGGGCGCGGAGGGCGCTCCCCGAGGGCGCTACCGGGAGCGGCGCTAATGGAGGCGCGGCCAGGGTTGCACCTCCGCGAGGGATGCGCCGGGAGCGTTGAGGCGACCTGGCGTGGCCTGGCGGTGGGCTGGTGGTGGGCTGGTGGTGGATCGGCGGCAGCCTGGCGGGGCTTGGTGGGTGGGTGGGGAGGGTGAGGCGGGAGACAGCAGGAGACGGTGGGAGGCAGCGGCCGCTGACGGCCCCGGGGCCCCTCAGTACGCCCACGCCGGGGTCCCTGGAGACGCCCGCGCCGGGACTTGCCCGGAAAGGCATGGGCGCGACGCTGGGCACGACCGCGCCCGGACTCGTCCGGACACGCCTTGGCGCACCCGGGGCATGCCGAGCACCCATGAAACAAACCGTCGTTTGCAGCGGGCCCACGGGCGGGCAACTTCGCAGTGTCAGGGGCCGGTCGGTGCGTGGCGGTCGCGGGTGGGGCGGGTGCCGCGGCCGTCGAGGAGGGGTCGGGAGGGGTTCCAGGTGTCGCCGCGGCGGCGGGCTGCCAGGCCGGAGAGGGCTTCCAGGACGATGCGGTTGCCGAGGTAGGCCGTGATGTCGGCATGGTCGTAGGGCGGGGAGACCTCGACCACGTCCATGCCGGCCAGGGGGAGTTCGAGGGCCAGGCGGCGTACGGCGTCCAGGAGTTGACGGGAGGTGAGGCCGCCCGGCTCGGGGGTCCCGGTGCCGGGGGCCATGCCAGGGTCGACGACATCGACATCGACGGAGAGGAAGACCGCGTCGCAGTCGTCCAGGGCGAGGGCCATCGCCTCCTCCAGGCAGGCGTCGAGGCCGCGGGCGGTGATCTCGCTCATCTCGTACGAGCGCATGTGCTGATCGGCCATCCAGTCGAGGGTTTCCGGGCCCGGCCAGTAGCCGCGCAGGCCGATCTGGAGGAAGCGGTCGCCACGGGCGGCGCCGGATTCGATGAGGCGGCGCATGGGCTGGCCGTGCCCGTGCAGATGCCCGAACTCGGTGTCGCCGGTGTCGGCGTGGGCGTCGAAGTGGATGATCGACACCCGGCCGAAGCCGTGGGTGCGGGCGACGCCGGTCACGTCGGGGAGCGCGATGGTGTGGTCGCCGCCGAGGACGACGGGTATCGCGCCGCTCGCCGCGATGGTGGCCACCGCGTCCTCGATGGCTTGGATGCTGCCCTCGATGTCGCCGGCGAACATTTCGACGTCCCCGGCGTCGAGGACGCGGAGGTCGGCGAGTGCGTCCACCCGCATGGCGAGGGAGGGCCGGGAGCCGTCATGGGCGTTGTAGTCGGTGGCCCGCATGGCCTGGGGGCCGAAGCGGGTGCCGGGGCGGTGGCTCACCCCGCCGTCGAACGGTGCGCCGACGATCACCACGTCGGCGTCGCGGTAGGTCTCCGGCTCGTCGAGGGTGCATCGCTCCACCCCCAAGAAGGTGATGTCGGGGCCGAACATCGAGCCGTAGCGGGGCATGGCATCCATCCATTCCTTGGAGGGGGCAACCGGCGAGAACCAGTGGGGATGAGTGGGAACCAGTGGGGCCCGTGGGGACCAGTGGGCGCTGGCGGGGACTGACTGGGAGCGGCGGGCACCGGCGGGGCCGGCGGTCGGGACGGGTTGGGTTGGGTGAGGTTGGGTTGGCTGGCTGGCTGGCTGGCTGGCTGGCTGGCTGACGTTAAAGTCAGCCGGTGATCGGGCCTGACGTTAACGTCAGGGGACGGGGGTGGGCAATACCCGGTGTGGAAGGATCGAGCCATGGGTTCCACGGACCGTCGCGCAGAGGTGGATCGTCAGGCACACGTGGCCCGGGGTGCAGAGGGCGAGGGTCACGGGCAGGGGGCTCGGGGTGCGGAGGGGGACCGGCGGGGGCGGGTGTTGGATGCCGCTGTCGAGTTGATCGCCCGGGACGGTTTCGACGGGGTGCGGATCGCGGACGTCGCGCGGCAGGCGGGGGTCTCGACGGCACTGGTGCACTACCACTTCGCCAATCGGGCGCAGCTGCTGACCGAGGCGCTGACGCATTCGCTGAGCCGGGCCGAGCAGCGGCTGGCCCGTAGCGCCGATGAGGTGGAACGGGTCGGTGCGGACCGGCGGTTGGCGGATCTGATCGACTTCGCGCTGCCGTTCACCGATGACGATGTGCGGGAGGCGCGGCTGTGGGCGGAGCTGGAGTCGCGGGCGGCCGGCTCGCCGGAGCTCGCCGAGGCGCTGGCGCGGCTCAACCGGCGTACGGAACAACCGGTCGCCGATGCGGTGGCCGCGGGGCTGGCCGAAGGGATCTTCCACGACTGTGTCCCGGGCGAGGTGGCCACCGCGGCGCAGGCGCTGCTGGCGGGGCTGTCGGTACGGCTCACCGCTCATGACCCGGGACTGGACCTGGCCGGGGTGCGGGAGCTGGCGGGGCGTCAGCTCTCCCGGCTGGTGGGGTACGCGGGGGTGCTGCCGTTCCGTCCGTTGTCGGCGGTGCTACCGGAGTCCGGCACCGGCACCGGTACCGCCAGCAGCACCGGTACCGCCGCCACCACCGGTACCGCAACCGACACCAGCACCAGCACCAGCACCAGCACCAGCACCGACAGCGTGACGGAGCGGGGGGAGTCGACGGGCGCCGGGCGGGCCGCGGTGGGGCGGCGGCGGCGCGCCGCCCGAAGACCGGCCGCCGGGCACTGAGCCCAACCACGGATCCCTGGCGCGACGGCCCCTCCCCCACTCCAGCCCTCCCCGCGCACCAGCCCCCTCCCCCACTCCAAGCCCTCCCCCTCCCCCCTTCCCACCAGCCGCTACAGCACCCCCCGTGGCGCGATCGCCAGGATGGCTACGTCGTCGTGGAAGGTCCGGGTGTGGCGGGGCAGGTCGGTGTTGAGGAAGTCGACGACGTCGGCGGGGCCGGGGGCGGGGCGGCCGGTGAAGTGGTGGCGGAGCCGGTCGAGGAGGGGGTAGAAGGCGCCGTCGTGGTCGCGGGCCTCGATCAGGCCGTCGGTGCAGAGCAGCAGGACGTCGCCGGGGGCGAAGCGGTGGGTGTAGGCGGTGGCGGTCACCTCGGCGAGGGCGCCCAGGCCGAGCGGGAGGGCAGGGGGCCCGAGGAGGGGGGTCACCTGGCCGTCGGAGAGCAGCACCGGTTCGATGTGGCCGTGGTTGACGATCGTCACCTCGCCCGCCACCGCGTCGTACTCGACCAGGACGGCGGTGACGAAGAGTTCGTCGTCGTGCAGTTCGGCGGCCTCGCGGGCCAGCCGGCGTTCCATCCGGGCCGCGACGCCGAGCAGGTCCCCCTGGTCGTAGGCGGCCTCGCGGAAGCTGCCGAGGATGTCGGCGACGGTGCGGACGGCCCGCAGGCCCTTGCCGCGGACGTCGCCGATGATGGCGCGTTCGCAGGTCTTGGTGGCGCGGATGTCGTAGAGGTCGCCGCCGACCATGGTGCCGATCTCGCCCGAGCGGTAGAGGCCGGCCGCGAGCACGTGTCCGACCTGGTGCGGGACCGGCCGGAGCAGGGTGCGCATCAGGGCCTCGGCCACCGAGTTGGCGCGGACCAGGGACTGCTCCTGGCGGCGGCGGTGGGCGGCCAGCGCGACGCCGAGGATGCCGACGAGGGCGGTGGCGATGTAGGCGGCGACGTGGTGGTTCTCCCAGAGCTGGTGGATGTTGTGGCCGGTGCAGCAGGGGGTGCCGGCGATCACGCCTTCGAGTACGAGGGTGAAGGCGGTGACCGCAGCGACGCTGAGGGGTCCCAGGGTGTAGGCGGCGACCACGGGGAGGGCGATGAGCAGGAAACTGACCGCCCATTCGGTGGGGGTGACGGTTTCGAGCAGCAGGACCAGGGCGACGTAGGCGACCGGCAGCCAGCGCATCCAGGCCGGCGGGCGGGGGACCTCGAAGCCGCTGTTCTCCACGATCGCGGCGCGGCGGGGTGCCGACCGGCCGCGGCCCGGCCGGCGGTCGCCGCGGATCCGTTCCCTGACCGGCCGGGGCGACCCGTCGGGCCCCGAACCGTCCGTCCCCGACCTGTCCACCGCGGGCTCCTGACACGACCGTGAGCACGGTCCTGCGACCGTGCTCAAGGCCCTTCAGCGTCGCGTGCCCGAACGGCCCGGCCCGGCCATTACGCCACCTGCGGCATGTCACACCGCACGGACGCACCTGGCGGACGGAACAGCCGGAAACGGGGCGGTCGCCCGCCCGTCACGGCGGACGGGTCTGGGGCCCGCCCGTCACGGCAGTTCGAACGGCAGCTCCAGGCCCGCGAGGGTGGCGGTGCAGCCACAGGTGCGTTCCTTGGGGAGGCGGTCGAGGGTTTCCAGGACGAGGGCGCGCAGTCGCTCGGTGTTCTGGGCGAAGACCTTGAAGACCTCTTCCTGGGAGACGCTCTGGTGGGCGTCGATGCCCGCGTCGTGGTCGGTGACCAGGGCCACGGCGGTGTAGCAGAGGGCGAGTTCGCGGGCGAGGACCGCTTCGGGGTGGCCGGTCATGTTGACCAGGGACCAGCCGGCCGCGGCGTACCACTGGGATTCGGCGCGGGTGGAGAAGCGGGGTCCCTGGATGACGACCATGGTGCCGCCGTCGGTGGCCTCGGTGCCGGTGGCGGCGGCCGCCTCCAGGACCGCTTCCCGGCCGTGCGCGCAGTACGGGTCGGCGAACGAGACGTGGACCGCGCCCCGCTCGTAGTAGGTCTGGATGCGGCCGCTCGTGCGGTCCACGAGCTGGTCGGGGACGACGACGGCGCCGGGGCCCAGTTCGGGGCGGAGTGAGCCGACCGCGCAGGGGGCGAGGATCTGGCGGACGCCCAGGGAGCGCAGCGCCCACAGGTTGGCGCGGTAGTTGATGCGGTGCGGGGGTACGGCGTGGCCGCGGCCGTGGCGGGGCAGGAAGGCGACGCGGCGGCCGCCGATCTCGCTGAGGGTGATCGCGTCGGACGGTTCGCCATAGGGGGTGTCGACGGTGATCCGTTCGGCGTCGGCGAGGAGTTCGTAGAAGCCGCTGCCGCCGATGACGGCGAGTTCGGCGGCGGGGGTGGCGGGGCCGGTCGCGGGTCCGGCGGGGGTGGCGGTGGTGGTCATGTGTCCTGTCTCAATGGGTGGGCCGGGAGGGCGCTCAGGCGGCCGGGGGTGGCGGTGCGGGCGGGAGGTGGTGGAGCCCGGTGAGGTCGCCGTGGACGGGGTGGCCTTCGACGGACCGGCCGCGGGGGTCGTCCGGGCGGCGGACCGCCGCGGTCTGCCAGCCGGCCGCGGCCGCGGCGTCGAGTTCCTCGCGGACGTCGCTGAGGAAGAGCGTGCGTCCGGGCGGGACGGCCAGGGTGCGGCTGATGGTGCGGTAGGAGTCCGGTGCGCGTTTGGGTCCGGCGGTGGTCAGGTCGAAGTATCCGTCGATCAGGCCGGTCAGGTCACCGTGGTTGCTGTGGGCGAACCAGTCGCGCTGGGCCGCCACCGAACCTGAGGAGTAGATGTGGCGGGCGATGCCGGCCGCCCGCCAGCGGGTGAGCGCCTCGGGTACGTCGTCGTAGACGTGGCCGTGCAGGGTGCCGTCGGCGTAGCCGGCCGCCCAGATCTCGCCCTGGAGGGCCTTGAGCGGGGCGGCCTTGACGTCGGCGTCGGCCCAGGCGTGCAGGGCTTCGGCGGCGCCCGCCTCGTCGAGGTCGGGGGTGCCGGTCGCGGTGCGCACGCCGTCGAGGATGTCCGTCCAGCGGGGCTCGCCGCGGTGGGTGGCGAGCCAGCCGGCGATCCGCTTGCGGGCGTACGGGAAGAGCACGGTGTGGACGTGGTCGGCCGAGCCGGTGGTGCCCTCGATGTCCAGGACGACGGCGCTGACGGGGGCACTGACGGGGGCGCGGGGCGGGGTGCCGGGGGCGGGCCGGTCGGTCACGGGGCCGCCGGTTGGGGCGTGCCGACGAGTGCGTCGAGGGTGGGGAAGGAGCGGGCGAGCGGATCGCCGGTGAAGTCGCCGACCCAGCCGTCCTCCTCCTCGAAGAAGCGGATGGCGGTGAAGTCGGGGCGGGTGCCCATGTCGAACCAGTGGCGGGTGCCGGCCGGTACGGAGAGCAGGTCGCCCGCTTCGCAGACCGTGGCGAGGACCTGGCCGTCGAGGTGGAGGTAGAAGCAGCCCCGGCCGTGGGCGAAGAAGCGGACCTCGTTCTCGGCGTGGCGGTGTTCCTCCAGGAAGGTGGTGCGGGCCTTGGCGGCCTGCTCGGCCCAGGCGGGGTCGTCGCTGGGGTGCAGGCGTGCCACGTCGACGAGGCGGAAGCCCTCGCGGGCGCTGAGTGCGTCGACCTCGGCGCGGTAGCGCTCAAGGATCTCGTCGCTGTCGTCCTGGGGCGTGACCGGGCCGCGGACCGGCCAGTGACGCAGCTCGACGCCGTGGCCGGCGAGGGTCTTGGCGATGACCGTGGTGTCGGTGGTGCGCAGCAGCACGGTGTCCGGTGCGTCGTCCGGCATCAGCTGAAGGAGCGTCATGCGGGGTTTCCTTCCGGTGTCGGGGCGGGCCGGGCCGGCCAGTTGCCGTCGTCGAGCAGGAGGAGCCGGCAGATCGCCTCCAGGCACTCCAGCCGGTTGCGGGCCTGGGCCAGGTCCCGGCCCCAGACGGTGATGCCGTGGTCGGCGATGAGCAGCGCGGGCGGTGCCTCCGGCCGGTCCTGGAGGTGGTCCGCCACCTCGGTGGCTATCCTCCCGACATCCGGGTGGTTGGGGAAGACGGGCACGTGGGTGGCCGCCGGGTCGGCCAGTCCGAGGCCCTTGAGGAGTTCGAAGGCGCGCAGCGGGAGCGGGGCCGGTCCGGTGCCGGGGGCGGCGGTCTCGCGGGCCCAGCGGCCGGCCACCGCGGTGGCGTGGGGGGCGTGGACGTGGATGACGGCGCGGGCGTCGGTGGTGCGGTAGACGGCCGCATGGACGGCGGTTTCGGCGGACGGCCGGGGGCCGTCGGAGGCGAGCGGGTCGGCGGTCTCGGCGTGCACGGCGACCAGGTCACGGGCCGTCAGTTCGCCCTTGTCCCGGCCGCTGGCGGTGATCAGCGCGGTCTTGGGGTCGGTGGCGGAGCGGACCGAGATGTTGCCGGAGGTGCCGGGCATCCAGTCCCGTTCGTACAGCGTCCGGGACAGCGCGGCGACCGCGGCGGCGAGTTGCCCGTCGTCGGGGAGGTCCGCGCCGGGAGGGGGTGCGGCGGCCTCGCGGGGGCGGTGCACCCGGCTCTCGGAGACGATCGCGGTGATCAGCTCGCCGGGGGTGACGTCGAAGGCCGGGTTGAAGACGGCGGTGCCGGCCGGTGCGACCGGGGTGCCGGCGAACTCGGTGACCTCGGCCGCGGCGCGTTCCTCGATGGTGATGCCGGCGCCGGTGGGCAGTGCGGGGTCGCGGGTGGATTCGGGGGCGATGACGAGGAAGGGCACCTGGCTGCGGTCCGCGGCGACCGCGAGGCCGTAGGTGCCTATCTTGTTCGCGACGTCGCCGTTGACGGCTATCCGGTCGGCGCCGACCAGGACGCAGTCGACCAGGCCGGCGGCGATCGCGGCGGCGGCCGCGGAGTCGACGCACACCCGGTGCGGCACACCCGCCTCGCGTAGTTCCCAGGCGGTGAGCCGGGCGCCCTGGAGCAGCGGGCGGGTCTCGTCGACGAGGACCTCGGCGACCCGGCCGCGGTCGGCGAGTTCGAGGATCACGCCGAGGGCGGTGCCGACCGCGGTGGTGGCCAGCCGGCCGGTGTTGCAGTGGGTGAGCAGTCGCAGCGGGCGGTCCGGGAGCAGGTCGTCGAGGAGGTCCCCTGCGCGCCGGACCATCGCACCGTTCACCTCGGCGTCCTCGCGGAGCATGGCCAGGCCCTCGTCGAGGACGGCCTGGGGGCCCTCGCCGAGCCGGGTCAGGACCCGGTGGACGGCCCATTCGAGGTTGACCGCGGTGGGGCGGGCGGCGGCCAGCCGCTGGGCGTCGGCGCGTACGGCCGGTTCGTCCAGGGTGCCGTCGGGGCGGCGGTGGCGGTGTGCGGAGAGGGCCACGCCGAGGGCGCCGGCCAGGCCGATGGCCGGGGCGCCGCGGACGGCGAGGGTGGTGATGGCCTCGATGGTCTCGTCGACGGTGCGCAGCCGTAGTTGCCGGTGGGTGTGCGGCAGGACGCGCTGGTCGACGGTGACGAGGGCGCCGTCTTCCCAGTACAGGGAGGGCTGGCTGGCGTTCACGGGCCTGTCACCGCCTTTGTGCGGGCCGGATTTCCTTGGTGGACAAGGTAGTTGGGCGGGATGGCGGCGGTATTGCCGGGGTATTTCCGCGGTCCGGTCTCCGTGGGGCGTCGGCGGCGGGACATGCTCCTCCTTGCGGCGGGTGGGCGGGGCCGTGGCACGGGTCAGGCCGGTGGGGCCGCCGCCTTGAGGGCGGCCTCGACGACCGGGCCGACCTCGGGCATGGCCGCGGCGGTGACGATGCCGGTGTGGTCGGCGCGGACGGCGACGGTGTCCACCCGGCCGTCGAGGAGCGGCTGCCAGGCCTGCGAGGCGGGGCCGGCGGGGTGGTGGCCGGCCGCCGCGTCGAAGCAGAGCACCGGTCCGGAGTAGCGGCCCGGCCGGTGTTCGGCCAGGGCCCGGACGTTGTGCCGGGCGACCTCGACGAGCCGGCCGACGGTCCGTTCGCCGAGGGAGCCGAGGGCGCTGCCGGCGGTGCGCAGCGCGTCGTGCAGGGCGGCGGCCGGGGGCAGGTCGCCGTCCGGTGCTTCGGCGGTGATGCCGTCCAGGGCGAGCGGCACCAGGGTGCGCGGGTCGAGGGTGGTGCCCCAGCCGAGGACATCGCCGGGGTAGGCGTCGAGGAGGACCAGCAGGGCGGGCGGTTCGCCCTGTGCCGCCAGGTCGGTGGCGATCTGCTGGGCGACCGTGCCGCCGAACGACCAGCCGGCGAGGACGTACGGGCCGTGCGGGCGCAGGGCGCGGATCCGGGCGAGGTAGCCGGTCGCGAGGTCGGCGACGGTGCGCGGGCCGACGTTGCCTTCGGTGAGCCGGGGGTCCTGGAGGGCGTGCACCGGGTGGCCGGCCGGGACGTGCCGCAGCAGCGGGGCGTAGGCCCAACTCAGACCGTTGGCGGCGGGGATCAGGAAGACCGGGGGGAGGTCGCCGTCGGCGCGGAGGGTGAGCACCTCGCCCAGCTCGGTGCCGGTGCTGCCGGCGGCCGCGAGGGCGCTCAGTCCGGCCACGGTCGGGGCCCGGAAGAGGTCCTGGACGCCGAGTTCCACGCCGAGCACCGAGCGGATCCGGTGGACCAGGCGGGTGGCGAGCAGGGAGTGCCCGCCGAGTTCGAAGAAGCCGTCGTCGATGCCGACCGGGGGCAGGCCGAGGACCTCCCCGAAGAGGCGGCACAGTACGACCTCGCGGGGGCCGCGCGGGGCCCGGCCGTGGGGGGCCGCGGCGAAGCGCGGGGCGGGCAGCGCACGGCGGTCGAGTTTGCCGTGGGGCGTCAGCGGGAGGGCGTCCAGGGTGAGGAGCGCGGCGGGCACCATGTAGTCGGGCAGCCGGGCGGCCAGTTGGGCGCGCAGGACGGCGGGGTCGGGGGCGGGGCCGTCCGGTTCGGGTACGACGTAGCCGGCCAGCAGTTTCTCGCCGGCGGGGTCAGTGCGGACGGTGACGGTGGCCTGGCGGACGCCGGGCAGGGCGGCGAGCGCCGTCTCGACCTCGGCCGGTTCGATCCGGTAGCCGCGGATCTTGACCTGGTCGTCGGCGCGGCCGAGGAAGAACAGCCGGCCGCGGGTGTCCCGGCGGACGAGGTCGCCGGTGCGGTACATCCGCTCGCCGGGGGCGCCGTAGGGGCAGGCCACGAAGCGTTCGGCGGTCAGGGCGGCGCGGCCGGTGTAGCCGCGGGCCAGGCCCGCGCCGGACAGGTACAGCTCGCCCACGACGCCGGCGGGGACCGGGCGGAGCGCCTCGTCCAGGACGTGGGCGCGGGTGTTGTCCATCGGGCGGCCCAACGGGACGGGCCCGTCGGCGCGTTCACCGGGCTGCCAGGACGTCTGGGTGACGCACAGGGTGGTCTCGGTCGGGCCGTACAGGGCGCGGACGGCGGTGTCGGGGCAGGCGGCCAGGACCCGGGCGACGGCCTGTCCGGACACCGCGTCGCCGCCGGTCAGCACCTCGCGGACGGGTGCGAAGCAGTGCGCGTGGTCCTCGGCGACGGTGCGGAACAGCCCGGCGGTCAGGTGGACGTGGGTGATCTGGTGGCGGGTGATCAGCCGGGTCAGGGCCGGTCCGTCGGGTGCGCCGGGGGGTGCGACGACCACGCAGCCGCCGTTCAGGAGCGTCACCCAGATCTCGTACGTGGCGGCGTCGAAGGCGTGCGGGGCGTGGAAGAGCACCCGGTCGCCGGGGCCGAGGCCCCAGCAGGAGTCGCGGGCCAGGTCGAGGACGCCCTGGTGGGTGGTGCCGATGCCCTTCGGCTCGCCGGTCGAGCCGGAGGTGTACATCACGTAGGCGAGGTGGTCGGGGTGGACGGCGGGCGGTGCGGCGGGCCGGCCGCGGTCCGTCGTGGGGCGGGCGCCGGGGGTCAGGACGGTGTGTCCGGTGGCCGCCGGGTGGTCCCGGTGGGCGGGGTCCGCGAGCAGCACCGGGCTGCCGGCCTCCGCCAGGGCCGCCCGGAGGCGGGCTTCCGGGTGGGCGGGGTGCAGCGGCAGGTAGGCGGCGCCGGCCTTGAGGACGGCGAGCTGGGCCACCAGGAGGTCGGCGGACCGCTCCATGAGCAGCGGGACGGCGGTGTCGGGGGTCACTCCGGCATGGATCAGTTCCTGCGCCAACTGCTCTGCCCGGTGGGCGAGTTCGGCGTAGGTCAGGGCGGTGCCGCCGTGGACCACGGCGGGGGCGTCGGGTGCGGCGGCGGCCCGGGCGTCGAAGGCCTCGACGACGGTGCCGGGTGCGGACGGCCGGAGGGGGCCCTGCCAGTCGCGGGTGATCTGCTCGTGTTCGGTGGCGGAGAGCAGGTCGAGTGCGCCGATGTGCGCCTGCGGATCGGCCGCGGCCCGGTCGAGCAGCCGGAGCAGCCGCTCGCCGAGGGCCTTGGCGGTGGGCTCGTCGAAGAGGGCGGTGCTGTAGGTGAGCGAGAGTTCCAGCAGGTCCTGGCCGGGCCGCTCGTCGAAGGCGAACTCCAGGTCGAACTTGGCGCCCTGGGCCTGCGCGCGGTCCGTGACGCAGGTCGCGCCGGCCAGTTCCAGTCCGAGGTCGCCGCCGTACGCCCAGGAGAGCATCACCTGGAACAGCGGGTGCCGGGAGAGCGAGCGGGGTGGCTGGAGTTCCTCGACGAGCCGGTCGAAGGGCAGGTCCTGGTGGCTGAAGGCCGCGAGGTCGGTGTCCCTTACCCGCGCCAGCAGGTCGCCGAAGGTGGGATCGCCGGAGGTGTCGGTGCGCAGCACCAGCGTGTTGACGAAGAAGCCGATCAGTTCGTCGAGGGTGTCGTCGGTGCGGCCGGACACGACGGTGCCCAGCGGGATGTCGGTGCCCGCGCCCATCCGGGTCAGCAGGGCGGCCAACGCGGCCTGGGCCACCATGAGTTCGGTGGCGTGGCCGGTGCGGGCGAGGTGCCGGATGCCGGCGCGGGTGGTGGCGTCGACGGGGAGGCGCAGGGTGCCGTGGGCGGTGCCGGCCTCCGCCGGGCGGGGGCGGTCGGCGGGCAGCGGCAGTTCCTCGGGCAGGTCGCGCAGGGCGGTGCGCCAGTGGGCCAGCCCGCGGGCGACCGGGGAGCCGGGCACGGACTCCTCGTCGAGTGCGGCGCGCTGCCACAGCGCGAAGTCGGCGTACTGGACGGGCAGCGGCTGCCAGTCGGGTGCCCGGCCGTGCAGCCGGGCGGCGTACGCGGCGGACAGGTCGCGGCCGAGCCGGCTCACCGACCAGCCGTCGCAGGCGATGTGGTGCAGCGCGAGGACGAGCACCCACCGGTCCGGCGCGGACCGCAGCAGCTCGGCGTGCAGCGGGATCTCGGCGGTGAGGTCGAAGACGTGGGCGCTCGCGGCGGCCACCGCGATGGGCAGGGTGTCCGCGGTGTGGTCGGTCACCGGCAGGTCGATGCGCACCTCGTCGGCGGGCAGCACCCGCTGGGTCGGCTCGCCGTCCCGCTCGCCGTAGAGGGTCCGCAGTGCCTCGTGGCGGGTGACGACGTCGCCGAGTGCGGCGGCCAGTGCGCGGTCGTCGAGGGTGCCGGTGATCCGGGTGACGACCGGGATGTTGTAGGTGGCGCCGGGGCCGGCGAGGCGGTCGAGGAACCACAGTCCGCGCTGGCCGGAGGAGAGCGGTACGGGGTCCGGGCGGGGCGTCACGCGGGTCACGGGGTGGTGCACGGGGTCGTCGGCGGCGAGGTGGGCGGCGAGCTTGGCGACCGTCTGTGCGCCGAAGAGCGCCCGCACCCCGATCTTGACGCCGAGCACCGCCCGGATCCGGTTGATCAGCCGGACGGCGAGCATCGAGGTCCCACCGCGCGCGAAGAAGTTGTCGTCGGCCGTGATGTCGGGGGCGTCGAGGATCTCGGCGAACAGACCCCGGAGGATCTCCTCGCGCGCGCCGCGCGGACCGTGCGGTGCGGCGCCGGTGCCGGTGCCGTCCAGTGTCATCGGGAGGACCTCATCCCATTGCGCTCTTGGGGAATTGCAAAAGGAATGTGTGGAAAGGCGATGCGGCGGTCATTCAACCGGCCGCCGGGAATCCGCACAAGCAAGGTCCGGTGTCCCGCCGGCGGGACACCGCGGGTTCCTTGACACCCCTTCCGGCACCGACCTACGTTGCCGAGCGCCGTCGCCGGACCGCGGTGGAAGCCGAATGCCGATCCGGGTCAACTCATCCGTGCCGAAAGGGGATTCGGCTTGCCGGAAGCGCCGAGCACCATCACATCGGTATTCGCCGCCCGGGTGGGCGAGAAGAAGGACGCGCCCGCGGTCGGGCACGGCGGCGGTGCCGCACTGTCCTACGGCGCGCTCGACGAACGCAGTGATGCCCTCGCCCGCGCCCTGGCCGGCTGCGGCGTCCGGCCCGAGGACCGCATCGGCATCCTGATGGAGCGCGGCCCGGACGTCGTGGTCGCCCTGCTCGGCACGCTGAAGGCCGGCGGTGCCTACGCCCCGCTGGACGTCCGCTCCCCCGCCGCCCGGCTGCGGACGGTGCTCGGCGAGTGCGGTACCCACCTGGTGCTGGTAGACACCGCGGAGCGGGCCGCGGCGCTGCGCGCGAGCTGCGCCGAGGACCCCACCGGCGCTCTCGCCGGGGTGGCGGTCCGGGTCGTCGGGGAGCTGCTGGACCGCGCGCCGGCGGACGCGGTGGCTCCGCCGCCGCCCGTGCTGCCGCAGCAACTCGCCTACGTCATCCACACCTCGGGCTCGACCGGCCGCCCGAAGGGCGTGGCGATCAGCCACCGGGACGTGGTGGAGTTCGCGGCCGACGACTGCTGGGCCGGTATCGACGCGCGGGTGCTGCTGCAGTCGCCGCTGGAGTTCGACGCGTCGGTGTACCAGATCCTGGTGCCGCTGCTGCGCGGCGGGACCGTGGTCGTCGCGCCGCCGGGGCGGCTGGATCCGGCCACGCTGGTGCGGACCCTCGCCGCGGAGCGGATCACCTCCACGTTCATCACCCCGTCGATGTTCAACCTGATGACGGAGGAGTCCCCGGACGCCTTCGGGCACGGCTGCCAGGTGTGGATGGGCGGCGAGGTGGCGTCGCCCAGCGCGGTCGCGCGGACGCTGGCGGCCTCCGGCCCGGGGTCGGTGGTCAATGTGTACGGGCCGACCGAGGTGACCGTCTTCGCCACCCGGCACCTGGTCACGGAGGTGGGTGACGGGCCGGTCCCGATCGGCTCGGCGCTGGCCGGCGTGCGCACCCATGTGCTGGACGAGCAGCTGCAGCCGGTCGGCCCGGGCGAGGTGGGCGAGCTCTATCTCGCCGGGCGGGGCGTGGCCCGTGGCTACTGGGGGCGGCCGGAGCTGACCGCCGGCCGGTTCGTGGCGGACCCGTTCGCGGGGGACGGCAGCCGGATGTACCGCACCGGCGATCTGGTGCGGTGCCGCGCGGACGGACTGCTGGAGTACTTCGGCCGTGAGGACAACCAGATCAAGCTGCGCGGTTTCCGCATCGAGCTCGGGGAGATCGAGCACCAGCTGACCCGCCGGGACGACGTGGCCCGGGCGGCGGTCGTTCCGCTGCCCGACCACCACGGCGGCAAGAACCTGGTCGGGTACGTCGTCCCGGCCGCGCCCGCCACCGCGGCGACCGTCGGGGAGGACTGGCCGGCCCGGCTGCTGGACGCGCTGCGGCTGGCCCTGCCCGGGCACATGGTCCCCGCCGCCTGTGTGGTGGTGGACCGGCTGCCGCTGACCAACAACGGCAAGCTGGATGTGCGGGCGCTGCCGGCGCCGGTGTTCGAGGGTGCCGGGCGGGCCCCGCGCAACGAGACCGAGCGGCTGCTGTGCCGGGTCTTCGCGGACGTGCTGGGCGTGGACCGGGTCGGCATCGACGACAGCTTCTTCGCGCTGGGCGGGCACTCGCTGACCGCGACCCGCGCGGCGGCGGGCATCGGCGCCGCGCTCGGCGTCCGGCCGGGCCTGGAGGATCTGTTCGCGGCGCCGACGGTGGCCGGGCTGGCGGCGCGGCTGGAGCACCGCAAGGAGGCCGGGCCGGCGGCCCGCGTCCCGCTGGTGCCCGGCCCGCGCGAGGGCCGCGCCGAACTGTCGCACGCGCAGCGGCGGTTGTGGCTGCTGTACCAGCTGATGGGGGACGCCGACCCGGGCTACCACATCCCGCTGGTCCTCCGGCTGCCCGGCCCGGTGGATACCGACGCGCTGCGTGCCGCACTGGCGGATGTGACGGCCCGTCATGAAAGCCTGCGGACGGTCTTCCCCGCCGACGGTGAGACGTCCCACCAGGTGGTCCTCGACCCGGCCGACGCCCGGCCGGAACTGACCGTCACCGACTGCCGGCCGGCCGAGGTGGACGGGCTGCTGTCCCGCGCCGTCCGTGCCCCGTTCGACCTGGAATGCGAGCTGCCGCTGCGGCTGGCGCTGTTCCGCACCGGCGAGGAGGACGTGCTGCTGGTGGTGTGGCACCACATCGCCGCCGACGGCTGGTCCTTCACCCCGTTCTTCCGCGATCTGTCCCGGGCGTACGCCGCCCGGCGCGCGGGCACGGCGCCCGATTTTCCCCCGCTGCCGGTCCAGTACCGGGACTACGCCGCCTGGCAGCACCAAGTCCTCGGCGACCGCGACGATCCGGACAGCCCGCTCGCGCAGGCGCTGGCCCACTGGCGAGCCGCGCTGGCCGGGATCCCGCAGTGCACACCGCTGCCCGGTGACCGGCCGCGTCCGGAGGTGGCCGGCGGTGCGGGCGACGTGGTGGAGTTCGTGATCCCCGCGGAGCTGCGCCGGGCGCTGGACGAGCTGGCCCGGACCAGCGGCTGCACGCTGTTCGTGGTGCTGCAGGCCGCGCTGGCCGGGCTGCTGACCCGGCTGGGCGGTGGTGAGGACATCGTGGTGGGGACCCCGACCGCGGGCCGCGCGGACGAGGCGCTGGACGATCTCGTGGGCTTCTTCGTGAACACCGTGGTGCTGCGCACCGACACCTCCGGCGATCCGCCGTTCGGCGAGCTGCTGCACCGGGTGCGGCAGGCGTGGATCCCCGCCTACGCCCATCAGGACGTCCCGTTCGACCTGCTGGTGGAGGCGGTCAACCCGCCGCGGAGCCTGGCCCACCACCCGGTGTTCCAGATCGCGTTCGGGCTGCTGAACACCGCCGGGTCGGCGCTGGTGCTGGACGGCACCGCCCATGAGTGGCGGCTGGCCGGCTCCGGTGCGGCCCGCTTCGACCTGGCCTTCGACCTGGTGAGCCGGACGGCGCCGGACGGCGCGCCGGGGGCGCTGGACGTCAGCCTGGAATACGCGACCGAGTTGTTCGACCGTGCCACCGTGCAGCGGCTGGCGGACCGTTACGTCCGGCTGCTGCGCGAGGTGGCCGCCGATCCCGACCGGCGGCTTGGCGCACTCCCCCTCGATCCTCCTGAAAGGTCATCGTCATGAATCCCTTCGACGACACGGACGGCACGTTCAAGGTCCTGGTCAACGCCGAGGGCCAGTACTCCCTGTGGCCCGCGTTCGCCGAGGTCCCGCCGGGCTGGGAGGTGCGGCTGGACGACCGCGGGCGGGCGGAGTGCACCGCGTACATCGAGGAGCACTGGACGGATCTGCGGCCGGCCTCCCTGGTCGCGGCGATGGCTGCGGCGCAGGACGGCAGGGGCTGACCCGGGATGTCCGCGCCGACCTCGGTCCCCGCCGGACCGCTCCGCCACCTCCGCCTCGACCACCTCGGCTTCGCGGTCGGTGATCTGGCGGCCGCCGCGGAGCCGTTCACCGCGTGCTACGGCTTCGGCGTCCTGGACCGGTCCCCCGGTGTCTCCGGTGCCCCGGGGGACGGGGTCCGTACGGTGGCGGTGGGTGCCGGCGGCATCCGGCTGGTGCTGACCGCCGCGCAGGACGCCGGGCATCCGGCCGCCCGGTACGTCGCGCGCCACGGCGACGGGGTCCGGGACATCGCGCTCGGGACACCGGACGCGACGGCCGCGTTCGCCGAGGCGGTGCGGCGGGGCGCCGAACCGGTGGCCGGTCCGGCCGGGCGGGACGGGGTGGTCACCGCCTCGGTCGTCGGCTTCGGGGACGTGGTGCACACCTTCGTACAGCGGCCGGTACCGGCGGCCGGTGCCCCCGGCCCGGCGGCCACCGGGTTGCACGGGATCGACCACCTGGCGGTGTGTCTGGAGCCGGGGCGGCTGGGACCGACCGTGGAGTACTACGAACGCGCGCTGGGCTTCGCCGCGGTGTTCACCGAGCGCATCGTCGTCGGCGCGCAGGCGATGGACTCGGTCGTGGTGCAGAACGACGCCGGGACCGTCACGCTGACGCTGATCGAGCCGGACACCGGCCGCGCGCCGGGCCAGATCGACCGGTTCCTGGCCTCCCACGGCGGCGCCGGGGTGCAGCACGTCGCGTTCGCGTCGGACGACATCGTGCGCTCGGTGCAGCTGCTGGCGGCGCGCGGCATCGGTTTCCTGGACACCCCCGGCACCTATTACGACCTGATCCCGGGCCGGCTGACGCTCTCCCGGCACTCCGTCGACGAGCTGCGGGACCTGAACGTGCTGGCCGACCAGGACCAGGACGGCCAGCTGCTGCAGATCTTCACCCGGTCCGGGCACCCGCGCGGCACGCTGTTCTTCGAGGTCATCGAGCGGCTCGGCGCCCGGACGTTCGGCAGCGGCAACATCAAGGCGCTGTACGAGGCGGTGGAGTTGCAGGAGAACAGGTCGGACGCGACCCGGTGAGGACGCCGTCCGGTGCGCCCGTCCGGTCCGCGGCCGGGCCGGTCAGAAGGTCCGTTCCGGCGGAGGGCCGCCGGGCGGCTCCGGCAGCCACAGCAGGCCGGAGGTGGCCAGCAGATAGCCGAGCTGGGCGCGGCTGTTGCTGCCGAGCTGCTGGGAGACCCGGCTGATGTGCTTGGCGACGCTGCGGCGGCTCATGCCCATCCGCCGGGCGATGGAGTCGTCGGTCTCGCCGGACACCACGGCCTGCAGTATGGCCCGCTGGACGTCGGAGGTGATCAGCGGGGAGCGGGCCGGTACCCCGCCCGGTCCGACCGGCACCGAACGGGACCAGGCGCTGTCGAAGAGCGCGACGAGGAAGCGCAGCAGTGCGGGGTGCCGGATCTGCAGGGCGCTGTCGCTGCGCTCCTCGGTGGTGGGGATGAAGGCCACCTGCCGGTCGCAGATGATCATCCGCTCGAACACCTCGACCAGGGTGTGCACTTCGGCCCCGGCAGCGGTGACCGTCTCGATGTAGGCCAGCGTGGGTGCGTGCGAGCGGACGGTGTGCTGGTAGATGGTCCGCTGCCGGACGCCGCGTTCGAGCATCCGCAGGTCCCGGTCGAGCGCCTCGCTCAGCAGGTGTTCCGGGCGTCCGCCGCCCGGCTGGGTGGTCAGCAGTTCCTCGCGGCAGCCGCTCACGGCGGCCTCCAGGGCGTTGCTGATGACCGTGGCGCCGTTGAGGACGGTGAGTGTGGGCTGTTCGCGTTTCCTGGCGTCGTCGTAGGTCCGGGTGAAGACGGAGAGGGTGGCCTGGACGGAGCGGTAGGTGCGCTGCTGGTCGGCGATCGCCTCTTCTATGGGGCGCAGCGCGGCGATCGCCGCGGCCTCGGGCGGGACCGGGGTGGTGGCGCCGGGTGTTTGTGGGTCGTCGGTGACGAGACCGAGCGCGCGCAGGCACGGCGGGGCGGTCTCGCGGCCCGCCGTTCCGTCACGGAGAATGCGCCGGTAGTAGCTCAGCGCATCGCCGCATACCCGACCTGAGGGTAATTCACCCCCATTGCACCGACATAGACCCAGTTCTTCATCGTTCACAACTATGCAGGTTACATTTGTGCACCCCGTCCGCAGTCCAATGATCTTGGCGGGCCGAAGAGGATGAGCGGCGCCAGCCACATCCTTGGCCGCACAATGGGGGACCACGATGCCTCGCATCCTGCGCGTTTTCACCATCGCCGCCGTTCTGGCCACCGCCGTCGGATATGGAATTGACCATTCCGCTCCGTCCGTCGAGCGCGCGGGCCACCTCACCTCCGGCGCCTCCGGCGCCGTCCTCGGCGACTCGGCCTGGGGCCGCGTTCCCGCCCCGCACACCGGGCCGTTCTGAGCGCCCTGGGCCGAGCATTTTCCGACGGGCGGCCGTCGCACCCGGACCGTAGGCGCGGTCCGGCCGGTGCGCGGAACCCGTCCGGTTCGAAGCAACCGCACCGAGGAGAAGCTTTGAGCACATCGTCCGCAGCCCTGGGCACCGCTCCGCGCGCCGGGTCGGGCAAGGAAATCACCGAACTCCCCGCCGTACGGCCCCGGCAGACCACGCCGGACGACGCCGCGCGGGGCGTCTTCGTCACCCGCGTCGGCCTCCAGATACCGGCCGCGGTCAGCTACGACACCTGGAAGAGCGCGGGCCGGCGGATCTCGGCCGTCGCCAACTCGTCGGCCTGGTGCCTGGGCGACTGGCTGATCTACGGCCAGTGGCGCTACACCGACCGCTACCGCAGGGCGGTCGACGCGGTCGGCCTCGACTACCAGACCCTGCGCAACTACGCCTGGGTGGCGCGGCGGTTCGAGGTGTCCCGCCGGCGGGACAGCCTCAGCTTCCACCACCACGCGGAGGTGGCGTCGCTGCCGCCCCATGAGCAAGACTACTGGCTCAACCGGGCCGAGGAACTGGGCTGGTCGCGCAATCAATTACGGGCGAACGTCCGGGCCGCCCGGGAAACCGAACCGTCCGCCACCCGCAAAACCGCATCCGTCGGAATTCAGCTCACCCCGGAACGCATCGCCCGGTACCGCGCGGCCGCGGAACGCAGCGACAGCAGCCTGGAAACCTGGATGGTGGACCGGCTGGACCTCGCGGCCAGCAATGCGCTCGGCAGTTACAGCGGCTGACCTGAAGGTGCCCCGGAATGCCGTACCCGAAAAGGCGCTGAGTGAAAGGTGCTGAACGTGCGTCCTGCAAACCTGCCGGATTCCCGGTCGCTCGCCTGGGAACTCGCCCCGGGAAAGCCCGCACTGGCCCGGATACCCGGCCTGGCCGACATGGCCGCGGCCCGTGCCTGGCTCGCCGCCGCCCGCCCGGAGCTGACCCGGGCGCTGCACACCCACGGGGCCGTCTACCTGCGCGGCCTGCCGCTGACGGAGGTCGGTGATGTCGCCGCGGTCCGCGACGTGCTCATCCCCGAGTCCACGCCGTACCGCGAAAAGGCCACCCCTCGCAGCGACTTCGGCCAGGGCGTCTACTCGTCCACGGACCTGCCGGCGTCCCAGCGCATCCGCATGCACAACGAGAACAGCTACACCCTGACCTTCCCCGGCCTGCTGCTGTTCGCCTGCCTGACCGCGCCCGAGGAGGGCGGCGCCACCCCGGTCGCCGACTGCCGCAAGGTGCTCGCCGGCATCCCCGCGCCCCTGGTGGCGAAGATGCGGCAGACCGGCTGGCTGCTCCGCCGCAGCTACTCCGACCACATCTCCACCGACTGGCGAAGCGCGTTCGGCTCCGACGACCGGGCGGCGGTGGAACGTTACTGCGCGGACAACCTGATCGCGCACGCCTGGCAGGAGGACGGCAACCTGCGCACCGGCCAGGTGCGGCCCGGCATCCTCACCCACCCGGTGACCGGGGACGAGGTCTGGTTCAACCACCTGGTCTTCTGGAACGAGTGGTCGCTGGACGAGGAACTGCGGGAGATCCTGCTCGACGAGTTCGGACCGGACGGACTGCCCTTCCGTACGGCCTTCGGCGACGGCAGCCCGCTGAGCGAGGAGGACCTGGCGGCCGTCCAGGCGGCGTACGACGCGGCGACGGTCCGTGAGCCCTGGCAGCCGGGCGATCTGCTGCTGGTCGACAACATCCTCACCGCGCACGGCCGCGACCCGTTCCGCGGCGACCGCCGGATCGCGGTGTCGATGGGCGCGCCGGTCGAACTGGCCGACTGCCGGCCCACCGTGCCGCCGGCCGCCGCGTTCGGCTGACCGGCTGCCGCACGGCCCGCCGGACCGCGCCCCCTCACTTCCCTTCACCTCCCTCTTCGCGGGACGCCCCGCGCGGCACAAGGAGTCTGTTCATGGCTGACCTCCGTCCGGAGCCGGTCGACGCCGTCCGGCGCTTCGCCCGGGTGGTGCGCGACCACCCGGAGCGGATCGCGGTACGGGACGGCGAGGGATCCCTGACCTTCGCCGAACTCGACCGCCGCACCGCCCGCTTGGCCCGCGCGCTGACCGCCCGCGGCGTCGGCCGCGGCGCCCGGGTCGGCGTGGCGCTGCCCCGTACGGCCCGGCTCGTCGTGGCGCTGCTGGCGGTGTGGCGGGCGGGCGCCGCGTACGTACCGCTCGACCCGGGCTATCCGCGGGAGCGGCTCGCGTTCATGGCGCGGGACGCCGGCATCGCGGCACTGCTCGCCGAGGGGGACACCCCGCTCGGGACGGCGGCCGGGGCCGTGGTCCTCGATCCCGACGTCCCGGGCGAGGCCCCTGCGCCGGCGGGCGGCCTCGCCGTGGATCCGGCGGACAGCACTCCGCTCGACCCCGCCTACCTGATCTACACCTCCGGTTCGACCGGCCGCCCCAAGGGCGTGGAGGCGTCCCGCGGCGGGGTGGCCGCCCTGTTGGCGGGGCTGGAGGAGGCCGGTGCGTACGCCGACCGACCCCGGGTGGTCGCCTGGAACGCCAGCGTGTCCTTCGACGCGTCGGTGCAGCAGTGGGCGCGGGTCTGCCGGGGCGACACCGTGGTCGTGCTGACCGAGGAGGACCGCAAGGACCCGGCCAGGCTGGCCGCCGTGCTCGACGCGCACGCGGTCACCGATCTCGATCTCACCCCGTCCCACTGGGAGTTGCTGCGCGGGACGCTGACCGCGCCGCGGACCGACGGGCGGACGCTCCGGCTGTTCATGGGCGGCGAACCGGTGCCGGCACGGACCTGGCGGGAGCTCGCGGAGGCCGCCGGCGCGGGCGGCCCGGAATCCCTGAACCTCTACGGCCCGACCGAATGCACGGTCGACGCCACGGCCACCTGGATGACCGGCGGCACCCCGCACCTGGGGGACGCCCTCCCGGGCGGCCGGCTGTACGTGCTCGACGAGGCGCTGCGCCCGGTGCCCGAGGGCGCCGAGGGCGAGCTGTACGTCGCGGGACCGCGGCTGGCCCACGGCTACGCCGGCCGCCCGGCGCTGACCGCGGAGCGGTTCGTCGCCGATCCGTTCGGCGGGCCCGGCGAGCGGATGTACCGCACCGGCGACCGGGTCCGGCGCACCGCCGAGGGCCTCCTCGTCTTCCTGGGCCGGGCCGACCGCCAGCTGAAGTTCCGCGGCTTCCGGATCGAGCCGGGCGAGATCGAGCACGCACTGGTCTCGTGCGAGGGCGTCGGCAGCGCCACCGTCGTGGTCCGCGACGACGGGCCGGCCGGTGAGCGGCTGGTGGCGTACGCGGTGCCGTCCGGCGGGGCGGCGCCCGACCCCGGCCGGCTCCGGGACCATCTCGCCTCGGTGCTGCCGGACTTCATGGTGCCGTCGGACTGCGTACTGCTCGACGCGCTGCCGCTGACGGCCAACGGGAAGCTGGACGTGGCCGCGCTGCCGGAGCCGCCGGACGGCCCGGGGGCGGACCCGGCGGCCGCCGAGCCGGACGGCCCCTACGAGAAGCTGATCGCCGAGGTCTGGTCGGAGGTGCTGGGCCGGCAGCGGGTCGGCGCGGACGACGACTTCTTCGCCCTGGGTGGGCACTCGCTGATGGCGCTGCGGGTCGTGGGGCGGCTGAAGCGGAACCTCGGCGTGGTGATCTCGGTCAAGGAGGTCTACCGCCATCCGCGGCTGCGGGACCTCGCCCAGCAGGTGCAGCGCCACCACGACGCCTCCGCACCGGCCGGCTGAGCGCCGCCGCCCCGCCCGTCCGGGTACGGCCGGACACCGCCGAGCAGCGCTTCCTTCCCGAGAAGAGAGACGACCCATGCAGGACACCATCGTGGTCCGCCCCCAGCCGGTCCCGGACGCCGCACAGCGGCTGATCTGCCTCGGCTTCTGCGGCGGCGGGGCCGGCTCGTACCTCGCCTGGACGGACGCGATGCCGCCCGGCACGGAGCTGGCGGCGGTCTGTTATCCGGGCCGGGAGGGCCGGTTCGCCGAGGACTGCGCCCGGGACTGGGACGAGCTGGCCGAGGACGCGGTCACCGCGGTGCTGTCCGCCGCCGGCCTGCCCTATGTGCTCTTCGGGCACAGCATGGGCGGCTGGATGGCCTTCGACGTCGCGGCACGGATCGAGGAGCGCGGCGGGCCGGCCCCGGCGGCGGTCGTGGTGTCCTCCGCCAACGCGCCCAGCCGGGGGCTCACCCCGCAGGACATGTTCCCGGCGCAGCACCAGTCGGACGGTGAACTCATGGACTGGATGCGGGAGTTCGGCCTGCTTCCGGGGCATGTGCTGGGCGACCCGGACCTGTGCGAGATCGCCGTGGAGCTGATGCGGGCCGACCTCCGGGTGCGCGACTCCTTCTACCACCGGGCGGGCGCGACGGTGCGGGCGCCGCTGCAGGTGCTGACCGGGGCGGTCGACGAGGTGATCGATCCGCAGACGGCGCGGCAGTGGCGGAAGCTGGCGGCCGGCCCGTTCCGCCACGACGAGCTGCCGGGCGGGCACTTCTACACCCCCGAGGTGTGGCAGAACCTGCCGTCCCGGATCGCCGCGCTGGGGACACCGGCGGCCTGACGGCCCGGGCCGGGGGGACGGGGGGACGGTGGGGGCGGTGGGGGCGGTGGCGCGGGCTTCAGCGCTCGGCCGGTGCGCACTCCGCGGCCCGGACCAGCCGGAGTTCACCGGCCGCGGCGACCGCGGTGAGGACCAGGGTGAGCAGCACCCCGGCAAGGATCGCGGTGCTGGGCGTGGCCAGCCCCAGCACCACCCCGGAGAGCGAGGCGCTGGCGGCGTATCCGACGCCGACCACGGAGTACATCATCGAGTAGCCCGCGGCCAGGGCACTTCCCGGCAGTACGGCACGCAGCCCGAGCGCCCGGGTCAGCTGCAACCCGGCCTGCAGCAGCCCGGCCAGGCACAGGGCCGCCGCGATGACGCCGAGCAGCGGGACCACGCCGGCGGCGGCCACACAGGCGGCGACGGCGAGCAGCAGGACCAGGCTCTGGGTGCCGAGGCGGCCGGGCCAGCTGCGCAGCCCGTACAGCAGCGAGCCGGCCGCGGAGGCGAGGGCGTACCCGGCCAGCAGCGGACCGGACCAGCCGACCGCGAGGTGGCGCTGTTCCAGCAGGGCGGGCAGTACGAGTTCGGCCAGCGCGAGCAGCGACATGGCCGCGGCGCCCGACACGTAGACCGGCCAGGCCGCGGCGAGGGTGCGGAGCATCGGGACGCCGGCACGGTCGGCGGGGTCCGCTCGCCAGCCGGGCGGCAGCGCCCACAGTCCGGCGGCGGACAGCGCCATCAGGCCGGCCGCCAGCAGCAGCGGGGCGAAGGGGGCCACCCCGAAGGCCAGGGCGCCGGCCGCGGCGGGCGCGACGGCCCAGACCGCGTACGACAGGGTGGCCTCCGCGCTGAGCGCCTTGGTGACCAGGCCGGGGTCGACGTGCTCGGTCAGCAGGGTGCGCAGGCCGCCCGGGGACGCGGCCGGGGCGGCCCCGGCGACCAGGGCGAAGGCGCCGAGCAGGAGGTCGGGGGCGCCGGGCAGCAGTCCCAGGCCGGCGAACGCCGCGGCGCCCGCGCCGAGTCCGCCCGCGAGGTGCCGCCGGGCTCGGTCGGGCCGCAGTCTCGCCCCGAGCAGCGCGGCGCCGATAACCTCACCCACCACGTAGACGGCCGCGAGTTCGGCACCCAGCACATATCCGCCGGGCCGTTCCCGGACGAGGAAGACGAGCGCCAGCGGGGCCATCGCCACCGGCATGCGCGCCGCGGCGGTGACCGCGGCCCAGCTCAGCACGTGCCGGGTCACCAGCGCGCGATAGGTGTGGGCTGCCATCCCCGGACTGTAGGGCGGGCCGGAAATGGCGGACAAGGCGGACGGGTGCCGCCCGCGCATAAAGAACCGGTCGGCCGGGCCGTACCCCGAAAGTCTTGCTCCCCCTCGGGGGCACGGCATTACGTTTCACCCTCGCGCGCCCCGGCACACCGCCGGCCTCCCCCCACCGCCGGGCCCGGCGCACCGAGTGCCCCGAGAACTCCTTCAGCTTCCTCCTCCGAGTTGACCACCGATCAGGAGTTACGCATGCTCATATGCCAGACGGTCGTTCACGATGACTTCCGCACCGCCGCGGACATGGCTGCGGATTCCGCCCGGGAATTGACGTTGCTGCGCGAGTCGCGGATCGCCGAACTGGTCGCGCGGGCGGACTGCGCCGGGCCCGCCGAGGTGCCCTGGCACGCCCGGAGTTTTCCGGTGCTCTCGGCGCTCGCCCCGGTCATGACGTCACCGGAAGGCGAAATCACGTATCCGGGCGATCCGATGTGCCTTTATGCGGCGTTGAGCGTTCCGGTCGACAGTGCTCTGCGTTCCGCCCGGCTCGGCGCCGGAGCGGATGTCCCGTTCAGCGATCTCTGCCCCAGCTGGGGAAGACCGCCGTCGAAAGTGCACCGGCTGAGCGCGGAACACGGACTGCCGTCGCAGCGGGCGAGTACCGGGACGTCCGACGCCACGGTCTTCGACCCGCGGGTATGGGATGCGGAGGCCCGGGCGGAATTGCGGGCCGAACTCCGCCGGCACCGGCCGCGGGTGTTCCTCGTCAGTACGGTCTCCCCCGGTCACCGGTACGCGCTGGAAATGGCGCGCATCGTCAAGCAGGAACTGCCGGACTGCCTGGTGGTGTTCGGCGGCCGCCACATGGACGAGACGATGCGGTACGTCCCGGCGAAGCGGTCCGTCATTCTGGAATACAGCTCGACCCTCCGGGCCATCGACGACCGCCGGGCGGAGGCGGTGGTGGACTTCTGCGTCAGCGGTGAGGGGCAGTTCGCCCTCGACCTGCTGATGAAGGCGATCGCCCTGGCCATGGACCTGGACCGGACCCGGGCCACGGTCGGTGACGTGGTCCGGATCCTGCGGCTCTTCGGCGCCGCCGGCATACGGGTGCCGGGCAGTTCCCTGGTGTGCGCGCTGGAGCTGGACACCGTGCATGCCTTTCCGATAGCCGGGGAAAAGCTCGATCTGGCCGCGCTCCCCTCCCCCTATCAGGGCTTCGCCATCCGGTCGCGTTTCCCGGTCTTTCCCCTGCCGGACGGCTCGCCGGCCCGTACGGCCCATATGACGGTGTCCAACGCCTGCCCGTACCACTGCGATTTCTGTTCCGAATCGGCGCTGGTGGTCGGCGGTCTGAAGCGGTTCCGGGGTTCGCCGGCCGAGACCGCGCTGGAGCGGCTCTGCGAATACGTCAGCTACGGCGCCGAGGCGGTCTTCTTCGACGACTCCATTTTCTGGACCGGTTCCTTCCCCCTGATGCGGGAATTCTGCGCCCTGCTGCACGCGGCCCGTACCGCCGCGGGACCGGAGAAACTGCCGGAGGGCTGCCGGCGGTGGATCACCGACGAGGGCGACTGGCAGCGGCTGCGGCAGCTGCAGTTCGGCTGCCAGGTCACCGCCGACCTGCTCACCACCCTGCACAAGGAGGACGAGGTGCGCGACCTGCTGGTGGCGCTGCGCGACGCCGGCTGCACCTACCTCTACATGGGCATCGAAAGCATGTCGACGGACGTCATGCAACACGTGCACAAGAACATCCGGCGGATCACCGACTTCCCGTGGAAGGCGAAGGTCCGTACGGCCCTGGAGCGCATCCGGGACGCCGGCATCCCGGTCGGCAGCTCGGTGCTGTTCGGCCTGGAGGGCGAGACCCGCAAGACCATCGAGGAGACCGTCTACGAGGTCGGCCGGCTGGTCGACGACGGGCTGATCATGCTGGCCAGCCCGAACATCCTCACCTACCACCCGGCCACCAGGATCACCCGGGCACACGGCATGCACGACCGGCTCGACTACCACTCCCCCGACATCGAGAACCGGCCGCCGTACATCTTCTTCGAGGAGGCGTTCCCCGGCGTCGTCTCCCGGCGCCTGACCGAGGACGACATCTGGTTCATCCACGAGCAGACCGCCACCCGCTGGGGCGCCATCCGAAATTCCGCAGAACCCGAGGTCAGGAAGGTCGAGGCGGCCGGCTGAGGGGGTATCGCACCGTTACCGGCCGCCGCTCCCCGTCACCCGTTCGGACGAACGCGGAAACGGACCGGCGCGAGACCCCGCTCGGCCTTGGGGGACGGCGGCCAGGGGCCCGCTCCCGCCGTCCCCGGACCCCTCGGCAGCCGGGCCGACCCGTCGCGCCGCTTCTACGCTGATCGGGATGTCAAGGCCTGTCTCCGCCCTTCCGGGAGGTCAGCATGGAGTCCGACTCCACCGTCTGGAACTGTCCCTTCGACTACGCCGAGGCCCTGGAGTTCGATCCGACGCTCAAGCGCCTGCTGACCGAGGAACCGGTCGCCCGCATCCAGCTGCCGCACGGCGAGGGCTGGGCCTGGCTCGTCACGCGCTACGACGACGTACGGACCGTGACGACCGACCGGCGCTTCAGCCGCCACGCGATCGTCGGCCGCGACTTCCCGCGGATGACGCCCGAGCCGATCGTCCAGGACGAGGCGATCAACGTGATGGACCCGCCCGCCAGCAGCCGGCTGCGGAGCCTGGTGTCCAAGGCGTTCGCACCGCGGCACGTCGAGCGGATGCGGGAACGCACCCACCACGTCGTCGACGACCTGCTGACGCGGATGGCCGGGCACGGTCCACCGGCCGACCTGATGGAGCACCTCGCGGGGCCGCTGCCCCTGATCACGATCTGCGAGGTCCTCGACATCCCCGAGGGCGACCAGGCGCAACTGCGCGCCCACGCCCGGACGATGATGAACCTCCGCGTCGACAACAAGGACAACGCCGTCCGGTCCAAGGCCGAGATGCGGGAGTACTTCCGCAAGCTCACCGCCGAGCGGCGCCGCAATCCGGGGGACGACCTGATCAGCGTCCTGGCGACGGCCCGCGACGGGGACGAGATGCTCGGCGAGCAGGAACTCACCGTGATGGCCATGGTCCTGCTCATCACCGGCCAGGACACCACCACCTACGAGATCGCCAACCTCTCCTGCCTGATGCTCTCGCGGCCGGAGGTGCTGGCGAGGGTGCGCTCCCGCCCCGATCTGCTGCCGCAGGCGATCCAGGAGATGCTGCGGTTCATCCCGTTCCGCAAGGGCGTGGGCATCCCCCGCGTCGCCCTGGAGGACGTGGAGCTGAGCGGGGTGACCATCCGGGCCGGCGACATCGTGCATGTCTCGTACCTGACGGCCAACCGGGACGGCAGCAGGTTCGACCGGCCCGACGAGCTGGACCTCGACCGTGAGGGCCCGAACCACATGACGTTCGGCTGGGGCGGGCACCACTGCCTGGGCGCCCCGCTCGCCATCACGGAGCTGGAGGTCGCGCTCGGTTCACTGCTGGAGCGCTTCCCCGAGCTGGCGCTGGCGAAGCCGCCCGAGGAAATCCGCTGGAACCAGAGTTCCATCTGGCGTTATCCGCTGGAATTGCCGGTGGTGTGGTGAGTCCGGCAGAGGTGCCGACGGGCGCCGGGAACCGGCCGCAACATGCGGCGATCAACCACCCGGCGTACCGTATCTAACTCGAACGGCTCGGCCGCAGAAAGGCCGTTCCGTCCCACTTCGAAATCACGGGGAGATCGGGAGAGTTCCTATCGGGAGAGTTCATTCTTCGACGACTGGTTCGCTCGCCTTTTCCCAAGAGCCCGGACATACCGGCGGCCGGCTGAATTCCTGAAACCGGCGGCCGGTGCGGCTCCACTGCAGAGCAGGAACTGCACCGGGCGGACCACAGTTCTGCTGCAAGGAGTGCATCCCATGGCGGTACTGTGCAAACCGGCAATCGCCGTCCCCGAATACGTCATCACGCGGGACGAAACCCTAGAACTGGCCAAGCGGCTGCACAAGGACCACGCGCAGCTGCGACTGGTACTCCGGCTGATCGAGCACACCGGTGTGCTCACCCGGCGACTGATCCAGCCGATCGACAAGGTGCTCAAACACCCCGGGCTGGACGCCCGCAGCGCCGTCTACGAGCAGGAATCCAAGGCCCGGGTGCCCTCGGTGGTGCGCCAGGCCCTGGACGAGGCGGAACTGGAGCCGCAGCAGATCGACTTGATCATCTACGTCTCCTGCACCGGCTTCATGATGCCGTCCCTGACCGCCTGGCTCATCAACACCATGGGCTTCAAGACGGACACCCGGCAGATGCCGATCGCGCAACTCGGCTGCGCCGCGGGCGGTGCCGCGATCAACCGCGCACACGACTTCTGCACGGCCTATCCCGACGCCAATGTCCTGGTGGTCGCCTGTGAATTCTGCTCGCTGTGCTACCAGCCCACGGACCTCGGCGTCGGATCGCTGCTGTCGAACGGATTGTTCGGCGACGCGATAGCCGCCGCCGTGGTCCGGGGGCGCGGCGGCACCGGCGTTTCCCTGGAGCGCAACGGCTCGTACCTCATTCCGCACACCGAGGACTGGATTTCCTACGCGGTGCGCTCGACGGGATTCCATTTCCAGCTGGACAAGCGGGTACCGGGCACCATGGAACCGCTCGCCCCGGCCCTGCGCGAACTCGCGCAGCAGCACGAATGGGACGCCGGAAAGCTGGACTTCTACCTCGTCCATGCGGGCGGTCCGCGCATTCTGGACGACCTCAGCCGCTTCCTCGACGTCCCGCCGGAAGCCTTCCGCTTCAGCCGTGCCACGCTCACCGAGTACGGCAACATCGCCAGCGCGGTCCTCCTCGACGCCCTGGCCCGGATGTTCGACGAGGGCTGTGCGGGCGACGGTCACCGCGGCCTGCTCGCGGGCTTCGGCCCGGGCATCACGGCCGAGATCGCACTGGGGAGCTGGACGACGGACTCGTAGTGTCCGTGGCCGCACCCTGGGACGTGGGCCGGCGCGCACGGAGGATCTCCGCGCTGCGCCGGCACCAGTCCCGGTTCTCCCGCTCGAACGCGAGGCCACGCAGACAGGTCAGGTAGGGGCCGATCCGTTCGCCGTGGCGCAGGAACTCCGCCTCGTCGCGGTCCCCGCGCAGCTGCCGCAACAGCCCGCCGAACAGCTCGATCTTGGCCTCGGCGAGCCTCTCGCGCTCCGCAAGCCGGGCCATCAGGTCGTCGGCGTCGAGATGGTCGGCGGCCTGGACCTTGACCAGCAGGTCGTCGCGGATGAAGGAGGGCTTGGCGGTCTCGGCCGCGAACCGCTCCAGCGCGGCGAGCCCGTCCGCGGTGACCCGGAACAGCCGCTTGTTCGGCCGGGCGTCCTGGACCACCTCCCGCCCGGCGACCAGCCCTTCCTTCTCCAGCCGGGTCAGCTCGGCGTACAGCTGCTGGGGCAGTGCGTGCCAGAAGTTCGCCACGCCCAGATCGAAGGCCTTGGCCAGCTGGTAGCCGCTGAGCTCCTCGTCCAGCAGCGCCGCGAGGACGGCATGCCGGAGCGCCATGCGCCGCCCTCCTTTCCCTCGTCCTTGCCGGTCACCCTCTTCCGGACCGCTCCCGCGCATGATACTCAAGAAAGTGAGTAGTCAGATTCTTGAGTATCTCTTGAGCAGCAGAACTGTTGAGGACCACCGGGGCGTCCGCCCGTGGTCCGCGAACGAGGAGACCCGATGACCACCGCAGACCGCTTCCGTGCCGCCGTCGAGAGCCGCGATCTCCCCGCTCTGGAGGACCTGTTCACCGAGGACATCCGTTTCTACAGCCCGGTGAAGTTCTCCCCCTTCGAGGGCAAGCCGCTGGTCATGGGGCTCTTCGGGGTGCTGCTGCGCACGTTCGAGGACTTCCGCTACGTCGGCGGCTTCCGCGGCGAGGCCGAGACCACCGCCGACGGCACCCGGGCCGCCGCGGACGTGCTGCTCTTCCGCGCCACCGTGGGCGGACGGCAGATCCACGGCATCGATCTGCTGCACCTCGACGACGCCACCGGCCGGATCAAGGAGTTCACCGTGATGATCCGGCCCCGCTCCGCCGTGGAGGCCCTGGGCGAGGCGGTGCACGCCGGCCTGGTCGCGGACGGCCTGGTGCCGGCCACGTAACAGCCTTACCGAATACGGGAGTTACGGTCGCGCACGCGCCGGATGAGCCCGCCCACGCCGAAGCCCCCGGCTCCCTCAAGGGGAACCGGGGGCTTCGCGCCACCCCTCGCGTGCGGCGTCAGCCGGTCCGCGGGGGCACCAGCACCCGCTCCCGCCCCAGGGCGGTGAGGGTGGTGTCCCCGTTCATGGCGAGCTTGCCGCCCGGCCAGAGGGCGATCAGATCGTCCTGACGGGTGCCGCCGCCGTACGCCCCGGCGGTGACGAGACGGCCGTTGCGCCAGGCGGACTTCGCGGGCCGGAGTTGGTGGTCGCCCTTCAGGCCGTTGGCCGCGACGTTCTCGTAGGCGGTGACCTCGCCGTCCGACCACCGGACGGCCAGGTCCTGGTCGCCGGCCGCGGTCCGGAAGTCCCCGGCGGCGAGATCGACGGCGTGCGTCCAGGTCGGGTTCCGCTTGGCGAGCTGCTTCTCGGCGTGCAGTCCCTTGCCGTCGACGTTGCTGTAGAGCGTCACCTCACCGTCGGACCAGCGCACCACCAGGTCGTCGCGGCGCGTGTTGCCGCCGCCGAACCGGCCGGCGGCGAGGCCGTACGCGTGCGTCCAGGTCCCGTTGGGCGCCTTCAGCTGGATCTCGTTGCGGAGCTTGTTGGTTTCGTTGACGTCCTGGTAGAGGGTCAGTTTGCCGTTGGCCCAGCGGACCAGCAGATCGTCGGTGGAGTTGCCGGTGAAGTCCCCTGCGGTGATGGCCCTGGCCTGCTTCCACAGCTCGTTCTTCTTGACGAGCGTGATGTCCTTGCCGAAGCCGTACTGCCGGTTGCCGGGGTAGAGGGAGAGCTCACCGTCGGACCAGCGCACGATCAGGTCGCCGGTGCCGTTGCGCACCGAGGTGGTGTGGAACCGGCCGCCGGTCAGGGACGTGGCGTGCTGCCAGGTGGAGCCGTCGCCCAGCGACCCGGCGCTGTCCGGCACCGCGTCGTCGACCGCCTGGCGGTAGAGGCGGAAGACATCGCCGTCGAACTGCGACGAGTAGGAGACGTCGGGGGTGGGCCCACCGGTCTTGTAGCCGCCGATGGCGCCCACCAGGTCGCCCCGGCTCCCGTCGAAGTGCTCCAGGAACGGCCCGCCGCTGACGCCCGAGCGGTACCCGTCGCAGGCGATCTGCAGGAAGCGGCCCTGGAACGCCGTGGTGTCGTTCATGCACTGCAACGGGGTCTTCTGGCCGCCGGGATAGCCGACGAGGGTCACGTCCTTGCGCGCCAGCTGCGTCGACGGGACGGAGGTGAGCCGGTTTCCGCCCCCGACCGCGTCCTCCAGCAACTGCCCCTGGGTGTTGGGCCCGACCCGCACCATCGCGAAGTCCACGTCGTCGCTGGGCGACGAGGTCAGATACCGCCCGTCGATCCAGACCTTGCCGACCTGCACCGGGAACAGCCCGTACGGCGTCTCCCCCGCCTCACCCGCCGGCGAGGCCCCGGCGCGATAGCCCGGCACGAAGGCCGCGTCGCGGTAGCCCTTGGCGCCCGCGAGGCAGTGCGCGGCGGTCAGCACCAGGCTCTTGGTCGGCGAGGCCACGGCGCTGGCGCTGCAGAACTGGTTGGGCGTCGCCGACCCGTCGGCACTGCGGATCAGGAACACCCCGACGGTGGCCACGCCCGCGTCGGCCCGATGGGTCGGCACCATCGAACGCCGGCCGGCGCCCGGGGCACCCGCCGCGTCCTGGCCCTTCCCGCCGTCCTGCACCGCGTCCATCGGCACGGCGGCGCGGATCCGCTCCGGCGTCCAGTAGTGCTCGGTCGCGCGCGCATCCTGGAGCGCTTCCGCCGTCACGGGCGGCGGGGTCGGCGCGGCGTTGTGGGCAGCCGCAGGGGGAACGGGCTGGCTCTCCGTGTCACGAGCGGCGAGCGCCGGCACGGCGATCGCAAGAGACACACAAGCTCCGAGCGCGGCGGCCCGCGCCCACGGTATTCGTTTCATGGACCTGTCTAGGGATGGACGACATCGGTCGTGGAGTCAACTGGCGGCTCCGGGCGCAGAAAAGGAAGCGCCTCCGGGCCGGCGCCCGCATAATCTCATCCCCACGAGCACCCAGGCGAACGAATGACCGAAAGTAGCCCGCGTATGTGCTCGACGACACCTGGGAGGTCGACCATCCTCACCATCCGCCCCGCCGAGCCGGACGACGCCTCGGCGATAGCCGCCCTTCACCAGGCGTCCCGGGCCGCCACCATGCCGTATCTGCCGCCGCAGCGTCGTACGCACGACGAGGTCACGTACTGGATCCGCGAGATCGTGCTGCCGGAGAGCCACACCCTCGTCGCCGTTCAGGAGGAGGAGATCGTCGGGTACGCCGCGGTGCGCGGTGAACTGCTCGACCAGCTCTATCTGCGGCCGGACCTGCGGCGTACCGGCATCGGCAGCCGGCTGCTCGGTGCGGCGCGGGAGCACTCCCCGGGCGGGCTGACCCTGCATGTCTTCCAACTCAACGTGGAGGCCCGGGCGTTCTACGCACACCACGGCTTCCGGGTCGTGGGCACCGACGAGGGCAGCGGCAACATGGAGAACCTGCCGGCCCTCACCCTCCGCTGGACACCGGGGCTCGCCGCCCCGTGAGGGGAAGGAGCGCAGCGGGCCCGCCGCGGACCAGGGCACCTTTGCCCCTTTGGGTGGTTTAGGGAGGTTTTTCCGGCTGGGGTGGGGAGTGTGGTCTTCCATGGCGGCGTGAGGGAGGACCGTCAGGAAGGAGCCGCACCGTGCACGAGATCGCCGCCGCCCTGCTCGATCCGGACGTCACGGCCCGGGAGTTCGCCGCCCTGCCCCTGCCGCGGACGTACCGGGCGGTGACCGTGCACCGTGCGGACGCCGCGCTGTTCGCCGGGGTACCGCACGACGAGCGCGACCCGCGTGCCTCGCTCCACCTCGACGAGGTGCCGGTCCCCGCGCCGGGGCACGCCGAGGTGCTGGTCGCGGTGATGGCCTCGTCGGTCAACCACCACACCCTCGGATCCGCGCTGTTCGAGCCCGAGCCGACCTTCCGCTTCCTGACCGAGTACGCCCGCAGATCACCGGCCGGACGGCGGCACGACCTGCCGTACCACGTCCTGGGGTCGGACCTCTCCGGCGTGGTCCTGCGCACCGGCCCCGGCGTCACCCACTGGCGGCCCGGTGACGAGGTCGTCGCGCACTGCCTCGTGGTGGAGCTGGACGGCCAGGACGACGCGAGGCGCGGGCCGGCGCAGCGCATCTGGGGCCATGAGACCAACTTCGGCGGGCTGGCGGAGCTCGCGCTGGTCAAGGCCACCCAGCTGATGCCCAAGCCACCGCATCTGACGTGGGAGGAAGCCGCCTGCTGCGGACTGGTCAACTCCACCGCGTACCGGCAGCTCGTCTCCCACAACGGTGCGGCCATGAAGCAGGGGGACACCGTCCTGATCTGGGGCGCGGCGGGCGGGCTGGGGTCGTTCGCCACGCAGTACGCGCTGGCCGGCGGGGCCACGCCGGTGTGTGTGGTCTCGTCGCCGGAGAAGGCCGCGCTGTGCCACGGGATGGGCGCGGACCTCGTCATCGACCGCACGGCCGAGGACTACCGGTTCTGGAAGGCCCCGGACACCCCGGACCCCGGCGAGTGGCGGCGCTTCGCCCGGCATGTGCGGGACCTCACCGGTGGGGAGGACCCCGACATCGTCTTCGAGCACCCGGGCCGGGACACCTTCGCCGCGTCGGTGTACGCGGTCCGGCGCGGCGGCACCGTGGTCACCTGTGCCTCCACCACCGGCCCGGACCACCACTACGACAACCGCCCGCTGTGGACCGGGCTCAAGCGGATCCTCGGCACACATGTCGCCAGCTACCGGGAGGCGTGGGAGGCCAACCGGCTCGTCCTCAAGGGCCGTATCCATCCGCCCCTGTCCGTCACCCATCCCCTGGAGGCCACCGCCGAGGCCGTGGCCTCCGTACGGGCGGGCCGCCACCACGGGAAGGTGGGCATCCGCTGCCTGGCGCCGCGGGACGGTCTGGGCGTGCGCGACCCCGAGCTCCGCGAGGACCTGCTGCCGTGGCTCACCCTCTTCCGGGACGGTTGAGCCCCGGAAGAGGGCGCACGGCGTGAGCGTCAGGCGTCGATGCGGACGATGGCCTCGATCTCGACCGCGATGCCGAAGGGGAGGGCCATCATGCCGACCGCGGAGCGGGCGTGCGCGCCGCGCTCGGAGCCGAAGACGTCGGTGAGGAGGTCGGAGGCGCCCTCCGCGACGACGTGCTGTTCCTGGAAATCGGGGGCGGACTGCACCATCACGAGCAGTTTGACGAATTCCCGTATCCGGTCGAGATCACCGAGTTCGGCGTTGAGGGCGGAGAGGATGTTCAACGTGACGAGCCTGGCGGCTTCCTTGCCCTCGTCGATGGTGAAATCCGCGCCCAGGCGTCCCCGGTATTTCACCGAACCGTCCGGATTCAGCGGGCCGTGACCGGAGACGAAGACGAGGTCGCCGACCGTCTTCGTCGGCACGTAATTCGCCAGCTTCGGCAGCAGCGGCGGCAGCGTCAGTCCGAGTTCTTCCAGACGGCGTGAGACCTGACCCATTGTTTCTTTCCCCTCGATACTGCGTATGTGAATACGTGGTGGTCATTCGTCGGTCGGTGTGGCGGAGGCCACCGGTGCGGTCGGCGGGGCCACCTGTGGTGACTTCGGTGCGGTGGCGGAACGGGCCGTGACGGCCCGCAGGCAGTGGAATGCGGTCAGTCCGGTCAGCGCGAGGACCGCCACCAGGATCGCGAACGACCTGATGTCCGGCGGAATCTTGCTGACGACCAGGGACGAGAAGCTGCCGCCGGCCATCTGGACCGCCCCCAGCAGTCCGGAGGCCGCGCCGGCCATGGCGGGGAAGGAGGTCACCCCGCCCGCCACGGACATCGGGAACAGGAAGCCGTTGCCGATGGTCACGGCCGTCATCAGCACCAGCAGCGGCCACGGGGTCTGCGGATCGGTCAGCCCCACCGCCAGCAGCACCAGGGCGCCGCTGGAGAAGATCAGGTGGCCCCGGACCAGCAGCCGGTCGACGGAGTGGCGCTTGACCAGGCGGCGCGAGACGAGATTGCCGGTGATGTACGCGGCGGCGATGCTGATGTAGCAGTAGCCGTTGATCTCGGTGCTCATGCCCAGCCGCTGGAAGATCACCGGTGAGGCGACCAGATAGCCGGTGTAAACGGCGTACCCCACACCGAGGTTGAGGCCGTAGCCCCAGAATTTCGCGCTCAGCAGCAGCCGGCGGTAGTTGCCCACCGTCGTGCGCAGCCGCCGTGCACGGCGTTCCGCGGGAAGCGACTCGGGCACCCTGAGCACGACGGCGAGCACGGTGACCGCGGCGATCACTGCGGTCAGGTAGAAGGGCGCCTGCCAGGAGACGTAGGTGGTCAGATAGCCGCCGAGGAGCGGGGAGACGGCCGGTGAGGCGCCGACCACCGGCATGATCGTGGTGAACACGCGGGCCGCGGTCTGCTGGCCGTAGAGGTCGCCGACGATGGCCCGGGCGAGGACCAGCCCTGCGCCCGCACCGAGGGCCTGGAGCAGCCGCGTGGTGGCGAAGACCGCGATGTTCGGGGAGAGGGCGCAGCCGAGCGAGGCCACCGCGTACAGCGTGAAGCCGCCGATGACGAGCCGCCGCCGGCCGATCGCGTCGGACCAGGGGCCGTAGAGGAGTTGGGCGACGAGCAGGCCGACCAGATACGGGCTGAAGGTCGCCTGGACCGCGGAGACGGAGGTGCCCAGGGCGTGGGCGGTCTGTGCCAGGCCGGGGAGGTTGATGTCGGAGGACATCAGGCCGCCCACGCTCAAGGAGATGAGCACCGCGAGGAGTAAGGGCGGGACTTTGGCTTCCGTGGTCTGCATGCATGCCCTTCCGGACGCGGAATGCGCCCCCTGGGCCCGCCGCCTCGATTCCGTGGCGGTGGCCGGCGGTTCGACGATCGGATCCGAATCCTAGTGATCGCGTGGGGGCGTAAACAGGCTCCTCTCGGACCGTTCCCCCTGCTCCGATGGGCGCTGGAATGCGGTACCAACAGCGGCAAGTACCCTCATTTCACCCCTTGGTGTCTTACCGGCAGTAGCTTCGGGCCATGCGCACCTTCATCGTTGATGCGTTCACCGACCGGCCCTTCGCCGGTAATCCCGCCGGTGTCTGTCTGCTGGAGAAGCCGGCCGAGGTGGCCTGGATGCAGCAGGTCGCCGCCGAACTCAATTTGTCGGAAACCGCTTTCGTGCACCGCGTGGGAGAGAACTCCTACGGCCTGCGGTGGTTCACGCCGACGGTGGAGGTGGACCTCTGCGGACACGCCACCCTGGCCACCGCCCATGTGCTCCACACGACGCGGGACGCCGCACCGGACGCGACCCTGAGCTTCGAGACGCTGAGCGGGGTGCTCACCGCCCGGCGGCACGGCCGCGGTGACATCACCCTGGACTTCCCGGCGGACCCGCCGGCCGCCGAGCCGGTGCCGTCGGGGCTGGCCAAGGCGCTGGGCACCGACCCGGTGTGGACCGGCCGGGCCCGGCACGACCTGCTGGTGGAACTGGCGGAGGCCGCCGCGGTGCGGGACCTGGCCCCGGACATCGTCGCGCTGGCCGCCTTCAGCGGCCGGGCGGTCATCGTGACCGCGGCCGCCCCGGCGGGCGCCGGTCACGACTTCGTCTCCCGGGTCTTCGCCCCGGCAGCCGGCATACCCGAGGACCCCGTCACCGGCGCCGCCCACTGCGTACTGGCGCCCTTCTGGTCCCGGCGGCTCGGCCGGACCGGGCTGACCGGGCGCCAGCTCTCCCCGCGCGGCGGCCGGGTGGGCGTCGAGCTGCGCGGCGACCGGGTGACCCTGCTGGGGCAGGCGGTGACGGTGTTCAACGGGGAGCTGAGCCCGGTGGGGAGCTGACGCCGTACGGCGGCCGGCACAGGACGAGCGCCCCGCTTCCCGGTACGGCCGGGGAGCGGGGCGCAGGAACGGACAACAACAACCCCGGAGGGTCCTCAGGGGCGGATGATCACCTTGAGGGCCTCGCGTCCGGCCATGGCCTTGTAGCCGTCCGGGACGCCGTCCAGCCCGACGGTGCGGTCGAAGATCGCCGACGCGTCGAGACGTCCGGACAGCACGTCGGGGAGGAGCTCGGGGGCGTAGGCCCGGGCCGGGGCGACGCCGCCGGCGAGGGTGACGTTGCGGCGGTAGAAGCGCCGTACGTCGACGCCCTCGCCGTCCTGGGGCACACCGACGTAGCCGACGGCGCCGCCGGGGCGGGCCATGTCCAGGGCGTCCCGCAGGGCCGCGCCGGTCCCGACGCACTCCAGCACCGCATGCGCCCCGTGGCCACCGGTGAGTTCCCTGACCCGCTCGACGGCCTCCGTGCCGCGCTCCGGGACCACCTCCACGGCGCCGAACCGCCGCGCGAGGTCCGTCCGCGCGGTGTGCCGGCCGAGGACGATGATGCGCTCCGCGCCCAGCCGGGCCGCGGCCAGCACGCCGCACAGCCCGACCGCGCCGTCCCCCACCACGGCGACGGTCCGGCCGGGGCCGGCCTGCGCGGCGCGGGCCGCGTGGTGCCCCGTGCACAGCACGTCGGACAGGGCCAGCACCGCCGGCACCCGGGGGTCGTCCGGCTCCATGGGGAGCGGGAGGAGGGTGCCGTCGGCCTGGGGGACGCGGACCGCCTCGCCCTGGCCGCCGTCCAGCTCCCCGCCCCAGAACCCGCCGTTCAGGCAGGAGTTGGGCAGCCCGTCCCGGCAGAACTCGCAGGTGCCGTCGGACCACTTGAAGGGCGCGAGGACGAGGTCTCCGCGGCGTACGGAGGTGACCTCGGCGCCGGTCTCCTCGACCACGCCGATGAATTCGTGCCCGAGCCGCACCCCGTCCGGGTTCGGCGGCATCTTTCCGTAGCGCCACAGGTCGCTGCCGCAGACCGCGGCGTGGGTGACCCGCACCACGGCGTCGGTCGGCCGGTCGATCCGGGCGTCGGGCACCTCCTTCACCTGGACGTCCCCTGCCCCGAACATCACTGCTGCCCGCACGGTCGTACTCCTGGATTCGCTCGACGAGGGCCGGTCCGGCCCGGTACGGCTCGGGGATCACGCGCGGCGCGCTCCGCGTGGACGGTCCACCCACGGCGCCGGAGCTCGGCCGTGAGGGCACCGGCCGACCCGTCCGCCACCAGGAGTTCCGCCAGTCCGGCGGAGCCGTCCGTGGCGTGCTCCAGACGGACGTCCTCGATGTTCGCCCCCACCGCCGAGGCGGCCAGGAGCAGTCGGGCCAGCTCACCCGCCCGGTCACGCAGGACCACCCGAACCGATGCGTACGCTACGGCAGTTCCGCCGGGCTTGCCGGGGATCCGGGCATATCCCGTGTTGCCCCGTTCGAGCAGCGCGGTGAGCTCCGCCGGGTCCGGACCGCGCAGCGCGCGGCGCACGGTGTCCAGGTCGCCGGCGAGCCCGTCCAGCACGGCCGCCACGGCCTCCGCGTTGGTCGTGAGGATGTCCGTCCACAGTCCGGCGTCGCCCGCGGCGATCCGGGTGACGTCGCGCAGCCCCTGGCCGGCGAGCCGCAGCGCCACGTCTTCCCCGTCGTCCAGCCGGGCCGCCATCAAGGTGGCGAGGAGGTGCGGGACATGGGAGATGAGCGCGACGGCGTGGTCATGGGCCTCGGCATCGAGGACGACCGGCACCCCGCCGCACAGCCGGACCAGTTCCAGCGCCCGCCCCAGAACGGCCGGTTCGGTCGCCGGGTCGGGGGTGAGCACCCACGGCCGGCCCTCGAACAGCTCGGCCCGGGCCGCCAGCGGACCCGAGCGCTCCCGCCCCGCCATGGGGTGGCCGCCGACGAAGGAGCCCAGGTCACCGCCGCGGGCCGCGATCTCGTCCAGCGGCGGTCCCTTCACGCTGGCGACATCGGTGTACGCCCGCGCCAGACCGTTCTTCTGGTGCTCCTCCAGGACGCCGGCCACGCTCCCGGGCGGTACCGCGAGCACCGCGAGATCCACCGGTCCGGGCGGTGCGCCGGCCGTCCCGGCGCCCAGCGCGGCGGCGGTGCGTGCCGCGGTACCGTCCCGGTCGATCAGATGGGTGGTGACGCCCCGCGCCGTCAGGGCGAGGGCGACGGAGGTGCCGATGAGCCCGGTGCCGACGACGGCGACGGTGCGCAGTGCGTTCGCGGTCATCCAGCGCCCCGGGTGATCCGCTGGATGATGTGCGCGGCGAGCCGGCGCACCCCTTCCTCGATCCGCTCGGGCGTCAAGTTACTGGCCGAAAGCCGTAGTTGGCACTCGCCGCCGTCGCCCAGGTAGAAGTAGCTCATCGGGGTCCAGATGACGCCGTGGTCGCGGGCCGATTCCTCCAGGAAGGCGTTGTCGGCGGCGAACGGCAGGGTCAGGACGAGGAAGAACCCGCCGTCCGGCACGTTCCACCGCACCCCCCACCGGTCCTGCGGCAGATGGCGGGCGAGGGCGGCCAGCAGCGCGTCCATGGTGCCGCGGTAGAACTCGATGAGGTCCTTGTTGGCGTCCCGCAGCCGGCACCCGTGTGCGAGGAGCATGCCCCCGATGGCCGCCTGGGCGATCGCCGGAGTGTTCACCGTGACCATGCTCTTGATCTTCGACAGTTCGTCGGCGAGCAGGGTGCGCCCACCGTTCTCGCCGATGACCGGCTGATCGGCGATGACGTAGCCGACGCGGGCACCCGGGAAGCAGGTCTTGGCGAAGGAGCCGAAGTAGATCACCCGGTGCCGGGTGTCGAGGGACTTCAGGGTGGGCCGCTGCTCCCCGGTACGGCTGAAGAACCCGTACGGGTTGTCCTCCAGCAGCAACAGGTCCTCCTCCGCGGCGAGATCGAGCAGCGCGTGCCGCTTTTCCGTGGGCATCGACGCCCCGGAGGGGTTGGCGAAGTCCGGGATCACGTACACCGCACGCGGCCGCTTGCCCCGGGCGCGGAGCTCCCGGACGGTGGCGCGCAGCGCGTCGAGGTCCAGGCCGGTGTCGTCCTCGGGCACCGGGACGGTCGCGGCGTCCAGCAGCCGCGCGGCGCCCGTGATGCCGACGTAGCCGGGGTCGGTGACCAGCAGGACGTCGTCCGGCCCGGCGATCAGCGCCCGCAGGACCAGGAGCATCGCCTCCTGGCAGCCGACGGTGACCACGACGGCCGACGGGTCGGTGTGGATGCCTTCGTCGTGGGCGATCGTCCGGGCCACCAGCTCGTGGATCTGGCCGTTGGTGCGCCCGTACTGGAACAGCGCGGTGCGCACCTCCTCGGGTGAGCGGCCGAGGTCCTGCTCCAGGTGGCGCGTGTAGGTGTCGAGGTAGCCGCCGATCCGGTCCACCTCGAAGAACCCGTCGTAGGGGCGGCCCGGACCGAACGAGATCGCCTCGGGGTACCGCAGCGTGACCTCGTTGAGGAAGTTCATCACGTCGAGCAGCGGGTCCGACAGGGACGAGTGGAGATCGGCCGGCCTGAGCTCGGCGTCCGGTCCGGGCCGCGGCATTACGCCTGCTCCTGCCAGAGCACCGGGCAGAAGTCCGGGTCCGTGTAGTCGGGGTGGCCGTTCGCGTCCTTGCGGACGAGGACGTCGTTGTTGTAGACGACCCGCTCGCCGGTCGAGATCTCGAACGGCCGCCACTGGTTCGTGCGGTCCTGGAGGTGGAACGAGATCGCCCGGCGCGGGCGGTCGCTGCGGTTGAGCCCGCTGCCGTGGTAGGTGCGGCAGTGGTGGAAGCTGATGTGCCCCTTCGGGATGACGACGGGCACCTTGCGGACCGACACGTTGTTGAAGGCGGCGTTCTCCTCCAGCATCTCGTCGAGCTCGGAACGGTCCCGCTCGGCGAAGTGCTTGGTGGTCGCGTCGTTGCCGCCGATCTCCTTCCACCGGTGACTGCCGTCGACCATGGTGATGGTGCCCATCTCCTCGTCGCAGTCGTGGAAGGGGATGAAGGCGGTCAGCATCTCGTCGGAGGTGCAGGTCTGCCAGTAGTGGCGGTCGAAGTGCCAGGGCACGATGTTGCCCTCGTCCTCGGGCCGCGGCGGCTTGTAGATCAGGGTGCTGTTCCACAGCCGTATCTGGCTGGTCTCCGCGATGCGCGCGGCGACCGCCCCGATGAGCGGCTTGGACAGGATGCTCCGGATCGTGTCGTCCTCGTAGAAGATGTAGTCGTTGTGCCGGTGGACGTCGCCCTTCTCCGGCTCCCAGTACGCCAGCCGCGGCGGCCGGACCGGGAGGGTCCGGTCCCGGTGACCGGCGTAGAACCGCTCGCTGGCCTCGACGAGCGTGTCGACCTCGTCGTCGGTCAGCAGCTTCTTCGACAGGTACCAGCCGTGCTCCTGGTAGAACTGCACGTCGTCGTCGGTGGGCAGCAACGCCCGGTCGTGGTCGCTGAGCTGGAACGGATCGGTGGTCATCAGGGTCCTTTCCGAAGATCCGGGTCCTCGTACGCTTCGTTCGGTGCCGCCGCGGCCGGGCCGCGGGCCAGCAGCTCCGGGCCGAGGGCGGCGAGGGAGGGGCGGCCGGCCAGCGCCATGGCGTCCTCCAGTTCGTCCCGCAGCAGGGTGAGCACCTCGCGCGCCCCGGCCTCGCCGCCGGCGGCCAGTCCCCACAGCACGGGTCTGCCGACGAAGACCGCCCGCGCGCCCAGCGCCAGCGCCTTCAGCACGTCGGTCCCGTGGCGGATGCCGCCGTCGAGGAACACCGGGCAGCGGCCGTCGACCGCCGCCACGACCTCCGGCAGCGCGTCCAACGTCGCGACGGCGCCGTCGAGTTGGCGTCCGCCGTGGTTGGACACCACGATCCCGTCGATGCCGAGCCCGGCGGCACGGGCCGCGTCCTCGGCGGTGAGGACGCCCTTGAGGAGGAGCGGCAGCCGGGTCTGCTCCCGCAACCAGTCCAGATCGGACCAGCTCAGCGACGGGTCGATGAAGGCGTCGGCGTGCCGGGCCAGGGCGGAGCTGCCGTCCTGCCGGTCGTGCAGGAAGCCGGTGACCTCACCGTCCAGGTTGCGGGCGACGATGCCCGGGGGCAGGTGGAAGCCGTACCGCACCTCGCGGAGCCGTCTGCCGAGCCGCGGGGTGTCCACGGTGAGCACCAGGGCGCGGAACCCGGCGGCCTCCGCGCGCCGCACCACCGTGCGCAGCACGTCCCGCCGGTGCAGCCAGTAGAGCTGCAGCCAGAGCGGTCCGGTGGCCTGCGCGGCGAGGTCCTCGAAGGTCCGGCTGGCGAAGATGCTGACGACGGTCGGAATCCGCAGCCCGGGCCCCCCGGCCGCCCGCACCGTGGCCACTTCCCCTTCCTCGCAGGCGAGTTGGTGGTAGGCCATCGGCGCGATGCCGAGCGGCGCGCCGACCGGGTCCCCCAGCACCGTGGTCGACAGATCACACCGGGAGACGTCGGCCAGCACCTGGGGCCGCAGGCGGAGCCGGCGGTACGCGGCGCGGTTGCCCCGAACGCTGCTCTCCGTACCGGCTCCGCCCTGGATGTAGTGCCACGTGGCAGGGGGCAGCCGGTCCTCGGCGAGCGCGGCGTAGGCGCCGAGGGTCAGCGGCGGGGTGGCCGGGTCGGTGGCGGGGGTGAGGTCGGGGGCCGGGTCGGTGTCGACGACTGAATCGGTGCCGGTGTCAGTCATGGAGCGCCGGTGAGGGCCTGGGCCCGCTCGACCGCCTCGTAGAGCCCCTTGATGTTGCCGCTGCCGAAGGTCTGCGCGCCGCGCCGCTCGATGAGTTCGAGGAAGAACGTGCCCCGGGCGTGCGGCGAGCGGGTGAAGATCTGGTACAGCAGCCCCCAGTCGTCGCGGTCGGCGAGCACGCACAGGTCGCGCAGCACCTCCAGATCACCCCCGAGGGAGCCGACCCGGTCCTCGACCGCGTCGTAGTACGTGGCCGGCGTGTGCAGGAATTCCACCCCCTGCGAGGCGATGTGCGGCACGGCAGCAGCGATATCCGACGTGCCGAATGCCAGATGCTGTACGCCGGCGCCGCCGTGCGCGTCGAGAAAGGTGTCGATCTGCCCCGGCTTACGCCGCACATCGGGCTCCAGGAACGTGAAGGTGACCGCCCCGGACGGGCTGCGGACCACCTTGGATTCCATTGCCTGGTCGCCGACCTCGATGAATTCCTCGAATGCCTCGTCGAACCCGAGGCCCTTTTCGTAGAAGGCCACGGTTTTGGCGAGTTCACCGGCCGGAAGGCACACGGCGAAGTGATCGAGCGAATGCAACCGCGGTGCGTCACCGGCGGCATGGTCGGACAGTGCGCCGGGCTGCGCGCCGGGGCCGGTCGCCTGCAGCCGAGGGTGCGGCAACTGCCCCTCCGCGCCGTACTGCACAAAGGTGTGCACGGTGTCCCCGAAGGCCCTGACCGCGGCGGACACGGCGACCGAACCGTCCTCGTACTCGACCTCGGCCGGCTCCGCCACCACCTCCGCCCCGTGCTCGACGGCCCGCCGGAACGCGCCCTCGGCGTCCCCCGTGCGCAGCGCGACGTTCGCCACTCCGTCACCGTGGCGCGCCACATAACGGGCCACCGGCCCGTCGGACGTCAGATCGGACGTCATCAGGAGGCGAATGCCCCCCTGCCCGAGAAGAATGGACCTGCGATCCGCAAGCCCGGTTTCCGGACCGCCTTCGGCTAACGTTTCGAATCCGAATGCGGTGCGGTAGTAATAGGCGGCTTGCCGGGCATCCCCGACATGGAATTCGACATGGCTGATGGTGAAGTCGCTCAACGGGTCCCCCGCTGTTGGTATGGCGAGTTGCGGCCCGCCGGCCACCTATATCGGGCGGCCGGCCGAACCGAAAGAGCGAAACAAAATTAACCGCTGGTACACACCTGACAGAACACACCTTCGGAGACTTGCGGTTCCTCGATCGTCACCCGCGCCTACTCCGATCGTCGCCCACAGGCCGCGCCGCCCGGCGCCCCCGACACCGCACCCCTCGCCGGCTACTCGAAGATCCCGTGCTGATACGCGTACAGCCCGGCCCGCAGCCGGTCCGGCTGCCCGATCTTCCGCATGGCCTGGGTCAGATGCTTCTTGACGGTGGCCTCCGCCAGGAACAGCTCCGTGGCGATCTCCGCATTGCTCAGCCCCCGCGCGAGCTTGCCCAGCACCGCCCGCTCCCGCTCGGTCAGACTGGCCTCGCCCGGGCTGGGCCCGTCGATCGCCAGCGTCAGTTCGACCGGCTGCACCTTGGGCGCCGGCAGGAACACCGCACCGCCCAGCGCGACGGTGGTCACCGCTCGAATGATCTGCTCCTCGTCCACCGCGGGATCGATACACCCGTGCACGCCCCCCGTGAGGACCTGCGAGACCTCCACACTCGTCTCCGCGGGATGCAGCAGTATCGCCTTCGCCCCCGGCGCCCCGTTCACCGACACCAGCCGCTGCGCGGCCGCCGCATCCGCGGTCAGCCCTTCCCTCGTACCGACGAGGATGACCTCGGGCTGCTCCTCACGGGACGCCTCGATGGCCTTCTTCGGATTCCCGAAACTACTGACCACCCGCAACTCCGGCGCCGCCGTCAATATCGACCGCAACCCGGCCCGCGTCACCGACTGCTCCGCCACCAACATGACCCGCACCACGGGCCGGGCCGGTAACTCCCCCAACACCCCTGCGGCCCGGTACCCGTGCCCGTGAACGCTCCCGTGCCCGTGCCCGTGAGCGCTCCCGTTCCTCCGCTCGCTCCGGTCGCCCGCCTGCTCGCGGTGGTCCCCCGCCTGCTCGCGGTGGTCCCCCGCCTGCCCTAACTGCCCTGCCTCCAGCACCGTGATCCCCCGTTCCTCCACCGAACGCCCCTTGTCCCAGAATGTCGCCGAGCCGGTCAAACAGGACTGTAAGCCCGAATCCCCTCCGATCCCTGGGCTCCCTGTTCACCATTGAGCAAAAAAACGACCGGTGCGTCGGTGCTCACTGGGAGCTATAGGGGGAGGTCAGGGGGGTGGTTGCCTGGGTCATCAACTCATCGTCGGGGTAGGTGAGTTCGTCCGGAACGGCGACGGGACACGCGGCCCGCATCGTCCGCCGCTCCGCGAGTCGCGGAGCGGCCAAGCGGAAGCGGTTGGGGCAACGAACGAAGGCCCCCCACGTCCCATGCGCCGCGTCGATCCCTCCCGCCCCGTTCGCCGGTGTCCGAGAATCGTTCCGCCGCAGACAGGCGGTCTTGCGCCGGCCGTTTCAGGGCTCTGACAGTGAGGACCGGCGGGGTGCCCTGAGGAGCGTGAGGGGGACGATCTCGTGCGGCCTGGGATCGAGGGGATCGACGAACTGCTGCGGGACCGCCTACTGATCATGGTCAACGACCGGTCGGCGATCGACGTGCTCCCGTACGTCCCGGCCCGCACGGGCGGGCTGGTGCTGACCGGCGCTGCCGCACCGGTCAGGTGCCGGGAGATACGCAACGCCCGGCCCGAGATGGTCGTGGTCACGGACCACGGTAGCCACACCCAGCACATCGCCACCGTCGACGCACCCTTCGGCCTCAAAACGCGTTGGGGCTGGCGGGAGTTGGACGTCACCGGGCTCGATGAGGTCCTGGACGGCCAGCGCGACAACAGGGCGTCCTATGCAGTCACCCCCACATGCTTCATCCAGGGCGACGAGACGGCAGACCTGCCGGTGCTCAACGCCGTGATCCGTCAGGCGAACCAGCTGCGCCGCCAGGACACGGTGGTGCTGGTGCCGTGCAGCTGGCGATGGTTGCGGCGCTCGTGCGTGTCCCACCTCGCCGAGCAGATCCAGGCATGTCGACACCCGGTGGCGCTGATCCTGCAGGCGGACGGTGACCCGCTGGACCGCGTTCAGGCACCCGAGGGGCTGCGGCAGTTGTGCCGTTCCTGCCCCCGGCTCGTCCTGTGGCGCACGGACCTCGCGGCCTTCGACGCGATGGCCCACGGGGCGCTGGGTGCGGCGGTCGGGGCCTCGGCCGTTCTCCGCCATGGAGTGGCTCCGCGGCCCGACAGCGGGGGTGGCGGCCACAAGCCGCATCCGGTGGTCCTGGTCCGGCGTCTGCTCCGCTACCACCGCGTGGCGAGGCTCCAGGACTGGTTCGCCCACATCGCTCCGTGGACCTGCGACTGCGCGGTGTGCGGGGGAGCCGCTCTCACCCGCTTCACGGACAGCGCCGCCCATGTGATGGCAGCGCTCCGGCACACCGTCTGCGAACTCTATGGCCTCCATGAGGAATTGGACGCGACCCTGCCCGGCGACGAGCGGATCGGCTGGTGGCGTCAGCAACTCGCGGACGCCTGGGAGTACCACCGCCTGTTGGCGTCCCAGACGGATACGGAGGTCGCCTTCCCCAACGTGCTTCAAGCCTGGCGCCGCTCCTGTCCGCCCGCGCTGCCCATGGTGGGGAGGCGTCGGGCTCAGGACAGGTCCCGGCCGAGTTGACGCCATGCCTGCTCGTGGAAGAGCCACTGAGCGGCGGAGTGACGCTGGGGACGATAGGGCGCGGGCTCCAGGAGCCAACGCAGCCCGGCAGGCCCTTGGACGGCGACGCCGACTCCGTAGAAGCGGGCTTTGAGAAGCAGCAGGTCCGTCTCGGGGTCATCAGGCGGTCCAGGCATGCGCCGCCCTCGTTCCGGCCCGGGGCGGGTGATGACGACCCCGCGTGCGCAGAACGGCGCGAACTGCGAGGCGTCCCGGACGGCGGAGTCCCATGCGTGGGGCGCGACTCCCTGCGGCCCGTGGACGAGGACCAGCTCGACGCGGGCAGCAGGCACAACCCGCCGTACGGCGATGCCCTGACCGGCCGACAGGTCCACGACACCGGGCGGTGCGGTGCACAGCGTTCGCAGAGCATGCGGCTCGAGGACGGACAGCGGAACGGCGTGGTCCACGGGAAGGTCGTGCAGGACGGTGAGCAGCGCCCGGCTGTCGACGGCCCCGAGGCCGGCTGCGGAACGGCGGCGGGCCTCGTCGGCGAACACGGTGGCAACGGCCTGCACCTGCTGTCCGCGCAGCCTCAGCCCGACGAATGCCTGCTCGGCCAGCAGCATGTCTGGTGTCCTTGTTCCGGTCGCTCGGGTCGGTCTGTGGGGCGGCCCGTGGTGAAGGCGCGGCCCGTTCGCCTTGGTTGTCTATCAGCCCCGCCCGCTCCGGGCACATCGGCGGACGGAATGTGGCCGCCCGGCCGTCGCGGGTGCCCGGCAGGTTCACCTCCTGCCGGGCACCGGACCATCCGCAGGTACGGTCAATGACGCCCGGCGTGCTCGGCCGGTGACGGCAGCGCTGCCAGTCTGGTGACCGGGGACGCGAAGAGCCCGATCACCACGACGGCGGAGCCGAGCGCCGCGACGGTCAGGGCGCCCCTGCCGCCGAGCGCGCCGGTCAGGAGCCCGGCGGACAGGCCACCGAGTGCGCCGCCGCCGAACAGCAGCATTCGGAAGGCCGCGGTCATCCTCCCCATCATCGACGCGGGAGTGCTCGTCTGCCGGAGGCTGACGATGATGACGTTGGCGACGCCGAGGCCCAGGTACGTGACGAAGAAGGACGCCACGCACATCGCGATCACCAGCCGGCTCGGTCCGGCGGCGGTGGCGAGGAGGACCGGGCCGAGCAGGAGGGCCGACTGGGCCACCAGATAGACGCGTCCGAGGCGGAACCGCTTGATGACCCGTCCGGAGGTCAGCGCGCCGATGAGGCCGCCCACCGAAGCCGTGGCGAAGATGCCACCGAGAACGGACGGGGCGAGATGCAGATCGCGCGTGCCGTGGAGCAGGAACATCGTCCAGACGGTGATCATGGAGAAGTTGCAGCAGAATCCGACGAGCGCCAGGGCCCGCAGAATCCTGTTCGTCATGACCCAGCGGAGGCCGTCCCGCAGCTCCGCCCAGATGTGGCGGTGGGGACCCCGCTCCGGACGCGGCTCGGGGGTGCGGATGAGCAGCAGGGAGATCACGGAGACCAGGTACGAGCAGGCGTCCACGATCAGTGCCACCGGTGCGGTCAGCGCCGACACCAGGACACCCGCCAGACCGGGCCCCGTCACATCCGCCGTGGACGAGCTGACGCCCATCTTCGCGCTCGCCTCGACGTACTGCTCGGGATCGCGCACCAGGGTGGGGACGTACGACATCCAGCTCACGTCGAACAGCACCGATGCGACACCGACGGCACACGCGATGACCGTCAGGGTGACCATGCTGAGGGCGTCCGCCCAGTACAGGACGGGGACCAGCGCCAGCAGGACCATCCGGACCAGGTTCGCCGCGAGCATGACCCTGCGCCGGCGGGCCCGGTCCACCCACACCCCGAAGATCAGGGCGAGGCCGAGGTAGGGGGCGAGCTGCAGGAACCGCAGCAGTCCCACCTGCTCGTCGCTGGCCCCGAACGCGCGGATGGCGGTGAGGGGCAGCGCGAGGGTCGTCACCTGGGTGCCGAGCAGCGACACGGTCTCGCCCAGCCAGAAGGTGAGGAAGTCGCCGTTGCGCCAGAGGGTTCTGGGCGGCTTCCCGGCAGCCGCCTCCGGGCCGGCCGCCGCCACATTCGCCGACGCCATCAGCGCATCCTCGGCCCGCGCTCGGCGAGTTCGGCGACGGCTGCGGCGACCGTGTCGACCTCGTCCTCAGTGTTGTAGTAGTGCGGTGACAGCCGGAGGCACCAGTCGACGTCCTTGTCGTCGAAGTCGTACTGCGCGAACTCCCGGAAACTCAAAGCCGAGTTGATGCCGCGCTCGTCCAGGGCCGTCTTGAACGGCTGCGGCTGCCAGCCCTCGGTCTCGAAGGTGACGAGCGCCGCCGGGGCCGGGCCGCGGTCGAGGAGCCGTATGCCGGGGATGTCCGCCAGGCGGTCGCGCAGCCGGGCGGCCAGCGCGGGCGTCCGGCGGGAGATCGGCTCCAGGCCGACCCGCAGGGCGTAGCGCACCGCCGCCGCACAGCCGAGCAGGGTGGCGTACGGGAACTCCCACTCCTCGAACCGTGCCGCGCTGTCCACCGGCCGGTACGTTTCGGCATCGGCCCAGCGGGCGCCGTACATGTCGATGAACAGGGGCTCGTAGCCCTCCCGCAGGACGCGGTCGGAGACGTAGAGGAAGCCCGAACCCCGCGGGCCGCGCAGGAACTTGCGGCAGGTCGCGGTGAGCAGGTCGCAGCCGATCTCGTCCACGTCGATCGGGTACTGGCCCACCGACTGGCAGGCGTCCACGAGGTAAAGCAGGCCCAGTTCACGGCAGTGACGGCCGATCTCGGCCACCGGCTGGACGAGGCCGGAGTTGGTGGGCACATGCGTCGCGGCGACGAGGCGGGGCCGGCGGGAGCGCATGAGCGCCGCCATGGCACCGACGTCGACACCGCTGCCGTCGGGGTGGTCGGGGGCGTGGACGATCTCGACGCCGAAGCGTTTGCGCAGGGCGAGGAACGCGATCTGGTTGGAGATGAAGTCGTTGCGCGTGGTGAGGATGACGTCGCCGGCCCGGAAGTCGATCGCCGACAGCGCTTTGCTGTACGCGTGGGTCGCGCTGCCGGCGAAGGCGATGTTGCCGGGCCCGGTGCCCAGGAGGTCGGCGATCGATGCGTAGAAGTCACGGACCTGGACTTCCCGTGCGGCGGAGGCCTCGTATCCGCCGATGGTCGCCTCCAGCCGGAGGTGGTCGGTCATCGCCGCGAGGACCGGGCGGGCCACCAGGCCGCAGCCCGCGTTGTTGAAGTGGATGACCGACTCGCAGCCAGGGGTTTCGGCGCGCAGCGCCGCGATCTCCGCGGCCGTGTCCAGGAGCGATTCTCCAGCAGGGAGAGAAGCGTTACTCTGTTGTCTCATGTCTGAGAGTAGCAGTACTGAGGCGTTGGTAGAGATACTCCGCACGGAGATCGCCCGTCTCGCACCCGGTGACCGACTGCCCAGCAGCCGGGAGTTGACGGGGCGTCACGGTGTCAGCCCGGTGACGGTGTCGAGGGCGTTCGCCCAACTGTCGGCCGAGGGCGAGGTGGTCACCCGCCCGGGCAGCGGCACCTACGTCGCCCCGCGCCGCACTCACTCGGCCACCGACGCGCCGGACACCTCCTGGCAGGCCGTGGCACTCGCCGGACGGGACTTCGACCCGGGTGCCGCGGAGGGCCTTTCGGATCCGCCGCCCACAGGCGGGATCACCATGGCAGGCGGCTATCTGCACCCCTCACTCCGCCCGGAACGGGCGTTGAGCGCGGCGCTGGCCCGGGCCGCCCGCCGTCCCGGCGCCTGGGACCGGGCACCCGCCGCGGGCCTGGCGCCACTGCGCGCCGTCTTCGCCCGAGCCGCCGGAAGCACCGTGGGGCCCGAGGACGTACTGATCACCGGCGGCGGCCAGGGCGCACTGTCGATGCTCTTCCGCGCGCTCGCCGCGCCGGGCAGCCCCGTGCTGGTGGAGTCGCCGACGTACCCGGGCGCGCTGGCCGCCGCCCGCGCGGCGGGGCTGCGCCCGGTGGCCGTACCGATGGACGGCGACGGTGTCCGCCCCGACCTGCTGGCCGACGCCTTCGCCGTGACCGGCGCCCGGCTACTGTACTGCCAGCCCACCTTCCACAATCCGACCGGCGCCGTGCTCGCTCCGGCACGGCGCCGCCAGGTCGTGGACGTGGCCCGCGCCGCCGGGGCGTTCCTCATCGAGGACGACTTCGCCCGCCACCTCGGCCACGGCGGCCCGGTGCCGCTCCCCCTGGTCGCGGACGACCGCGACGGCACAGTGGTCCAACTGACCTCACTGACCAAGCCGGCCTCCCCGAGCCTGCGCATCGGGGCGGTGATCGCCCGTGGACCGGTGATGCGCAGACTGCAGGGGATGCGCCAGGTGGACGACTTCTTCATCGCCAGGCCACTGCAGGAGGCGGCCTTGGAACTGGTCAGCACCCCCGCGTGGGACCGGCATCTGCGCGCCCTTTCCGCGCACTTGAGGGAACGCTGTGCGGTACTGGCCGCAGCCATGGCGCGCGAACTGCCCGACTGGCCCCCCACCCGCATCCCGGAAGGCGGCCTGCACCTGTGGGCCCAACTACCGCCCGGCCTGAACGACTCCACCCTCGCAGACGCGGCACGGGCCCACGGTGTGACGGTCAACGCGGGCGCCCGCTACTTCCCGGCCGAGCAACCAGGCGCCTACCTGAGGCTCGGCTTCGCAGCTTCGGAGGACCTCGCCGACCTCACCGAGGGCATCCGCCGCCTCGGCGCGGCGGCACGCGCGTGCGCTGGGGCGTGAGGGGCGGGGGCGCGCCTTGCGTCCACCGCGCGGCGTGCTGATCAGCGGGGCTTTCGGCGGGTTGGAGGATGAGGGCGCACTCCATGTGATGCGTCGTCGAAATCGTGCCTCCCGTCGCGGGGCCGGGAGAATCCGCAGTTCAGGCAGTCTTTCGTGGTTCGTCGGCAGGCTGTTACGTACCCGGAGCGTCAAATGAGCGTCATGGACACTCATGGCGACTCGTCCGGCCGGCACACCGCAGCACCAGCGAGCTGGCAAACGACCGCTACAAACTGGTGGCCGGTTCAAGCATGAGCGCACGACGGCACCCTGACTACAGAAGCGCTTCCGGAAGAAACCGACTCGGCCGGCCGGACCACGACAAGCGGGTAAGCGAGCTTCGTCATCTTGCTGTGCCTTGACAGCGCGTGCCGATGACTGCGTGGGGCTCCTTCGTCCGTGCGTGCGTTGAATCCGCCGCGGCCACGAGCACCACAAGGCCCGCCGCTTGGCGTCCGGAGCCTGCCCCGAAAGTGCGTCAGGTCCCGACCGTGCATGCCGTCGGAGCGACGGGATCTGATACCCCGTTCAGCTCTCTGGCCCTGCGCACGAATCCCTGGTGCAGGTCCTGCGCCGCCTGCGGCACCGCGTCGCCCTTCCGGCGTTGCAGCATCAGCAGTACGTGGGTCGAGTCGTCCGCGAGCGGTCGGTGGATGATCCTGCCGAGCCGCTCCAGCGGATCGCCGATCACGCTGAAGTCCGGCAGGACCGTGGCCCCGAGCCCTTCGGCCACCATCAGCTTGCCCATCTCGGCCCCGTCGGTGGAGTACGAGAAGACCGGATCCCGGCCTGCCAGGAGCCGGTGCACGAACCGGTGCATGACGTAACCGGAGCGCATCGCGACCAGAGGTTCGCGGAGGAGCTCTTCCACGGTGATCGCCGGACGGGAGGCGAGGGGGCTGTCGGGGTGCATGCAGACCACCGGCCGGCCGCGCAGGAGCCGGGATGTCTCAAGGTCAGCGGGTACGTCGTCGCCGTCCAGGTGGTTGACCAGTCCGAGGTCGAAGCCGCCTTCGCGGAGGGCTCGTTGGATCTCTGTCTGCTGCACACCGACCACCTCGACCTGGGTGACCGGATGCGTCGCGCGAAAGTCCCGCACCACCGGCACGAGCAGCGGCACGGTTGCCGCGTTCACCGTGCCCACCCGCACCATGCGGCTGATCCGGTGCTGCTCGCCGGCTGCGGCACGGAGCCGGTCCAGCGCTTCCAGCACGCTCGCGATGTGCGGCAGCAGTTCCCGGCCCTGCGCGCTCATCGTCGAACCGGACCGCTTGCGCTCAAGGAGGTCGACGCCCAGCTCCCGTTCCAGATTTCTGACGGTCTCGCTCAGCGCGGGCTGCGACACGCGCAGCTCTTCCGCCGCCCGGCGGAGAGAACCGAGCCGGGTCACCGCAGCGATGTATTCCAGTTGTTCGGTCCGCATCCCAGCAGAATGCTTTTGGTTTTCTGAGCAGTGCAAGGCTTCCCCTGTCACAGGCTCGTGAAATCCAATGGTCCACGATACGGAACCCGTCGGGTTTCCCTTGACGGTTCTCATGGACCGCTGCCAGCATCGAGTTCATGAACAAGCGACTGGACCTCACGTGGCGACGCCATGTCGACCTCGCTCGCGTCTCCAGCGCCTCCTGTCGTAGCTGCGGCCTGATTCGCTGATCCGCCGCTCTCCTCCAGCACCCGCACGCGTCGTACCGGCCGGCGTGCCGCGCTGTCCTCACACCGTCTGAATCCGGCTCTCGCGCAAGTCTGCCGAATTCGGCGTGCCAGAAACTCTGAGCATTCCGCGACAGGAGTTCTGTATGCCCGCGCCCCTCACATTCGCCTATTGGGTTCCCAATGTCAGCGGTGGCCTGGTCACCAGTAATATCGAACAGCGCACCGACTGGGGATACGACTACAACCGGGAACTGGCCGTTCTCGCCGAGAACAACGGCTTCGACTACGCCCTCAGCCAGGTTCGGTACATGGCCAGTTACGGAGCCGAGTACCAGCACGAGTCCACCAGCTTCAGCCTCGCCCTGCTGCTGGCCACCGAGCGGTTGAAGGTCATCGCCGCCGTACACCCCGGCCTGTGGCATCCGGGCGTTCTCGCCAAGTTCGGTGCCACCGCGGACCACCTCTCCAAGGGCCGGTTCGCGGTCAACGTCGTCAGCGGCTGGTTCAAGGGCGAGTTCACCGCCCTGGGCGAGCCCTGGCTCGAGCACGACGAGCGGTACCGCCGGTCGGAGGAGTTCATCCGCGCGCTTCGTCAGCTCTGGACCGAGGACCACACCGAACTCGCCGGCGACTTCTACCGGCTGCGCGACTTCACCCTCAAACCCAAGCCGCTGAACGCACCCGAGCGCCCCCATCCGGAGATCTTCCAGGGCGGCAACTCCACGGCTGCGCGCGCCATGGCCGGCCGGGTATCCGACTGGTACTTCTCCAACGGCAAGGACTTCGCCGGGGTCACCGAGCAGGTCGGCGACGTCCGCAAATCCGCCGCCGAAGCGGGCCGGACCGCACCGAAGTTCGGCCTCAACGGCTTCCTCATCGCACGCGACACGGAAGCCGAGGCGCGCGAGACGCTGCGCGAGATCGTCGCCCGGGCGGACACCGAGGCCGTCGAGGGCTTCGGCGCGGCCGTCAAGCAGGCCGGCCGGTCGGCCGCGGACGGCAAGGGCATGTGGCAGGACTCCTCCTTCGAGGACCTGGTGCAGTACAACGACGGCTTCCGCACCGGGCTCATCGGCACCCCTGAGCAGATCGCCGAGCGGATCGTCGCGTACAAGAAACTCGGCGTCGACATGCTCCTCCTGGGCTTCCTGCATTACCACGAGGAGGTCGAGTACTTCGGCCGGCGGGTCCTGCCCCTGGTCCGCGAACTGGAGTCCCAACTGCCCGACGGCAGAGCCGAGTCCGCGCCCGTCCCCGCCTAATCACGCCGCCCGCCCCTCCGTACTTCCCGCCTCTCGTACCTCACGCCGCGAAAGAGGTCACTCACCATGAGCACCTTCACGCCCGTCGACTGGCAGACCCGCCCCGCCCCGCAGTCCGCCGGGGAATGGATCGCCCGCGCCGCCGAGGTCGCCACCGTCCTCGCCACCGACGCCGCCGCCCGCGACCACGCGGGTGCCACCCCGTACGCCGAGGTTCAACTCCTCAAGGAATCCGGCCTGGTGACCCTGCTCGGCCCCGTCGCGCACGGTGGCGCGGGTGAGGACTGGACGACCGCCTACCAGGTGGTCCGCGAGGTCGCCAAGGCCGACGGTTCCATCGCCCAGCTCCTCGGCTACCACTACCTGTGGAACTGGGCCGCCCGCCTGGTGGGCACCCGCGAGCAGTGGGAGCACGTGGAGGCCGAGGCCGCCAGGAACCGCTGGTTCTTCGGCGGGGCCGTCAATCCGCGCGACGCGGACGTCATCGTGACCGAGGACGGCGACGACCTGGTCTTCACCGGTCGAAAGACCTTCTCCACCGGCAGCAGGATCTCCGACGTCACCGTTCTGGAGGGCGTCTTCGAGGGCACCGACCAGCACGTCTTCGCCATCGTCCCCTCCGACAGCGACGGCCTGACCTTCCACGACGACTGGGACAACATCGGCCAGCGGCTCACCGAGAGCGGCGGCGTCACCCTCGACGGCGTCCGCACCCCGTGGTCCTCCGCGGCCGGATACGTCGCCAAGAAGTTCCAGCCGCGCATCTACAACACCCTCAACGTCCCCACCATCCAGCTGGTCTTCGTCAACTTCTACCTCGGCATCGCAGCCGGCGCGCTGCAGACGGCCGCCACCTACACACGCGAGAAGACGCGCCCCTGGCTGCACGGGGACCACGAACGCGCGGTCGACGAGCCGTACGTCATCGACATCTACGGCGACCTCACGGCGAAGCTGTGGGCGGTCGAGGCACTGGCCGACGCAGTCGCCGCCGAGGGGCAGCGACTGCACGAGGACCCCGACGCGGTCACCGAGCAGACTCGTGGCGAATTCGAGGTTCGGGTGGCCGCGGTCAAGGCCCGCGCCACCGACGTCGCCCTGGAAGTCTCGAACCGCATCTTCGAGGTCACCGGGGCCCGCTCCACCTCCCACGCCGAGGGCCTGGACCGGTTCTGGCGCAACGTACGCACCCACACCCTCCACGACCCGGTCTCCTACAAGCGCCGCGAGGTCGGACGCTGGGTCCTGGACGGTGAGCTGCCCGAACCGACCTGGTACTCCTGACCGCGCTCCGGGGCGCCTTCCACCGTGGAAGGCGCCCCCTCATCCGAAAGGGCACCCATGGCCACCGTCCTGTCCGTCTCCGGAAGCCCCTCCGTCTCCTCCCGCACCGGGAAACTGCTGCGCCACCTGGATGCGCGCCTCGCCGCCCAGGGCCACGAGGTGCTCCCGCTCGACGTCCGCGCCATCCCGGCCGAGGCGCTGCTCGGCGCCGACTTCCGCCATCCGGCCATCGTGGAGGCCACCGAGCTCTTCGCCCGCGCCGACGGGGTCGTCATCGGCACGCCCGTCTACAAGGCGGCTTACTCCGGTGTCCTCAAGGCGCTCCTCGACCTGCTCCCGCAGTACGCACTCGCGGGCAAGACGGTGCTTCCCCTGGCCACCGGCGGCACCACGGCACACGTCCTGGCCATCGACTACGCCCTGCGCCCGGTGCTCAGCTCCATGGGCGCCGCTCATATCGTCCAAGGCTGGTTCACCCTCGACAAGGACCTCACCGCCCACGAGGACGGCACTCTGACCATCGCCCCGGCCGCGGGCGAAGCGCTAAACCAGGTGTTCGACCAGTTCGCGACGGCCCTCGGCCGTGCGCCACTGCCGGCCATGGCGGGCTGAGCCATGACCGCACACGTCATCGCCGACGACGCGGAGGCCCTCACGGTCGCCGCCTCTCTGGCCGAGGAGTTCCGCGCCGACGCCTCCGCGCGGGACGTCGAACGCCGTCTGCCGCGTGCGGAGCTGGACCGGCTCTCCGCATCCGGGCTGCTCGCCGTCACCGTCCCCGCCGAACACGGCGGGGCCGACGTCTCCGCGGAGACCCTCGCCGAGATCTTCCGGCTGCTGTCCGCGGCGGACGCCAGCCTCGCCCAGATCCCGCAGAGCCACTTCGCCTACGTCAATGTGATCCGCCGCCAAGGAACCGACGAACAGCAGAAGTTCTTCTTCGCCGAACTGCTCTCCGGGGCACGCCTGGGCAACGCCCAGTCGGAGGCGGGCACCAAGCACGTCCAGGACATCCGCACCCGCCTGGAGCTCCGGCCCGACGGCTCGTACGACCTGACAGGAGTCAAGCACTACTCCACCGGCGCCCTCTTCGCCCACTGGATCCCCGTGCTGGCCCGCACGGAGGACGAGAGCCTGCAGGTGGCCTACGTGCCCCGGGACTCGCCGGGCCTCACCGTCGTGGACGACTGGGACGGCATGGGCCAGCGCACCACCGCGAGCGGCACCGTCCGCCTTGCGGGCGTACGGGTGCCGGCCGACCGCGTCCTACCGCACCACCTCACCTTCGAAGGCCCGCAACTCCATGGCGCGGTAGCCCAGTTGCTGCACGCGGCGATCGACACCGGCATCGCCGGAGCCGCCCTCGCAGAGGCGGCCCAGTTCGTACGGACCAAGAGCCGCCCCTGGTTCGAGAGCGGCGTCGAAACGGCCGCCGAGGACCCCCTGCTGATCCAGCGGTTCGGCGAACTCTCCGTCCAGGTCAGGGCCGCAAAGGCACTGCTGGGTGACGCCGGGCGGGCCGTGGACACCGCCCGAGTCGACCTCACCGACGATTCGGCGGCCGAGGCGTCGATCGCCGTGGCCGCCGCCAAGGTACTGGCCGCGCAGACCGCCGTGGAGGTGACGGGCGCCCTCTTCGAGGTGGCCGGCACACGCTCCGCCCTCAACTCCCTCAACCTGCACAGGCACTGGCGCGACGCCCGCACCCATACGCTGCACGATCCGGTCCGCTGGAAGATCCAGCACATCGGACGCCATGTGCTCAACCACACCCGGCCACCCCGCCACGGCCTGCTCTGACACCCCCCCGAGGACCTGTCAGGCCCCCGGGCGTCCCGAACGGAGACACCACGTGTCCCTCACCTTCCACTGGTTCCTGCCCACCAACGGCGACAGCCGTCATGTCGTCGGGGGCGGTCACGGCACCCCGGCCACCGTCAGCGGACGCGACCGGCCGCCGACGGTGGCCTACCTGAGCCAGATCGCCCGCGCCGCCGAGGACCTGGGCTACGTGGCCGCGCTCACCCCCACCGGCGCCTGGTGCGAGGACGCGTGGCTGACCACCGCGATGGTCGCCCAGCACACCGAGCGGCTGAAGTTCCTGGTCGCCTTCCGCCCCGGCTTCGTCTCCCCCACGCTCGCCGCCCAGATGGCCTCCACCTTCCAGCGGCAGACCGGAGGCCGCCTCCTGCTCAACGTGGTCACCGGCGGCGAGAGCCACGAACAGCGCGCCTACGGCGACTTCCTCGACAAGGACGCCCGGTACCGCCGCACCGGAGAATTCCTTGAAATCGTCCGGGCCCTGTGGGAAGGCAAGACGGTCGACCTGCGAGGCGAACACCTCAGCGTCGAGGACGCGAAGCTGGCACGCACGCCGGATCCGGTCCCCGAGATCTACTTCGGTGGCTCCTCGCCGATCGCCGGCGAGATAGCGGCCCGGCACGTCGACGTGTACCTCACCTGGGGCGAACCTCCCGCACAGGTAGCCGAGAAGATCACTCGGATCCGGGAGCTCGCCGCGAAGGAGCAGCGCTCGGTGCGGTTCGGCATCCGGCTGCACGTCATCACCAGGGACACGTCCGAGCAGGCGTGGGCCGAGGCCGACCGGCTCCTGGCGGGCTTCGACCAGAAGACCGTGGCATCCGTACAAGCAGGACTCGCCCGCAGCGAGTCCGAAGGACAGCAGCGGATGCTCGCACTGCACAGCGGTGGGGACCGGTACGGCCTGGAGATCCACCCCAACCTCTGGGCAGGGATCGGCCTGGTGCGCGGCGGCGCGGGCACCGCACTCGTCGGCAGCCACGCAGAGGTCGCCGAGCGAATCAAGGAGTACGCGGCCCTCGGCATCGACGAGTTCGTCTTCTCCGGCTACCCGCACCTGGAGGAGGCGTACTGGTTCGGCGAGGGGGTGCTGCCCAGGCTGGCCGCGGAGGGCCTGTGGCAGCACCCGTTCGAGAAGAGTGCGGCTCCGGCCGCCCAGGTGCCCTTCGCCTGACAGATCACCGACCGAAGAAGAGGTAGACGCCCCGTCCCGACAAACCGCAGCGATAGTCCCCCAGAGAGGCCGACCGCGACACGAAGTGCCCCCGTCGGCACACGGCAACGTGCCACACCCGCGCAGCCAGGAGACTGTCTGACCAGCGGCGCAATGGGCCTGATGGCCCATCAGGGCGAGCGTCAAATGAGCGTCAAGATGCCTCGCCGCGCGTCATTTCAGGGTCAAGATATCGCCCGTAACGCCCGCGGCGCACATCACACACATCACCCGAACCCGCAGGTCAGGCGCCCTTAGCGGCCTTCTCCAGCACTACCACACACTCCACATGATGCGTCATAGGAAACAAATCAAACGCCCGCATCCGCCGCGGTACATACCCCACCTCCGCGAAGTACTTCAGGTCGCGGGCCAGGGCCGCCGGGTCGCAGGCTACGTAGGCGAGGCGGCGGGGGGTGAGGGAGGCGAGGTGATGGACGGTGGATTTGCCGGCGCCGGCTCGGGGTGGGTCGAGGACGACGAGGTCGACGTCGGTGATGCCGGTGCGGGGGAGGACGGACTCGACCTTGCCGTGTTCGATGCGGACGCGGTCGAGGTCGGCGAGGTTGTGGCGGGCGTCCTCGACGGCGCGCTTGCCGGATTCGATGCCGAGGACCGCGCCCTTGTCGCCGACGCGTTCGGCGAGGGCGCCGGCGAACAGGCCGACACCGCAGTAGAGGTCGAGGGCCATGTCGCCCTTCTTCGGCATCAGGCCCTGCATGACGGCGTCGACGAGGAGGTCGGCGGCCTTCGGGTGGACCTGCCAGAAGCCGCCGTTGCCGACGCGCCAGGTGCGGCCGGCGGCGCGTTCGCGGACGAAGGGGCGGCCGTGGACGCGGTGGACCTGCTCGTCCTTTTCGCCGATGCGCAGGACGGAGACGGGCTTGTCGAGTTCGACGATCGGGAGGCGGCCGCCGGGGCGGGGGGTGAGGATGACCTGGCGGTCGTGGGAGCCGGTGGCGGCGATCGCCTCGACGGTGGCGATCTGGGGCCAGTCGCGCTTCTCCACGCCGAGTTCGGACACCCCGGGTGCGGCGATCAGGCAGTGGGTGACGGGCTCGACGTCGTGCGAGCGGTGCTTGCGCAGACCGGCGCGGCCCTCGGCGTCGACGGCGTACTGGACGCGGGTGCGCCAGGCGGGGACCTCGCCGGGGCCGACCTTGTCGCCGGGGGCGGGCTCGACGGTGCCGTCCCAGCCGGCCGCCTCGGGAGTCAGTCCGGCCAGCCGCATCAGCTGCTCGGCCACCACCTCGCCCTTGAGGCGGCGCTGCGCGCCCGGCTTGGCGTGCTGCCAGTCGCAACCGCCGCAGCGGCCCGGGCCGGAGAAGGGGCAGGGGGCCTCGACGCGGTCCTTGGAGGGCTGGAGGATCTGTACGGCGTCGGCGCGGAGGAAGCGTGCGCCTTCTTCGCCCTCGGTGACCCGGGCGATCACGCGCTCGCCGGGGAGGGTGTGGCGGACGAAGAGGACCTGGCCCGCTTCGGTACGGGCGATGCAGTGGCCGCCGTGCGCGACCGGGCCGATCTCGACCTCGTACTCCGCACCGACCAGCGACTTCGCGGCGGCGGCCGGCGGCCGGTCCGTACCGGCCAGGGACTTCTCCTCGCCGGCCAGCGGGTTCTTGGGTTCTTCCGGCATGGCGGGTGGGCTCCTGAGATGGTGGTACGACGCGACGACGGCCGGCCTCCGGAGGGAGGCCAGCCGTCAAGTCTACGTCCCGGTGCGGTGTGCCCGGTCGCACGCCCGGGCCGGTGTGCGCCGGCCCGCGGTCGCACGCCCGGCCGCTACTTCTTGGTCGCCGCCTTCTCCTTCTTCGGCTGGGCGACCGGGCCGCGGCGTACCGCGCCCGGGGCGTTCCACTCGGCGCGCTTGCGGGCGCGCAGCTTGGCGGCCTCGGAGGAGTCCAGCTGCCAGGGCACGGAGGTGACCATGACGCCGGGGGTGAAGAGGAGGCGGCCCTTGAGGCGGAGGGCGCTCTGGTTGTGCAGGAGGTGCTCGTACCAGTGGCCGACGACGTACTCCGGGATGTAGACGGAGACGGCGTCGCGCGGGCTCTCCCGGCGGAGCGACTTGACGTAGTCGATGATCGGGCGGGTGATCTCGCGGTAGGGCGAGGCCAGGACCTTGAGCGGCACCTCGATGCCGCGGCGCTCCCACTCCTCGCGCAGGGCCTTGGTGTCGGCCTGGTCGACGTCCACGCTGACCGCTTCGAGGGTGTCCGTGCGCATCAGCTTGGCGTAGTTCAGGGCGCGCAGGGTGGGCTTGTGCACCTTGGAGACCAGGACGAGGGAGTGCACGCGGGAGGGGCGGGCGACGTCCTCGTCGGTGGTGTCCTCGGCGGCGATCTCGTCGGCGACCCGGTCGTAGTGGCGGCGGATCGCGGTCATGGTGGCGAAGAAGATGACCATGCCGAGCAGGGCCACCCAGGCGCCGTGGGTGAACTTCGTCAGCAGGACCACGACGAGGACGAGCCCGGTGAAGAAGGCACCGAAGGCGTTGATCGCGCGGGAGCGGTGCATCCGGTGGCGCTTGGCCGGGTCCTTCTCGGTGAGCAGGTGGCGGTTCCAGTGGCGGACCATGCCGGTCTGGCTGAGCGTGAAGGAGACGAAGACGCCGACGATGTAGAGCTGGATGAGGCGGGTGGAGTCCGCGCCGTAGAGGTAGACGAGGACCGCGGCGGCGCCGGCCAGCAGCACGATGCCGTTGGAGAAGGCCAGCCGGTCACCGCGGGTGTGCAGCTGGCGCGGCAGGTAGCGGTCCTGGGCCAGGATCGAGCCGAGCAGCGGGAAGCCGTTGTAGGCGGTGTTGGCGGCCAGGAACAGGACCAGCGCGGTGGCGGCGGCCAGGACGACGAAGAGGAAGCTGCCCTTGCCGAAGACGGCCTCGGCGACCTGGGAGATCACCGGGTTCTGGGTGTATCCGGAGCCCAGCGGCCGGCCGTGGTTGAGCAGGTCGGTGGCCGGGTTCTCGGCCATCCTGACCCGCGTCGTCATGGCCAGCGCGATGATGCCGCAGAACATGGTCACGGCCAGGCCGCCCATGAGGGCCAGCGTCGTGGCGGCGTTCTTCGACTTGGGCTTGCGGAAGGCCGGGACGCCGTTGGAGATCGCCTCGACACCGGTCAGCGCGGCACAGCCGGAGGAGAAGGCACGCAGCAGCAGGAAGATCAGCGCGAAGCCGGCCAGACCGCCCTGTTCGGCGTGGATGGTGTAGTCGGCGGTGGGGGCCTTCATCGTGTCGCCCATGACCACGGAGCGGATGACGCCCCAGACGATCATGATGAAGACGCCGGCCACGAAGACGTACGTCGGGATGGCGAAGAGCTTGCCGGACTCCTTGACCCCACGCAGGTTCATCAGGGTCAGCAGGACGATGACGGCGATCGCGCAGAGCGTTTTGTGCTCGACGACGAACGGGATCGCGGAGCCCAGGTTCTCGATTCCGGAGGAGATGGACACCGCGACGGTCAGCACGTAGTCGACGAGCAGGGCGCTGGCGACGGTGAGACCGGCCTTGGCGCCGAGGTTGGTGGTGGCGACCTCGTAGTCACCGCCACCGCTCGGGTAGGCGTGCACGTTCTGCCGGTACGACGCGACGACGGTGAACATCAGCACCACGACCGCGACCGCGATCCAGGGGCTGAAGTGGTAGGCCGACACTCCCGCGACGGACAGGACGAGCAGCACCTCGCCCGGCGCGTAGGCCACGGAGGAGAGCGGGTCGGAGGCGAAGACGGGGAGTGCGATGCGCTTGGGGAGCAGGGTCTCCCCGAGCCGGTCGCTGCGCAGTGCGCGCCCGATCAAGATCCGTTTGGGCACGTCGGTCAGTTTGGACACGCAGAGGATGCTAAGGCTTAGTCAAGCCCCCTGCCCACCCGCCACCCGCACGGGGGAGCAACCCGCCGTGGTACGGGCCACGCCGGCCCAGGTCGTGAGCGGTCCCAAGTCCCGTGCCTGCACAGGATCCGCACGTCGTACGCACAGCACGCCCGCCGGGCATGGGGTGCCGGCGGGCGTACGTGGCCTTCGTCACGTGGGGCGAAGCCGGTCACGGAGCGCTCCGCCCTGCACCACGCTCCGTCTTGTCCGTCGTCACGCCGAACCGCTCACCCCTCCCCCGGCGCGTGCCGCGGCCGCCGGTCCGGTGCCGGACGGCCGGGGCCGCCGGGAGTGCAGGGCGCCCAGGCCCTGGCGGGTGGCGACCAGCAACACCCGGTCCTGGGGCCGCAGGACATAGCCGTCGCCCAGTTCGTGGGCGAGCTGGGCCGGCGCGCGCTCGGCGGCCGGCGGCGGTGCGGCGGCCGGGGCGTCCGGGTCCGGGTCGTCGGGGGCCGAGGTGTCGACCGCCAGCACCCGCAGCCGGCCCGGCCGGCGGACCTCGCCGACCGTACGGCCCTCCAGCGCGGCGTGCCCGCGGACCTCGACCCGGGCGACCAGCACCACCCGGCGTTCGACCGGGATCGCCCCCAGGATCTGCCGTCCCATCATGGCGCCGGCAAAGGCGGGGGCGGCAAGGAAGGAGACGCTGCGGCTGCGGGTCAGCGCCCGGGGATGCGCGGCGCGCAGGGTGCGGTAGACGGCGGTGGCGAAGCGGTCGTCGAACAGCCGGAGGGTCACCCGCAGCTGCGGGGTGACCGAGCGGGCGTAGAGGGCGGCCTCCAGGTTGGTGGTGTCCTCGCTGGTCAGCGCGAGCAGACCGGACGCCCGCCCGATCATCGCGGCCTCCAGGACGCCTTCGTGGGTGACGTCCCCCAGGACGGTGGGCACCCGCAGCCGCCGGGCCAGTGCGAGCCCCCGCGCCTCCGGGTCCGCCTCGATGCACACCACGGGGATGCCCATCTCGTGCAGCCGGGCCAGCACCCGGGTGCCGACCTTGCCGAGGCCCAGCAGCACCACGTGGCCCGACAGACCGCGCGGCGGCCGGCGCAGCGCCGAGGCGCTGCGGAAGGTGCCCAGCCCCTCGAACGCCGCGGCGACCAGCACCGGCAGCAGCAGCAGACCGGTCAGCCCGGAGAGCAGCTGGAGGATCTTGCGGGGCAGCGGCTCGCCGAGCGCCGGGTCGTTGATCGCGAAGAGGTCGAGCAGCGTGAGGTAGGTGGCGTGCATCGGGTCCTCGCCGGTGGTGAGCCAGGAGGCGACGGCCAGTGCCAGCACCGCGCCGACGAGGCCGGCCAGCGACCAGCGCAGCCGCCGGGAGAACAGCGAGGCGAGCGGGGCGCCGCGGCCGCGCAGCCCTCGCCGGCGCACCGGCCGCCCCGCGCCCGTACCCGTACCCGTGGAGGAGGCCGTACCCGCGGAGGAGCCCGTGCCTGCGGAGGAGCCCGTGCCCGTGTAGGAGACGGTCTCCAGGACGATGCGGGCCCGGCCGGTGGCGGCCTCGGCCGCCTCGTCGTCCGGCAGCAGCACCGGCCCCTCGTCCGCCATGCCGCCCGAACTCGCCACGCTCTCAAGGGAGTTGGCGGAAGCGGGCGAACGCGGGACGGTGAAGGTGCCGGAGCCCCCGGCCGCTCCCGGGTCGGCGGCGGAGGCGGGGAGCACCGCCAGCGTGCACAGCTCCGGGTCCGCTAACCGGCCGGGCGGCACCGGCGCACGTTCCACGGCCCGCAGCAGCAGCCCGTCCGCCTCGATGACCTTGCTGGTCCCGGCGACCGCGGTGGCGACCAGCGCGGGCGCCACGGTGTCCGCATCGGACAGCACGGTCGTCGAGGCATCGACCCCGGCCGGACCGTCGACGTACCCGGCGGACCCGTCCGCGCCGGCACCCAGGGCGGCGACCGCCGCGGCCTGATCGAGCAGCTCCTCCAGGTGCTGGCCGAGCTTGCGGTTGTAGAGGCGGATGACCAGCCGCAGCCGGGGATTGAGCCGGCGGGCCCGCAGCGCGGCGTGGATGTTGAGCTCGTCGTCGTCGTAGACCAGGGCCAGCGCCTCCGCACCGGCGATGTCCGCCTCGATGAGCGCGGCGTCGTCCGGCTGCGCGGCCTCCAGGATCCGCAGTGGCTCGGGCGGCGGTTCGGTGCCCTCGCCGGGCGGCTCCGCGGGCAGCGCGGTGCGCGTCACCGCCGCCGACACCCGGCCGAGCAGCGCACCGGCCCGGCCCAGCGGGCTGGCCGGCGGCGGGATTCGCGGCCGGTGCGGCTCGCGGGCGGAGGGGGTCACCAGCGTCACCCGTTCGCCGTAGACCTCCCGGAGCTCGGTGGCGAGCCGGTGGGCGAGCGCGTCATCGCCGCAGACCACCATGTGCGGGGCGGCAGAGCCCGGTTGGGGCTGGAGAGGCAGGTTGGGCACACCCCGTAGCGTGCCTTACCGGCGGCGGGCGGCGCAGCCCGGCGCGGGAGGCCGTCGCTCCGCCCGGCCGATGAGCCCCCGACTGCTGCCTACCGCGCCCCCTACAGGAGCCACTCTTGCGGCTACGGTTGTACCGGACCACCGGTGCGACCAGCGCGCCCGTTGCCGCACCCGGTCCGTATCGCGAGCTGTGGCTTCGTGTCGCCGGTACTGGGAGAAGGAAGTAGTGAGCAGGGTGTTTGTGCAGGTCAGCGCGCTAGTACAGGGCACGGGGTAATCAGCATGCACATCGTCATCATGGGGTGCGGGCGGGTCGGATCCGCGCTCGCACAGACCCTGGAGAGCCAGGGCCACACCATCGCGGTGGTCGACCAGGACCCGACCGCCTTCCGCCGCCTGGGCTCGTCCTTCGGCGGCCGCCGGGTGACCGGCGTCGGCTTCGACCAGGACACCCTGCGGGAGGCCGGTATCGAGGAGGCGGGCGCCTTCGCGGCCGTCTCCAGCGGTGACAACTCCAACATCATCGCCGCCCGGGTGGCCCGCGAGATGTTCGGCGTCGAGAACGTCGCGGCCCGGATCTACGACCCGCGCCGCGCCGAGGTCTACCAGCGGCTGGGCATCCCCACGGTCGCCACCGTCCGCTGGACGGCCGACCAGATGCTGCGCCGGCTGCTGCCGTCGGGCGCCGAGCCGCTGTGGCGGGACCCCAGCGGTGGCGTCCAGCTCGCCGAGGTGCACACCGCCCCGGCCTGGGTCGGCCACAAGATCAGCAAGCTGCAGGAGGAGACCGGCGTACGCGTCGCCTTCCTCACCCGGCTGGGCGAGTCGATGCTGCCGACCTCCCAGACGGTGCTGCAGGAAGGCGACCTGGTGCACGTCATGATGCGCACCGACGAGGTCGAGAAGGTCGAGGCGGCATTCGCCACGGGTCCCGAGGAGGCGCACGCATGAGGGTCGCAATTGCGGGCGCGGGCGCGGTGGGCCGTTCCATCGCGGGCGAGCTCCTGGAAAACGGTCACGAGATCCTGCTCATCGACAAGGCGCCGACCGCCATTTCGGTCGAGCGGGTGCCGCTCGCGGAGTGGCTGCTGGCCGACGCCTGCGAGATCACCTCGCTGGACGAGGCGGCGCTGCAGCGCTGCAACGTCGTCATCGCGGCGACCGGCGACGACAAGGTCAACCTCGTCGTCTCCCTGCTCGCCAAGACCGAGTACGGCGTGCCGCGGGTGGTCGCCCGGGTCAACAACCCGAAGAACGAGTGGCTGTTCAACGAGTCCTGGGGCGTCGACGTCGCGGTCTCCACACCGCGTCTGATGTCCGCCCTGGTCGAGGAGGCGGTCAGCGTCGGCGACCTGGTCCGGCTGCTGCGCTTCAGCCACGGCGACGCCAACCTCGTCGAGCTGACGCTGCCTCCGGAGGCCGCGCTGGCCGGCACCCGGGTCGGCGATGTGGCATGGCCCGAGGACACCTCCCTGGTCACGATCATCCGCGGCACGCGGGTGCTCACGCCCAACAAGGAGGACGTCCTGGAGGCGGGCGACGAGCTGCTGTTCGTCGCGGCCCAGTCGCGTGAGGAGCAGCTGGAGGACCTGCTGTCGGTCCGGCGCGAGGACGCGGCGGGCTAGCGGGCCCGGTCGTACGGCCGGCACCCGGCGTACGGCTTGAGCACGGACGAAGGGCGCTCCCGGAGATCTCCGGGAGCGCCCTTCGTCGCATGCGGCCGGAGCCGCGGGCCAGGACTCGCGGCTAGGACTCGCGGCGATGGCGGCCGGTCGTCGCCCCGCCGCCGTCCTTCGCCAGTGCCTCTTTGCGTTCCTTCTCCGCCTGCTCGGCCTGCTCGGCCGCCTCCATCTCGGCGAAGACGTCGATCGGCGGCGGCGCCTTCACCAGGAAGACCCAGGTCAGATAGACCGCGAGCAGGAACGGCGGGATCTTCAGCGCGATCAGCACCCAGCCGAGCTGGGTGGTGTCCGCCCACCAGTACAGCGGGAAGAGGATCGCGCACTTGCCGAGGAGGATCAGTCCCCAGGCCCAGCTGGCCTTGGCGTACGCCTTCTTCCGGCCGGGGTTGCGGGTGCGCCAGGAGAGGTTCTCCTTGAAGACCGGGCCCAGGATCAGGCCGATCAGCGGCACTCCGGCGAGCGTCGTGACCATGTAGGCCACGGCCAGGCCGAGGGTGTAGAGCATGCCGGGCAGGTAGAAGTCCTTGGCATTGCCGGTCATCATCGCGAAGACCACGCCGAAGGCCACACCGAAGACCCCGCCGAAGGCGTGCTTGACGGTGTCCTTGCGGACCAGGCGGACGGCCGCCAGCACCAGCGAGACGGCCAGCGCGGCGATCGCCGAGACGTGCAGGTCCTTGTTGACCGTGAAGATCGCCACGAACAGCAGGCCCGGGAGCACCGTCTCCACCAGGCCCCGCACCCCGCCGAACGCCTCGAACAGCGCCGCCTCGGTCACCTCCCGGCCGGCTCCCCCGCCGTCGTCCGGCGGGGCCGGGGCGGCGGGGTCGGTGCCGGGGGTGGCGCCGGCGGCGGCGTGCGGGTCAGTGGTCGGTCGGTCGTAAGACGTCACCGGCTACTCCTGTCCGAGCGGTCGGAGTTCGTACTTCGGATTGAAGAGCACCCGGCGTCCGTGACTCAGCGAGATCCGGCCCGAGGCGATGAGCTTACGGCCCGGCTCGATCCCGACGATGGAGCGGCGGCCGAGCCACACCACGTCGAGCGCGGCGGAGCCGTCGAACAGCTCCGCCTCCAGCGCGGGCACACCGGCGCGCGGCCGCAGCGTGACATGCCGCAGGGTGCCGGTGACCTTCACTATCTGGCGGTCGTCGCAGTCGCAGATGCGGGTGCACCCCGCGTCCTCGGCGTCCTGCTGCAACTCGGCGGACTGCAGCTCCTCCTCGGAGGAGGACAGCCTGTCGAGCATCCGGCGAAAGCGACCGGCCGGCTTCTCGGATCGGGTCCCAGCACTCATAAAGCCAGCGTACCGGTGCCCGGGTCCGCGGATCACGGTGTCCACAGGGCGTCCCCACCGCGGGCACCGCCCGGCCCTCGTCCGCCCCGCCCGCCTCACTGCTCGAAGCGGTACCCCATGCCCGGCTCGGTGATGCCGCATCCCCCGGGGGCCAACCCCCGGACCCCCGGCCGCCCCACCCGCCTCACTGCTCGAAGCGGTACCCCATCCCCGGCTCGGTGATGAAGTGCTTCGGGTGCGAGGGGTCGCTCTCCAGCTTGCGGCGGAGCTGGGCCATGTAGACCCGCAGATAGTTCGTCTCGGTGCCGTAGGACGGGCCCCAGACCTCCTGGAGCAGCTGCTTCTGGCTGACCAGCCGGCCGGCGTTGCGGACCAGGACCTCCAGGAGGTGCCATTCGGTGGGCGTCAGCCGGATGTCCCGGCCGCCGCGGTTGACCTTCTTCGCGGCGAGGTCGACGGTGAAGCCCTCGGTCTCCACGACCACGGCGGTGTCGGCCGGCCCGGTCGGCTCGGCCCGGCGCACCGCCGCCCGCAGCCGGGCCAGCAGCTCGTCCATGCCGAACGGCTTGGTGACGTAGTCGTCCGCGCCCGCGTCCAGCGCCTCCACCTTCTCGTCGGAGGTCTGCCGGGCGGAGAGCACCAGGATCGGCACCCGGGTCCAGCCCCGCAGCCCCTTGATCACCTCGACGCCGTCCATGTCGGGCAGGCCGAGGTCCAGGACGATGACGTCGGGGTGGCGGGCGGCGGCGAGCTTGAGGGCGGTGGCCCCGTCGGGGGCGGCGTCGACCTCGTACTTGCGCGCCTTCAGGTTGATCACGAGGGCGCGGACGATCTGCGGCTCGTCATCGACCACAAGCACCCGGTTCACTGGCGATCTCCTCGTGGTGTGGTGTCGTGTCCCGGCGGGGCGGGGTCGGTGCGGGTCATGTGGAGGGGTAGTGGGGTCCGGTTCATGTCGTGACCTGGGCCGGAAGGTCGGGGCGGACCGGCGGCCGGCCGCCCGCGGCCCGGAGCGTGAGGACCATCGTCATACCGCCTCCGGGCGTGTCCTCGGCGGCGAGCGTGCCGCCCATCGCCTCCGCGAAGCCCCGGGCCACGGCGAGCCCCAGCCCCACGCCGGCGCCGCGCGGGACGTCGCCGTAGCGCTGGAACGGCTCGAAGATCCGGTCCTTGGCGCTGTCGGGCACGCCCGGACCGCGGTCGGCGATCCGCAGCTCCACCCGGTCGCCGAGCGCGCTGGCCGCGACCAGCACCGTCTCCCCGTCCGGGCTGTACTTCACGGCGTTCTCGACGAGATTGGCGACCGAACGTTCCAGCAGCCCGGGGTCGACCGCGACGATCGGCAGCTCCTCCGGGATGTCCAGGGTGACGCTGCCCTCCGGTACGCCGCCCAGCGCCATCGGCACGACCTCGTCGAGGTCGATCTCGCGGATCAGCGGGGTGACCGTGCCGGTCTGCAGCCGGGACATGTCCAGGAGGTTGCCGACCAGGTGGTCCAGCCGGTCCGCGCCCGCCTCGATGCCCGCCAGCAGCTCCGCCTCGTCCTGGGGCGACCAGGCCACGTCGTCCGAGCGCAGGGAGGTGACCGAGGCCTTGATGCTCGCCAGCGGTGTCCGCAGGTCGTGGCTGACCGCGGCCAGCAGCGCCGTCCGGATGCGGTTGCCCTCGGCCAGCTCCCGGGCCCGTTCCGCCTCGCCGACCAGCCGCTGCCGGTCGAGCACGACGGCGGCCTGGGCGGCGAAGGCGGCCAGCACCCGGCGGTCCTCGGCGGGCAGCACCCGCCCGGTCAGCGCCAGCGCCATGTGGTCGCCCACCGGCATGTCGACGTCCGCGTCCTCGGGGCGCAGCAGCGGCCCGCCCTTGTCCGGGCCGCCGGCCCGGCCCGCGCAGGTCCACGGGTCGACGTCGCTGCGCCGCTCCAGCAGCGCCACGGTGTCCATGCCGAAGGTCTCCCGCACCCGCTCCAGCAGGGCGCTCAGCGTCGTCTCGCCGCGCAGCACACTGCCGGCGAGGAAGGACAGGATCTCCGACTCGGCGCGCAGCCGGGCCGCCTGGTGGGTGCGGCGGGCGGCGAGGTCCACCACCGAGGCGACCGACACCGCGACCGCGAAGAAGATCGCGATGGCGACGATGTTCTGCGGGTCGCTGATGGTGAGGGTGTGGGTCGGTGGCGTGAAGTAGAAGTTCAGCAGCAGCGAGCCGACCGCGGCCGACGCCAGCGCCGGCAGCTGCCCGCCGAGCAGCGCCGCCACGACGGTCAGGAAGAGGAACAGCAGGACGTCGTTGGCCAGCCCGGGGCCGTTGGCGAGGCCGGACAGCAGCAGCGAGAGCAGTGCCGGGCCCACCACGCCGACCAGCCAGCCGGCGATGATCCGGGCCCGTCCCAGCCGCGCACCGCGCGCCACCGGCAGCCCACGGCCCTTGGCGACCTCCTCGTGGGTGACGATGTGCACGTCGAGGTCCGGCCCCGATTCGCGGGCGACGGTCGCCCCGACGCCCGGGCCGAAGACGTACTGCCAGGTCTTGCGGCGGCTCGACCCCAGCACGATCTGCGTGGCGTTCACCCCGCGCGCAAACTCCAGCAGCGCACTCGGTATGTCGTCCCCGATGACGTGGTGGAAGGTCCCGCCGAGGTCCTCCACCAGCGTCCGCTGGACGGCGAGTTCCTTGGGCGAGGCGGAGGTCAGCCCGTCGCTGCGGGCTATGTAGACGGCGAGCACCTCGCTGCCCGAGCCCTTGGCCGCCATCCGGGCGGCACGGCGGATGAGCGTACGGCCTTCGGGACCCCCGGTCAGGCCGACCACGATCCGTTCGCGGGCCTGCCAGGTCGACCGGATCGAGTGCTCCGCCCGGTACTCCTGGAGGTACTCGTCGACACGGTCGGCGACCCAGAGGAGCGCCAGCTCGCGCAGCGCCGTGAGGTTGCCCGGCCGGAAGTAGTTCGACAGGGCGGCGTCCACCTTGTCGGGCTGGTAGATGTTGCCGTGCGCCATCCGGCGCCGGATCGCCTGTGGCGACATGTCGACCAGCTCGATCTGATCGGCCCGCCGCACCACCTCGTCCGGTACGGTCTCGCGCTGCCGGACGCCCGTTATGGCCTCCACGACGTCCCCGAGGGACTCCAGGTGCTGGATGTTCACCGTCGAGATGACATCGATGCCGGCTTCCAACAGCTCCTCGATGTCCTGCCAGCGCTTGGCGTTGCGCGAACCGGGCACGTTGGTGTGGGCCAACTCGTCGACCAGGGCCACGGCGGGCTTGCGGGCCAGCGCCGCGTCCACGTCCATTTCGGTGAAAACCGAGCCGCGGTACGTCAGCTCGCGGCGCTGGATCTGCTCCAGGCCGTGCAGCATGACCTCGGTACGGGGCCGCCCGTGGTGCTCGACGAACGCCACCGCGATGTCAGTGCCCCGCTCCACGCGCCGGTGCGCCTCGGACAGCATCGCGTAGGTCTTGCCGACGCCGGGCGCCGCCCCGAGATAGATCCGTAGCTTGCCGCGTGCCATGGCCCCATTGTCTTACGTGAAGGCCGCCCCCACCGGGCTGGCCTGCTGCGACCCTACCGACCCCACAAGGGAACAAAAGCCGCAGTTGACAACTTCACCCCCGGTCTTGACGCGACTCTGATACGGGGCTCCGACCCGGTCCGGCGCGGAGCTCCCGCTCGCCGCTCCACGGCCTCCGCTTCCGGCCCGCGGCTTGCGACCAGCGGCAACGACGGCCGCCTCCCGAGGTCCGTGGCCCTCCCCGGCGGTCCCCCTCCGTTCCACTCCCCCTCCGTTCCGCTCCCCCGCCCGCTCCGCGCCGTGGAAACACCTCGCGGGACGACGCGACCGACTGCGACGATGCCGTCATGACGGACACCGCGCCCGCATTCGAGCCCAGCACCGGCACCGGCACCGGCACCAGCCACTGCCCCGCGCCCGGCGGAGATCTGACGACGGGCCGCATGCCAACGGTGCGGGTCGCCCACACCGCCGATCTGGACGCCGCAACGCTCGGAGCGGTGCACGCCCTCCTCCACGACGTCTTCGACGATATGACCGAGGAGGACTGGGACCACGCCCTCGGCGGTCTGCACGCCCTGGCCTACGAGGACGGCGAACTCATCGGCCACGCCTCCGTGATCCAGCGCCGGCTGCTGCACGGCGGCCGGGCGCTGCGCTGCGGTTACGTCGAGGGGGTCGGCGTACGCGCGGACCGTCGCGGCCGCGGCCACGGAGCAGCCATGATGGCCGCGCTGGAACGAGTGATCCGCGCCGGATACGACCTCGGCGCGCTCGGCGCCTCCGACGAGGCCGCCGCCTTCTACGCCGCCCGCGGCTGGCAGCAGTGGCGCGGCCGCTCATGGACCCTCACCCCGTCCGGCGTCCGGCGCACCCCCGACGAGGACGACTGCCTCTACGTCCTGCCGACCCCCGCCGCCACGCTGGACCTCGACTCCGACCTCACCTGCGACTGGCGCGACGGCGACGTCTGGTAGCGGCGCGTGGGGCGAGGCTGACGCACCACCAGCGGGCGGGGATGGGTGACCGGTGGGTGACTGGTGGGTGACTGGTGGCCGGGGCCGGGGGCCGACCAGAGACAACCGGTAACCGGTAACCGCTGCCCGGCCGGGTCCAGCCGTATCCCCCTTACCGGGGAACGAAGCGGTCGACCAGGAGGGTGAGGCGGTCGGGGACCCGGTCGGCGGGCAGGCGTCCGGCGCGGGTGAGGGTGACCAGTCCGTGCAGCGCGGCCCAGAACGTCTCGACGAACAGCCCGGGTTCGTCGGGCTGCGCATGGCCGACGAGAGGGTCCAGCAGGGCCTGGAACGCCTCGCGCAGCGGCGCGGGCGTGGCCTCGTCGGCGAACGGGAGGCCGTTGTCGAGGCTGAACATCGCGTCGTACAGGGCGGGATTGCGCGCGGCGAAGTCGGTGTAGGCGCGGGCCAGCGCCGACACCGCCTCCCGGTCGGCGGGCCCGTCCGGCACCACGGCACGCAGCGCGGTCGTCAACTCGGCGAACCCCTCCAGCGCGACCGCTCCCACGATCTCCTTCTTGCCCCGGAAGTGGCTGTAGAGCACGGGCTGGCTGTACTCGATCTGCTCGGCGAGGCGGCGCGTGGTGACGGCGTCCCATCCGTGCGTCTCGGCCAGCTCGCGGGCCGTGGAGACGATCAGCTTGTGGCGGTTGGCCCGCTCGCGTTCCTTGCGTTCACGTACCGACATGCCCCGATGCTAGCACCGCTAGACAACAGAGCAACGTCACCTCTAGCATCGAACCAGAACCTAGCGCCGCTAGCAGATAGCGGATGCGCAGGCAGATGCTCGTCGCCGGCCGCTGGCCGCTGGCACTTCAAGCCCTTGGGAGGGGACATGCACAACGCACTGGCCGTCATCACGGTCGTCGTGGTCGGACTGATGGTGGGCGTGGAATTCGCGGTGGCGGTGTTCGTCAACCCGATCCTCGACCGGCTCCCGAACGACGGCGGGCTCGACGCCCGAAGCGACGGGGCACGCGTCCTCGGCCGGGTCATGCCGTTCTGGTACATCGGCTCGGTCGTCCTCGGCGCGGCATGGTCCGCACTGACATGGGGCGACCGGGGCGCCTCGCTCATCGCCGTGGGCACCGTGTTGCTCGTACTGAGCGTGGTGATGTCGATCCTGCTGCTCGTGCCGATCAACTCACGCGTCGCGACCTGGTCGAAGGAGGGCGTACCCGCCGACTGGAAGCAACAGGTGGGCCGTTGGGACCGCTTCCACTACGCCCGCGTGGCCGTCATCGTGCTCGCCTTCGTACTCTTCACGATCGCTCTCCTCTGACGCCACGTCGGTCCCGTGCTGCCCTCTGCCCTGCTGCCCCGGTTTTCAGCGGCACTCCGAGCCCGCCGGCCGCGGCCTCTGTTCACCGCGTCGCCCCTGGGCCGGTCTGACTGCGCTCACCCTCCTGGCCGTTTGCGTCCAGCTCCGTGATCAACCCGTCGTTCAGCGTCAGGACGCGGTCGGCCAGGCCCAGGAGGGTGTTGTCGTGGGTGGCGACCAGGGCCGTGACGCCCTCGCTGCGGACGACGGCGCGGAGGAGTTCCATCACCTCCCGACCCGTTTCTGCGTCGAGTTGGCCGGTGGGCTCGTCGGCTATGAGCAGGGCGGGGCGGTTGGCGAGGGCGCGGGCTATCGCGACGCGTTGTTGCTGGCCGCCGGAGAGTTCGCCCGGGCGCTGCCGGGCGTGGTCGGCGAGCCCTACCAGGGACAGCAGCAGCGCGACCCGTTCTTCTCGCTCACGCGCCGGGACCTTGCGGAGCCGCATGGGCACTCCGACGTTCTCGGCGGCGCTCAGGATCGGTATCAGCCCGAACGACTGGAAGACGAAGCCGATGCGGTCGCGGCGCAGTGCGAGCAGCCCAATCTCATCGAGTGCGGCGAGCGGGGTGCCGTCGACGGTGATCCGCCCCGAGTCCGGGGTGTCCAAGCCGCCGATGAGGTTGAGCAGTGTCGTCTTGCCGGACCCGGATCGGCCGCGCAGGGCGACCAGTTCGCCGCGTGGGACCCGGCAGGAGACTCCGCGGAGCGCGTGGACGGCGCCGGCTTCGCTGCCCTCACTGCCGTAACTGCGGTACACGTCCTCGACGACGACCATCGGGGCGGACCCGACCGCCTCCGCGCCGACTGTTCCTGACGCTGTGCCGGCTGTGCTTCCCCCGTTGTGCATGTGTGCTCCCCCACTCCCCTTGCGGCGTCGGTCCGCATCGGACCGACGCGCCGGCCGGCCCCCCGGCGGTGCCTGCCGATGGCGTCAGTATGCGGACACCGCAGTTCGGCAGGCAACGCCTGTGGATAACTCCCGGACGGGCCCGGGGAAAGGGAAGTTGGGCCGGTCCGAGGGTCAGTTCGGGTCCTCGTTCAGCCCCTCTCGCCCTGCCCCCGTGCCAGGTCCCGCAGTGCAACGTTCAGCTCCAGGACGTTCACCCGCGGTTCGCCGAGGAAGCCGAGGGTGCGGCCGGCCGTGTGGCGGGTGACGAGATGGTGCACCGTGGTTGCCGGGAGGTGGTTCTCCTTGGCGACGCGGTCGGCCTGGAGTTGCGCGTACGCCGGGGAGATGTCCGGGTCGAGCCCGGAGCCGGACGAGGTGACGGCGTCCGCGGGGACCTTCGACCCGGGGACGCCGTAGGTCTCGGCGACCCACTTCTTGCGTTCCTCGACCGCCTGGATCAGGTCGGTGTTGGTGGCGCCCAGGTTGGAGGCGCCGGAGACCTGCAGGTCGTACCGGGTGTTGACGCCGTTGGCCCGGTTGCTGCCCAGGCCCGCGGAGGGGCGCGGCTGGAAGAACCGCAGGTCGGGGATGGGGTTGCCGTGTTTGTCGGTGCCCTTGTCGTAGCGCTGGCCGAGGAGCAATGAGCCGACGGCCCTGCCGTGGGAGCGGACCTCGGAGCCGTTGGCCCGGTCGGGGAAGGCCGCCTGGGCCACGCCGGTGACCACCAGCGGGTAGATGACGCCGCACACCACGGTCAGGACGAGCAGGGCGCGCAGGCCGGCGCCGATCAACCGGGCGGTGTTGCGTAGCGAGTTGTTCATGGCGGTTACCACGCTTTCCGCATCAGTGCAGCCCGGGGATGAGGGAGAGGAGCAGGTCGATGAGTTTGATGCCGAGGAAGGGGGCGATCAGCCCGCCGAGGCCGTAGACGGTCAGGTTGCGGCGGAGCATCCGGTCGGCGCTGACCGGGCGGTACTGCACTCCCTTGAGGGCGAGTGGCACCAGCGCGATGATGATCAGCGCGTTGAAGATGATCGCCGACAGGATGGCGGAGTTGGGGCTGGACAGCCGCATGATGTTGAGGCTGTCCAGGCCCGGGTAGGCCACCGCGAACATCGCCGGGATGATGGCGAAGTACTTGGCGACGTCGTTGGCGATCGAGAAGGTGGTCAGCGCGCCCCGGGTGATCAGGAGCTGTTTGCCGATCTCGACGATTTCGATGAGCTTGGTCGGGTTGGAGTCGAGGTCGACCATGTTTCCGGCCTCCTTGGCGGCCGACGTACCGGTGTTCATCGCCACGCCGACGTCCGCCTGGGCCAGGGCCGGGGCGTCGTTGGTGCCGTCACCGGTCATCGCGACGAGCTTGCCGCCGGCCTGTTCGCGCTTGATGAGCGCCATCTTGTCCTCGGGCGTGGCCTCGGCGAGGAAGTCGTCCACGCCGGCCTCGTCGGCGATGGCCTTTGCCGTCAGCGGGTTGTCGCCCGTGATCATGACGGTCCTGATGCCCATCCTGCGCAGTTCGGCGAAGCGTTCGCGCATGCCCTCCTTGACGACGTCCTTGAGGTGGATGACGCCCAGGACGCGCGGCCCGTGCTCGTCCTCCAGGGCGACCAGCAGCGGCGTGCCGCCGGCCTGGGAGATGGTGTCGGTGAGCTGCCGGGCGTCCTCGGCGACCTCGCCGCCGCGCTCCTCGACCCAGGCGATGACGGAACCGGTCGCCCCCTTGCGGATCTTGCGGTGGCGGCCCTCCTCGGTGACGTCCACGCCCGACATCCGGGTCTGCGCGGTGAACGGCACCCATTCCGCGTCCACCAGCTCGCCCTGGTGCCGTTCGCGCAGGCCGTACTTCTCCTTGGCGAGCACGACGATCGAACGGCCCTCGGGCGTCTCGTCGGCCAGCGAGGAGAGCTGCGCGGCGTCCGCCACCTCGGCCTCCGTCGTGCCGCGTACGGGGACGAACCCGGCGGCCTGGCGGTTGCCGAGGGTGATGGTGCCGGTCTTGTCGAGCAGCAGCGTCGAGACGTCACCGGCGGCCTCGACCGCCCGGCCCGACATGGCCAGGACGTTGCGCTGGACGAGCCGGTCCATGCCGGCGATGCCGATGGCCGAGAGCAGGGCGCCGATGGTCGTCGGGATCAGGCAGACCAGCAGCGCGAGCAGCACGATCACGGGCTGTTCGGCGCCCGCGTAGAGCGCGAACGGCTGGAGGGTGACGACGGCCAGCAGGAAGACGATGGTGAGCGAGGCGAGCAGGATGTTGAGCGCGATCTCGTTGGGGGTCTTCTGCCGTGCGGCGCCTTCGACGAGGTTGATCATCCGGTCGATGAAGGTCTCACCGGGCCTTGTGGTGATCTTGATGACGATGCGGTCGGAGAGCACCTTCGTCCCGCCGGTGACGGCCGAACGGTCGCCGCCGGACTCGCGGATGACCGGGGCGGATTCGCCGGTGATGGCGGACTCGTCGACGGACGCGACGCCTTCGACGACGTCGCCGTCACCGGGGATGATGTCACCGGCCTCGCAGACGACGAGGTCGCCGATGCGCAGTGCGGTGCCGGGGACCTGCTCCTCCATGCCTTCGTTCAGCCGGCGCGCCACGGTGTCGGTCTTGGCCTTGCGCAGGGTGTCGGCCTGGGCCTTGCCGCGGCCCTCGGCGACCGCCTCGGCCAGGTTGGCGAAGATCACGGTCAGCCACAGCCAGCCGGCGATCGCCCAGCCGAACCAGTCCCCGGGGGACAGGCAGGCGAAGACCGTGGTGAGGACGGAGCCGACCTCGACCACGAATATCACGGGGGACGTGACCATCACCCGCGGGTCGAGCTTGCGCAGCGCGTCCGGCAGGGACCTGACCAGCTGCCGGGGATCGAAGAGGCCGCCGCCGACGCGGCCGTCGCCGGGCCGGTGCCCGCTGGGGGCGTCCTGGTGCGGGGCGCGGGTCGGCGTGGCGGTCGGGGTGGTGGTCATGGAGCCGGGCTCCTCAGGTTTGGCGGGGGCGGTCATGACAGGCCCTCCGCCAGCGGGCCGAGTGCCAGCGCCGGGAAGTAGGTCAGACCGGTGATGATCAGGATGGTGCCGACGAGCAGCCCGGCGAAGAGCGGCTTCTCTGTGCGCAGGGTTCCGGCGGTCTCCGGGATCGGCTGCTGCTCGGCGAGCGAGCCGGCCAGCGCGAGGACGAACACCATCGGCAGGAAGCGGCCGAGCAGCATGGCCAGCCCGATCGTGGTGTTGTACCAGGGGGTGTCGGCGTTGAGGCCGGCGAAGGCGGAGCCGTTGTTGTTGGCGCCGGAGGTGAAGGCGTACAGGACCTCGGAGAAGCCGTGCGAACCGGCGCCCAGGGCCTTGGTGTTGAGCATCGAGCCCAGTGCGTCGGGCAGCACCATCGAGGCGGCGGTGAAGCCGAGGACCAGCGTCGGGGTGACGAGGAGGTAGCAGGCGGCGAGCTTGATCTCGCGGGTGCCGATCTTCTTGCCGAGGTACTCGGGTGTGCGGCCCACCATCAGGCCGGCGATGAACACCGCGATGACGGCCATGATCAGCATGCCGTAGAGGCCGGAGCCGACGCCGCCGGGGGCGATCTCGCCCAGCATCATGCCGAGCAGTTGGAGGCCGCCGCCGAAGGCGGTGAAGGAGGAGTGGAAGGAGTCGACCGCGCCGGTGGAGGTGAGGGTGGTGGCGACCGAGAAGATCGCCGAGGAGCCCACGCCGAAGCGGGTCTCCTTGCCCTCCATGGCGGCGCCCGCGGCCTGCAGGGCCGGGCCGCCGTGCGCGAACTCGGTCCACATCATCAGGGCGGTGCAGCCGAGCCAGATGACGCCCATGGTGGCGAGGAGGGCGTACCCCTGCCTGACGTTGCCGACGAGCGTGCCGAAGGTCCGGGTCAGCGCGAACGGGATGACCAGGATCAGGAAGATCTCGAAGAGGTTGGTGAAGGCGGTGGGGTTCTCGAAGGGGTGGGCGGAGTTGGCGTTGAAGTAGCCGCCTCCGTTGGTGCCCAGTTCCTTGATGACCTCCTGGGAGGCGACCGCACCGCCGTTGGTCTGCCGGTGCCCGCCCATGGCGTGTCCGTGCACGAGCTGTCCGGCATCGTGGATGCCGGAGAAGTTCTGGACGGCGCCGCAGGCGACCAGGACGACGGCGCCGATGACGGCGATCGGCAGGAGGACGCGGACGGTGCCGCGGACCAGGTCGGCCCAGAAGTTTCCGAGTTCGCCGGTGCGCCCGCCGGTGCGCCGGCCAGGAACGCCGTGGGCGAAGCCGCGGACCAGGGCGATCGCGACGGCCATGCCGGTGGCCGCGGACACGAAGTTCTGCACCGCGAGGCCGGCGGTCTGCACGACGTGGCCCATGGCCTGCTCGCCGCTGTAGGACTGCCAGTTGGTGTTGGTGACGAACGACGCGGCGGTGTTGAACGCCTGGTCGGGGCTGATCGACGCGAACCCGAGGGACAGTGGCAGACCGCTCTGGAGACGCTGCAGGAGGTAGAGGAAGAGCACCCCGACCGCGGAGAAGGCCAGCACCCCGCGCAGGTAGGCGGGCCAGCGCATCCGGGCGTCCGGGTCGGCGCCGATGCAGCGGTAGAGGACCTTCTCGACGCGGAGGTGCCGCGGGGAGCTGTAGACGGCGGCCATGTGGTCGCCGAGGGGGCGGTACGCCAGGGCGAGGGCCGCGATGAGCGCCGTCAGCTGGAGCACGCCGGCGAGGACGGGGCTCAGCGGGCCCGCCGGGGAGGCAGCGGTGATCACCTCAGAACCTCTCCGGGAAAACGAGGGCGAGGACGAGGTATCCCAGCAGGGCGACGGCGACGATGAGGCCGACCGCGTTCTCGACGGTCACAGCTTCGCCACCCCCCTGGCGACGAGGGCCACCAGCGCGAAGACCGCGATCGTGACGAGGACGAAGGCCACGTCGGCCATCGGGTGCTCCTAGAGGGACGGGGAGTTCGGACCCCTAGAGCAAACCGTCCGCATGACTGTTCCTGACCGGCGTTGACGCCTCCCTTACGGCCATTGGCGCCCCCTTGACGGATTCCCTACGCCGCTCGGCCTGACCTGCACAAACACGGCGGGCCCGCACCCCTCCAAGGGGGTGCGGGCCCGTATGACCGTCGGGTTCCGGCCGGTCCTGGCGCCCTTGCGGGCCCGGCCGGCCGGACCGGGTGTCAGCGGATCTCCGTGATCTCCGGTCCGCGCTCCAGACGCTCCACGCCGCCGCCGAAGCGGGACTGCTCGGCCGGCTCCTGCTGCACGCCGTCCGGCACCATCTGGGCGTCGTCCGGCAGCTTCAGGACGATCGGGTCGCGCGGCGCCATGGGGCCCTCGCCGCGGACGATGACGGTGTCCCGGAAGATGTGCTCCAGCACGCCCGCGGCCTGCGGCTGCACCGCGCCCTGGCCGGAGATCACGCCGCGCAGGAACCACCGGGGGCCGTCCACGCCGACGAAGCGCACGACCTGCACGCCGTTCGTGCCGTCCGGCAGCTGTACCGGCACCTGGGCGCGCAGCTCCCAGCCCAGCGGGCCCTCGACCTCGTCGATGACCCCGCCCTGCTGGGTGATGCCGGCCGCGATCTCCTCGCGGACCTCGCCCCAGATCCCCTCGTTGCGGGGAGCGGCGAACGCCTGCAGCTGTACGGCGCTGTCCTGCAGCACCACCGTCGCGGCGACGATCGCGTCACCGGCGACCTCCACCCGCAGCTCCATGCCCTCGACCCCGGGCACGAACAGTCCGCCGAGGTCGACCCGGCCCTCGCCGGGGTTGGTGACCTCGGAGGAGTCCCACGGCCCGTCGGGGCGCGGCGCGGGCGGAAGATTGACCCGGCTCTGCTCCTCGTCGCTGACCTCCTCGGCCGGCGCGCGCGTCACCGTCTCGTCGGCGAGCCCCGCTGCCGACTCCTCAGGAGTCTTGTTTTTCTTGCGACGTCCGAACACGTCACTGTCCTTCCCGGTCGGCACCGACCGCTGCGTATTCATTCCCGCCCGTGGAGCCGCCCACCGCCGCATGACCGCCGGTGGAACCGAATCCCCCCTCGGCCCGCGCCGAGCCGGGAAGTTCCGCCACCTCGTGGAAGCGCACCTTCTCGACCTGCTGGACGACAAGTTGGGCGATCCGGTCGAACCTCTCGAACCGCACGGTCTCCCGCGGGTCCAGATTGACCACGATCACCTTGATCTCTCCACGGTACCCGGCATCCACCGTCCCCGGGGCATTCACGAGCGCCAGTCCGCAGCGCGCGGCGAGCCCGGACCGCGGGTGCACGAACGCCGCGTAGCCGTCGGGCAGCGCGATCGCCACGCCGGTGGGCAGCACCGTGCGCTCCCCCGGCGCCAGCTCGGCCGCCTCGGTGGTCACCAGATCGACGCCGGCGTCGCCCGGATGCCCGTACGCCGGAACGGGCACCTCCGGGTCGAGCCGCCGCAGCAGTACGTCGACGGGGTTGCGTACCTCACTCACGGGTTCACCTCGAAGGCTCGCGCGCGCTTGACCTGGTCCGGGTCGGCCATCGCCGCCTGGATCTCCTCGGTCCTTCCGTTCTCGATGAAGTGGTCGACCTTCACCTCGATGAAGAGGGCGTCGGCGCGCACCGCGACCGGGCCGTCCGGACCGCCTATGCGTCCCACCGCCGTCGAGTAGATCTTCCGCCCGTGCACCGCGGTGACCCGCGCGTCCAGGTGCAGCACCGTGCCGAGCGGCACCGGCCGTACGAAGTCGGTCTCCAGCCGGCCGGTCACCGCGATGACCCGCAGCAGCCAGTTCAGCGAGCCGAGCGTCTCGTCGAGGGCGGTGGCCAGCACTCCGCCGTGGGCCAGGCCCGGGGCGCCCTGGTGGGCCTCCTTGACCGTGAACTCGGCCCGGACGCTCACGCCCTCGCCGGCCCGCGCCTCCAGGTGCAGACCGTGCGGCTGGCCGGTGCCACAGCCGAAGCAGCGGTCGTAGTGCGCGCCGAGGAGCTCGCCGGGCGCCGGCGCCTCGGCGTGCCGGACCGGAGCGACGGCATCCGGCGGCGGCGTCAGCCCCGGCCGCCCCGGCAGCCCCGGCTTCGTTGCGTCAGTTCCACTCACGAGTGCAGACCCTACCCGCGTGGGTAAGGGGCCCGCGCCGCCGTGCCAAGCTGGAGCCATGCAGCCGTACGAAGAACGTCTCACCGCGCCGCGGTCCTGGTGGCTGATCGCCGGACTGATCGGCGTCGCCTGTGCCCTGATGCTGCTCCCGGTGGGGACGCTGCCGATGCTCGGCGGGCTGATCGGCGGGGCGGCGCTGTCCGCCGTGGCGGTGAGCGCGTACGGGTCGGTGCGGATCCGGGTGGTGGGCGGTGCGCTGATCGCCGGTGACGCGAAGATCCCGGCGTCGGCGCTGGGCGAGGCCCGGGCGCTGGACGCGGCGGAGGCGCTGGCCTGGCGGACGCACAAGGCCGATGCCCGGGCGTTCATGCTGCTCCGCAGCTATGTGCCGACCGCGGTGCGGGTGGAGATCACGGACCCGGACGACCCGACGCCGTACGCCTATCTGTCGACGCGGGACCCGGAGCGTCTGGTGGCGGCCCTGACGGCCGTACGCGCCTGACGCGCAGGCCGGGTTCATCGGGCCGGGGGCGCCGTTCCCCTTCAGCGGTCCGCTTCAGTCGGCGGGCGGGAGCGGGACCGGTCCGGGCGGCGGGGACGCGGGGACGGCGTCGGGCAGCGCGTCCCAGGGCACCTGCTTGGCCCGCAGGTCCTTGCGGATCTTCTTCGCCACTCTTCTGGTGTCGCGGCGGTTCATGACCCCGCCGACGGTGGCGCCCACCATGAACGGGGTGAGGCTGGGGAGGTTGCGCAGCGTGCGCTTCATGATCTGCTGACGCAGTTCGCGCTTCATCTGCCCGCCGAGCGCGGCGTTCAGCGACGCCGGTTTCGCGATGTCGATGCCCCGCTCCTCCGTCCAGGACGTCAGAGCGGCCATCGCGCGCTGGCGGAGGTTCCCGGGCGGCCGCAGGCCGTAGACCTCGTGCAGCTCGGCGATGAGCTTGAGCTCGATCACGGCGACGCCGATGATCTCGGTGGCCAGCTCGGCCGGCATGGCGGGCGGTACGGGCAGCATGGCTGCCGCGCCCACGCCCGCTCCGACGGTGGCGGTCCCCGCACAGGCGCCCGCGACGAGCTTGTCGGCGAGTTCCTCGGGGGTCAGTCCGGGGAACTGGGCGCGCAAAGTGGCGAGGTCGCGAACCGGGATCCGCGGGGCGATCTCGATGATCCGGTCGGCGATCGCGGCGATCGTCGCCCGCACCCGGCCGCGCCGGACCAGGGCGGTCGGGTCGGCGGGCACGGGCGCGGTTTCGTCGCGTGATCGTGCGCCGGCCGCCGGACCTTGGCCGCCCTCGTGACGCTTGCGGAACGGGTTCACGCCAGCCACGGCGTAGACCGGCTCAGGCCGCGCAGTCGCGGCAGATCGGGTTGCCGTTCTTGTCCTCCGCGGCCAGCTGGCTGCGGTGGTGCACCAGGAAGCAGCTCATGCACGTGAACTCGTCCTGCTGCTTGGGCAGCACGCGCACCGCGAGCTCTTCGTTGGACAGGTCGGCGCCGGGGAGCTCCAGGCCCTCGGCCTGCTCGAACTCGTCGACGTCGACGGCCGAGGCGGACTTGTCGTTCCGCCGCGACTTCAGCTCCTCGATGCTGTCCTCGTTGAGGTCGTCGTCGGTCTTGCGTGGAGTGTCGTAATCCGTAGCCATTTTCGCTCTCCCCCTCTGGGTGTCTGCGGTGTCTCAGCGCTCGTAACGCGTGAGAGGCCGGACTTGTGCCCGACCTGAGGCGGAGATTTTGCCTCACATCAAGGTCTGTTACTCAATCGACACCCAACCGCACCCCTGAAGAGGTGATCGGTTTGGATGGCGATCAGGACCGTACACGGTCCGAATGTCGCACCTCGCGCAGCCCATCACCTCTACTTCCCGTGATCCGGGGCCCGGGAAACCCGGACTTCCCCGGCATTCCACCTGGGCTTTTGATCACGGAGCGTAGATGGCTGGAAATTCGCGTCTGTGAGCGATCACACACGCGCCGACCGGCTGGTGGACCGGTCCAATTCCGCGCAAAGCGAACGTGGCGAAGGATCGCTCCCCGCCCCCCTATTCGTCAAACCGAACCCCGCCGGCCGACCTCCCTGATGTACGGCCGCGAGACGGGCGATCGTACCTACGAAGGTCCGTGGCTGGTCAGGGCGGTGCCGGACGGCTCCAGCGGCCGCACAGCCGCCTTGCCGAGGGCCTCACAGCGGCAGCACCACCCGCATCACGAGACCACCTCCCTCACGGGGCTCGGCGGTGATGGTGCCGTCGTGTGCGCGGACCACCGAGCGGACGATGGACAGGCCCAGGCCGACGCCCTTGTCGCTGCCGGTGCGCTCGGTGCGCAGCCGGCGGAACGGCTCGAAGAGGTTCTCCACCTCATAGGCGGGGACCACCGGCCCGGTGTTGGTGACCACCAGCACCGCACACCCCGGCTGCGGCTCGGTACTCACCTCCACCCAACCGTCCTCGGGCACGTTGTAGCGCACCGCGTTCTGCACCAGGTTCAGGGCGATGCGTTCCAGCAGCACGCCGTTGCCCTGGACGAAGGCCTGCTGGCGGACCCCGCGCAGCGCGATGCCCTTGGCCTGCGCCTCCTCACGGATCTGGTCCACGGCCTGAGCGG
>NZ_JBVKBL010000010.1:0-349754 GCF_055657085.1 Streptomyces sp. NPDC107765 | reverse complement strand
GCCTGCGGGGCCTTGTTCGTGGACGTAAAGCGTCAGCAGTCCACGAACAAGGCCCCGCAGGCCAGTCACCGCACCCGACAACCACCCAGCCCGCCGCAGGCGCAACGGCGAGAAACACCCGCGGCGGGACAGACAGCCACGTGCGGGGCGCCGCAAAGCGCAACGGCGACCAAGCCCCGCGGCGGGACAGACGGGTACGTGCGGGGCGCCGCAAAGCGGCAACGGCGAGCGAGCCCCGCGGCGGGACAGACGGCTACGTGGGGAGGCCAGCCAAGCGCAGCGTCATGCCACCATGGATCCGTGAATGAGATTCCACGCGGCACGCTGCAGGAGCAGACCTTCTACGAGCAGGTCGGGGGCGAGGAGACCTTCCGGCGCCTGGTGCACCGCTTCTACCAGGGCATCGCCGAGGATCCGCTGCTGCGGCCGATGTACCCGGAGGAGGACCTGGGGCCGGCCGAGGAGCGGCTGGCGCTCTTCCTCATGCAGTACTGGGGCGGCCCCCGCACGTACAGTGACGGCCGTGGGCACCCACGGCTGCGGATGCGGCACGCTCCGTTCACCGTCGACCGGGCCGCGCACGACGCCTGGCTGCGGCACATGCGGGACGCGGTGGACTCGCTCGGGCTGGCCGAGGAACACGAAACGCAGTTGTGGAACTACCTCACGTACGCCGCCGCGACGATGATCAATACCCCGGACTGACACCGGCGCGAGAGATACGTCACACCTCGGCGCACCCTGCCCCACCCCCGGCGTGCGGTCCCGGTCACCTCCCGTCACGATCCGGTCAAGGGACCCCGCAAACCGCTTACCGGACGCCCCGCGCTCTGACAGCATCCGTTTCATCCGTTGCGTCGATCATTCGTGTGAATCCGGGCGGCTGACTCCGCTCGGCCGAGCGCCTTCGGCCGACTGCGGGCGACCGAGGTCGTTCGACGCTGAACACGGCAGGGGGGACCGTGGCCGGCTATGCCGTACTGCGTGTGCGGGCGCACCGTCTGCTGCTGGTCGCCGCCCTGCTGTCGGTGCTGCTGACCGGGACGGTGCTGGCGACGCTGGCGGCGTTCTCGGAGTCGGTCGGCGACGCCGGGCTGCGCCAGGCGCTGCGCCGGGGTTCCGCGGCCTCCGCCGCGCTCCAGGTGAAGGCCCAACTCGCGCCCGAGGCAAGGAAGTCCGCGGACCGGGCGGTCGCCGCGGCGGCCCGGCGGGCGTTCGACGGGCTGCCGTACAGGGTGCGGACGCTGACCCGTTCCGGGCCGTACGCGCTGCCCCGGACCTCGCAGCCGTCCCGCGCCCGCACCGGTGAACCCGACCTCACCCAGCTCGCCGCCCTCGACCGCTCCCGGATCGCCCTCGTCAAGGGCCGCTGGCCCACGGCGGAGCGGCACGGTCCGCTGCCGGTCGCGCTGCCCGAGGCCGCGGCCGCCCGGCTCGGGGCCGGGCCCGGACGGCGGTTCACCCTGGACAACCGGCTGTCCGGGCCGCCCCGTCTGACCGTCGTGGTCACCGGCGTCTACCGGCCCGCGGACCGTACCGACCCGTACTGGAGCCTCGACGACCTCGGCGGCCGAGGGGTGCGCACGGTCGGCTTCACCACCTACGGGCCGCTGCTGGCCGACCCGGCGGCGTTCCGCGACGGGCGGCTGGTGCAGGACTCGGTGGGCTGGCTGGCCACCGCCGACTTCCGCACGCTGACCGCGGACCGGCTGCCGGCGCTCGGCGCCGCGGCCGGCCGGGCCCCCAAGGCGCTGATGGCCGATCCGGCGTTCGCCGGCCATGCCACCGCGAGCACCGATCTGCCCGCGGCGCTGGGGCAGTTGCGGCGGGCGCTGTTGGTGAACCGCGCCACGATCCTGATCGTCGCGCTCCAGCTGGTCCTGCTCGCCGGGTACGCGCTGCTGCTGGTCGCCCGGATGCTGAGCGGTGAACGGGCCGGCGAGACGGCGCTGTTGCGGGCCCGCGGCGCCTCCCGGCGGCAGCTGGCCGGGGCGGCCCTCGCCGAGTCGCTGCTGCTGGCCGTCCCGGCCGCGGTCGCCGGGCCGCTGCTGTCCGGGCCGCTGATCCGGCTACTGGCGTCCCACGGCGCCCTGGCCCGTGTCGGGCTGCCGCTGGACACCCGGCTCACCGGCGCGACCTGGCTGACCGGTGCCGCCGTGGCCCTGGGCTGCGCCCTCGCGGTCGCCGCCCCGGCGCTGCTGCGGACCGGGTCCGACGCGCCGCGTCGGCGGCGGTCCGGTGCGCTGCCCGGCGCCGCCCGGGCCGGCGCGGACCTGGGGCTGCTGGTGATCGCCGGGGTCGCGTACGGGCAGTTGCGGCAGCGAACCGCGGACGGTGCGGCCGGCGGGGCCGGCGGCGGGGTGCTGACCGGCGACGGGACCGGCGCGCTGGGCGTCGATCCGGTGCTGGTGGCCGCCCCGGCACTGGCGCTGCTCGCCGGTACGGTGCTGACGCTGCGGCTGCTGCCGCTCGCCGCCCGGATCGCCGAGCGGGGCGCGGCCCGCGGCCGGGGGCTGGCCGCGGCGCTGGCCGGCTGGCAGATCAGCCGGCGCACCTCCCCCGGCACCGGTCTCCGTACGGGCGGCGGGTACCCGGGCCGGGGTGCCGGGCCGGTGCTGCTGCTGGTGCTGGCCACCGCGCTGGGGATGCTGGCGATCGGCCAGCGCGCGTCCTGGCAGCGCTCACAGGACGACCAGGCCGACTTCCGGGCGGGCGCGGCGGTACGCGTACTGGCCGGCCGGACACCGGAGATGGGGCAGGGCGGCGGTTACGCGGCGGTGCCGGGGGTGGCGGCGGCGCTGCCGGTGGGGCTGGTGACCATGGAACTGTCGGGCGACCGGTCCTCCTCGCTGCTCGCGCTGGACGCCCGGAGGTCGGCGGGTGCGCTGCTGCTGCGCGGCGACCTGGCGGGCGGCGCCGCGGACTCGGCGGGCGCGGCGGACCGGGTGCTGCGCGCGGTGGCCCCGAAGGACGAGCGGCCGGTGGGCCTTCAACTGCCGCCCGACACCGATGTGTTGCGGGTGACGGCGGAGCTGCGGTCCGTCAAGGCGCTGCCGGCGGTGGCCGACGGGTCGGGGCCCGGCGACCCGGGGCCGGACACCGGGCCGGTGCCCGCGGTCCTCTCCGTACTGGTCACCGACCGGTTCGGGGTGCCGTACACGCTGCCGCTGGGCCGGCTCGCGGCCGACGGCCGGCCGCACACCCTGCGCGCGGACCTGGCCGCCGCGGCCGGTCCGCCGGCCGGGCGTTGGGCCGGGCCGCTGCGGGTGACCGGCCTGCTGGCCGACATGGACCAGTCGGCGGTGTCGTACCGGCAGCGGCTGACCGTGTCCGCCGCGCAGGCCGTCACCGCGGGCGGGGCCGTCCGGCCGCTCACCGCGCCGGCCGGGCCGTTCTGGCGGGCCCACATCACGGAGAAGAGCAGTGATGTGGGCGCGCCGTACGGGCCGCGCGCGGGCCGGGCCGAGGTGCCCGCGGGCGGGCTGCTGTCACAGACGTACGACACCGGTGCCCGGCGCGACGAGTGGAGCGCGGCGGTGACGACCGTGCGGATCACCGCCGCGCATCCGCCACGGCCGCCGCTGGCCGCCGTGGCCACCGACGCGTATCTGCGCGACAGCGGCTCCCGGGTCGGGTCGGTGGTCGATCTGCCGGTCGGCGGGCAGCAGGTGAAGGCGCGGATCGTGCGGGCGGTGCGGGCGTTGCCGGGCCCGGCGGACGGTCCGCCGGCCGGTGGCGGTCTGCTGGTCGACTTCGGGGCCGTCAACGCGGCGCTGGCCGACCTCGATGCCGTGCCGCTGACCGCCACCGAGTGGTGGCTGCGGCCCCGGCCGGGCGCGGTGGGCCGGGTCGTCGAGGCGCTGCGCGCCCGCCCGGACATCGACCCCGGCCAGGTCCTGGTGCGTGCGGAGATCGCCCGGGAGCTGCACGACGATCCGCTGGGGCTGGGTCCGCAGACCGCGCTGACCGCGGCCGCGGTGGTCGCGGTGGCGCTGGCTGCGGTGGGTTTCGCGGTCGGTGCCGCCGGGTCGGTCCGCGAACGCGACCGCGAGTTCGCGGTGTTGCGGGCGCTGGGAGCGCCGCGGCGACAGCTGGCCCGGATGCTCGCCGTCGAACAGGGGGTGCTGATCGTGCTGGCGCTGGCCGTCGGCGGGGTGCTGGGGGCGGTGCTGACCCGGGCGGTGGTGCCGCTGGTCGTGCTGACCGGGCAGGCCACCCGCCCGGTGCCGCCGGTGCTGGTGGAGCTGCCGGCCGGTCAGGTGGCCGGGCTGCTGGCGGCGGTGGCGGCCGGGCCGCTGCTGGTCGTCGCGGCCCTCGGGCTGCGCCGCGGCGACCCGGTGGCGGCGCTGCGCGGGCAGGGGGTGCGGTGATGACGGCCGCACCGACGGCGCGGGGGGCGGGTGAGGGCCGGGGGAACGCGCTCACCCGGCCGGGATGGCTGGGCGTCCGGCTGCGGACCGCGCGCGGGGCGGCGCTGGCGCTGGGCGCGCTGGTGCTGGTCACCGCGTTCCTGGCGGCGGCGTTCCCGCGCGGGGTGGCGGCGTACGAGACGGCGGGGCTGCGCGATGCGCTCGCCTCGGCGCCGCCGGAGCAGCGGGCGGTGGAGATCTCCGTCGGCCGGGCGGACGTCACCGGCGCGGACCCGGCGGCCGGTTACGCCGCGGCCGCGCTGGACCGTCAGGACCGGGCGCTCCGGGCCCTGTTCCGGGCCCCGCTGCGGATCCCGGCGGCGGACGCGGTGCACGGCGTCCGCACCACGAAACCGCTGGCGGCCGGGGACTCGTGGCTGCCGCGGCCGGACGGCGTCGCTCCGGAGCTGTCGCTGTACGCGGCCTCCGGCCTCGGCCGGCACGCGACCGTCACCGAGGGCCGGCTGCCGCGCGCCGCGGCCCCGGGGGCGGGCACGCTGGAGGCCGCGGTGACCACGGCCACCGCCCGCACCCTGCACCTGCGCACCGGCCGCACCCTGCAGCTGAACGGCCTGACCGTACGGATCTGCGGGCTGCTCGCGCCGCGGGAGCCGCGGGGCGACTACTGGGCCGCGGATCCGCTGCGGGCGGCGCCGCGCCGGGCCGTGACCGAGGGGGTGCCGGCGCAGCGGTTCTGGCGCGCCGGGCTGCTGCTGGCTCCCGGGGACGGGCCGGCGCTGCTGGCCACCGACGGAGAGCCGGAGAAGTTCTGGCACTATCCGGTCGACGCGGGTGCCCTGACCGCAGGGGACGCACCGTTGTTGCGGGAGCGGGTGGTGTCCGTCGAACACGGCGCGACGCTGGCCCGGTTGCGCGCGGTGGCCGGCACCGGCGCGCTGGCCGACAGCGCGGTGGACGGCCTGCTGGACGGCTACGCGCGGGCCCGGGCGGCGATCGCCCCGGTGGTCGCGGTGGCCGCGTTCGGTCTCGGCACCGTCGCGGGGGTCGTGCTGCTGATGGCCGCCGCGCTGACCGCGGACCGCCGGCGCCCGGAGCTGGCGCTGCTGCGGGCCCGCGGTGCGTCGCTGGTGGGCCTGGCCGGGCGGCTGGCGGCGGAGACCGCGGTGGTGGCGCTGCCCGCCGCGGCGGCCGGCGGCGGGCTGGCGCTGCTGCTGGTGCCCGGTGACCGGGTGGTGCCGGCGCTGCCGGCGGCTGCGGGGGCCGGGCTGCTGGGCACGCTCGCGCTGCCGCTGCGGGCCGCCGCCGCTCACCGCCGTCCCCGCCCGGCCGCCCGCGCCGATCTGGCCGGCGCCCGCCCGTCCCGGCGCCGGACGGTCGCCGAACTGACCGTGCTGGTCCTGGCGGTGGGCGCGGTGGTCGCGCTGCGCCGCCGCACCACGGCCGGCGGGGGCGTGGACGCCCTGGTCAGCGCCGCCCCGGTGCTCGTCGCCGTGATCGCCGCGCTGGTGCTGCTGCGGCTCTGGCCGCTGCCGCTGCGGCTGGCGGCCCGCCCGGCAGCCCGCACCTCCGGGCTGACCGGCTTCCTCGCCCTGGCCCGCGCGGGCCGTGCCCCGGCCACCGCGGGCCTGCCGCTGCTGGCCCTGCTGGTCGCGCTGACCACCGCGTCCTTCGGCGGCTCGGTGCTCGCCGGGGTCGCCACGGCCCGGGACCGCGCGGCGCTGACCGCGGTCGGTGCCGAGGCCCGGATCTCCGCCGAACGGCCGCTGCCCGCCGCGCTGCAGCGGGCCGTGGCCCGGGTGCCGGGCGTCGAGGACGCCGTACCGCTGCGGATCAGTGTGCAGACCGCGGACGACGGCGGCCCGCCCCTGTACCTGGTGATCGCCGAACCCGAGGCGTACGCCCGGCTCGCCCGCGCCACGGGCCTGGGCGCCTTCCCCGCCGCGGACCTCGCCGACCCGGGCGGTGACCGGCCGCTGCCCGCGATCGTCTCCCCGCGCGTGCGCACCCGGTTCGGCGACGCCCCGATGGCGCTGCAACCGGAGTACGGCCAACTCGTCGTCCGCCCCCGGGCGGTGCGCGCCGACACCCCGGCCCAGCCCGGCGGTGACTTCGTGCTGCTCAACGCCCGGAGCGTGGCCCGGCTGCATCCCGACACCTATGCCGAGGCGGACAACGGCCCCACCACGATGCTGCTGTCCGGCCGCGGGCTGGACGCCGGGGCGCTGCGGGCCGCGGTCCGCGCCCACACCCCGGCGTCGCTCACCGTCCAGGTGTCGCTGCGCTCCGCCGAACGCGCCGAGCTGGCCGATTCGCCGCTCCAGCAGGGCGCCGAACGCCTCTACACCGCCGCCGTGGTGGCCGGTACCGGCTTCGCGCTGCTCGCCCTGCTCCTCTCCCTGCTGCGGACCGCCCCGGAACGCACCCGTCTCCTGGCCGGGCTCCGCACGATGGGGCTGCCACCGGGGCGGGGGCGGCGGCTGATGGTGCTGGAGGCGCTGCCGCAGGCGCTGCTCGCGGCGGTCGGCGGGGTGCTGGCCGGGGCCGCCGCGATCCGGCTGCTGGGCCCCGGCACGGACCTCACCCCGCTCGCCCTGCCCGGCGCGGCCGGCGGCGGCCCGGGCACCGTACGACTGCAGACCGATCCCGTGTCCCTGCTGCTGCCGTCGGCGGGCGTGGTCGTCCTGGCCCTGGCGGTCGCCCTGGTCCAGGCGTGGCTGGGCGAACGGCGGCGGGAGAGCACCGAGTTGAGAGCGGGGGACCTCACATGAGCACACGGCCCGACGGCGCCACGAGTGCGCCGGTGAGCCTGGCGGAGCTGGAGGCGCGGGCGGCGGCCCGGCGCGAGCGGCCGGCCTACGGGCACGACGCGCTGATCGCCTGCGACCGTCTGGTGCGGGTCTTCTCCGCGGACGGCGTCGAGGTGCAGGCCCTTCAGGGCCTCGATCTGCTGGTGTCCGAGGGCGAGTTGATGGCTCTGGTGGGGGCGTCCGGCAGCGGCAAGTCGACGCTGATGAACATCCTCGCCGGCCTGGACGTGCCGACCGCGGGCGCCGCCACGGTCGCCGGCCGCGATCTGCTGACCATGGACGCCCGGGCCCGGCTCACCTACCGCCGGGAGGTCGTCGGTTTCGTCTGGCAGCAGACCGCGCGCAATCTGCTGCCGTATCTGACGGTGCTGCAGAACGTCACCCTGCCGATGCAGTTGCGCGGCGGACGGCGCCGGGCGGCCCGCACGAAGGCGGCCGGGGAGCTGCTGACGATGCTGTCGCTGGATCACTGCCGGGACCGCCGGCCGCACCAGCTGAGCGGCGGCGAACAGCAGCGCACCGCCATCGCGGTGGCGCTGGCCAACACCCCGGCGGTGCTGCTGGCCGACGAGCCCACCGGCGAACTGGACTCGCACACCGCCGAGCAGGTCTTCGCCGCGTTCCGCACCGCCAACGAGGAGCTGGGCACCACGATCGTGATCGTCACCCATGACCAGGCGGTGGCGGACGAGGTGCGGCGCACGGTCGCGATCCGCGACGGCCGGACGTCGTCGGAGGTGCTGCGGCGCACCGAACGGGACGCCGCGACCGGCCGGGAGGCGCTGGTGGCGCGGGAGTACGCGATGCTCGACCGGGCCGGCCGGCTCCAGCTGCCGGCCGACTACACCAGCAGCCTGGGCATGGCGCACCGGGTGCTGCTGGAGCTGGAGAGCGACCACATCGGGGTGTGGCCGGACCCGACGGCGGGCGGGGCCTCCGGCCGCGGGGCCGGTGACGGGACGACGTCCGCCGACGGCCCGAAGTCCGCCGACGGGACGCCGTGAGGGCGGTCAGACGGGGGTGACCGTCAGGCCCGACAGGCCGGTGAGCCCGGACGGTCCGCCGGTGCGCACCGCGACCGACCCGTACGGGGTGCGCAGCCGCAGCCAGCCGCCCGCGGACAGCAGGGTCAGCGCCGGTGGCTCGGTGGGGTGCGGGCCGCCGCCGGCCGCGAGCACGGCCGTGCGGACCGGGCGGAGGAAGCCCAGCGACTGGGCGGCGTGCGCGGCGCGCAGCGGGAGGTGGGTGTCCCCGAGGGTGCGCGACCAGATCTCCCGGCCGATACGGTCGCGTTCGGCGCGGGTGCGGCGCTCGGGCGGCAGTGCCTCGTCCCGGGCCCGGAACTCGGCGACCGCGGCGGCCACCGCGCGCAGCAGCGCTTCCGGTGCCGGCAGTCCCGGGACCCGCTGCCAGCCGCCGCGCGGCGGCAGCAGCCCGGCCCACGGCGGGCCGGTGACGGCGGCGGGCACGGTCAGCGTGCCGTGCTCCTCGTCGATGCCTTCGAGGAGGTCACCGGCGGAGACGGTGATGTCGAGGCCGGTGCCAGGTGCGTCGCCGGGGCCGGTGGGCGCGGCGAGTCGGGCCGTACGGATCGCCAGCACCTCGAAGGACGGCGGGCGGCCGAAGACGGCGAGCACCCCGCCGCCGGTCTGCAGCCGGACCGCGGCGGCCCGGTCGTAGTGGATCAGCCGGGCGAGGAAGGCGGCGAGGTCCGCCGCCTCCCCGGCGTCGGCGAGGGCGAGCACCGTCATACCGCGACGGCCCCCTCCTGGTGCGACGCGTCGTCCAGGTACTCCTTGAGGATCGCCTTCTCCTCCGCGGTGAGGCGGCGCGGACGCTCCTCGGCGAAGTTGTACGGCACGACGACGGTCGAGGCCCGCAGGTAGAGGGTGTCCTCGTCCTTGACCTCGTAGGCGACCGTCATCGACGCGGCGCTGATCTTCGTCACCCACAGCTCGACGGTGACCGGCGCGGGCCGGTGCACCAGCGGCCGCACGTAGTCGATCTCGTGCCGGGCGACGACCGAGCCCCCCGTGAACGACGGGCTGCCGCCCCCCGGCGCCAGCCGGCGCATGAAGTCGATCCGCGCCTCTTCGAGGTAGCGGACGAACACCGCGTTGTTGACATGGCCGAAGGCGTCCATGTCCGACCAGCGCAGGGGGCACGAGTAGAGGTGTCGCACGAGGTCAGCCCCGGGTGAGCTTCTTGTACGTGGCGCGGTGCGGACGGGCCGCGTCCGCGCCGAGGCGCTCGACCTTGTTCTTCTCGTAGGACTCGAAGTTGCCCTCGAACCAGAACCACTTGGAGTCGCCCTCGTACGCCAGGATGTGGGTGGCGACGCGGTCGAGGAACCAGCGGTCGTGGGAGACGACCACGGCGCAGCCCGGGAACTCGAGCAGCGCGTTCTCCAGCGAGGAGAGCGTCTCGACGTCCAGGTCGTTGGTCGGCTCGTCGAGGAGCAGGAGGTTGCCGCCCTGCTTGAGGGTGAGCGCGAGGTTGAGGCGGTTGCGCTCACCACCGGAGAGCACGCCGGCCGGCTTCTGCTGGTCCGGGCCCTTGAAGCCGAACGCACTGACGTACGCCCGCGAGGGCATCTCGACCTGGCCGACGTTGATGTAGTCCAGCTCGTCGGAGACCACGGCCCACAGCGTCTTCTTGGGGTCGATGTTGGAACGGCCCTGGTCGACGTAGGAGATCTTGACGGTCTCGCCGACCTTGATGTCGCCGGAGTCCGGGGTCTCCAGGCCCTGGATCATCTTGAACAGCGTGGTCTTGCCGGCGCCGTTGGGGCCGATGACGCCGACGATGCCGTTGCGCGGCAGGGTGAAGCTGAGGTCCTCGATGAGGACCTTCTCGCCGAAGGCCTTGTTGAGCTTGTCGACCTCGACGACGACGTTGCCCAGGCGCGGGCCCGGCGGGATCTGGATCTCCTCGAAGTCCAGCTTCCGCATCTTGTCGGCCTCGGCGGCCATCTCCTCGTAACGCGCCAGACGGGCCTTGGACTTGGCCTGCCGCCCCTTGGCGTTGGAGCGCACCCACTCCAGCTCGTCCTTGAGGCGCTTGGCGCGCTTGGCGTCCTTCTGGCCCTCGACCTTCAGACGGGTCTGCTTGGTCTCCAGGTACGTGGAGTAGTTGCCCGGGTAGGGGTGGGCGCGGCCGCGGTCGAGCTCGAGGATCCACTCGGCGACGTTGTCGAGGAAGTACCGGTCGTGGGTGACGGCGACGACGGTGCCGGGGTACTTGGCGAGGTGCTGCTCCAGCCACTGCACGGACTCGGCGTCCAGGTGGTTGGTGGGCTCGTCGAGCAGCAGCAGGTCGGGGGCCTCCAGCAGCAGCTTGCACAGTGCGACGCGGCGGCGCTCACCACCGGAGAGGTTGGTGACCGCCCAGTCACCGGGCGGGCAGCCCAGGGCGTCCATGGCCTGCTCCAGCTGGGTGTCCAGGTCCCACGCGTTGGCGTGGTCCAGGTCCTCCTGGAGCTTGCCCATCTCCTCCATGAGCTCGTCGCTGTAGTCGGTCGCCATCAGCTCGGCGACCTCGTTGAAGCGGTGCAGCTTGCCCATGATCTCGGCGGCGCCGTCCTGGACGTTCTGCAGCACCGTCTTCGACTCGTCGAGCGGCGGCTCCTGCAGGAGCATGCCGACGGTGTAGCCCGGAGAGAGGAAGGCATCGCCGTTCGACGGCTGCTCGAGACCGGCCATGATCTTCAGCACCGTGGACTTACCGGCGCCGTTGGGACCCACGACACCGATCTTCGCGCCCGGCAGGAAGCTCAGCGTCACGTCATCGAGGATGACCTTGTCGCCGTGCGCCTTGCGCGTCTTGCGCATCGTGTAGATGTACTCAGCCAAGAGAAACCGTCCGGCAGATTGGATCGATCAGGGTCTGTGCGGCACCGCCCGGGGCCACCGTCCGTCGTACGTCCGTCGTGCGTGCGCCGGCGTGGCGTCGTGACGTCCGTCGCGACCGTGGGAGGGCAGATACACCCATCTTGCCGTACGTCCGTCCCTGGAAGGAAACGGGTGCCGGGGGGCGGACGCCCGCGAGGCGGTGCGGGCACGGCGGGCAGGGTGCGTGCTGTCAGGGCGGTGGGTGCGGGATGTCGGGGACCGGAGGCGGCGTCGGGGCACTCAGGAAGGGGCGCGCCCCGGGACGCATGTCCGTGGCCCCGGAGCGTTAACCACTCGGGGGCCACGTTTTGTTCCCGCTGCGCGCAGATCTCGTTCCCGCTACGCACTGATCTTGTTCCCGCTGCGCGCAGATCGCCTCGTCGATTGCTCGTCGATTGCTCGTCGATCGCCTCGTTGCCGCTGGTCGCAGGCGTCGGGCCCCTCGTCGGGCTGCCCCTCGAAAACGTGGACGCCCGGCCGGCCACCTCTCGGTGACCGGCCGGGCGCCCGCCGTTTACTGCACGCCCGCTACAGGGCGCCTGCTGCCATGGCCCTTACTGGGCGGGGGTGCCGGCCTTCTTCTTGCGGAGGAAGAACACCGCAGCGCCGCCGACCACGACCAGGACGACCGCGACGCCCGCGATCATCGGGGTGGCGCTGCTGGAACCGGTCTCGGCGAGGTCGGTGCCGTGGCCGCCACCGGTGTTGCCGCCGACCGACGCCGGGGTGGGCTTGGGCGAGGGCTTGTCGCCGCCGCTGCCGGCGGTCTTGCAGTCGAGGACCCCGGAGAAGGTCTTCTTGAAGCCGCCCGCGCCCTTGATGGTGATCTCGTAGGGCTGGTCCTCGGCCACCGGGACGGTCACGGTCTGCGACTTGCCCGGGGCGATCTCGTAGTCCTTGCCCGCCAGCTGGAAGCGGAACGACTCATCGCCCTTGTTGCTGGCCGTGACGTCCACGCCGCCCTTGGCGCAGTTCTTCTCGGCGGTGATCGCCGGGATGGCGCCCTGCTTCTTCCAGGAGACCGTGGCGGCCGCGGAGACCGTGGACTCGCTGGAGCCGGCCAGGATCTGGGTCTGGCTCTTGGCGTGCTCGCCGATGCCGGTGAAGGCCCGGCCGACCGGCACCTTGGTGGCGGCCTGCGCGGTCAGCGAGGTGGTGCCGTCCGCGGTGCCCTTCGGCACGTCGAAGAACAGCTGGGTGCCGTCGGCGGCGCTGGTGACCGGCTTGCCGTCCTTGCCGACGATCTTGACGCCGGCCGGCGCACCGGCGGCCGGGGAGATCGTCACGCTGTCGGCGTTGGTGTGCACGGTGACCGGGCCGAGCTTGCTGCCCGACTTGCCGGAGACGGCCGGCGGGTCCAGCGTCAGCGACGCCTTGGGCTCCTCGACGCTCTGCGCGCTCTTCTCCAGGTAGGCGGCGAGCTTCTCCGCCGCCGGGTCGACCGCGTCCACCTTCACGTGGTCGGAGAAGCGCCAGATCGCGACCTGGGTGCCGGCCGCCGCGGTCTTCTCGGTGAGGTTCCCGGCACCGGCCTTGGAGGCGAGGGCGGCGAGGTCGTTCACCTGCGGGTAGGAGTTCTGCAGGATCCAGCGGATCTTGCCGGCGTCCGCGTTGTTGTGCAGCGACGAGGCGCTCCAGGGCACTTCCTGGTACTTCGCCTGCTGCTGCGTCGGGTTGTGGATGTCGATGCAGTACGTCTGGAGCGTGCCGCCGTTGTCCACGGCCATCTCGAAGAGGCCCGCGCCGACGCGCTGGTCGCCGCCGTCGTTGTGCACGACCGCCTGGTCGAAGATCTTCAGGCCGCCAAGGGTGGCGGTGGCACCCCCGTGAGCGGGGGTGGTCTCGTCCGCCACTGCGGTCCCCGCGGTGGCTATCGCACCCGCCGCGACCAGGCCGGAGGCCACGACCGCGGCGGCAAGGCGGGCTGCGCCCCGCCTCTTCATCGAAAGCATGAATTTCCCCTCTGGGCGAGGCGGTCGGGTGGGGAAGTTGCCTCGCCGGAAAGATCCAAAGAACTCAAAAGCCGAACGTCAGCCCCCGTGAGCCCCCGTGAGTACTCGTCGGATCTTATGGAGCAGGCGCATCAGGGTCCCCAGTAATGGCATCCCATAAGCGATCCGAATCGCAATCGTTACCGAACACAGGCACCCTGACCTGGCATCATCGACAAATCTCCGGAACGTTTCAGGGCACTGCGGCCTTCTGGGGCGAATTCCCCACCGTGACTGGTTCGGCGATCGGCTCGGTGACTGGCTTGGTGACTGGCTTGGTGACTGGCTCGGTGACTGGCTCGCCGGCTGCCTGGGTGACCGGCCCGGCAACTGCCTCCGTGACCGGCCCGGTGGCTCTCTCGGTGACTGCCCCTGTGACTTCCTTGTCGGCACCGCCCTCCGGCCTCCCGCCGGGCCGCTTCCCCAACCGCCCCGCTGCGTCCTGCGGTTGAGGGGCGTGACCCGGGCGCGCGGCCGTGGGGGATTCGGGGTCCGGGCGCGGGCCCGGGAACGGCTCCGGGTCCGCTGTGCCCATCCGGCTCACGCGGGTGACCCTGCGGAAGGCCGCCGTACCGCGCGACAGGTCGTGCCCGATCGCGACGGCGTCGACCTCGGCGGAGAACCAGCGCTGTCCGCCCTTCTCCGGTGGCTGCTCCCCTTCCCGCAGCCGCAACCGCCCCTGCACCACCAAGGGTTCGCCCACCGCCACCGAGGCCGCGACGTTGTCGGCCAGACCGCGCCACGAGCGGACCGTGTAGAAACTCGTCTCCCCGTCGGCCCACCGCTCCTGCGCCTTGTCCCATCGCCGGGACGTCGCCGCGAGCCGGAACCGCGCCACCGTCACGCCCGCCGCCGTCTGCCGGTGCTCCACCGCCGTCGCGGCGTTGCCCACCAGCGTCACCATCGTCTCGTTCACGGAAATCCACTCCCCCGTCTCCTGCGCGCTCGCCGGGTCGCTCGCGCTGCGTCGACCTCATGCTGCACGGATCCGGCAAGCCCCGCCGGGGCCTGTGGACAACCTGCCGACTGTGGACAACTCGGCCACCCACAAGGGGGGGCCGGGGCGCACCGCCCCAGCCCCGCGTCGTGCGCCCTTCAGGCCCCCGAGGCCACCGCGTACTGCTCCCGCACCTCGCGGTAGCGCAGCAGCTCGGCGGCGACCGGCTCCAGCACCCGGCCCCGGCCGCAGGCCGCCGCCGCGCTCCGCAGCCGCCGCTCGGCGTCCTGCCCGTACCGCCGGGCCGGACCGCGCGCCACCACCCGGCACAGCCACGCCAGTGCCGGGCCGCCCACCGACCCGATGACCGCGGGCAGCAGCCCGGAGACCCAGGTCGAGGCAGAGACCAGCCCGGTCAGCGCCGCCACCAGCCAGAGCACGCCGACGAGTTGCAGGGCGGACAGCATCCCCTGCAGTGCGGCCGCCACCGTGCACCACCGCGGCTTGACGGCCGGCCCGCCCCGTAGCGCCTCCTCGGCATCGGCCGCCACCTTGTCCAGCGCCTCCGGCAGCCCGCAGGCGCCCCGGTCCGCGGCCTCGCGCACCGCCTGCGCCCAGGGCGCCGGCAGCCCGTGCGCCGCCTCCGCGGCGACGCCCCGTACGGCCTGCTCCACCACCGGCCGGGCCGCCGCGCGGACCACCATCGGCTCCCCCGTCGCGTCGCCGCCCCAGGCCCCGGACGTCCGCCGGTGCCCCGCCGTCACCTGCCGTCCCACGAGAGACGGTCCGGCCGCGCCCTTGCGGCTCGTGCCCTCGGCGGCCGGGTCCTGCTGAGTGCCCGTCGGCCCCGGCGTGCGCACCCCGGTCGTTCCGCTTCCCACACCGGTCGCGGCCTGCTCCGCCCCGGTCGATCTGTGGCCCACGCCGGTCGTGGTGTGCCCCGCCCCGGTCGTGGCGCCTCCCGGCCCGTGGGCCGGCCGCGTGCCGCGGGCCCGGCGGCCCCGCATCCGTGCCCAGGGGGACCCGCAGGCCCGCTCCGCGTACCGGAGCCAGTCGCGTTCCGCCGCCCGTCCGGTGGCGACCGCGCCGACCGCCTCGGCCAACCGGTCGGCGAACTCCTCACGGGCCCCTTCGGTCAGTCCGACCTGGCTCCGCGCCACGTACACCGACCGCAGCCGCTCGGCCGCCGCATCCACGTCCGCCACCAGCCGCCGGTCCGCCGCGCCCCGTTCGGCGACGAACTGGCCGAGTGACTCCCGTAGTTCCGGCACGCCCTTCCCGGTCGCCGCCGAGAGGGCGAGCACCGCCGCGCCCGGCTCGCCGTGCTCGCCGAGCGCCAGCCCGTCCTCGTCGAGCAGCCGGCGCAGATCGTCCACCACCTGGTCGGCGGCCTCGCCGGGCAGCCGGTCCACCTGGTTGAGGACGACGAACATCACCTCGGCATAGCCCGCCAACGGCCGCAGATAGCGCTCGTGCAGCACCGCGTCCGCGTACTTCTCCGGGTCGACCACCCAGATCACCGCGTCCACCAGCTCCAGCATCCGGTCCACCTGGGCGCGGTGCTCGGTGGCCGAGGAGTCGTGGTCGGGCAGGTCGAGCAGGATGAGTCCGCGCAGTTCGGGGCTGCCGTCCGCGGCGATGTGCCGGCGGTGCGCGGGCACTCCGAGCCGCCGCAGCAGCCCCTCGGCGCCTGGTCTGCCGCCGGGCCAGACGCACGCCACCGGTTCGGCGGTGGTCGGCCGCCGCGGCCCGACCTGGGAACGGTTCGCCCCGGCCAGGGCGTTGAACAGCGACGACTTCCCACTGCCGGTGGCTCCGGCGATGGCAACCACGGTGTGCTCTCCGGACAGCCGGTACCGCTCGTCCGCGGCCTCCAGCACCCGCCCGGCCGCCGCCAGCGTCCGCCCGTCCAGCCGGGACCGCGACAGCGCGATCAGCTCCCGCAACGCCTCCAGCCGCGCCCGCAACCCGCCCCCCGGCGCCCGCCGGCCCCCGTCCGCGACCCACCGATAGCCCTCCACCGGGGGACGCGGCTGCACCATGGCCTCCGCGGGCGACTCCTGCGGCGATCCGCCACAAGGTTCGTCGTACGGCCCGTTACCCAGCTCGTCGAACGGTCCGTCATACGGCTGCCCGGCGCGGCGCTGCCCCTCGTACGGCCTTCCGTACGAGGCGCCGATGGAGTCCGCAGCGAACGCCCCCACGCGTCCCTCACCGAACGATCCGTCCCGCTCCTCGCCGGACGACCCGCCCCGCGCCTCTCCGTACGAACCGGAACGTCCGGCGGCGTACGAACCGGACCGTCCGTCGCCGGACGAAGCGGCACGGCCGGCTCCGTATGCCCCGGTAGGGGTAGTGCCACAGGACGCGGTAGGGGCAGCGCCAGAAGACGCGGTACCCGACCCGCCAACCGATACGGCGCGCGGCGCGCCACCCGGCTCGCCGTACGACCCTCCGTATGTCCCGGCGTGCGCTTCGGCGTAGACCTCGGCGTAGGCCCCGGGATATGCCCCGACGCATGACCCACCACCCGCTTTCTCCGCACCGGCGCCCGAAGCGCCCTCCGCCGCACCGGACTGCGGCTCGCCCCGTGACTCGGCCCGTGGCTCGCCCCGGTGCTCGATCCGCGCCCCGCCCGTCCCCCGCCGCACGCCCGGTCGCGGAACACCGCCTTCCGGCACCCTCCGCGCGATCAACCCGTCATCCCACGCCCCGCCCGGCCCCGGTTCCCCCGCCGCCGTACGGGCGCTCTCCGGCTGCCCGCTCCAGGACTCGCCGCATCCGGCCGCACCGCTGTCCGTGTCACCCGTTCCCGGCACGTCCCCGGCTCTCTCCGCGCCACCGGCCCTCCCGACGTCACCGGCTCTCGCCACGGCACCATCTCTCGCCACGGCACCGACTCTCTCCGCATCGCCCTCCCCCGTCCCGCTGCCCCCGCCTGAACCCGTACGCGCGGGCGCCCCCTCCCCCACACCCGAATCCGCCGTTCCGGAACCGCTCACCCCGACACCTCCGCCTTCTCCCGCTCTCGTTCCCGCTCGACCACTACTGCGTCCGACGCCGCCGCTCCCGCCACTACGGCCTCGACCCGTACGGCCCCTGCTGCCGCCCTCTCCTGCTGATGCTGAAGTTCCTGCGCCTGCTCCTGGCCCTGCTGCCGCTCGCGCTGCAATACGGACAACGCGGCGATCAGCTCGGCCTGCTGGTCCGGCGGTACGGTCAGCCGGTCCAGCGGCGCCAGCCGCCGCTCGCGCTCCCCGTCGAGCGCCCGTGCCAGATAGGTGGCCAACAGCCGGCCGCCCCGGTCGCGGAGCCGCAGTGCCGTCTGGGCACCCAGGAGGTCGGCGAGGTTCTCGCCGGCCGTACGGGCGCGCCGGCCGCCGAGCAGCGTGGCGGCCAGGAGAGCGGCCGCTTCCTCCGGCTCCACCTGGGCGACGCGTTCGCCGGCCGGTCCACCGCGCGTGTCACGGGCATCACGCGCCTCACGGGCCTCCTCCTCGGCCAGCTCCTCCAGACAGCGCCGCCAGCGCCGCACGAGCACGCCCAGCCGGCCGGCCGCCCCCGCGGCTTCCGAGGCGGCCGAAGCCCCCGAGGCACCCGGCGCCTCGGAGGCTCCCGGGGACGCTCCCGGGGAGGCCGTCAACAAGAGTTCGGAGGCCGCGGGATCGCGCCGCCAGGCTTCCGCAGCCCGCTCGTCGGCCTCCTCCACGGCGCAGGTCAGCAACGAGGTCAGCCCGTCCGTCAGGGCGTCGAGCAGCTCGTCCGAACGGCCGCCGGTCCCGTGGTCGCGCCAGTAGGCGCGGGCGTCCCCGGCCAGCACCTCACCGGCGGCCACTTCGTTCCGCACGCGTTCGGCGGCCCGTTCGTACGCCTCCTCGACCCGGCCGGCGAGCCGGAGCCCCGCGGCGTGCTGCGCGGCGGCGGCACCGGCGAGCGCGGGCAGCCGGCTGCGCAGCGAAGCGATCACCCCGGTGGCGGTACGGTCCGCGGCGGCCCTACGGGCGGCCGGGTCCTGGGCGTGCCGCTCCAGCCACTCGCGCAGCCCGGCGACCGCCGTGGCGGGCAGCAGCCCGCTGCCGCCGCCGGCCGACTCGGGAAGCTCGGGGATGGTGAACCGCGGTACGTGGCCGAGGCCGGCGCGCTGCAGCAGCTCCGCGTACCGCCCGGAGATGTCGGTGGCGATCTGGTGCGGCACCCGGTCCAGCACGGTCACCAGCGTGACGTCGTACTCCTTCGCCGCGCGCAGCAGATGCCAGGGGACCGCGTCGGCGTACCGGGCGGCCGTCGTGACCAGCACCCATACGTCCGCGGCGCAGATCAGCTCCGCGGCCAGCTCGCGGTTCCGGGCAACGAGCGAATCGATGTCCGGCGCATCCAGCAACGCCAGCCCACTGGGCAGGGCCGCCTCCACCTCGATCCGCACCGCGAACGGCTCCCCGCCCCCGGATGCTCCCCCCTTACCCGAGCCACTCCCGTCGCCGTATGCCCCACACCCCCCGTGCTCCCCGTGTCCCCCATATTCCTCATGGCCTCCGCGGCCCCCGTGGTCCCCGTTCTCCGGATGAGCCCCCTCCGCACCCTCGTCCTCCTCGGGCCCCCAGACCCGGGTGAGCTGCGGCAGCACCCGCCGCCCGGAGAACCAGTGGGCGTCGTCGGGATGGCACACCAGCACCGGCGTACGCGTCGTCGGACGCAGCACCCCGGCCTCCGAGACCCGCCGCCCCACCAGCGAATTCACCAGGGTGGACTTGCCGGCCCCGGTGGAGCCGCCGATCACCGCCAGCAGCGGCGCCTGCGGCGACCGGAGGCGGGGAATCACATAGTCGTCGAGCTGGGCGAGCAGCTCGGCCCGATTGCATCGGGCACGGGCGGCGCCCCGTAGTGGCAGCGGAAAGCGTGCGGCTTCGACGCGGTCGCGCAGTACGGACAGTGCGTCGAGCAGCCGGGGTCGTACGTCCAAGGTCGCCACATGTGCAGAATGCCCAATTTCGTTGGCTTTTTGAAGCGTATAACCCCTCGTGCGCGCCGCAAGAACCCCCACAGAATGGGACGAGTGACGCATGAGACGTTCGCGACAACTGAGACGCAGGCATAACGAGTGCACAACACCCGCCACGCCGCGCGTCAAAAGCGGTGCAGGATTCGTACCTGCCTGCGATTATCGGGACCGCTTCACCGAACCTCCACAACGTGCCACGGAGGTGAAGCAACCGGGACGAGGTACCCGGGCCTCTATCCTGGTCCGCGGTCCGTGATCCACGCCCACACCGGCCCCCGTAGCTCAGTGGATAGAGCAGGTGCCTTCTAAGCACTTGGCCGCAGGTTCGAGTCCTGCCGGGGGCGCCAGGCCAGACCCTCCCTTGGGGAGGGTCTTTTTCGTTGGGGCATGCGGCCGGGGAGGTCAGCGGGAGGGGGGTTCGGGGTGGCCGGCGCGGGATTCCAGGGCGGTGTAGGCCAACTGGAGTGTGTCGGCGGCGGCCAGGGCGGTGAGGGCGCCCGTCGCGGTGCGGGTGAGGCGGGGCCAGAGGAGTTGGGCGGCGGTGAGGGTGGAGGCCAGCCAGACGCTGAGGCAGAAGGGGCAGGTCAGCAGTTCGCCGAGGGTTTCGGTGGGACCGCCCTTGCGGGGGCGTTCGCTGACCTCTGCGGGGCCCTCGGGGCCTTCGTAGACCGTGAACGGGGCGCGGAGGGGGCTGGTGACCGAGCCCTTGGTGAGGAGCCTGCTGAGGCGGAAGGTGGCCACTGCGGTCAGGGCCAGGTCCCGGGGGTCGGGCCCTTCCGGCAGTGCCCGGCCGCGGCGGCGGATCACGACCGCCCAGCCGGCGTTGTACGCGCCGAAGGCGGCGAGGGCCGTGAGGTAGCCGCGTAGGGGGCGGTCCGTCTCGGGTGAGTAGTCGTGCCCTCCGGGCTGCCGTGTGTCGTCAGGCGGCTGTGACTCAAGCGATCGTGGCTCGGGCGACCGTGCGTCGGGCGGCGAGGGGTCCGGCAGGACGCGGGGAGGATCGTCTCGTCGGTGAGTGCGTCTGCCCATGTGGTGTCGCTTCCGTTGGGCGAGGCCGGTCGTGGGTCGTCGTCGGTCGTCGCGGGTCCTTGTGGGGCGTCGTGGGTCCTTGTAGGTCGTCGCCGGCCGGGCTCTGGTTGTGGCTCTGGCTCTGAGGCTGGCGCTGACCCTGGTTATTGCTTCTGTGGCCAGGTCTGGGGTCGGGCCCTGGGGCCACGCTCCTGCGGGCGAGCCCCTGTGGTCAGGCTAAGCGCCGGGGTGGGAGGGGGCACCTGATGTGGGCGGGGGGCGGGGTGGGGTGGGGTCGGTGGGGTGGTGTGGTGGCGGGGGCTGGCGTGGGGCGGATTGCGTGGGGGGGCCGGCTTGGTTGCTCTCTGCTGCTCGACTGCTCCGCTGCCCGTGCTGGGGCCTGGTTCGGGGCGGATCAGCTGGCGGCGGTGGGGCGGGTTTCGGGGTGGGCGGGGCGGCTCAGGAGGTGGGTCGATATGAGGCCGCCGGTGAGGGCGAGGGTGGCGGCGAGGAGGAAGACGGCGTGGAGGGCGTGGGCGTAGGCGGTGGGGGACTGGGCCGGGGGCGGAGCGGACTGGTGGAAGACGGTGCCCAGGAGGGCGATGCCCAGGGCCAGGCCGAGCTGGCGGGCGCTGTTGGCTGCGGCGGCGGCCACGCCGGCGTGGGCCGGAGGTGCCGAGGACATGGCGGTCGCGGGGAGGACGGGTGATACCAGGCCGGCGCCCACTCCGGTGAGGACGAGGCCGGGGAGCAGGGCCGGCCAGGAGGAGCCGGAGGCGGTCACGAGGAAGGCCAGGTTGCCGAGGCCGACGATCAGCGAGCCGCCGCCGAGCGTCCAGCGGGCGGGGAGGCGGTGCAGGGCACTGCCGATGAGGGCTGAGGTGGCGAAGAAGGCCGCCGGCTGGGCGGTGAGGACGAAGGCGGTGCCCAGGGAGGAGAGGCCGGCGCCGTCCTGGAGCCAGAGGGAGAGGACGGGCAGGAAGCCGAAGCCGGACAGGTAGTAGACGCAGGCGGCGAGGAGCATGCCGTTGAAGGCGCGGCTGCGGAAGAGGGTCAGGGGCAGCATGGGCCGGTGCGTGGGGTGGCGCGCCGCGGAACGTTCGACCAGGAGGAAGGTGGCCAGGAGCGCGGCGCCGGCCAGGAAGCCGAGCAGGGTGGACGGGGCCGACCAGCCCGCTTCGCCGCCGCGGATGAAGCCGAAGGTGATGCCGAGCGCTGCCAGGGTGAAGGTCGCTATGCCCGGCCAGTCGATGTGGCTCGGCCGGGTGGCGTCCCGGGGGAGCACCTTGGCGGAGAGGGCGATAGTGGCGGCGCAGAGGGGAACGGCGCCGTAGAAGATCCACTGCCAGGAGAGGAAGTGGGTGAGGACGCCACCCGCGATGTTTCCCGCGCAGCCGGCCGCGCCGGCCACCGCGCCCCAGATGGCGAATGCTTTGGCCCGGTCGCGCCCGGTGTAGGTGAGGCCGATCAGCGGGAGGAGAGTGGCGAACATGGCCGCGCCGGCGACTCCTTGGACAGCGCGGGCCGCGATCAGCACTTGGGCGTTGGGGGCCAGACCGCAGGCCAGGGTGGCGGCGGTGAAGGCGGTCAGGCCGCGGACGTAGAGGCGTTTGCGGCCCAGGCTGTCGCCGAGGGAGCCCATACCTAGGAGCAGTCCGGCGAGGGCGAGGGTGTAGACGTCGACGACCCACTGGAGCGGGCCGAAGCCGGCGTGCAGATCGGCGGCGATGCTCGGCAGCGCCACGGTCACGATCGTCGCGTAGACGAGGAGGAGGAACGTGCCGAGGCAGGTGGCCAGGAGGGGGAGCCATTTGCCGGGCGTGCGCGGGGTGCTGAGGATGCCTGGGGTGCCCAGGGTGTCTGGGGTGCCCAGGGTGTCTGGGGTGCCCAGGGTGTCTGGGGTGCTGAGGATGCCCGAGGTGTCAGGGGTGCTGAGGGTGTCCGGGGTGGCGAGGCTGCGGATTTCGGTGTCGTCGGCGGTGGGGGCAACTGGGCTTTGGTGGGCGGTTGTTGGGTGGCTGTCGGTGGGGTGGGGGTTCGTGGGTGGGTGGGAAGTCATGTGGTCAGCCTGATGTAATGGTCTTGTGCAGCTGAACCCTTACGGGGAGGATCCCGTCCGCTTTATGGTCGAGCTCACCAACGTGCCTCCGGGGAGCGTGCGGGAGCTGGCGGAACGGTGCGTTGCGGCGGGGATGGTGATCGACCGGCCCGTCGAACAGGGCGACCTGACCGAGGTGTTGGGCTTTCTCCGGCGGTGGGCGGAGGTGGTCGACGCCGGTACGGACGAGCGGCGGGCGGCGCTGGTCAACGGGCTGCTCGCCGAGGCGTCCACCCCTCCGAGACTGACCGACCATGCGGACGGCGGCTGGCACATTCACTACCGCGAGGACGGGATCGGGCTGGGCGGCGTACTGCGGGCCGTGGGTGCCGTGGGGACCGCGCTGCACCTGACCGGGCTGGGCATGCACCGACTGGGGCGCTGCGCGCTGGCCGAGTGCGGCAACGCGTATGCCGACTTCACTCGGGCCGGGCGGCAGCGCTACTGCTCACACGCCTGCGCCAACCGGGATGCCGTACGCCGACACCGAGCCAAGCGGCGGGCGCTGTAGGGGGCGTGGGCGTGGTCGGGGGGCGTGGTCGGGCTCCGCGTGCTTCTCTGCCGGCCGCTTCTCTCTGCCCCCCCCCGGCCCCCTCCCCCGCCCCTCCCCACCCACCGCCCCTCCCCTCACCCCTCCCCTCGCCCCTCCCCTCGCCCCTCCCCTCGGTTGCCTCAACCCGCGGTCCCGGGAACGCGTCACGCGTCCCGCGTCAACCTCGCGTCACGCGGGACCCAACGGACACATCACGCGGGCCTATGAACACGCCCCACACATCACGCGGGCCTATCAACACCTCACGCGCGTCACGCGGGCCTAGGAAGGCGTCACGCGCGTCACGCGGGGCCTAGGAACACGTCACGCCGAACCTATGAACGCGCTACGCGAGGTCTTTTGCCGTCCCGGTCGGGTGGAGGGCCCGTTCGGTCGGGAGGGGGTCGTCGAGGGTGATGGCCGTGGAGAGGTCGTGGCCCTGTTGCAGCATGGCGGCGCGGGTTGCCGGGTCGTTGAGGGCGGCGTTGCGGGCATCGATGGCCTCCTGGGTCGTGGGGGCGAGGAAGGCGCCGGTGCCGCGGCCGCCTTCCTGGCACTGGGTCACGTACGGGCGGAGTCTGCGTTCGTAGCGGGTGAAGGCCGCTGAGTGGTCGTGGGGGGACGCCGCCAGTTCGGCGGCCAGGACGTAGGCGCCGATGATCGCCGAGCCGGTGCCCATCCCGCCGAGGGTGGCGCCGTACGCGGCGTCGCCGAGGAGGGCGATGCGGCCCGTGGACCAGCACGGGACGTCGACGCGGCTGATGGAGTCGAAGTAGAGCTCCTCGGCGGCCCAGAGGGTGTCGATCAGCTCCGGGGTGCGCCAGCCGGCTCCTTCGTAGGCTCTGGCTATTGCCTCTTTGTGGGCGGGCAGATCACGCCGGTCGTGGGTCAGCTCCTCACCGGAGGCGAAGACGCAGAACGCCTCGCCCGCATAGCCCGGCTCGGTGCTGCGGCGCGGAGTGCGGCCGACGGTCGCCAAGCGGCCAGGTTCGGAGTAGCCGACGGATTGGGCGGCCAGGTCACCGGCGGACTCCGGGAGGTCCCAGGCGGCGACGTAGTAGCCGAGGTGGCTGACGAAGTCCCGCTCGGGGCCGAACGCCAGCCTGCGCACGGTGGAGTGCAGACCGTCTGCGCCGATCACCAGGTCGAAGGTGCGGGCCGGGGTGCGCGCGAAGGTGGCGTGGACTCCGTCCGGGGCGGGGGTGAGGGAGGTGAGGGTGTCGTCGAAGAGGTACTCGGGCGCCGGGTGCCCGTCCGCCGCCGCGGCCAGGCTGTGGCGGTAGAGGAGCCGGGAGAGGTCGGAGCGGAGGATTTCGAGGTCGCCGCCGGCGAACTCGGGCGACAGGGCGGCGAGTTGGCCGCCCCGTTCGTCGATGAAGCTCATAGCGGAGCCGCCGCCGGTGCTGTGGCGTCTGATCTCGTCCAGGATTCCCATGCGCTCCAGGACCGTCAGATGTGCCGCGCCCCGGAAGTCGACCGCGAACCCGCCGTCGCGCAGGGCGGGGGCCACCTCGACCACGGTGGGGCGGTAGCCGTGGCGGCAGAGCCAATACGCGAGGGCCGGGCCGGCCACGCTGGCGCCGGAGATGAGGACCGTGCGGTTGTTCCGAGCACCGTCGTTTTCGCCGTCGGAGCGGCCCGTGGGCCGGTCGCCAGGGCCGCCGTCGGCCTCAGTGAGGCGGACATCCGGGCCCGGGCCCGGGTTCGCGTCCGCGCTCGGGGCCGCGCCCGCCGTCTGCGCGCGGGACGTTTCATACGTCTCGCGCCCGCTGTCGTGGGACGTCGTCGTACGTCGAGTCATCGTTCATTCCCCCGTCATCACACATCGTCATCACGCATGGAGACCGATCCGCGGTCCGATCCGCGGTCCGATCCGCGGTCCTCAGATCGCTCGGAGCGGATCCCTCGAAGCGGATCGGGCGGAGCAGATTCCTCAGACGGATCGGTCAGATCGGATCGGCCGGTCGGAGCACTCCGGCTGACTTATCGAGCCCGACTGATCGGCCGGGCCGATGAAGCCGCGCCGGCCCGGGCCGGCCCAGGCCGGGCCGACGAATCAACTGTATCCGATGGACACTTTTTTGTGTACCCCGGACGCAGTTTTAGGATGCGGGGATGGTGGGCGAGGACAAGAAGCGCAGTGTGTTCGGGGATCAGGCGGGCAGTGTCGAACTGCTGTGGGGCGGGCGTGAGCGGCCCAGTCGCGGGCCACGGCCCGCGCTGAGCCTGGAGCGGATCACCCGGACCGCCATCGCACTCGCCGATGCGGGCGGGCTGGGGGCGGTCTCGATGCAACGGGTCGCGGGCGAGCTGGACTTCACGAAGATGTCCCTGTACCGCTATGTGCCGGGCAAGAACGAGCTGGTCGCGCTGATGATCGACAGCGCGATGGGCGAACCGCCGCAGCTGCCCGAGGGGTGGCGGAACGGGCTGCGGGCCTGGGCGGGCGCGCTGACGGCCGTCTACCACCGGCACCCCTGGCTGCTCGGTGCCGCCACCGGTCCGCGCGTCATGGGGCCGAACGAACTCGGCTGGACGGAGACGGCCGTGGCCGCGCTGGCGGACACCGGGCTGAGCGGTGGGGAGCAGCTCGATGCCGTGGTCGTGGTGAGCGGCCACGTACGGGCCCTCGCGCAGGTGTCGGCCTCGATGGGACTGGGCAGCGCGCGGGCGACGGAGCCCGAGCAGGTGATGAGCGCGGCGCTGAACGAGCTGCTGGTGGGCCGCGCCGACCGCTATCCGGCGGTCGCCGCGGCCCTCGCCTCCACGGAAGCCGATGCGGCCGCGCGCGACCGGGCGGACGAGTTCGGCCTGGAGCGCATCCTCGACGGGCTGGAGACCTATATGGGCGACAGCCGGTAGAGGGTTCGACCCTCGGGCCCCGGGCCCCCGGGCCCCCGGATTCTCGGACCCGCGGATTCTCGGACCCGCGGCCCCTCGGCCTCTCGGACCCGCCGGCCCTCGGCCTCTCGGACCCGCGCCCCCCGGACCCGCGAACCCCAGGCCCCCAGGCCCCAGCCCCCAGGCCCTCAGAGCCCCTCAGACCCTTGGTAGGGCGGTCTTCTCAAGCAGGCAGGTCGCGCAGCCAGTCGAGCAGGAGCCGGTTGACCTCTTCGGGGCGTTCCTGTTGGACCCAGTGGCCGCAGCCTTCGAGGATGTGGGAGCCGGAGAGGGCCGGGAGGGTCACCGGGAACGCCTTGATGGCGTCGGCCAGCCAATGGGTGGGGGCGTCGCGGTCGCCGCCGATGTAGAGGGCGGGCCGGGTGATCGGGGCGCCCTGCCAGGCGGCGAGGTCCGCCCAGTCCCGGTCGACGTTGCGGTAGCGGTTGAGGGCGCCGGTCAGTCCGGAGCGCTCGAATTCGCCGGCGTAGTAATCGAGATCGGCTTCGGTGAGCCAGGACGGCAGGGTGGTGTCTGCCGGGAAGCGGTCGGAGAGCTTGCCGCCCGCGGGGACCGTGAGCCGCATCAGGCCGCTGCCGTCCTGGTCGTCGGCGGAGGGCTTGGCGTCGCCCGAGAGGCCGGCGTAGATGCCGGCCAGCCAGCCGCGGACGTCCGGTTCGATCTCCGCCTCGGCGCGGCCCGGCTCCTGGAAGTAGCTGACGTAGAACTCCTCGTCGCCGCCGACCCGCGCGAACGCCTCGGTGGGACGGCTGGCGCCCCGGGGCACGTACGGCACGCTCAGCAGGGCGACGGCGGTGAAGAGGTCGGGCCGGAGCAGGGCGGTGTGGGCGGCGATGGGCGCGCCCCAGTCGTGGCCCGCGATGATCGCGGTCTCCTCCCCCAGGGCGCGCAGCACGGCGACGTTGTCGGCCACATGGGCCAGCATGCGGTAGGCCGACACCTCATTCGGCTTGGACGACCGTCCGTAGCCGCGGACGTCGATGGCGACCGCCCGATAGCCGGCGGCGGCCAGCGCGGCGAGTTGGTGGCGCCAGGAGTACCAGGACTCGGGGAAGCCGTGGACCAGGAGGACCACCGGGCCGGTGCCCTGCTCGACGAAGTGGATGCGGCCTTCGGGGATCTGGGCGAAGCGGTGGACCGGGCCGGCGGGGTGGTCGGCCGGTTCCGTGGTCTGCGGCATGCGTCCTCCTGGGAGCGGTCTCCTGGTGGGGCGACCTTCTGGTGGGGCGGTCTTCTTTGCAGCGGTCAGCCCCCGCAGCGTCCCGCCCGTAGCGGTCAGTGCCACAGCGGTCGGCCGCCGGTGTTCGGCCCTGCAGCGGTCACCCTACAAACGCACGGTCTTCCGGGGTTGTTCCTTCGCGCCCGTCAACAGGCCGTGCAGATGGGCGAATTCGTCGACGCATTTGGCGGTGCCGTTGACGACGCAGTCCAGGGGCTGGTCGGCGACGCGTACGGGCACGCCCATTTCCTGGTGCAGCCGCCGGTCCAGGCCGCGCAGCAGGGCGCCGCCGCCGGTGAGGGCGATGCCGCGCTCGATGATGTCGCCGGAGAGCTCCGGTGGGCAGGCGTCGAGGGTCTGGTGGACGGCGCGGACGATCGCGTCGACCGGTTCGGCCAGCGCCTGGCGGATCTCCTCCTCGCCGATCTCCTGGAGGCGGGGCAGGCCGCTGACGTGGTCGCGGCCGCGGACCGTGTAGGAGGAGGGGCGGTCCGGCTCGCCGTCCTCGTCGACGTCGACGGGGGTCCACACCGCCGACCCGATGGCGATCTTGATGTCCTCGGCGGTGCGCTCGCCGATGTCCAGGGAGTGCTTCTTCTTGACGTACGCGGTGATCGCGGCGTCCAGGGCGTCGCCGGCGACCCGCAGGGACTGGGCGGTGACCAGGCCGCCCATGGAGACCACGGCGACCTCGGTGGTGCCGCCGCCGATGTCCACCACCATGCAGCCGACCGGCTCGTCCACCGGGAGGCCGGCGCCGATCGCGGCGGCCATCGGCTCCTCTATCAGGTGCACCTCGCGGGCCCCGGCGCCGCGGGCGGAGTCGATGACCGCGCGCCGTTCGACGCCCGTGATGCCGGAGGGGACGCAGATGACCACCCGTGGCCGGGCGAAGCGGCGGCTGGGCAGGGCCTTCTTCATCAGGGCGCGGAGCATCTGCTCGGCGGCCTCGAAGTCGGCGATGACGCCCTCCTTGAGGGGGCGCATCGCGGTGATGCCGGAGGGCGTGCGGCCGATGGTCCGCTTGGCCTCCTCGCCCACGGCGATGACCTCGCCGTGGGCGTTGACGGCGACCACCGACGGCTCGTTCAGCACCACGCCCTTGCCGCGCGCGTACACCAGGGTGTTGGCGGTGCCGAGGTCGATGCCTATGTCGTACGTACCGGAGGAAGTGCTGGACGCCATGGGGAGTGGGGTTGCTCTCTCGCGACGGGGCGGAACTGACGGGGAGGGAACTGAGGGGGCGGAACTGTGGGGAGGCGGAGGTGAGCTGACGGGGACTGGGGGGCGGCGGGCCGCAGATGGACTCATTGGGCACCAATGGGGTTCATTGCGGGCAATTAATAAGACTACTGGGGGCGTGGGATGGTTCCCCGCGCCCCCTCCTCGTGTGCTTCCGGGTCGCCGGACAGCGCCTCGGCCAGCTCGTCGAGGGCGTCGAGCAGCAGCCCGGCGGCGCGCGGCGCGACCCCCTCACTTCCCGTTTCGGCGTCCCACCATTCCCATACGGTGCGCAGGGCGCTCCAGTTCAGCGGGCCGCGTTCCCGTACGGCCACCGCGGCGCGCTCCAGGGAGGGGCGCAGTTCGGCGGCGAACGCGGCGGCGCCGGCGGAGGGCTCGGTGTCCTTGGCGGGCAGATGGGCCTCCAGGATCATGGTGACCCGGCCCATGGTGGCGAGCGCGGTGCCGGCCGCCTTCGCCGCACCCGGCGACAGTCCGCGGTGCCGCACCGGCTCCTTCTCGGCGCGGCCCTCGCTCTTCTCCCAGGCGACGCGGGCGGCCCGGGCGTCCAGCAGGGCCTCGCGGACCTGCCGCGGGCGGCGTGCCGCGGGCCGGGCGCAGGCCTCCCATACGGCGAGCGCATAACGTCCGTTGGCGTCCAGCCAGTCGGCGAGCCGGTCGCGCAGCCGGGGCGTCTCCCAGGCGGGGAAGAGCGCGTAGGAGAGCATCGCCAGCAGTCCGCCGACGAGGGTGAGCACGACGCGTTCCTGGACGGTCTGTTCCCAGCCGGCGCCGGCGATGCCCAGCAGGAAGACCACGTAGGCGGCCACGCAGGCCGAGGTCACCGAGAAGCCGGTGCGCATCAGCAGGTACATCAGCCAGACGCAGACCACGGCGAGCGCGGCGCTGACGTAGGCGCCGGGGTGCACCAGGGCCATCACCGTGCCCGCGACGGCGACGCCGACGAGGGTGCCGCAGAAGCGGGCCACGCCCCGGGAGTAGGTCTGCGCGAAGTCCGGGCGCATCACCATGACGGAGGCCAGCGGCGCCCAGTAGCCGTGGCCGAACGGCAGCGCGGTGCCCAGCAGATAGCCGACGGCGGCGACCCCGGCCACCCGCAGGGCGTGCCGGAAGATGTGCGAGGACCAGCGGGCCTCGCGGTGCAGGGAGCGCAGCGCGACCGGTACCAGCCGGGGGACGCTGGGACGCAGCAGGTGACTGCCTTCTCCCCGCCCGCGTTCCGCCTCGGTGGTGGGGCGGGTGGCGCGTACCGGCTCGTCGGTGAGCTCGACGGCGTCGGCGAGCAGGGAGATCAGGCGGTAGGCGGAGCGCCGGGCGGGGCCGTGCAGCATCGGGCCGGTCGCCGGGACCTCCAGGGTGGCCATCGCCTCCGGCGGCAGCCGTACGGGCCGGGCGTGCCGTACGGCGTGGGCGACGGCGTCCAGGACGGTGGCCGCGGCGCCCAGCAGGTCGCGGGCGCGGTCGCGTTCGGGTCCCTCCAGGGGGGCGCCGACGACCGGGTCGGCCAGGGAGGCGAGGACCGGCCGGACGCGTTCGGCGAGGCCGCGCGGGCCGTGCAGCTGGACGGGGCGGCGCCGGGCCTGACGGGCGGTCACGGCGGCGGCGAGCCGGGCGTCCATCAGGGGCGCCGGGTCGAAGGGCGCGACGGGGTCGTGCCGCAGCCGGCGGGCGTAGTCGGCCTCGGCGGCCAGTGCGTCGGCGAGCGCATCGCGCTGGGTGCCCCAGGGGCGGACCGGGAAGACGACGATCAGGGTGGCCTGGACGAGCCCGCCGAAGAAGATCAGCGCGGCGTGTTCCAGGGCGCCGAGGACGGAGGTCGGCAGGGTGACCGTGACCAGCATGATCGCCACGGTCTGGGTGCCGGCCAGCCCGGAGACCGGGCCGATCGCCCAGGCCATTCCGGCCAGCAGGGTCCAGCCGGCGAGCAGCAGGACGAACGCGGCGACATGGGCGGCGGCGAGATAGCCGAGGAAGGTGGAGACCGCCAGCGCGCCGGCGACGACGAGCGCGAGCACCGGGCGCGGCCGCATGCTGCGCTGGAAGGTGACGATGCCGGAGGAGAACGCGCCGAAGGCGGAGGACACCGCGAGGGCGGGGTTGCCGCGCCACAGGCACAGGCCGATGACGAGCGCGACACCGGCCGTGCCGCGGACCGCGATCAGCGGGGTGAGCTTGGTCCGCTCGATGGTCAGCCCGGAGCGGGCGGCGTCCTTCAGGGCACGCGACCAGGTCATAACGAGAGGATACGGGGCCAAGCAGGGCGCACCGGGGCGGCGGGCGGGCCGGCGCCCCGGTGCGGCCCGGCGGGTCCGCCCCGGCGCGCGGCAGTGCCCCAAGCGCCCCGTCCGCCGGGAAAATCCTGGTAAACCGGCCTTCCGTCGGGCGTAAAACATCGCAGGTCAGGAAGGGGAAGGCCGAATTCCGGGTAAGGGTGCGAGCAACCCGACACCCGTCGGGGGAAACCCGGGCGCGCCCCCGCGCCCTCTTGCTGGTCGGCCGGGACGCATCCCGGCAGGTTCGGCAAGGAGAAGGCCCGTGCGCAAAGCCCTGTTCCCTCCGGTGGTCGCGTTGATCGCCCTGACCGTGCTCGTCACCACGGCCGGCTGCGGCACCAGCACCTCCCCGCCTTCCCCCGTACGCTTCGGCGGCGGCCCCAAGACGGGCGCCGCGCTGCACACCACGCCCCACGGGAAGCGCTCCCTGGTGCAGTGGCCCACCAAGCCGATCACCTTCCAGGAGGAGAGCCGGGTCGGCGGCGCCGGCGGCAACACCCCGATCGGCGTGACCACCCTGCACGGCCCGAAGTCCGGCTTCACCGGCAAGGTGTGGGTCTGGGCGCCGCCGGAGTACTACGAGAAGCGCAACGCCGACAAGGGCTTCCCGGTGATGGAGGCGCTGCCCGGCGCGTACGGCTACCCCGTCAACTACTGGATCGGCTCCGACCTCAAGCTGGAGGAGAGCCTCGCCCGGTGGTCGAAGAACGGCACCAGCCTGCCCTTCATCGTCGTCATGCCGGTCCTCAACCCCAACGACAAGCAGTACTACGACGGCAGCGACATACCCGGTCAGCCGAAGATCGGGACCTGGCTCAGCCAGGACGTGCCCGACCTCGTGCGGCAGAACTTCCGCACCCTCAAGACCCGTGACGCCTGGGCCATCATGGGCTCCTCCTCGGGCGGCTTCGCGGCCCTGAAGAACGTCCTGCAGAACCCGGGCACCTTCAAGGTGGCCATCCCCAACGGGCCGGACATCGTGCCCGACTCCCCGCTGTGGAACGGCCACGCCAAGGAGGAACGGGACAACAACCCCGAGGAGCTGGCCCGCCGTCTGACGGCGCGCGGCGGACCGGAGGTCTACCTGGCCTTCCAGGACGGCTCGAAGGAGTACACCGTGCTGCCGAAGGTCCGGAACTTCATCGCCCGGTACGGGCGCGGCCCGGTGCACACCCGGCTCCAGATAGTGCCGGGCGGCACGCACAGTGCGGCCACCTACGTGCAGGGCCTGGGCGAGGGCACCATGCGCTGGGTCAGCGCGCACATGCAGGGGCCGACCGCCTGATCACGGCGGCCGGGCCGCATCATCGTCGCGCCTTCACGACACCACGTCCTTGCGCGCGAACCCCCGGAACGCCAGCGCGACCAGCACCAGCGCGTACGCCACCGACACCGCCGCGCCCTGGACCATCCCGGACCACTCCACCGTCGGCTGGAGGGCGTCCGCCCAGGCGTACTGCCAGTGGGCGGGCAGCACGTCCCGCCAGCCACCGAGGGCGGTGACCTGGTCGAGGACGTTGCCGACGATGGTCAGTCCGACCGCGCCGCCGACCGCGCCCAGCGGCGCGTCGGTGACCGTCGACAACCAGAACGCCAGCGCCGCGGTGACCAGCTGGCTGACGAAGACATAGCCGACCACGACCGCCAGCCGCCCCACCGCGTCCCCCGCGGACAGCGCCCCGCCGGTGGGCAGTTGCAGCGGCCCCCAGCCGTACGCGGCGGTGCCCACGCCCAGCGCGACCAGCGGCAGCAGCACCATCGCGGCGGCGCTGAACAGCAGCGCCACGGACAGCTTGGCCAGCAGCAGCCGGGCCCGCGGCACCGGCGCGGCGAGCAGGTACCGCAGCGACGCCCAGCTCGCCTCCGACGCGACCGTGTCACCGCAGAACAGCGCCACCGGTACCACCAGCAGGAACCCCGCGGACACGAACAGCACGGTCGCGGCGAAGTTCCCGCCGGAGGCGGTGGCAGCGGCCATCAGCGAGACCCGGCCGCCGCCGCGGGTGGACGGGTCGCCGCCGATCGCGAACGCCGCCACCAGCACGAACGGCAGCAGCACCAGCACCGCGGCGACGACCAGGGTGCGGCGGCGCAGCAGCTGCCGCCGGGCCTCCACACGCAGCGGCAGGGTGCGGCGCGGCCGGTAGCCCGCCGCCCGGCCGTCCCCGGGCACCGGCTCCGGCCCGGCCGCCGTCGCGGACCCGCTCCCGGCAGAGCTGCCGGTCGCGGCCGTGGCGCGTCCCTGGGCATCAGCGGCCATCGTGCGTCCCCTCCGGTCAGCGGTCATCGTGCGTCGCCTCCGATCAGGGTGAGGAAGGCGTCCTCCAGCCGGTGGTACGGGCCCACGCGGTCCACCGGGACGTCCAGCCGGACGAGTTCGGCCACCAGGTGCGGCGTACCGGCGGCGTCCGTCAGCCGCACCAGCAGCCCGCCGTCGGCGCGGACCGCCGAGGCGACGCCCGGCAGCGCGGCCACCTTCTCCACCACGGCGTCGGCGACCTCCCCGGCGACCCCGACCAGCAGGGTGTCGCCGGAGCCGGTGATCTCGGCGACCGGCCCGGCCTGCACCAGCCGCCCGCGGTCCATGACGACCAGATGCGTACAGCTCTGCTCGACCTCGGACAGCAGATGGCTGGAGACGATGACGGTCCGCCCGGCCGCGGCGTAACGGACCATCACCTCCCGCATCTCGCGGATCTGCGGCGGGTCCAGCCCGTTGGTCGGCTCGTCGAGGATCAGCAGGTCGGGCAGGCCGAGCATGGCCTGGGCGAGCGCCAGCCGCTGCCGCATGCCCTGCGAGTAGGTGCGGACCGCGCGCGGCAGCGCCTCCCCCAGGCCGGCGATCGCCAGCGCCTCGTCCAGGTGCGCGTCCTCGGCGGGCCGGCCGGTCGCCTGCCAGTACAGCTCCAGATTGGCCCGGCCGGACAGATGCGGCAGGAACCCGGCGCCCTCGACGAACGCGCCGACCCGCGACAGCACCGGCGCACCCGGCCGCACCGCCTGCCCGAAGATCCTGACCTCGCCCTCGTCCGGCGCGATCAGGCCCATCAGCATCCGCAGCGTCGTCGTCTTCCCGGCACCGTTGGGCCCCAGCAGCCCCAGCACCTGCCCCCGCTCCACCCGGAACGACAACCCCCGCACGGCGTACCGGTCCTCGGGCCCCGCATACCGCTTGCTCAGGCCGCGGATCTCCAGCGGCACCCCGGTGAGCGCCGGATCGGGCGGGGGCGCCGCGGTCCGGCGGCGGGCGGTGAGCAGCAGCAGCCCGGCCAGCACGGCGGCCGCGGCGGGCAGCGCCCAGGTCCACGCCGGCAGCGGCGCGGCCGCGCTGCGCACCTGCGGCACGGTCGGCACGTCCAGCACCCCGCCGCCCTTCAGCGAGACGGTGTACGCGGTGGGTCCGGCCGGTGAGGCGTAGCCGAGGTCGGTGGCCGCCAGGACCAGTCGCATCCGGTGCCCGACCGCGAACTCGTGGTCGGCGGCGGGCAGTTGGAGCCGCACCGTCCGGCCCGCGCGGGCGTCCGCGATGCGGTAGGGGGCGACGAGCTGCGCGGGCAGCACCTGGCGGCGGCCGTCCGGGGCGACGTCGTAGAGCTTGGCGAAGAGCACCGCGTCCCGGGAGCCGGACCGTACGTGCACGGTCACCTCGGGGCGGCCGGTCAGCCGGACGGCCGAGGACAGCGGTGCCGACTCGAACCGGGCGTACTGGCCGGGGAAGTCCAGCGACAGCCCGCCGGAACCGAGCGAGGAGAGATCACCGAGCGCCCCGACCCCGGGCACCGCGGAGATCGCCGGCGGCCCGGCGCCGGCCGGATTGCGGAAGGTCTGGGTGCGGCCGGTGAGCCGGATCCGCCGCGGGTCGTGCGTCAGCCCGGCGTACCGGTCCGCGCTCGCCCCGCGCAGCCGCACCGCACCGTCGGTGGAGTCCACGCCCCCGGTCCGGCTGATCCGGAACCCGGGCCCGGTGTCGGCGCCCTTGTCGCCCTTCAGATAGCGGTCGAACCACGCCGCCGTACGGCCCGTCAGGCGGGCGGTCTCCCGGTCGCCGCCGTCGTGGCCGCCGGCGATCCAGTCGACCGCGACCGGCGCCCCGTTGCGGCGGACCGCCCGCTGCACGGCATCGGCCTGGTCCAGGGTGAACAGCGAGTCGGTCTGGCCCTGCATGATCAGCGTGGGGACCTTGATGCGGTCCCCGACGGCGGACGGACTGCGGGCCGCCAGCAGCCTGCGGGCCTCCGCATCCGGCCGGCCGGAGACCGCGGTCCGCTCGTACATCCGGCACAGCGCCGGCTCGAACCGGCCGCAGCCGCCCGAGGAGGCGGGCGGGGTGCGCGGCGCGCCGGTGGGGGCGCCGGACTGGCCGGTGGTGAAGAAGATCCCGGCCCACAGCTTCTTGAACACCCCGTGCGGGAAGAGCGCATCGGCGAGGTTCCAGTACGTGATCTGCGGGGCGATCGCGTCCACCCGCCGGTCGTACCCGGCGGCCAGCAGCGACACCGCCCCGCCGTACGAGGCGCCGGCCACGCCCACCCGGGGGTCGCCGGGCCGGTCGAGCCGCACCTCGGGCCGCCGGGCCAGCCAGTCGATCAGCCGGCGGGCGTCGGCGACCTCGCCGTCCGGGTCGTTCAGCCCGATCTTCCCGGTGGACCTGCCGAAGCCGCGTGCCGACCAGGTCAGTACGGCATAGCCGTCCCGGGCCAGCCGCTCGGCCTCGGGACGGACATCGGCCTTGCTGCCGCCGAAGCCGTGGCCGAGCAGCACCGCGGGCCGCCGGCCGGACGCCGGGCCGGACGTGAAGAAGGAGGTGTCGATCCGCACCTCCTTCGAGCCGCCGGGACGTTCCGGCAGGGACAGCACCCGGTCCTCGCGGTGCACCGCGGGCGCCGCGTCCGAGGAGGCCGCCGCCCAGGTGCCGCCCCCCGCCAGCACGGCCAGCGCACCGACGGCCGCGTACAGCCGCCGCCCGCGCAACGCCGCGCGCGACCGTGCCCGCCGCCCCACACCTCGCAGATCCATACCGCGATCCTAGGTACGGGGCAGTGCGGGCGGCCGGTCCCCCGGGGTGAACCCGGGGGCCTCCAGGGGGAGTACGCTCCGCCCCCGGCTACCACGGATGCGGTACGCGGATGCGGTATGCGGGCGCCGGCCGGGGCTCGCGCCGTACGGAACCCGGTCCGGGCCTCAGTACGGGGCGGGGCCGAAACCGCCCGGCGGCTGCGGCGGGTTGCCCGGGGGCACCGGCGGCATCGGCGGCATCGGCGGACCGCCGACCGGAGGACCGGGCGGCACCGGCGGCTGCCAGCCCGGCGCCGGCTGCTGCGGCGGGCCGGCCGGCGGGACGTAGCCGGGCACCCCGAACTGCGGCGCCGCGGCCGGCGGATACCAGGCGGGGGCCACCGGCTCACCGCGTGCCATCAGCGCCAGCAGCGCCGCCGAACCCAACAGGTCCAGCAGCAGTTGCACATCGCCCAGGACGCTCAGGCCCGGCATCGACTCGTTCAGGCTGAACAGCTCGCCGTTGCCGGCCAGCCCGATCAGCGTCAGCACGGCACCCGGCAGCGACACCACCGACAACCCGATCGCCAGGCCGCGGGCCGCACCGCCCCGCATCAGGCTGTTGAGCGCGGCCAGCGCGGTCAGGACCAGGAACACCAGCCCCGACCAGCCCGGCGCCAGACTCAGCAGCGACGGCAGCGCGCCCCGGCCGAGGTAGAGCATCTCGAAGGACCCGGTGCCCCTCTGCACCAGCATGTAGAGGTGCCAGACGACCAGGCACAGCGCCATCGCGCCGAGCAGCAGCCCGGCCACCACACCGGCCTGCCCGGCGGGCCGCAGCGGTGGCTCACTGGGCTTCGGGCGGGGCCACGCCCGCATCCCGGCCAGCAGCACCACACCGGCGACGAGGGTCAGCAGGAACAGCAGACCGCTGCTGATGAACACCCCGTCGAAGGTCGAGGTGCCGGTCTCCGCGTGCTGGAACCACTTGTCGTCACTGGTGTGGTTGCCGACGCTGACGATCGCCTGCAGCGTCGTCGCGAAGGTCAGCGTCGTCGCCACCGCGAGCAGCCCGCCGGCCACCCGCCGCCCGGCGAACGCCGTGACCGCCGCCGCCAACTGCAGCAGCGCCAGCCCCAGATGGAACGGCGCGGTGACCTGGTTCAGGCCGGCGGGACGCTGGAAGGTCCAGAACCCCCACATCCCGTCGATACCGAACTCGCCCAGATCGACGGCCAGCCAGTACGCCGTGAACAGGAAGAAGAGCAGGCAGAACGCCCCGCCCGTGATGCGGGCGCCCTTGGCGAGCGCCATGGATGACTGCATTCGTCCCCCGTTGTCCCCGGTGCCCCGCCAACCCGGCGCGCCGCTCGTCCCATCTGCTGCGAGGGAGCACCGTAGCAATGCGCCGCGCCGCGGTCTCCCCCGGCCCGGACGCAAACCGGACCCCCCGCCGGGAACGGGCCGGCAGGGGGTCGGGTGATGCGGTTTTTGTCAGTGGTTGCTGGGGAAGCCCAGGTTGATCCCACCGTCCGACGGGTCCGGCCAGCGGGTCGTGACGACCTTGCCGCGGGTGTAGAAGTGCACCCCGTCGTTGCCGTAGATGTGGTGGTCGCCGAAGAGCGAGTCCTTCCAGCCGCCGAAGGAGTGGTAGCCCACCGGCACCGGGATCGGCACGTTCACGCCGACCATGCCGGCCTCCACCTCCATCTGGAAGCGGCGGGCCGCGCCACCGTCCCGCGTGAAGATCGCGGTGCCGTTGCCCCACGGCGAGTTGTTCATCAGCGCGATCGCCTCGTCGTACGTCTCCACCCGCACGACCGACAGCACCGGGCCGAAGATCTCGTCACGGTAGGCGTCCATCTCCGGCGTGACGTTGTCCAGCAGCGAGACGCCGATCCAGTGGCCGTCCTCATAGCCCTCGACGGTGTAGCCCGTGCCGTCGATGACCACGTCCGCGCCCTGCGCCGCGGCGCCCGAGACGTAGGAGGCGACCTTGTCGCGGTGCGCCTTCGTGATCAGCGGGCCCATCTCGGACGCCGGGTCCTCGCCGGGGCCGATCCGCAGCCGGTCGGCGCGCTCCTTGATCTTGCCGATCAGCGGGTCCGCGGTGTCCCCCACCGCGACGACCACGGAGATCGCCATGCAGCGCTCACCGGCCGAACCGTAGGCGGCGTTGATCGCCGAGTCCGCGGCCAGGTCCAGATCGGCGTCCGGCAGCACCAGCATGTGGTTCTTCGCGCCGCCCAGCGCCTGGACCCGCTTGCCGTTCGCCGTACCGGTGGTGTGGATGTAGCGGGCGATCGGCGTGGACCCGACGAACGAGACCGCCGCGATGTCCGGGTGCGCCAGCAGGGCGTCCACCGCCACCTTGTCGCCGTTGACGACGTTCAGCACACCGTCCGGCAGACCCGCCTCGGCCGCCAGCTCCGCCAGCTTGAACGCCGCGCTCGGCACCTTCTCGCTCGGCTTCAGCACGAAGGTGTTCCCGCAGGCGATCGCGATCGGGAACATCCACATCGGCACCATCGCCGGGAAGTTGAACGGCGTGATCCCCGCCACCACACCCAGCGACTGGCGGATCGACGCCACGTCCACCCGCGTGGACACCTGCGTGGACAGCTCGCCCTTCAGCTTCTCCGGAATGCCGCAGGCCAGCTCGATGATCTCCAGACCGCGGGCGACCTCACCGAGCGCGTCCGAATGCACCTTGCCGTGCTCGGCCGTGATCAGCCGGGCCAGCTCCGCACGGTGCGCGTCGACCAGCTCCCGGTACTTGAACAGCACCGACGTGCGCTTCGCCAGGGAGCTGGTGCCCCACGTCGCGAACGCCTCCTTCGCGGCACGCACCGCCGCGTCCACCTCACCGGCCGAGGCGAAGGCGACCTGCTTCTCCTGGGCGCCGGTGGCCGGGTTGTAGACCGGACCGAAGTTGCCGGAGACGCCCTCGACGGGCTTACCGCCGATCCAGTGGCTGATGGTCTTCATGCGAGGGGCCTTTCTGGGGTGACGACTTCGCTTGACGATGTGGGGAACGTGGGTCAGAGGTGGCGGCGGCGCCCGGCGGCCTGCCGGTCGTACGCCGCACGCGCGGCGACCGCCGCCGGACGCGTCGCGATCTCGGCAACGGGAACATCCCACCAGGCCTGCGCCTCCGGCGCGCCCGGCACAGTGTCAGCCGTTTCGGTCTCGACATAGACACATGTGGGCCGGTTCGCGCCACGCGCCTCGGCCAGCGCCGCCCGCAGCTCACCGACCGTCGCGGCCCGGATCACCCGCATCCCGAGCGAGGCGGCGTTCGCGGCCAGATCCACCGGCAGCGGCGCCCCCGTGTACGTACCGTCCCCGGCCCGGAAGCGGTACGCCGTCCCGAACCGCTCCCCGCCGGTCGCCTCGGACAGCCCGCCGATCGACGCGTACCCGTGGTTCTGGATCAGCACGATCGTGAAGGTGATGCCCTCCTGCACCGCGGTGACGATCTCGGTCGGATTCATCAGATACGTGCCGTCGCCGACCAGCGCCCACACCGGGCGGTCCGGCGCGGCCAGCCGCACCCCGATCGCCGCCGGGATCTCGTAGCCCATGCAGGAGTACCCGTACTCCAGGTGGTACTGCCGGCGGGACCGGGCCCGCCACAGCTTGTGCAGATCACCGGGCAGCGACCCGGCCGCGTTGATCACGATGTCGGACTCGTCCACCAGCGCGTCCAGCGCCCCCAGCACCTGCGTCTGGGACGGCCGCGCCGACGCGTCCGCGGCACCGTACGCCGCGTCCACCCGCCGCTCCCACTCCTCCTTCGCCGCCGCGTACGCCGCCTCGTACTCCTTCTCCACCCGGTGCCCGGCCAGCGCGTCCGTCAGCGCCGCGAGGCCCGCCCGCGCATCGGCCACCAGCGACAGCGCGCCCAGCTTGTGGGAGTCGAACGCGGCGATGTTGAGGTTGACGAACCGCACGCCCGGCTCCGCGAACAGCGTCGCCGACGCGGTCGTGAAGTCCGTGTAGCGGGTGCCCACGCCGATCACCAGATCCGCCTCACGGGCCAGCGCATCCGCCGTCGCCGTACCGGTGTGCCCGATACCGCCCACGTCGCACGGATGGTCATGGCGCAGCGACCCCTTCCCGGCCTGGGTCGACGCCACCGGGATCCCGGTCGCGTCGGCGAACGCCCGCAGCGCCTCCTCCGCCTCCGAGTGGTGCACCCCGCCACCCGCGATCACCAACGGCCGGCGGGCCCCGCGGACCGCCCGCACCGCCTCCGCCAGCGCGGCGGCGTCCGGGGCCGGCCGCGGCACCCGCCACACCCGGTCGGCGAAGAACTCCTCCGGCCAGTCGTACGCCTCCGCCTGCACGTCCTGCGGCAGCGCCAGCGTGACCGCCCCGGTGTCCACCGGATCGGCCAGCACCCGCATCGCCTGCATCGCCGCCGGGATCAGCGCCTCCGGCCGGGTCACCCGGTCGAAATACCGCGACACCGGACGCAGCGCGTCATTGACCGACACATCACCGGCGTACGGCACCTCCAGCTGCTGCAGCACCGGCTCCGCGGGCCGGGTGGCGAAGGTGTCCCCCGGCAGCAGCAGCACCGGCAGACGGTTCACGGTGGCCAGCGCCGCGCCCGTGACCAGGTTCGTCGCACCCGGACCGATGGACGTGGTCACGGCGTGCGCGGACAGCCGGTCGCACTGCCGGGCGTACCCGACCGCGGCATGCACCATGGCCTGCTCGTTACGGCCCTGCAGATACGGCAGGGCCGTACCGGACTCCAGCAGTGCCTGGCCGACACCGGCGACATTGCCGTGGCCGAAGATGCCCCAGCAGGCAGCGATCAGCCGCTGCCGCCGGCCGTCCCGCTCGGTGTACTGGTGGGCGAGGAACTCGACCAGGGCCTGCGCGACGGTCAGGCGGCGGGTCGTCGGGGCGGCGTTCATCAGACGTCTCCTACGGGCGCGTCGTAGAGCGGAAGGCGGGGGTCGACGGGCTGGTCGGGCCAGGTGTCACGGATCCAGCCGTGCTCGGGGTGGTCGCAGATCAGCCACTCCCGCTCCGCCCCCGGGCCGGCCATGACGTTGAGGTAGTACATGGCGTGGCCGGGCGTCGCGATCGACGGCCCGTGCCAGCCGTCCGGGATCAGCACCGCGTCGCCGCCCCGCACCTCGGCGAGCACATCCGTACCGCGGCCGTGCCCGGACGGGCTGACGCGCTGGTAACCGACGCCCTCCGTACCGCGCGCGGACGCGATCTCGAAGTAGTAGATCTCCTCCAGCTCGGACTCCACGCCCGGGCGGCACTCGTCGTGCTTGTGCGGCGGGTACGACGACCAGTTGCCGCCCGGGGTGAGCACCTCCACCGCGATCAGCCGGTCGCACTCGAACGTGCCGGCCGCGGCGAAGTTGTTCACCTGCCGCGAGCAGTTCCCGCGGCCGCGCAGCTCCACCTGCACCTCGGAGGCGGCACCGTAACGGGCCGGCAGCGTCAGCTCGCAGCGGGCACCGGTCAGCGCGAACCGCCCGCCGGCGTCGCTCGCGATGCCCACGTGCGCGTCCCTGGGCACGTACGCGAAGTCCGTGACCCCGCTGAACACGTCGTCCCGGCCGAGCAGTTCGAACTCTTCACCGCCGTCCACCACGACCGTGCACCCGCCGGACAACGGCAGCACGATCCACTCGCTGTCCTGGGTGTCGAACGCGTGGTGGCCCCCGGGCGCCAGCTCCAGGACCCGCAACGCGGAATACCCCCAGCCGGCCCGCTCCGGGTCGATGTCCACGGCGTACGGCCCGCGCGCGGCGTCGCCGGCTTTGAGGTGGAGATCGGCAAGGGGGCGGCGCGCGTCCTCGGGACGGACCCCGGAGGCGGTACGGCCCTCGGGACGGGTCCTGCCCCGCGCGGTCGGGGGGAATTCAGCACTCATGTCTCAAGTCTCCTGCGGATATCGCGGCGTTTACAGCAGGCCGACGGCGGTGTCCACGGCGGTCGCGACATCACCGTCGGCCGGATAGAGCAGCGACCGTCCGACGACCAGGCCCTGCACCGTCGGCAGCCGCAGCGCCTTGGCCCACTTCTCGTACGCGGCCTCCTGCTCCCGCACGGTCGAGCCGATGTCGCCGCCGAGCAGCACGGTCGGCAGCGTGGTGGCCTCACAGACCCGCGCCATCGCCTCCGGGTCGTCGGTGACCGGCAGCTTCAGCCAGGTGTACGCGGAGGTGCCGCCGAGGCCGGAGGCGATGGCGACGGAGCGGATGACCGCCTCCGGGCCGAGGTCGTTGCGGACCCTGCCGTCTATTCGGGACGACAGGAACGGCTCGACGAACACGGGCAGTTCCCGCTCGGCCATCGCGTCGATGGCGCGGGCGGTGGCCTCCAACGTGGTCAGCGACCCGGGATCGTCGTAGTCGATGCGGAGCAGCAGCTTCCCCGCGTCGAACCGGAGCCGGGCCAGATCCTGCGGCCGGTGCCCGGTGAACCGGTCGTCCATCTCGAACGACGCGCCGGCGATCCCGCCGCGGTTCATCGAGCCCATCACCACCTTGCCCTCCAGGGCACCGAGCAGCAGCAGGTCCTCCAGGATGTCCGCGGTGGCCAGCACCCCGTCCACCCCCGGCCGCGACAGCGCGAGCACCAGACGTTCGAGCAGGTCCAAGCGATTGGCCATGGCCAGCCGCCGGTCACCCACGGCGAGCGCGCCGCGGGCCGGGTGGTCCGCGGCCACGATCATCAGCCGCCCGCTGTCACCGATGAGCGGCCGACGGGTACGGCGGGCGGCGGCCTCCGCCACCGCTCCGGGCTGCCGCGCCCGCAACGTCGCGAGATCACTGATCCGAGGGGACAAGGGTCAACTCACCTTCTGGGGGCGGGGTGGGGTGGAGCGGGGTGGGGTGGGGCGGGCCGACCGCGGGGGCGGGCGAGGGGGTGAGGGGGGCGAGGACTTCTGACCGGGCCGCCGGGGCTACCGGCGGGCGAGGAACTCCTCGACCTCCTCCCGCGTGGGCATCGCGGAGGAACAGGCGAGCCGGGAGGCAACGATCGCCCCGGCCGCGTTCGCGTACCGCATCATCGGCTCCAGCTCCCAGCCGGAGAGCAGGCCGTGGCACAGCGCCCCGCCGAACGAGTCCCCGGCACCGAGCCCGTTGACGACCTCGACGGGGGTGGGCGGCACCTCGGCGACCCGGCCGTCCCGGTGCACGGCCAACACCCCCTTGGGCCCCTGTTTGACGACGGCCAGCTCGACGCCCATGTCCAGCAGCGCCTGCGCACACGCCTTGGGATCGCGCAGCCCGGTGGCGACCTCGGCCTCGTCCACATTCCCGACCGCCACGGTGGCGTGCCGCAGCGCGGCCTCGTAATACGGCCGGGCGACGGCCCGCGCCGCGGCGCCGGTCGTCCCGCCGTCCCCGGAGGCGCCCCCCTCACCGCCCCAGAACATCGGCCGCCAGTCGAGGTCGAAGACGGTCGGCCCGCACGTGGCGCGGGCCTCCAGCGCGGCCAGGGTGGCGCTGCGGCTCGGCTCCTCACACAGTCCCGTACCGGTGACCCAGAAGATCCGCGCGGCGGCGATCGCGTCACGGTCCAGCTCCTCCGGGTGGATGACGAGGTCCGGGGCCTTCGGACGCCGGTAGAAGTACAGGGGGAAGTCGTCCGGCGGGAAGATCTCGCAGAAGGTCACCGGGGTCGGATAGGCCGCGACCGGCGTCACCCACCGGTCGTCCACCCCGAACTCCCGCAGCGCCCGGTGCAGGAACTCCCCGAACGGGTCCTTGCCGGTCCGGCTGATGACCGCGCTGCGCCGCCCGAGCCGGGCGGCCGCCACCGCGACGTTCGCGGCCGAGCCCCCCAGGAACTTCCCGAAGGTCTCCACCCGCGCCAACGACACACCGGTCTCCAGCGGATAGAGGTCCACCCCGATCCGGCCCATCGTGATCAGGTCGTACGACTCGGTCATACCCGCCCCTCCAGGTCAGCGCGCCACATCCGGCATCTCACGGTTTCCCCTCAGCAGGACCGGGTTCTGCCCTCCCGTCCGAGGAAAGGTCTAACGGTGACCCTCAGACCCTGTCAACAGTTTGTCCTTACATTCTGACGTCAAAGCCAAACCCTCAGCCCCGACCAAGCACCCCGCCCGACAACCCGGCAGCCCACCCCACCCGCAAGTCCTTACGTCCTTATGTCAGGACGAAGTCTTGACACTCCCCGGGGCGACAGAGAGGCTGTGCCCCACAACCCCACCCCGCGCCTTCCCGGTCACCGCCGACCGGCGAGAGGAGAGCCGCAGCATGCCCGCACGCCATGCCGCCCCGCCCGTCCTGGACCGCCTCCGCATCGGTTCGGCCCCCGACTCGTGGGGAGTCTGGTTCCCCGACGACGACCAGCAAGTGCCCTGGCACCGCTTCCTCGACGAGGTCGCCGAGGCCGGCTACGAGTGGATCGAACTCGGCCCGTACGGCTACCTGCCCACCGACCCCGCCGTCCTCCGCGACGAGGTCGCCCGCCGCGACCTCCAGGTCTCGGCCGGCACGATCTTCACGTCCCTGCACCACGGCCCGTCCGTATGGGACAAGACCTGGACCCACGTCTCCGAGGTCGCCACCCTCACCCAGGCCATGGGCGCCCGGCACCTCGTCGTCATCCCGTCCTTCTGGCGGGACGACAAGACCGCCGAGGAACTCGAACCGCGCGAGCTCACCGTCGAGCAGTGGAAGCACCTGACGACGGGCATGGAGCGCCTGGGCAAGCGGGTGCGCGACGAGTTCGGGCTCGACATCGTCGTCCACCCGCACGCCGACACCCACATCGACACCGAGGAGCACGTCGAGCGCTTCCTCCACGTCACCGACTCCGACCTGGTCAACCTGTGCCTGGACACCGGCCACTACGCCTACTGCGGCGGCGACAGCGTCAAGCTGATCCGCACCTACGGCGAACGGATCGGATACCTGCACCTCAAGCAGGTCGACCCGGACATCCTCAGCGACGTCGTCGCGAAGGGCACCCCCTTCGGCCCGGCCGTCCAGCAGGGCGTGATGTGCGAACCGCCGCTCGGCGTGCCCGCACTGCCGCCCGTCCTGGAAGCTGCGCAGGCGCTGAACGTCGACCTCTTCGCCATCGTCGAGCAGGACATGTACCCCTGCCCGCCCGACCGCCCGTTCCCCATCGCCGAACGCACCCGCCGCTTCCTGCGCTCCTGCGGCGCCTGACGGCCGGCGGAGGAAACCAGCGGCAAAGAGACCGCGGACGTTGCGGGATCGAGGACTTGAGGAGTTGAGGACGGTATGGAGGGTGACATGGAGGAGAGCATGAGCGGGCGGAGTGGCGTGGGCGTCCGGGGGACGCTCGGGGTGGCGGTCATCGGTACCGGGCGGATGGGGGCGGACCATGTGCGGCGGATCAATGAGGTGATCAGCGGGGCCCGGGTGGCGGCGGTGGCGGACATCGACGCGGCGCGGGTGAAGCATCTGGCGGACGGCATCGAGGGCTGTACCCCGTACACCGATCCCGCCGCCGCCATGGACGACCCGGCCGTCGATGCCGTGCTGATCGCCTCGCCCGGCCCCGCGCACGAGGCGGCGCTGCTGGAGGCGTTCGCGCGCGATCTGCCCGTGCTCTGCGAGAAGCCGCTGACACCGGACGCCGCGTCCGCGCTGCGCGTGCTGGAGGCCGAGCAGACGCTGGGGCGCCGCCGCGTACAGGTGGGCTTCATGCGTCGTTACGATGCGGATTACCGGAGCCTCAAGTCCCTTCTCGCACAAGGGACTTACGGGCGCCCGTTGATGCTGCACAACCGGCACCGGAACGCGGACACGCCGCCCGGCTTCACCAACGCGATGATGATCAATGACTCGGTGGTGCACGAGATCGATGTGACGCGCTGGCTGCTGGACGACGAGATCACCGCCGTACGCGTGCTGCGCCCTGCCCCCACCGGGAACGCGCCCGAGGGGCTCAGCGACCCGCAGCTGGTCCTCTTCGAGACCGCGGGCGGCCAGGTCGTGGACACCGAGATCTTCGTCAACTGCGGTTTCGGCTACCAGGTCAGCTGCGAGGCGGTCTGCGAGGGCGGCACCGCCCGGATCGGTGACGACCGCGGCGTCTTCAGCAACACCGCCGGCCGCTGGGGCGGCGCCATTCCGCCCGGTTTCGTGGAGCGCTTCGAGGACGCGTACGACCGGCAGGTGCAGCTGTGGGTGAACGCGACCCGGCGCGGCGAGGTCGAGGGCCCCAGTTGCTGGGACGGCTATGCCGCGGCGGCGGTCTGCGAGGCCGGGGTGCGTGCGCAGGCCACCGGTGAGCGCGTCACGGTGGAGCTGGTCGAGCGGCCGGCGATGTATCGCTGAGCCGTCGGCCTCAGCCGTACGCGTACCCGTACCCGCACCCGAAACCTGCGCCCGTGCCCGTCCGAAAGGCTCCCGTTCTCGTGTCTGTCGCGCCCGTGCCTGTCGCGCGTGTCCTGCCCGTTCCGTCCCGGCTCATACGGGCGGCCTCCGTGGCGCGGCGGGGATGATGGGCGTTCCGACCAGTCAGGTGGTGTCCGCCGGTCAGCGTCCTGCCGCGCGGGACCGGAACGCCCGGCGCTTCATCGTCGGCATCGCTGCCATCGCCGCCCTCGGGGGCGCCCTGTTCGGCTACGACACCGGGGTGATCTCCGGTGCGCTGCCCTTCATGGAGGCGCACTTCGGTCTGACGTCGCTGGGTGAGGGCGTCATCACCAGTGCCCTGTTGATCGGCGCCGCGTTCGGTTCGCTGATCGGCGGGCGGATGTCCGATGTACTGGGCCGGCGCACTGCGCTGCTGTGGGCCGGTGCGGTGTTCATCGGGGGTGCGGTGGCCGTCGCGCTCTCCCCCACGGTGGCGTTCATGACGGTGGCGCGGTTCGTGCTGGGGCTGGCCGTCGGCAGCGCGTCCGTGATCACCCCGCTGTATCTGTCCGAGATCGCGCCGGTGCACATCCGGGGCCGGCTGGTCTCGTTCAACTCCCTCATGATCGTCAGCGGGCAGTTGCTCGCGTACCTCCTGAACGCGGTGCTGGCGCAGTGGGCGGCCTGGCGCTGGATGCTGGGGCTCGCCGCGCTGCCCGCCGTGGCGCTGTTCGCCGGGCTGTTCTTCCTGCCCGACACGCCGCGCTGGTACGTCGGCAGGGGGCGGCGGGAGGACGCGGCACGGGTGCTCGGCCGTACGCTGCCGGCCGAGGACGTACCCGGCGAGCTGGCCCGGATCGACCACGCCCGCAGTCTGGAGGCGGACGCCCGGCGCGGCGCCTGGCGGGAGCTGCGTACGCCGTGGGTGCGGCGGCTGCTGCTGGTCGGCATCGGGCTGGCGGCGGTGCAGCAGATCACCGGCGTCAACGCGGTGGTGTACTTCGCGCCGAAGATCCTTGCCTCGACCGGTCTGGGCACCGGCGCCGCCATTACGGCCACGATCGCCGTCGGGGCCGTCTCCGTGGTGGCCACGGCGATCGGGATGTCCCTGATCGACCGGGTCGGCCGGCGTCCCCTGCTGCTGTGCGGGCTGGCGGGGATGACGGTGGCGCTCGCGCTGCTGGGAGCCTCCTTCCACCTCCCGCACTCGCCGGCCGTCAGCGTGCTGGTGCTGGGCCTGATGGTGCTGTACATGGCGTTCATGCAGGCGACCCTGAACACCGGGGTGTGGCTGCTGCTCGCCGAGATGTTCCCGCTGAGGGTGCGCGGACTGGCCATGGGCGCCGCGGTGTTCGTGATGTGGATGGTCAACTTCGCGGTGGCGCTGGTCTTCCCGGTGCTGCTGGACGCGGTCGGGGCGAGCAGCACGTTCTGGTTCTTCGGGGCGATGTGCGTGCTGTCGTGGGTCTTCTGCCGGCGTTGGGCACCGGAGACGAAGGGGCTGGCCCTGGAGGATCTTGAGCACGAGCTGCGGAGGGCGGCGGGCGAGTAGGAGGCCACCGGGGGACCCCTCGCGGGGCGTCACATGCGCACACGGAAGTACGGCGTGCGTCACGGCTGTCACAGTTCGCCGGGCCTTCGGTCACAACCGTTCGACAGCCCCTCGCCGGTCGTCACCGAGTGTCGTTGTCCGGGCACAGGCTCAGTGATCACCAGGCCGTGCGCGGCCCCGGCCGGCTCACCCCGGGCCGGCCCTGCGTGCGGCGCTCAGGAGGTGGCAGAGATGACCGACCGCAGGCTCTGGTCGTACAAGGAGATCGCGGCACACATCCAGGTGCAGCCGGACACCGTGCGCTCGTACCGCAAGCACGGGCTGCTGCCCGAACCGGATCTGGTGGAGGGCGGGAAACCGTACTGGTTCGCGGACACGGTCAGAACGTGGGTGGCGCAGCGGCCGGGCCGGGGCGGCCGGTAGCAAAGCCACCCCCATCGGTACGAGCACGTCGGCCGGCCGCCGGCAGAAGTCCCCCGCGACACCCGGCCGCGTGGCTACGATCGAGGTATGGCCCTCACTCCCCAGGCCGCCGCCGCGCCGGACCGGGCCGCCGCCGCGCCCGCGCGGGTCGCGGTGATCGGGGCCGGTGCGATCGGCGGGTACGTCGCCGCCCTCGCCCGGTGGGCGGGCCTGGACGTCACACTGTGCGTCCGCAGTCCGTTGCGTGACCTCGCCGTCGAGAGCGGCGGCGAGGTCCGGACCGCGCCGGTGCGGATCGTCACCGATCCGGCGCGGGTGGCGCCGGTCGACTGGGTGCTGCTGACCACCAAGGCGCAGGACACCGCGAGCGCCGAGGGCTGGCTGCGACGGCTGTGCGGCCCGGACACCGCCGTCGCGGTGCTGCAGAACGGCCTCGACCAGGAGGCGCGGGTGGTGCCGCTCGTTCCTCCGGGAACCGCGATCCTGCCGACCGTGGTCTACATCTCCGCCGAGCGCATCGCGCCCGGGCGGGTGAGGCACCACGTCGCCAGTGAACTGCACGTTCCCGACGGCCCGTTGGCGGACCGGTTCGCCGCGCTGCTGGCCGGTACGGGGCTGCGGGTGCATCCGGTGCCGGACTTCACCACGGCCGTCTGGCGCAAGCTGTTCACGAACCTCGCGGCGAACCCCCTCACGGCGCTGCTCCAGCAGCGGATCGGCGTCTTCGCGGATCCGGAGATGGCGGCGCTCAGCCGCGATCTGCTGCGGGAGGCCGCGGCGGTGGCCCGCGCGGAGGGGGCGGACATCGGTGAGGCGGACATCGCGCGGACGCTGGAGCTGTACGCGCACGCGCCGCCGGACGGTGGTTCGTCGATGCTGTACGACCGGCTCGCGGGCCGTCCGCTGGAGCACGAGTACCTCACCGGCGCGGTGGTGCGGGCGGCCGAACGGCACGGCATCGCGACGCCGTTGAACCGGATGCTGCTGGTGCTGCTGCGGGCGGTGGACCGCGACCTGCGGGCCGGGCGGCAGGCGTAGGGGGACGCCGGCGGCGTGCCGTGGGCGCTCCTGGCGCGCCCTGAGCAGCAACCGCGTGCGCAGGTGCTACGCCGCTCCGGGCGGTGCCGTGGACCCTCTGATCTCCAGTTCCGGGGCGACGAGTTGGTGGCCCGCGGGCCGGTTCGTACCGGTCGGTGGGTTCGTACCGGCCGGTGCGTCCTGGTTCGCCATGCGGTCCAGGAGGCAGCGGGCGGCCCGCCGGCCGACGTCGTGGCTGGCGTTGTTGACCGAGGTCAGCCAGAGGTGGCGGATGCGGGCGAGGTAGGTGTTGTCGTAGCCGACGAGGGAGAGGTCGACGGGGACGGTCAGCCCGAGTTCCTGGGCTGCGGACAGGGCGCCGACGCAGGAGATGTCGTTGAACGCGAAGACGGCGGTGGGGCGTTCGGTGCGGCGGGCGGGGTTGAGGAGGCGCACGGCGGCGCGGTAGCCGCCCTCCTCCGTGCCGTCGGCGTTCTCCACCACGGCGGCGGTGTGGAGTCCGTGGGCGCGGACGGCGGCCTCGAATCCGCGGCGGCGCAGTGCGCCGACCACGCCGCGGCCGGCGATGTGGGCGATCCGCCGGTGGCCGAGGGAGATCAGGTGCTCGGTGGCGAGCCGGGCGCCGCGTTCGTCGTCGTTGGCGACGATGTCGACGTGCGGGAGCCGGGGTTCGTGGTTGCCCGCGATGACGGTGGGCAGCCGCTCGGCGATCTCGGCGAGGCCGTCGGTGTCGGGGAGGGTGCCGACCACGACGAGGCCGTCGACCCGTAGTTCCTGGAAGGTGCGGGTGACGTCCTGGCCGGTGCGCCGGTCGAGCCGGCCGTCGGCCATCAGCATGCGCAGGCCGTGGGCGTGGAGGACCGAGTTCAGGCCGTCGAGGAGGTCGACGAACCAGGGGTTGCGCAGGTCGTTCAGCAGGACGCCGACGGTGTGGGTGCGGCGTGCGACGAGGCTGCGGGCGGCGGCGTTGGGCCGGTAGCCGAGCTCGTCGATGGCGTCCAGGACGGCCCGCCGCTTGGCGTCGCTGACCCGCGGTGAGTCCTGCAGGACGAGCGAGACCAGCGATTTGGAGACGCCGGCGCGTTCGGCGACGCCGCGGATCGTGGGGGGCCGGCCGGCGGCCGTCCGAGGGCCGCCGGCGTGCTCGTTGGACCGTTCCATGTGCCGGGATCCTGCCATCGCCGCAGGTGACCGTCAACGCCCGGCCGGTGGACCGCCCTTCGGTCTCCCTGCGGACCGCCACCCGGCCTGCGGAAAGGGTTGACATGCGGACATCCGGACATGCAGGGTGCGCGGAACGGCCGGCGTTGGACCGTTCCAATAGGAGTTTCCCCCGACGTTCCGGCAACGGCCGGCACCGCCACCTCCTGGAAGGACCGAGAAGTGAAGATCGGCCTCATCGGCACCGGGCGCATCGGCGCGTTCCACGCCAAGACCCTTCAGCAGGTTCCCGGCGTCACCGACCTGGTGGTCGCGGATGCCGACCCGGCGCGGGCCGCGTCGCTGGCCAGGACGCTGGGCGTGCGCGCGGCCGCGGGCATCGGCGAGCTGTACGCGGACGGCCTGGACGGGGTGGTGATCACCGCCGCGACCAGTGCGCACGCGGCCCTGATCCATCAGGCACTGGACGCCGGCGTGCCGGTCTTCTGCGAGAAGCCGGTGGCCCTGGACGTGGCGGGCACGATCGGCGTCGTGGAGCGGGCGCAGGCGGGCCCGGTACCGGTCCAGATCGGCTTCCAGCGGCGCTTCGACGCGGGCTACCGGGCCGCCCGTGAGGCGCTGCGCTCGGGCGAGCTGGGCTGGCTGCACACGCTGCGCGCCTGCACCAGCGACCAGAGCCCGCCGCCGGCCGCGTACCTCCCCACTTCGGGCGGGCTGTTCCGGGACTGCTCCATCCATGACTTCGACGTGCTGCGCTGGCTCACCGGCCGCGAGGTGGTCTCGGTCTATGCGCAAGGGGCCAACCGCGGTGCGTCCTTCTTCGCCGACGGCGACGACGTCGACACCTGTGCGGCGCTGCTGCGGTTCGACGACGACACCCTGGCGACGGTCACGGCGACCCGCTACAACGGCGCGGGGCACGACGTCCGCCTGGAGGTGTGCGGATCGCGGGGCGCCCGGATCGTGGGTCTCGACGACCGGGCGCCGCTGCCGTCCGCGGAGCCGCGGCTGTCGTGGCGGCGGGCGGCCGCCCCGTACGCGACGTTCATGGAGCGCTTCCACGAGGCGTACGCCACCGAGCTGGGTGTCTTCACCGAGGTGGCCGCGGGGCGGGCGGCGAACCCGTGTCCGCCCGCGGAGGCGCTGGAGGCGCTGTACGTGGCCGAGGCGTGCGAGCGGTCCCGGCGGTCCGGTGCGCCGGTGGCGCTCGCCGAGGTCCGCGCTACGGCCGGTCCGGCAGGCCCGAGCGGTCCGGCGGACGCGGGCACGGCGGGCGGGGAGCGGTAGCCGCGCGGCGGGCCGCCCGGCGGTGGCCGGCCCACTGGAGGGCGCTGGCGGTGGCGGCGACCGCACAGGAGACGCCCAGGCCGATGGCGGCGGCGTACAAGGGGCGGCCGGCGGTGGCGGTGCCGAGGTAGCCGAGGCCGACGGAGTACGCCGCCCAGGTCGCCTCGGCGATGCCGGCGCCGAGGAGGTACTTGGGCAGCGGATAGCGCAGGATGCCGGAGGCCAGCGCGCCGGCGATCCGGCCGCTGGGGAGGAACCGTATGGCGATCACGAACGGGACGCCGTGGCGCTCGATGCGCCGGGAGGTGCGGTCCAGGAGTGCGCGGCGGCGCGGGTTGCGCCGCATCCAGTCCCGTACGGGTCCGCCGAAGCGGCGCGCGGCGAGGAACATCAGCAGGTCCCCGGTCAGGGCGCTGCCCGCCACGGTGAGCCAGACGAGGGGGAGGAAGAGGGCACCCCGGGAGGCGAGGACACCGGCGGAGACGAGCAGGGCGGAGTTGGGGACGAGGGGCGGCAGGGTGGTGAGCGCCAGCAGGGCGTAGAAGGCGAGTACGGCCATGCGCCGCCTCCTCGGATCGGCTCCGAGTCCGTATCCCAAGGCTGACGCGTGACGGGGTGCGCGGCAACGCGACGGGTGCGCTGCCGCCGGGAATCGGCATGCCCTTGCTTGGATCCATACCCCCTAGGGGTATAGGGTGACCAAGGCCGGTCGAAGCTCGGACAGAAGCTCGGACATCCGCACCACGAGGAGAAGCCATGACTGAGAACAGCTCCTGCTGCACCCCGGAAGGCTCCTGCCACTCCGGCACCACCGATGTCGAGGCGGCCGCGGTGACCACGACGTACCAGGTCACCGGCATGACCTGCGGTCACTGCGAGGGCGCGGTGTCGTCGGAGATCTCGGAGATTCCGGGGGTGAGCGCGGTGCAGGCGGTCGCGGCGACCGGGCTGGTGACGGTCACCTCGAAGGCGCCGCTGGACGAGGAGGCGGTGCGGGCGGCCGTCGATGAGGCGGGTTACGAACTGGTGGGCCGGGCGGCCTGATTCCGGTTCGCCGGTCCGCGGCTACGGGTGCGGGTCGCCGCCCTGCGGGGTGCGGCCCGCGCCGTCGCGCGTAACCATTCAAATCTTCACATAATCCCCACAGTTGCCACAACGTCCACACTCCGGGACGCAACACCCATACCCCAGGGCCCCGATCTTCAGATCGAGGGCCTTGACCGTATTCGCCCCCATATGGCAAGAGACCCAGATCACACTCAGAGGAACGTAACCATTGAGGGGGGTCGTGAGTCTAACCGGGCAGTGCAGGCACCCCGGCGGGGCTTGCACTGCACAGCCGTGTCGGTCTTGGGGGACCGTGCCACGGCTACGCGTGGCCGGGGCGACGTGCCCGGGGAGCTTTGAGCGGCCCTCCCGATGTGCGCGTCCCGGCGGAGCGCGGTGCAACCCGGAACGCCCGGACGGATCCCGTGGGGGGAATCCAACCGGGACAAGGGAGGCGCCCCGCACTCTGGACCCGTGGGGGGATCCGGAGGCGGGGCGCTTCTCGCTTTTTTGGGGCTCGGTTCGCCCGGGCCGCCCGGAGCAGGCGCAGGTGTCAGCGCTGCTCGACCGGGACGAAGTCGCGCTCGATGACGCCGGTGTAGATCTGGCGCGGGCGGCCGATGCGGGAGCCCGGCTCCTTGATCATCTCGTGCCACTGGGCGATCCAGCCGGGGAGCCGGCCGAGCGCGAAGAGCACCGTGAACATCTCGGTCGGGAAGCCCATCGCCCGGTAGATCAGGCCGGTGTAGAAGTCCACGTTGGGGTAGAGCTTGCGCGAGACGAAGTAGTCGTCGGAGAGCGCGTGCTCCTCCAGCTTGAGGGCGATGTCCAGCAGCTCGTCGGACTTGCCGAGCGCGGAGAGGACGTCGTGCGCCGCCGCCTTGATGATCTTCGCCCGGGGGTCGAAGTTCTTGTAGACGCGGTGCCCGAAGCCCATGAGCTTCACGCCGTCTTCCTTGTTCTTCACCTTGCGGATGAAGGCGTCGACGTCGCCGCCGTCGCGCCGGATGCGCTCCAGCATCTCCAGCACGGACTGGTTGGCGCCGCCGTGCAGGGGGCCCCACAGGGCGTTGATGCCGGCGGAGATCGAGGCGAAGAGGTTCGCCTGCGAGGAGCCGACCAGGCGGACCGTGGAGGTCGAGCAGTTCTGCTCGTGGTCGGCGTGCAGGATCAGCAGCTTGTCCAGGGCGCTGACGACGACCGGGTCCAGCTCGTAGTCGGCGGCGGGCACCGAGAAGGTCATCCGCAGGAAGTTCTCGACGTAGCCGAGGTTGTTGCTCGGGTAGACGACCGGGTGGCCGACCGACTTCTTGTAGGCGTAGGCCGCGATCGTCGGGAGCTTGGCCAGCAGCCGGATCGTGGAGATGTGGCGCTGCTGCTCGTCGAACGGGTTGTGGCTGTCCTGGTAGAAGGTCGACAGCGCGCTGACCACCGAGGACAGCATCGCCATCGGGTGCGCGTCCCGGGGGAAGCCGTCGTAGAAGCGCTTGACGTCCTCGTGGAGCAGGGTGTGGTAGGTGATGTCCTGCTTGAAGGCCGACAGCTGGTCGACGGTGGGCAGCTCACCGTTGATCAGGAGGTACGCGGTCTCGACGAACGTGCTGCGCTCTGCGAGCTGCTCGATCGGATACCCGCGGTAACGAAGAATTCCCTGCTCACCATCGAGATAGGTGATCGCGGATTTGTATGCCGCGGTGTTGCCGTAACCGGAATCCAGGGTCACCAGACCGGTCTGGGCGCGCAGCTTCGAGATATCGAAGCCCTTGTCGCCGACAGTGCTGTCGACGACCGGGTAGCTGTATTCGCCGTCCCCGTAACGCAGTACTACAGAGTTGTCGCTCACGTCATCCCTCACCGACGTTGTGCCTCTTCTTCGAGGTGCCCTGACTGCCTATACCTTCCCCCATTTGGACCTTCGTTGTGCACTCGGGGTCGGCCATAGGGCCTCATTACGGCACTCAGTGCCGCGTCAGTGTCCCATCCTGCTCCCCTTCGCCCTGATTGGGAAAGAGGAGTGACATCACATCGCCCCGGCGAGCCGGTGAGCCAGCGCCGTACCCCGCCGACCGGCGGAAACCGTGCGGACGGCCTGCCCCAGGGCCTTGCGGGAGCCGACCAGCACCACCAAGCGCTTTGCCCGGGTGACGGCGGTATACAGCAGATTGCGCTGCAGCATCATCCAGGCGCTGGTGGTGACCGGAATCACCACCGCTGGATACTCACTACCCTGCGAGCGATGGATCGTCACGGCATAGGCGTGGGCGAGTTCGTCGAGTTCGTCGAAGTCGTACGGAACCTCCTCGTCCTCGTCCGTGCGGACCGTCAGCCGCTGCTCGACCTCGTCCAGTGCGGTGACCACGCCCACCGTGCCGTTGAAGACGCCGTTGCGGCCCTTTTCGTAGTTGTTCCTGATCTGGGTGACCTTGTCGCCCACCCGGAAGACCCGGCCGCCGAAGCGCCGCTCGGGCAGGTCGGGGCGGGCGGGGGTGATGGCCTGCTGGAGCAGGCCGTTCAGGGCGCCCGCTCCGGCCGGGCCGCGGTGCATGGGGGTCAGCACCTGGACGTCCCGGCGCGGGTCGAGACCGAACTTCGCCGGGATGCGGCGGGCCGCGACGTCCACGGCGAGCCGCCCGGCCTCCTCATTGTCCTCCTCCGCGAACAGGAAGAAATCGCTCAGCCCGGTGGTCAGCGGCGGGACGCCGGAATTGATGCGGTGGGCGTTGGTGACCACACCGGACTGCTGGGCCTGCCGGAAGATCCGGGTCAGCCGGACGGCCGGCACGGGGCCGGAGGGGGCCAGCAGGTCCCGCAGCACCTCACCGGCCCCGACGGACGGCAGCTGGTCGACGTCGCCCACCAGGAGCAGGTGGGCGCCCGGCGGGACCGCCTTGACGAGCTTGTTGGCCAGCAGCAGGTCCAGCATGGACGCCTCGTCGACGACCACCAGATCGGCGTCCAGCGGCCGGTCCGCGTCGTAGGCGGCGTCCCCGCCGGGCTTGAGCTCCAGGAGGCGGTGGACCGTGGAGGCCTCCGCGCCGGTCAGCTCCGACAGCCGCTTGGCGGCCCGGCCCGTGGGCGCGGCCAGCACGACCGTGGCCTTCTTGGCGCGGGCCAGCTCGACGACCGAGCGGACCGTGAAGGACTTGCCGCAGCCCGGGCCGCCGGTGAGCACCGCGACCTTCTGGGTCAGCGCCAGCCGCACCGCCTCCTGTTGCTCGGGGGCCAGCTCGGCGCCCGTACGGCGGGCCAGCCAGGCCAGCGCCTTGTCCCAGGCGACGTCCCGGAACGCCGGCATCCGGTCCTCGTCCGTGCGCAGCAGCCGGGTCAGCCGCCCGGCGAGCGAGATCTCCGCGCGGTGGAACGGCACCAGATAGACGGCGGTGACCTCCGCGCCGTCCTCCCCGGCGGGCACCTTCTCGCGCACCACGCCCTCCGGCTCCGCGGCCAGCTCGCCCAGGCAGTCGATCACCAGGCCGGTGTCCACCTGGAGCAACTTCACCGCGTCGGCGATCAGTTGCTCCTCGGGCAGGAAGCAGTGGCCCTGGTCCGTGGACTGCGACAGGGCGTACTGAAGGCCGGCCTTGACCCGGTCCGGGCTGTCGTGCGGGATCCCGACGGACTGGGCGATGCGGTCGGCGGTCAGGAAGCCGATGCCCCAGACGTCGGCGGCGAGCTTGTAGGGCTGGTTGCGGACGACGGAGATCGAGGCGTCGCCGTACTTCTTGTAGATCCGCACGGCGATGGACGTGGAGACCCCGACGCCCTGGAGGAAGACCATGACCTCCTTGATGGCCTTCTGCTCCTCCCAGGCGTCGGCGATCTTCTTGGTGCGCTTGGGGCCGAGGCCCGGCACCTCGACGAGGCGCTGCGGCTCGCGCTCGATGATGTCGAGGGTGTCGACGCCGAAGTGCTGGGTGATGCGGTCCGCGAAGACCGGGCCGATGCCCTTGACCAGACCGGAGCCGAGGTAGCGGCGGATGCCCTGGACGGTGGCGGGCAGCACCGTGGTGTAGTTCTCGCACGTGAACTGCTTGCCGTACTGCGGGTGCGAGCCCCAGCGGCCCTCCATCCGGAGGGACTCCCCCACCTGCGCACCGAGCAGCGCCCCGACGACGGTCAGCAGATCGCCCGCGCCGCGGCCGGTGTCGACCCGGGCGACCGTGTAGCCGGTCTCCTCGTTGGCGTACGTGATCCGCTCCAGGACCCCTTCCACCACGGCTGTGTTGACCATGCCCCGACGGTACCGCCGGGGTCTGACAGCGCGCCGGGGCGGGAGGTCCGCCGGAGCCGTCGTACGCGCCGTCGTACGCATCGTCGAGGGGCCCGTCCCCCCAGGTCGGGCCCCTCGATCCCCCCTCCCGTGCCGGCCCCGGATCCCCCCGGATCCCTCCCCCTCCTGAGCCAGCGACAGCTATGACCTCTGCCGGCCGCGAACGGTTGCGCGCATCCGCAGAGTTATTTGCCCGTCACCCCTTGTACGAATTCCGTTCACCTGGCGCCGCCGGTCCGGGCTCCGCCCGGGCGGCGACGTGCCGGCGGAAACGGTCCACGATCTCGGCCAGCGCCTCGGTGCCGTCGCGGGCCCACAGCGCCGGGTTGAAGATCTCCACCTCGATCGCCCCCCGGTAGCCGGCCGCCTCGACGCGCTCCCGGAACCAGCGCAGGTCCACCACGCCGTCCCCCAACTGCCCGCGGCCCAGCAGGACGCCCTCCGGGAGCGGGGTGATCCAGTCGGCCAGCTGGAAGGCGGCGAGGCGGGCGGCGGCCCCGGCGCGGTCGATCTGTGCCCCGGCCGTGTCGTCCCACCACAGGTGGTAGGTGTCCACGACCACCCCGACCCGGTCCGCGGGGAACCGCTCGGCGAGGTCCAGCGCCTGGGCGAGCGTGGAGACCACGCACCGGTCCGCCGCGTACATCGGGTGCAGCGGTTCGATCGCCAGCCGTACCCCCCGATCCGCGGCGTACGGCGCCAACTCCCCCAGGGCGTCCGCGATCCGCTCCCGGGCGCCGGGCAGGTCCCGGCTGCCGGCCGGCAGCCCGCCCGAGACCAGCACCAGGGTGTCCGTCCCCAGGGTGGCGGCCTCGTCGACCGCCGCCCGGTTGTCGTCCAGGGCCGCCGCCCGCCCACCGGGGTCGAGCGCGGTGAGGAACCCGCCCCGGCACAGGCTGCTGACCCGCAGCCCGGCCGCGCGGACGAGCCGGGCGGCCGCGGCCACGCCGTACGCCTGCACGGGCGCGCGCCACAGCCCGACGGCCGGGACGCCGGCCCGGACGCAGCCGTCGGTGAGTTCGGGCAGCGACCACTGCCTGAGGGTCTCCTGATTGAGGCTCAGGCGGGAGAGATCGGCGGGGCCGGTAGGGCCAGTGAGGTCGGTGGGGCCGGTGAAGTCGTCGGTCATGCGGGGGCTCCCCTGTGTTTCGCTCCGCCTGCGCCCGGGGGCGGGCCCGGGGCCGGGAACGCGTCCTCGGCGCCGTACACGGACAGCAGCCGGCGCATCCGGTGAGCGGCGAGGTCGGGGTCCGGGAACAGGCCGAGTCCCGCGGCGAGTTGGTGAGCACGGTGCAGATGGGGCAGCGAGCGGGCCGACTGTTGGCCGCCGACCATGGTGAAGTGCGCCTGGTGGCCCGCCAGCCAGGCCAGCAGGACGACACCGGTCTTGTAGTGGCGGGTGGGTTCTTGGAAGAGGTGGCGGGCCAACGCGACGGTGGGGTCGAGGAGTTCACGGAAGCCGGCCGGGTCGCCGGTGTCGAGGTGGCGGACGGCCTCGGCCGCCAAGGGAGCCAGCGGGTCGAAGATGCCGAGCAGGGCGTGGCTGAAGCCCTGTTCGTCGCCCGCGATCAGCTCGGGGTAGTGGAAGTCGTCACCGGTGTAGCAGCGCACGCCCGGCGGCAGGCGGCGGCGCAGTGCGCGCTCCCGTGGGGCGTCCAGCAGGGAGATCTTGACGCCGTCGACCTTGCCGGGGTGGGCGGCGACGACCGCGAGGAGGGTGTCGGTGGCCGCGTCCAGGTCGGCGGACCCCCAGTAGCCCGCGAGTGCCGGGTCGAACATCGGGCCCAGCCAGTGCAGGACGACCGGTTGGGCGGCCTGGCGGAGGAGGTGGCCGTAGACGTCGAGGTAGTCCTCGGGGCCGCGGGCCGCGGCGGCGAGCGCGCGGGAGGCCATCAGGACGGCCTGCGCGCCGGCTCCCGCGACGACCGCGAGCTGCTCCTCGTAGGCGGCCCGGATCGCGGCGAGCGATCCGCCGGTGATCTGGTCGGTGCCGGCGCCGCAGACCAGCCGGCCGCCGGCCGCGCGGGCCTCGGCGCCGGAGCGGCGGATGAGTTCGGCGGCGGCGGCCCAGTCCAGGCCCGTCCCGCGCTGCGCGGTGTCCATCGCCTCGGCCACGCCCAGGCCGTGCGACCAGAGGTGGTGGCGGAAGGCGAGGGTGGCGTCCCAGTCGAGGGCGGCCGGCCCGTCCGGGGTGGTGTCGGCGTACGGATCGGCGACGACGTGGGCGGCGGCGAAGACGGTGCGGGACCGCAACGGGGAGCGGGCCCCGGGCTCCGGGGTGGCCGGGGGCCCGGATGCGGCGCTGCCGGGTGTCCGGGCGGTCACCGGCCCGGCTCCGGGACGTCCAGGCGGCGGCCCTCCGCGGAGGACCGGGCGGCCAGTTCGGCGAGTTGGACGCCGCGGGCGCCGGCCGCCAGGTCCCAGCGCCAGGGCTCGTCGCGGACGACATGGCGCAGGAAGAGCTCCCACTGCGTCTTGAAGCCGTTGGCGAAGTCGGCGTTGTCGGGAACCTCCTGCCACTGCGCGCGGAACGGTTCGGCCACCGGCAGGTCGGGGTTCCAGACGGGCCTGGGGGTGACGGAGCGGTGCTGCACCCGGCAGCCGCGCAGCCCGGCGACGGCCGAGCCCTCGGTGCCGTCCACCTGGAACTCCACGAGTTCGTCGCGGTGCACCCGGACCGCCCAGGAGGAGTTGATCTGCGCGACGATGCCGCCGGCCAGTTGGAACACGGCGTAGGCGGCGTCGTCGGCGGTGGCGTCGTACGGCGTGCCGGACTCGTCCCGGCGGCGCGGGAGGTGGGTGGTCAGCTGCGCCTGGACGGTTCGGACCGGGCCGAAGAGTTCGTGCAGGACGTACTCCCAGTGCGGGAACATGTCGGCCGCGATGCCGCCGCCGTCCTCGGCCCGGTAGTTCCAGGAGGGGCGCTGGGCCTGCTGCCAGTCGCCCTCGAAGACCCAGTAGCCGAACTCGCCGCGTACGGACAGGATCCGGCCGAAGAAGCCGCCCTCGACGAGGCGGCGGAGTTTGCGCAGGCCGGGGAGGAAGAGCTTGTCCTGGACGACGCCGTTCTTCACGCCGGCCTCCTGGGCGAGCCGGGCGAGTTCGAGAGCGCCGGCGAGGCTGCTCGCGGTGGGCTTCTCGACGTAGAGGTGCTTGCCGGCGGCGATCGCCTTCTTCCCGGCCTCCTCGCGGGCGGCGGTGACCTGGGCGTCGAAGTAGATCTCGACGGTGTCGTCGGCCAGTACGGCGTCGAGGTCGCAGGACCACTCCGGCAGACCGTGCCGCTCGGCCAGGGCCCGCAGCTTCTGCGGGGAGCGGCCGACCAGCACCGGCTCCGGCCAGATGACCGTGCCGTCGTCCAGGGGAAGTCCGCCCTGGTCACGCAGGGCGAGGAGGGAGCGGACCAGGTGCTGGCGGTAGCCCATGCGCCCGGTCACGCCGTTCATGGCGATGCGTACGGTCCTGCGTGTCACGGCCCGGCCTCTCTTCCCCCTCGTGCGGGGACGGCTTCCTCGGTGGCGGGTGGAGCAGCGGCGTGGTGCGGCGGGAACGGAGGTGGAGCAAGCGCGTTCCATGGTGGCATCGGGCCGGGCGGCTGGTGACGGGGTGTGAGGAGCGGCCGCCGGGCGGGCCGGTGGCGTTGCCGGCGCAGGGGTGGTGTGCGGATCGGCCTCGGTTCGTTACCCTTGACTGAGTCAACGGTGAGGTGGTCGACGATGACAACCGAAGCACCCTCCGACGCCCGGTCCGGCAGCACGCCGGGGGGCTCCGCCGCGACGTCCGATCCCGCCGCCGACGTCCGTGAGCTGCGCAGGTTCAACCGCTTCTACACCAACCTGATCGGCGCGCTCGACTACGGCCGGCACCTCTACACCCCGTTCACCCTCACCGAGGCGCGGGTGCTCTACGAACTCGCCCACCAGGAGCGGGTGGACGCGGCGGATCTGCGCGCCTCGCTGTCCCTGGACGCCGGGTATCTCAGCCGGCTGCTCGGCAAGTTCGAGGACCGGGAGCTGATCAGCCGCGGCAGGTCCGAGCAGGACCCGCGCCGCCAGCGGATCACGCTCACCGGGGACGGCCGGGAGGCGGCCGGGCTGCTGGAGGAGCGCTCCCAGGAGGCCGCGGGCTCACTGCTCCGGCACCTTCCGGCGGCGGACCGGGCCCGCCTGGCGGACGCGATGCGGACCATCCGCGCCCTGCTCGGCGACGACCCGGCGGCCACCGGCGAGGCGCCTCCGGCCGCCTCCCCCACGGTCACCCTGCGCACCGCCCGCCCCGGTGACCTCGGCTGGATGGTCGAGCGGAACGCCGCGCTCTACGCCGCCGAGTACGGCTTCGACCTGAGCTACGAGGCGCTGGTCGCCCGGATCGTCGCGGAGTACGCCGAGGCGTTCGACCCGCGGTGGGACCGCACCTGGATAGCGGAGGTGGACAGGACGGGGGTCTCCCCTGGCGCGGAGACCGCCGGCGCTCCTGGAGGGAGGGCCGGTGCGGTGATGTGCGTACGGGACGGCCGGCCGGGCGTGGCCCGGTTGCGGCTGCTGCTGGTGGAGCCGTCCGCGCGGGGCCTTGGCCTCGGGCGGCAACTCGTCGACGCGTGTGTCGATTTCGCGCGGGAGGCCGGGTACGAGGAGATGGTGCTGTGGACGAATTCCGTCCTCGGCGCGGCCCGCCGGATCTACCGGCGGGCCGGCTTCGAGCTGGTCGCGGAGACGCCGCACCACAGCTTCGGGCAGGACCTGGTCGGCCAGGACTGGCGGCTGTCGCTGCGCGGGGCGGGCACGTAGGAGCGACCACCAAGGAGAGGAGCGCGGGCATGACCGGAACGGACGGCACACAGGGCACGGGCGACGACGGCGGTCCGGGCGGCGGCACCCCGGCCGGCGCTCCGGGCCGGGCGGCGGCGCCGCCCTTGCGCCTGGCGTTCTCCACGCTGGGGGTGCCGGGCATGCCGGTCGCCGACGTGGTGCGGCTGGCCGCCGGGGCCGGCTATCAGGGGGTGGAGCTGCGGGCCCATCCGGAGGAGCCGGTGCATCCGCTGATCGGGGCGCGGGAGCGGGCCGCGGTGCGCGCGGAGTTCGCGGCGGCCGGGGTGGAGATCCTGGCCGTCGCCGGGTACGCCCGGGTCGCCGCCGAGCGGGACCCGGCGGGCGAGGAGGAGCTGGCGCACGAACTGTCCGAGCTGGTGCTGCTCGCCGCGGATCTGGGCGCGCCGTATGTGCGGGTGTTCCCCGGCGGCGGGGAGCGGCCGGCGGACGCGGCGGACGCGGATGCCGCCCGGCGGCTCGCCGCGGTGGCCCCGCTCGCGGCCGAGCGGGGCGTCCGGGTGCTGCTGGAGACCCATGACTCGCACGGCACGGGCGCGGCCGCCGCGCGGGTGCTGGGACTGGTCGGGCACCGCAGCGTCGGCGCGCTGTGGGACGTGCTGCACACCTGGCGCGGTGGTGAGCGGCCCGTCGACACCCGGGCGGCACTCGCTCCGTATCTGGGCTATGTGCAGGTCAAGGACGTGGTGTCGGCGGCGGATCCGCGTCCGGTGCCGCTCGGTGCGGGGGCCCTGCCGCTGGCGTCCGCGCTGGCCGCGCTCGGGCCGGAGCCGGCGGCGGCGCACGGTCCGGTGCCCGCGCCGGAGGGCGGTTTCGGCCTGGGCGCGGGCGGCTGGCTGTGCTGGGAGTACGAGAAGCGCTGGTTCCCGGAGGCGCCCGAGCTGCCCGGGTTGCTGGTCGCGGGCCGGGACCACCTGCGGCGGCTGCTCGACGGGGTGGCGGCGGGCGGCGCCGGGTCTCCCGCGGTCCCTCCCACACCCCCGGCCGGCGTGCAAGAGGAGGGCGGCACCCCCGACCGGAGTGATTGACCGACAATAGTTTTCCGGCTATCCGTGTCTCCTTGGAAGTTTCCTTCAACGAGTCCTGTACGAGGTCGAGGAAGCCCTCCGGAAGGAGCGCGGATGCACTCCAGACGTACCGTTCTGACCACCGCGGCCGGTGCCGTCGCCGCCTGTGCGGCGGGTACCGGGCCCGCCGTGGCGGCGCCCGTCACCGGCCGCCGGCCCGCCCCCGATGCCGCCGCCCGGGACCGGCTGCGCCGCCTGATCGCCCGAATGACTCCGGAGGAGAAGGTCGGCCAGCTCTTCGTGATGCGGGTCTACGGCCACTCGGCGACCGACCCCGACCCGGCCGACGCGGCCGCCAACCAGAAGGAGATCGGGGTCGCCAACGCGGCGGAGCTGATCGCGAAGTACCACGTCGGCGGCATCATCTACTTCGGCTGGGCGCACAACACCCGTGAGCCGCACCAGATCGCCGAGCTGTCCAACGGCATCCAGAAGGCCGCGGCCGCCCAGCGCGTGCCCGTACCGGTGCTGATCTCCACGGACCAGGAGCACGGCATAGTGGCCCGGGTCGGCGCGCCCGCGACACTGTTCCCCGGTGCGATGGCCCTCGGCGCCGGCGGCTCCCGCGACGACGCCCGCACGGCGGGCCGGATCGCCGGGCAGGAGCTGGCCGCGATGGGCATCCGGCAGGACTACGCGCCGGACGCGGACGTGAACGTCAACCCGGCCAACCCGGTCATCGGGGTGCGGTCCTTCGGCGCCGATCCGCAGGCGGTGGCCCGTATGGTCGGCGGGCAGGTGAGGGGCTATCAGGACGGCGGGGTGGCCGCCTGCGCCAAGCACTTCCCCGGCCACGGCGACACCGACACCGACAGCCATGTGGGGCTGCCGTACATCCACCACACCGCCGAGGAGTGGGAGCGGCTGGACGCGCCGCCGTTCAAGGCCGCGATCGCCGCGGGGATCGATTCGATCATGACGGCGCACATCGTCGTGCCGGCGTTCGACGCGAGCGAGGACCCGGCGACGCTGTCCCGGCCGATCCTCACAGGTCTGCTGCGCGAACGCCTCGGCTACGACGGGGTGGTGGTAACGGACTCGCTGGGCATGGAGGGCGTACGGAAGAAGTACGGCGACGCCCGGGTGCCGGTCCTCGCACTGAAGGCCGGCGTGGACCAGCTGCTGAACCCGCCGGACCTCTCGCTGGCGCACCACGCCGTCCTGACGGCGCTCAAGGACGGGGAACTGTCCGAGCGCGACCTCGACGCGAAGCTGCTGCGCATCCTGCTGCTGAAGGAGCGGCGGGGGCTGTTCGACGACCCGTACACCAGCCGGGACGAGGTGGACCGGGTCGTCGGGACCCGGGGCCATCTGGCGGCCGCGGACCGGATCGCGGACCGTACGACGACGCTGCTGCGCAACGACGGCGGGGTGCTGCCGCTGTCCCGCCGGCGGGAGCGGCGGGTGCTGGTGGTGGGCGTCGACGCGGCCGCGCCGTCGGGCACCGGCGGCCCGCCCACCACGGTCCTGGCGCGGACCCTGGGCGAGCTGGGGTTCACGGCCACCGCGCAGTCCACGGGCCTGTCGCCGACGCCGCAGCAGATCGACGCGGCGGTGGCGGCGCTGGGCGAGCGGGACGCGGTGGTGGTGGCCACGTACAACGTGACCGCCGGCTCGCCGCAGCGGAAGCTGGTCGAGGCGCTGCTGGCCACCGGGAAGCCGGTGGTGCAGCTGGCGGTGCGCAATCCGTACGACATCGCGCAGCTGGGCGGCGTCAAGGCGGCGCTGGCGAGCTATTCGTGGACGGACGTGGAGCTGCGGGCGGCGGCCCGGGTGATCGCCGGGCGGCGGGATCCGGTGGGCCGGCTGCCGGTGGCGATAATGCGCGCCGACGTCCCGGACAAGGCGCTGTACCAGATCGGGCACGGCCTGTCGTACTGAGCCGGTGCGGGCGCGGCGCGCTCCCCGTGGTCGCGGGGAGCGCGCCGGCCCGTCGGCACGTCAGCCGGTGAGCCGGTCCGCCCGTCAGGGGCGGAGGATCGGCATCCGGCGGTTCTCCTGCTTGTCCAGCTTCTTGTTGTCCGGGGCCAGCGGGGCGGGGGTGCTGCCCGCGGGTGCCGGGACACCGGCCCAGTCGAGGAGTTCGGCGGTGGCCTTGGTGCGGTCGGCGTCCTTCAGCTTGGCGATGTTGGAGCCGTGGTTGCCGCCGGGGACGGTGAAGACGTACGCGTCACGGGAGCCCTTGCCGACCTCGAAGTGCTCCGAACTCCACGGGTCGTACTCGCCGTTGACGAACATCATCCGCCGGGCGTGGTGGCGCACCCAGCGGTCGATGTCGGGCATCGCGCGCTTGTCGAAGCGCATCGGGATGTCCTTCGGCACGAAGGTGCGGGAGTTGTTGATGCCCGGGTACTTCAGCAGGCCGGCCAGGTTCGGGTAGCCGTAGCCGGGCTCGCCGAGCTGGGTGCCCGCCTGGTAGTAGTACGGCAGGTAGGGCTCCATGCCCTGGTCGGTGTAGCTGTCGAAGCCGCCGACCTTGTCCATCCACTTCCACAGCTCGTCCGTGGAGGCGGTGGGCTTGGGGATCTCGGCGCAGGCGGTCTCGGCGGGCTGGTACTGCCAGAACCCGAACACCAGGTCCGTGACCATGACTTCGTAGGACCGGTCGGCGCTGCCGGTGTTCTTGAAGGTCTGCTTCTCCTTGTCGGCCCAGTCCTGGAAGCGCTTGACCATCTCCCCGCGGCGCAGCAGGGCCTCGCGTTCGACGGCCGCGAGGTCGGCGCGGCACTGTGCGGTGCCGACGTGCTGGAAGAACCGGTCGTAGGCGGAGTCCTCGTCGTTGTTCACGTCGTTGGGCGCGACGTAGGCGACGGTGCCGTTCATGTCGTGCGGGAAGAAGCGGCGGTAGTAGGTGGCGGTCATGCCGCCCTTGCTGCCGCCGGTGTCAATCCAGTTCTTGCCGTAGATGCGGTGCAGCGCCCGGAAGATGCGGTGCTGGTCGGTGGCGGCCTGCCGGATGTCGAGCTTCTTCCAGTCGGTGGGCGTGGGCCGCGACGGGGTGAAGTACCGGTATTCCAGGGAGACCTGGTTGCCGTCGATGATCTTGGTGGGTTCGCTGCGGGACGGTGTGGTGCTGACGTTGTAGCCGGAGGTGAAGAACACCGTCGGGCGGTCCACGGACTTGTGCAGCACGGTCAGCCGCTGCTGGAAGGTCCCCTTGGACGGGTGCTCGTGGTCGATCGGCTGGGTGTAGTTCAGGACGAAGTACCGGTAGCCGTCGACCGGCTTCTCCTCGACGAGGCTCATGCCCGGTATGGCGAGGATCCGGTCCTTGATGTCCTTGGTCGTCGGCTCGGCGGCGGTGGCCGCTCCCGCCTGGGCGCTGCCGGCTGTGGCCGTGCCTATGAGCACGGCGAGCGACAGCAGCCATCTGGTGGCCTTGCGCATGCACCCTCCCCTTGGGATTGCAAAGGTCGGGCTGAACCTATCTGCGCACCGGGGGCACCACCAGCCCCCGGGGGCCGTCCGGGGACCGGCGGCCGGGCGACGGAGGCTCGGGGTGCGGGGGCCGGCGGCCGGGCCAGGGGGCGCAGGGGTTACGGCGGCCGGGCCGCGTCGGGGCCGGCCGCCGCGTCGGGAGCCTTCAGGCCACCAGCTCCTCCTCGCCCTCGCCGGTGAACGTGCGCCACAGCTCGGCGTAGCGGCCGTCACGGGCGAGGAGTTGGTCGTGGCTGCCGTCCTCGACGATCCGGCCGCGGTCGAGGACCACGACCCGGTCGGCGCGGGCGGCGGTGGTCAGGCGGTGCGCCACGACCAGGGTGGTGCGGCGGCCGACGAGGCGGTCGGTGGCCTGGTTGACGACGGCCTCGGTGGCGAGGTCGAGGGCGGCGGTGGCCTCGTCGAGCAACAGCACGTCCGGGTCTACGAGTTCGGCGCGGGCCAGCGCGAGCAGCTGGCGCTGGCCGGCGGAGAGGTTGCGGCCGCGTTCGGCAACCTCGTGGAGGTAGCCGCCCTCCAGGGTGGCGATCATGGCGTGCGCCCCGACGGCGCGGGCGGCGGCCTCGACCTCGGCGTCGGTGGCGTCGGGGCGGCCGTAGGCGATGGCGTCGCGGACCGTGCCGGCGAAGAGGTAGGGCTCCTGGGGGACGACGCCGAGGCGGCGGCGGTAGCCGGTCAGGTCCAGCTCGCGCAGGTCGGTGCCGTCGACGCGGACCGCGCCCGAGGTCGGGTCGTAGAACCGCGCGACCAGCTTGACCAGGGTGGACTTGCCGGCGCCGGTCTCGCCGACGAAGGCCACGGTCTGGCCCGCGGGGACGGTGAGGCTGACCCCGGCCAGCGCGGGGGTGTCCCCCGTGCCGTACCGGAAGTGGACGTCGTCGAAGGTGAGCTCGCCGCGCAGCGCGGGCACCTCCCGGGGGCGTTCGGCGGCGGGGGTGGAGGTCGGCTCGCGCAGCAGCTCCTGGATGCGGCCCAGCGAGACGGACGCCTGCTGGTAGCCGTCGAAGACCTGGGAGAGCTGCTGGACGGGGGCGAAGAACAGGTCGATGTAGAGCAGGTAGGCGACCAGTGCGCCGGCGGTGAGGGTGTTCGCACTCACCCGGTCGGCGCCGACGATCAGCACCAGCGCCGCCGCGACGGACGACAGCAGCTGCACGAACGGGAAGTAGATCGATATCAGGAACTGGCCGTGGACCCGGGCCCGGCGGTAGGCGTCGCTGCGGGCGGCGAACCGCTCGGCGCCGCTGTGCTCCCGGCGGAACGCCTGGACGATCCGCAGGCCGGCGACGCTCTCCTGGAGGTCGGCGTTGACGGTGCTGATCCGCTCGCGGGCGAGTTCGTACGCCTTGACGCTCTGCTTGCGGAAGAAGTACGTGCCGATGACCAGGGGCGGGAGGGTGGCGAAGACGACCAGGGCCAGCTGGAGGTCGATGGCCAGCAGGGCGATGAGTATGCCGAAGAAGGTCAGCATCGAGACCAGGGCGGTGACCAGCCCGGTCTGCAGGAATGTCGACAAGGCGTCAATATCGGTGGTCATCCTCGTCATGATCTTGCCGGTCAGCTCGCGCTCGTAGTAGTCGAGCCCGAGGCGCTGCAGCTGCGCGAAGATCTTCAGACGGAGGGAGTACAGCACCCGCTCGCCGGTGCGGCCGGTCATGCGGTTGCCGCCGAACTGGGCGGCCCACTGGGCGAGGACCACGACGAGGGCGAGCACCGCGGCCGTCCACACACCGGCCAGCACCCCGCGGCGGACGCCGTCGTCGATGCCCTGCCGGATCAGGACGGGCAGCAGCAGGCCGGCGACGGCGTCGACGGCGACCAGGGCCAGGGCGACGGCCAGCGGGGCGCCGAAACCGTGCAGCAGCCGGCGCAGGCCGTAGGAGCGCTCGGGGCGGACGGCCCGGTCCTCGTCGATGTCCGGGGTGTCGGTGGCCGGCGGGAGCGCGGCGACCTGGTCGAGCAGGGTGGGGGTGGCGGGGAGGCCGGCGGTCGCGGCGGCCATGCCGGGGCCGGTGGCGGCCGCCGCGCGGGGCGCCATCCCGGCCGCGCCGGCCTCGGCGTCCTGTTCGCGGCGGACCCACAGCTCGGGGGTGATCTCGGGGGTGAGGGTGTCGTCGGCCGGCCCGGCGGTCTCCGGCTCGGCGCCCTCCGGCACGTCGGTACCGGGTGCGTACGCGTACTCCAGCAGCCCGCTCGCGGCGAATTCGCCGTCGAAGGCGCCGGCCAGCTCGCCCGCCGGGTCCCGCTCGACGCCGCCCAGCTCCTCCGGGTCGGTCAGCAGCGCGCGGTAGAGCGGACATCGCTCCGCCAGCTCCTCCTGGGTGCCGACGTCGACCAGCCGCCCGCCGTCGAGGACGGCGACCCGGTCGGCGAGCGCCAGGGTGGAGGCGCGGTGCGCGATGAGCAGGGTGGTCCGGCCCGCCATGACGCCGCGCAGCGCCTCGTGGATCTCGTGCTCGACGCGGGCGTCGACGGCGGAGGTGGCGTCGTCGAGGACCAGCAGCCGCGGGTCGGTGAGGATCGCGCGGGCCAGGGCGATGCGCTGCCGCTGGCCGCCGGAGAGGGTCAGCCCCTGCTCGCCGACCTCGGTGTCGTAGCCGTCGGGGAGCTCGGAGATGAAGCCGTCGGCCTGGGCGGCGCGGGCCGCCGCGCGGATCTCGGCGTCGGTGGCGCCGGGGTGGCCGTAGGCGATGTTGTCGCGGATCGAGTCGGAGAACAGGAAGCTGTGCTCGGGGACCAGGCCGATGGCGGCGCGCAGCGAGGCGAGGGTGAGGTCGCGGACGTCGTGGCCGCCGACCAGGACACGGCCGGCGGAGACGTCGTAGAAGCGGGGCAGCAGCAGCGAGACGGTGGATTTGCCGCTGCCGGACGTGCCGACCACGGCGACCGTCTCGCCGGGCTCGATGCGCAGGGAGAATCCGTCGAGGACCGGGCGGGCGCCGTCGCCCGTGCCGTAGCCGAAGGTCACCTCGTCGAACTCGACGGTGGCGGGGGCGTCGGCGGGCAGCTCGTGGGCGTCCGGCCGTTCCGTCAGTGCCGGTTCGGTGTCGATCAGCTCGTAGACCCGCTCGATGCCGGCCCGGGCCTGCTGTCCGACGGTCAGCATCATCGCGAGCATCCGGACCGGCCCGACCAGCTGCGCGAGGTAGGTGGAGAAGGCGACGAAGGTGCCGAGGGTGACCTGGCCGCGGGTGGCCATCCAGCCGCCGAGGGCCAGCATCGCGACCTGGCCGAGCGCGGGGACGGCCTGCAGGGCGGGGGTGTAGCGGGCGTTGAGGCGGACCGTGCGCAGCCGGCCGGCGAACAGCCGGCGGCCGGCCTCGCGGAGCTTGCCGGTCTCCTGCTCCTCCTGCCCGAAGCCCTTGACGACCCGGACGCCGGAGACCGCGCCGTCCACGACCCCGGCGACCTCGGCCGCCTGGCTTTGGGCGTACCAGGTGGCGGGGAAGAGCCGGGCGCGGCTGCGCTTGGCGATGAACCACAGGGCGGGCGCGACGGCCAGCGCGATGACCGTGAGCAGCGGGGAGAGCACCGCCATCACGACCAGGGAGATCACGAAGAGCAGGACGCTGCCGATCATCATCGGGAGCATGAACAGCAGGCTCTGGATCAGCTGGAGGTCGCTGGTGGCGCGGCCGACGACCTGGCCGGTGCTCAGCTCGTCCTGACGGCGGCCGTCGAGCCGGGATATCGCGCCGTACATACGGGTGCGCAGGTCGTGCTGGAGGTCCAGGGCGAGGCGTCCGCCGTAGAAGCGGCGGAGGTAGGTGAGGACGTAGACGACCACGGCGGCGGCGATCAGCAGGCTCGCCCAGGGGGCGAGGGCCCGCCGGTGGCTGACGATGACGTCGTCGATGATCAGCTTCGGCACGAGCGGGACCAGCGCCATCACCGCCATTCCGGCCAGCGAGGAGCCGAGGGCGAGCAGCACGTCCTTGCGGTACTGCCAGCAGTCCCTGGTCAGCCTCCGTGCCCAGCCGGCCTCCGCCGTCTGTGTATCCGTGCCCGTCCCCGCCACCCGATGCCTCCCGCGCCTCGACGTCTACCGCAAGGCACCAACACCGCCCGGTATGAATTTCATCCCGCTGCAACAAACCAGCGGTTGCGGGCCGGATCGTGCGCCGTGCGCGGCACGCCGTGCGCCGGCCGGCCCAGGGGGACCGGCCGGCGCGGGCCGTGCTCAACGGGGAGCCGTGATCAGTTCTGCCGCTGCACGGTCAGCTCCGAGATGCCCGGGTGCGGCCGGGGCTTCCCGTCGGCGGCCGGCGTGCGGTCGCCGTGCACCGTGACCCGGACGTACCGGACCGGGCCGTGGCCGGACGGGCCGGCCCCCGTCCAGTGCGTGCCGTCCCGCGACACCTGGACGAGGAAGGACTTCGGACGGGCCGAGGTCCAGTGCGGAGTGATCTTCCCGATCCGGGTGGCCCGGCCGAGGTCGACGGTGAGGGTGCCGTCCGCCGCGTTCGGCACCCAGCCCGTGGTGGCGTTGCCGTCCACCGCGCCGACCGCGTACATGCCGGGCTCCTCGGAGGTGGCGGTCGCCGGGGTGCAGCGGGCGGCGTTCGTGGTGGCGGCCAGGTCGGGCCGGCGGGTCTTGAGGACGGCCGGTACGCCGCGGCTGACGATCTGCTCGCCCTGGGGCGACTCGATCCGCATCGGCGCACCCGAGATCAGCCGCACGGTGGTCTGGTGCGCGCCGATGGCGATGTCGTAGGTCCGCCCCTGCCAGTGCAGCCCGCGCAGGGTGACGCCGTCGGCGAGCTGCGGCGGCAGCAGCGGGTCGAGGTACACCCGGTCCTCGCGCAGCCGCAGCCCGGTCAGACCGTTGGTGAAGGTCTGCAGGAAGCCGCCCTTGCCGGTGAGGAAGTCCTGTGCGGGCCGCCCGGCGTGCGGGTCGTCGGCGCCGGCCTTGTTGCCGCGCGCCTCGGAGAACTGCGCGAACGGGCCGCGCACGAACGGCTTGATGGAGCGGAGCAGGTAGGTGTACGTGGAGCAGCCGGCCTCGCCGATGCCCGCCGCGTCGATGGCGTGCACCGAGTCGGTCATGGCCGGGCCGTCCGGGTCGGTGTGCGCGGCGTAGAAGTCCAGCGTGCGGGCCGCCCGGGCCTGCGACATCGGCCATTCCAGCGGGTACATCAGCAGCACCGTGTCGGCCTGCTTGATGGTGGTGCCCTTGTACCCGGCGTACTGCTCGAAGACCTTCTTCTTCGCGTCGTAGGGGATGCGCAGCTTGTCGGCGATGGCGTTCCAGGAGGCCGGTGCCTTCTCCCCGAGGACGGCGGCGATCCGGGTGGCGTGGCGCAGGGCGGTGGCGGCGCCGGCGTTGGTGAAGACACCGTCGTTGACGCCGTTGCTGTACTCGTCGGGCCCGGCGACGTTCTTGATCGAGTAGCTGCCGTCGGCGTTGCGGGTGGCCCGGGAGGCCCAGAACTGGGCGATGCCCTTCAGGACCGGCCAGCCGCGCGACCGCAGCCAGGCGGTGTCCTTGGTGGCGAGGTAGTACTGCCAGGTGGCCAGGGAGATGTCGCCCATCAGGTGGTTCTGGGTCTTGCAGTGCGGCGGGTCCCAGCTGTGGCACTCGTTCCACAGGTCGCCCTTGCTGCCGCTGGTCCAGGCGTAGAACAGCCCCTTGTAGCCGAGCTTGCGGGCGTTCTCGCGGGCGCCGGCGCGGGTCTTGTAGCGGTAGTCGACGATCGACCTGGCGAGGTCGGGGTGGGTGGCGAGCAGGCCCGGGTACATCCAGGTCTCGGCGTCCCAGAAGATCTCACCGGCGTAGTTGTCGCTGGTCAGGCCGGTGGGACCGATGCTGTTGCGGCTGCCTGCGCGGACGCTGGACAGCAGGCCGTACTGCGCCGAGCGGACCCAGGTCTGCAGGTCGCGCTGCCCCTTGACCTCGATGTCGCTGCGCCACAGCTGCCGCCAGGCGGCGGTGTGCCGGGCGAACAGCTCCTGCCAGCCGCGGCGGGCGGCCCGCCGGGAGGCGGCGTCGGCGTCGGCGCGCGGGTGGCGGGAGGTCAGCGCGGTGTCCACGCCGACGTACTTGGCGAGTTCGTAACTGCGGCCGCTGCGGACCGGGAAGGTCAGCTGCTGGCGGTTGCTGAGGGAGGCGGTCCGGCCGGACCGGGGGGCCGTGGGGGGTGCGGGGGCCCGGACGCCGGGGCCGGGGCGCAGGGTGGAGGCCACCGCGCCCTCGGTGCGGGTGCCGTCCGTGCGGAAGCCGACGTCCATGGTCCCGCCGGCGCCGTCCGCGGAGGCAGAAGGGGTGCCGGAGGCCGTCATCCGGCGGGCGCCGCGGCCGTCGAGGGCGTCGGTGACGGTGGCGGCGCCGCTCCAGTGGGGCGTCATGCGCAGCCGTACGGCACCGGTGTGCGCGTCGGTGCGGTCGGTGAGCACGTCGTAGACCAGGTCGGTGCGGCGGCCGTCGGCGGCCGTCCAGGTCAGCGAGGTGCGGACGAAGCCGCAGCGCAGCGAGAGGGACTGGCGGTAGTGCGAGATCCGGCCGGGTGCGGTGGCCGAGGAGAAGGTGTCGGGGTGGGTGCCGCCGGTGCCGACGTTCAGCGTGGTCCAGGTGGGGAGCGCGGCGATGGCCTGGCGGCCCTGGACGTTCTTGGGACCCTTGGCGTACAGCCCGGAGACGAAGGAGCCGTCGTAGGCGGGCGTCTTCAGGGGCCAGCCGGTCTGGCCGCCGGGGGCCGCGTAGCCGGTGCCGTTGGGCGGTACGCGCTGGCCGAGGTAGCCGTTGCCGACGAAGGCGTGGTAGCTGTCCGCCGGGTCGATCTTGTCGGAGATGGCGGTCCAGCCGTCGCCGTCGTGGCCGGTCAGGCAGGGCCCGTGCGGGCCCGGGGCCGGTTCCGGTGGCGGCCCCCCGGACGGGGCGGCGGCCGAGGCGGAGACCGGTGCGAGGACCGCGACCAGGGCGGCCGCGAGGAGCGGCGCGAGGGTCTTGCGGGAGCGGCGGGCGGGGCGGCCGCGGCGGCCGGGAGGCTGCCCGGCCGGGTCCCGGGAGGGCAGAGGGGTGGGGAGACGCGTCGAATCTTCCATGGTTCTCCGTCATCCATGAAGAGCCCGTGCCGCGGGTCCGCGCCACGGGCACCACGTGAACATCATCAGGCCCCCGCCATGTCGGCACCCTAAGCCGAGTCCCCCGTTCGGGTCACGGCCCCAAGGGCCCGAAGTACCGCGCGCGTTCGCCAAATCTCTCCGATTGGTCATCCGATTGGTCAAAAGGGCCCCAGGTACGGCACACTTTTAGACTGACCAGTCAGACCAAATGGGGAGGGGTTGTGAACACCACCCGCAAGGGGGCGGCGGTCCACGCCACGGGCATAGGAGTACGGGGCCCACGCGGTTGGGCCTTCCGGGGCGTCGACATCACCGCCGAGCCGGGCTCGCTGATCGCCGTCGAGGGCCCCTCGGGCTCCGGGCGCACCTGCCTGCTGCTCGCCCTGACCGGCCGGATGCGGATCTCCGAGGGCTCGGCCACGGTCGCCGGCTTCCCGCTGCCCAAGCGGATGGGTACGGTCCGCAGCCGTACCGCACTCGCCCACGTCCCGGGCGTCGCCGATCTGGAACCGGCGCTCACCGTCGGCGAACACCTCAAGGAACAGGCCCTGTTGGGCCGCCGTCTCACCAACTCCCCGGCACTGCCCTGGGGCAAGCGCCACAAGGAGGCCACCCGGGCCCGGATCGACGCCGCGCTGGCGGCCGCCGGGCTCGACCCCGACACCCTCCCCAAGGGCCTGCGGACCTGTGTCCGCGACCTGGAACGGCTGGAGGCGCTGCGGCTGTCGATCGCGCTCGCGGTCATGCAGGACCCGCATCTGCTCGCCGTCGACGACGTCGACCTCAAGCTGTCCCCGGCCGAACGCGACCTGGCCTGGCAACTGTTGCGGGACCTCGCGCTGGCCGGCATCACCGTGGTGGCGGCCGGCAGCGACGCCCCGGCGGACGCGCTGATCGTCCGCACCACGGCTGCGAACACCGCACGGCCCGCGGCCACCGCACGGCCCGCCGCCCCCGCCCCGGACCGGGACGGCCCGAAGACCACCCCCCACACCACCGAGGAGGAAGCGGCGCATGCGTTCGCCGAAGCTGGCCGCGCTTGAGCTCAGGCGTTTCGGCCGGGGCAAGCTGCCCCGGATCGGGCTGGTCACCCTGATGCTGATCCCCCTGCTCTACGGGGCGCTGTACCTCTGCTCCTTCTGGGACCCCTACGCCCGCCTGGACAAGATCCCGGTGGCGCTGGTCAACGACGACCGGGGCGCCACCGTCGGCGGCAAGAAGATCACCGCCGGCGACGAACTGGCGAAGAACGTCAAGGACAGCAAGACCTTCGACTGGGAGGAGGTCAGCTCCGAGGACGCCGCCAAGGGCGTCGAGGACGGCACGTACTACCTCTCCCTGACCGTCCCGGCGGACTTCAGCAAGCGGATCGCCTCCAGCTCCGGTGACGACCCGCAGACCGGCGCCCTCCGGGTCCGGACGAACGACGCCAACAACTACGTCGTCGGCTCGATCTCCAAGACCGTCTTCTCCGAGATCCGCGCGAAGACCTCGGCGTCCTCGTCGCGGGCCATGCTCGACAAGATCTTCGTGTCGTTCTCGGACCTGCACGACCAGACCGCCAAGGCCGCCGACGGCGCCGGGAAGGTCGACGACGGCGTCGGCACGGCCAAGGAGAAGACCGGCGAACTGGCCGATGGGCTGGGCAAGCTGGACTCGGGCTCCGGCCAGGTCAGCAAGGGTGCCGGCCAGGTCAGCAAGGGCGCCGGCCAGGTCAGCGACGGCACGACGAAGGCCGCTTCCAAGGCCCGGCAGCTCAGCCAGGGCGCCGGTCAGGTCGCGGACGGCACCCAGCAGCTCGCCGAGAAGGTGCAGGGCGTCGCCAAGAAGGACCTGCCCTACCTCAGGGCGCACGGCAAGGAGATCGGCGAGAAGGCGCAGACGGTCGCCGACCTCACCCAGCGGCTGGACGAGGACCTCAGCAAGCTTCCGGGGGACTCCGCCCGGGCCGCCGGCCAGGCGCGCAAGAACGCCGACGACGCGGCGGAGCTGTACCGCGAGCGCTGTGGCGTCGTCGCCACCGACCCCGCCTGCCCCAAGCTCAAGGCCATCGCGGCCGGCACCGCCGTCGCGGCCGACGCGGCGGAAAAGGTCAACGACACCATCGGCCGCACCGACTTCGGGCAGCTGCACACCAAGCTCCGTGATCTGCACCGGGTCGCCGTGTCCGTTGCCGCCCAGGCACCGGGCATCGCCGACCGCGCGGACGCCGCGATCGAGAAGATCAACGCACTCAACTCCGGCGCCCACAAGGTCTCCCAGGGCGCGGGGCTGCTCGCCGACGGCATCAACACCCTCGCCGACGGCGCCGGCAAGGTCGCCGACGGTGCCGGCAAGGTCGCCGACGGCGCCGGCAAGGTCCACAGCGGTCTCGGCACCGCCGCGGACGGCGCCGAGAAGCTCACCGGCGGTCTGTTCAAGCTCAAGGACGGCACCAACGAGCTGGCCGACGGGCTGCACAGCGGCGTCGGCAAGATCCCCGACTACGACAAGAAGGACCGCGACGCGCGTACCGAGGTCATGTCCGACCCGGTCGCACTGGCCGCCAAGTCGCTGCACAAGGCGCCCAATTACGGCACCGGTCTCGCGCCGTACTTCATCCCGCTGTCCCTCTGGGTCGGCGCGATGGTCGCGTTCATGCTGCTGCAGCCGCTGGGCAAGCGCGCCCTGGCCGCGGGCGCCCCCGGCTGGCGGATCGCGCTCGGCTCCTGGCTGCCGGCCTTCGCCATCGGCGTCGTCCAGGTGCTGGCCCTGATGGCCGTGCTCCACTGGGGCCTCGGTCTTCAGATGGCCCGCTCGGCCGCCACCATCGGCTTCCTGGTGCTGGCCACGGCCGCGTTCACCGCCATCATCCAGCTGCTGAGCGCCTTCTTCGGCCCGGCCGGCCGGGTGCTCACCCTGGTCGTGCTGATGCTCCAGCTGACCTCGGCGGGCGGCACCTACCCGGTGCAGACCAGCCCCGGCTTCTTCGCCGCCCTGCACCCGTTCCTGCCGATGAGCTACGTCGTCGACGGGCTGCGCCGGCTGATCACCGGCGGCGACCTCGCCGTCGTACAGCAGGGCAGCGTGGTCCTCGCGGCCTTCACCCTCGGGGCCCTGGCCCTCACCGCCCTCGCGGCGCGCAGCCGCCAGGTCGTACGGATGAAGGACCTGCACCCGGAGCTCAGCCTCTAGGAACCGGTCCTTCGATCCCCGGGTGCGGTGCCGGTCCTCCGGCACCGCACCCGCGCGTTCGGGCCGTGCGGCCCCGCGTCAGGCCGGCAGGTGCGTCGGCGCGAACATCCGCAGCCGGGCCGGCAGGACGACGACCGAGGGGCCCGGGGCGGCGAGCGCCGCGGCCAGGTCCGCACCCAGCCTCTCGGGGTCGGTACGGACCGCGGGGACCCCGAACGACTCGGCCAGGGCGACGAAGTCCGGGCGGGTCAGTTCAGTGCCGGTGGCCTCGCCGAAGGCGTCCGTCATGTACTCGCGCAGGATGCCGTAACCGCCGTCGTCGACGATCAGCCAGGTCACCGGCAGGCCGTACTGGCGCGCGGTGGCCAGCTCGGCGATCGAGTACATGGCGCCGCCGTCCCCCGACACCGCCAGGACCGGCCGCCCCGGATCGCTGACGGCCACCCCCAGCGCCGCCGGGAAGCCGTACCCCAGACCGCCGGCGCCCTGCGCGGAATGCAGCGCGTTGGTGCGCCGCGGATCGAAGGCGGACCAGGCCCAGTAGGCCAGGATCGTCATGTCCCAGCAGCTGACCGCCTCTTCGGGCAGCGCCTCCCGTACGGCGGCCAGCACCCGCTGCTCCAGGCCGAGGTCCTGGGCGGCGAGCCGGTCCCGCACCCGGGCGAGCACCCCGGCCACCGCGGCCTCCGGCGACCCGGCCGCCCCGGGCGCGGGCAGCCCGACGGCCTCCGCGCCGGCCGTCTCCGCCACCAAGGCGGCCAGCGCCTGCCGGGCGTCCGCGTGGATGCCCAGCGCGGCGTGGTTGGACTCCAGTTTGCCGACGTCCGCCTCGATCTGGACGAGCCGGCCGCGCGGTCGGAACGTGTGGTAGTTCGAGGAGAGTTCGCCCAGCCCCGACCCGACGACCAGCAGGGTGTCGGCGTCCTCCAGGAAGTCGGTGGTGTGCCGGTCCTCCAGCCAGGACCGCAGCGAGAGCGGGTGCTCCCACGGGAACGCGCCCTTACCGCCGAACGTCGTGGCCACCGGCGCCCGCAGCCGCTCGGCCAGCGCCAGGAGCTCCGCCTCGGCACCGGCCCGTACGACCCCGCCGCCGGCCAGGATCACCGGGCGGCGGGCCCCGGTCAGCCGCTCGGCGGCCGCACGGACCAGCTCCGGCCGCGGCGCGGGGACCCGCGGGGCCACGGCGAGCGCGCCCACCGGCGGCACGTCGACCGGCGCCAGCAGCACGTCCTGCGGGATCTCCAGCCAGACCGGGCCGTGCGGCGCACTCAGCGCCGACTCCCAGGCGGCGGCCACCGCCGACGGGATCTGCGAGGCGGTGCGGACGGTGTGGACCGACTTGACCACATCGCGGAACGCGGCGCTCTGATCGGTGAGTTCATGCAGATAGCCGTGCCGGCCGCCGCCGATCCCGGCCAGCGGGACCTGGCTGCCGATCGCCAGCACGGCGGCGGAACCGGCCGCCGCCTCCTGCAGCGCGGGCAGCGTCATCAGCGCCCCGGGCCCGGTGGAGACCAGCAGCGGCGCGACCCCGTGCGTCGCCCGTGCGTAGGCGTCGGCCGCGAAGCCCGCGTTGTTCTCCACCCGGAGCCCCACGTACCGCAGCGCGGACCGGCGCAGCGCGTCGAACACCCCGAGCGCGTGCTGGCCCGGCAGCCCGAAGACGGTCCGCGCACCGAGCGCGGCCAGCGACTCGACGACCAGGTCGCCGCCGGTGCGCGGGGGGCCCGCCGGCGAGGGGGCGGGTGCGGGTGTGGTGGTGCTCATCGGCGGGTGACTCTCCGTCTGTTCCGAGGGTGTCGTCTGGGGATGCGGGTTCGTCGTGGCTTCGTCTCGTCGTGTGGCGCGGTGTCCGGTCAAGCGTCGGACGGGCTTGCCTGCAGCCGTGCCCGCCACACCGCGAGCACCGCCGCGTCCGTCGGCCGGGTGGCCAGGCTGACCGCCACGTAGGCCGCGAGGGAGGCGAGCAGGCCGTAGTAGACGGGCTCGTTGGCGAGGATGCCGTAGCCCGCCATCAGGCCGATGACCGCGAGGCCGCCGACCGTCACCGAGGCCAGCGCGCCCTGCACCGTGCCGCGCTTCCACAGCAGCCCGCCGAGGATGGGGACCAGGAGCCCGCCGACGAGCAGGTTGTACGCCACCGTCAGGGCCTCGACGACGTCGTTCAGCGCGATGGCCGTGCCGATCACCGCGAGGCCCATGAGGAGGATGAAGACGCGGTTGCCCTTGACCTCGTCGTGCTCCTCACCGGCGGGCCGTACCGCCCCCCGCAACCGCGACCAGATGTCGTTGTTGGCCACGGTCGCGCAGGCGATCAGCGCGCCGGACGACGTCGACATCACGGCGGCCAGCGCGGCCGCGAGCACCAACCCCCGTACTCCGACCGGGAGTTCGTCCTTGACGATGGTCGCGAAGGCGTCGTCCGGGCTGCCCAGCTTCGGGTACAGCACCTTGGCCGCCGTACCGATGACGGCGCCGGCGAGGGCGTAGGCGAGGCAGTACGTACCCGCGACCGTGCCGCCCCACTTCGCCGTCCGGTCGCTGCGGGCCGTGAAGACGCGCTGCCAGATGTCCTGCCCGATGAGCATGCCGAACGTGTAGATCAGCACGTAGGTGAAGATCGTCTCGCCGCCGATGCCCAGCGGGTCGAAGTACGAGGTCGGAAGCTTGGCCTTCATCTCGGCGAAGCCGCCCGCCTTGACCACCGCGATGGGCAGGAGCAGGAGCAGCACGCCGATCGTCTTGACCACGAACTGCACCATGTCGGTGAGCGTGATCGACCACATGCCGCCGAGCGTCGAGTACGCGACGACGATCGAACCGCCGAGGATGATCGCGACGGTCCGGTTCAGGTCGAAGAGCACGTCGAAGATCGTGGCGTAGGCGATGGTCGAGGTGACCGCGAGCATCAGCGTGTACGCCCACATGACGACACCGGAGATCACGCCTGCCCGGCCGCCGTAGCGCAGGTCCAGCATCTCGGAGACGGTGTAGACCTTCAGGCGGGCGATCCGCGCGGAGAAGAAGACCGACAGGGCGAGCAGTCCGAGGCCGATGGTGAAGACCATCCAGGCACCGGAGAGGCCGTACTTGTAGCCGAGGCCGACGCCGCCGATGGTGGACGCGCCGCCGAGGACGATCGCGGCCATGGTGCCGGAGTACATCGCGGGCCCGAGGCGGCGCCCCGCGACCAGGAAGTCGCTCTTCGACTTGGCGCGGCGCATGCCCCACCAGCCCATGGCCAGCATTCCGGCCAGATAGAGCACGATCACCGCATAGTCGACAGCCATGGGCCATCCCTTCCAGCTGTGCCGAGGGGAGAGGGGTGTGGGGGTGCAGGGGGGTGTGGGGGCGTAGGGGGTGTGGGGTGAGGGAGCGGGGAGAGAGGCGGGCGCGCACGGGGGAGAGCGGCCCGCCTCACGAGAGCTCGTCCTCGATGACTCACCTCGAAGGCTCGTCGTCCCGCGGACTCGTCTCGGGGGTTGACCCTAGGAGGCGGCGCGGCGACGCTGAAGTGTACGTTTCCTCCACTCATCGGCCGCCCCTGTGGAGGGTCCGCACATGCCGCCTCCTGTTCCGTCTCCGTCGGCCCCGGCGCCGCAACCGCCGGCCACCCCGTCGGCGACCACCGCGCCGTCGACTCCTCCGGTCCCGCTGGCCGCGCTCCTCGCGCGGGCGGATCTCGGGCTGCGCCAGCTCGCGGGGCCGCGGGAGGGCGTCACTCTCCACTGGGTGCACACCTCCGAGATGGCCGACCCGGTGCCGTACCTCCTGGGCGGCGAGCTGCTGCTGACGGCGGGCGTGCACCTGGCGGAGGTGACCGCGGGGGCCGCGGGCGAGGACGCGGACGCGGCCCTGGCCGCGTACCTCGACGGGTACGCGGCCCGCACGGTCGCGGCCGGTGCCGCCGCGCTCGGCTTCGGGATCGCGCCGGTGCACGAGGCGGTGCCGCCCGCGCTGGTGGCGGCCTGTGACCGGCACGGCCTGCCGCTGGTGGAGGTGCCGGCCGGCACCCCGTTCACGGCCGTGGAGAGCGCCGTGTGGCAGGCCGTCACGGAGGCCCGCCACCGGGAGCTGACCCGGATCGGCGAGGCGCAGCGCGCGCTGGCCGCGGCCGCCGCCCGGCCGGATCCGGCGCGCGCCGTGCTGCGCGCGCTGGCCCGTCACGTCCACGGCTGGACGGCACTGCTCGGCCCGGACGGCACGGAACACGGTTCCGCCGGGGCCCGCCCCACCGACCGGGTACGGGCCGCGGCCGGACGGCTCGCCCAGGTCGTCGGGGGCGGCGCGGGCGGGAGCGGTGCGGTAGGGGGCGGCGTCCTCGGGGGCGGCGTCCTCGGGGGCGGCGAGGTTGCCGGGCCCTCGGGCGGGGTGCGGGCCGCGGCCGGCGGGCCGTCCTCCGCCACCGACACGCTGCCGGGGACCCAGCTGTCCGCGTACGCCCTGACGGGGCGCGGCGCCGGGCGGGAGGCGTGCGCGCTGGTGGTCGCCGCGGACCCGGACGATCCGCCCGCACACACCATCGCGGGCGTCGCCGCGGTGCTGCTGTCGCTGATCACCGGCCCGGCCGCGGCCCGCGGTGCGGCCGACACCGGGCACGGTGCCGCCCTGGCCCACCTGCTCCTGGGTGCCCGGCCGGCCGACGTCGGCCCGCTGCTCGGCGCTCCCCTCTGGACCGTGGTGCACGCCGAGCGCCGTGGAGGAACCGCCGCTCCGGAGGCGGACGCGGCCGCACTGGCCGCCGCGCTGGGCACCACACTCGTGGCGCCGGAACCGGCGCGGGAACCGGCGCGGGAACCGGCGCGGGAGCCGGCGTCGGCATCAGCGTCGGAGTCGGCGCCGGCCTCAGCACCGGAACCGGCGGAGTCGGCGTCGGCGTCGGCATCGGCATCGTCCGTGCGACGGCTCCGGGCCCTGGTCCCGGCCGACCGGGAGATCGGCGCACAGCCCGGCTGGACCCTCGGCGTCAGCGCCCCGGTACCGGTCGAAGAGCTGCCCGCCGCCGATCGGCACGCCGCCACCGCACTGCGCCGCGCCCTCGCCCACCGCTCCGCCCTCGTCCGCCGCCCCTCCCCCGACCGGCCCGGCCTCACCGCCCTCGTGGACCCCGACGACGCCCACCGGCACGCCCGGACCCTGCTCGCACCGCTCGCCGCCTCCCCCGCCCTCGTCACCACGCTGCACAGCTGGCTCTCCCTGCACGGCAGTTGGGACCGTACGGCGACCGCGCTAGGCATCCACCGCAACACCGTCCGCCAGCGCATCGCCCGTATCGCCACACTCCTCGACACCGACCTGGACGACACCGACGTCCGCATGGAGCTGTGGTTCGCCCTGCGCTGCCTCGACCGCGCCGGCCCGGAGGCTTGAGCGCCGGCCGACCGAGGCCGTCGGTGACAGCGTTGTGACAGTCAACTCCTTGAAGAAACAAGGGAGTCGAGGACTAAACTTTGCGCCACGTTGTCCTGCATCTGCCGACGAGCGTGGGGAACGGGGGCCACAGATGGCCGGAGACGGACTACAGGCGGACATCCCGACACTGAAGTCAGGGGGACGGGACTTCACCAACGTCGGACAGCGTTACCAGTCCGCCGTGGAGAAGCTCAAGAACACCCTGACCGGCCTGGAAGGCCAGGACACCCCGCCGTGGGGTGACGACGACATCGGCGAGAAGTTCGGCGTCGTCTACGAGGGCCTGCGCGACGGCATGTACGAGTCGATGGGCCATCTGGCCGCCAAGCTCCAGGAGATCGGCGGCGCGCTGAACACCATGGCCGACAACCACCAGGCCGACGAGGACTTCAACGAATCGCTGATGAAGCAGCACGTCGCCAACGCCGAGGCGCAGAGCCAGCTGATCAGCAACTTCAAGGCGCCCCAGACCTAGCGGGCACGGACCTCCGCTCCCTCCCGTTCCGCCAGCTCCTTCTCTGCACGCGCGCCGTCATCGCTTGACCGCTTCCACGTACGGGGGATTGCCGCCATGTCGCTCATGCTGCCGGACTGGCTGGAGTGGGTCCTCGAAATGCTCGGCTTCGACTGGCCGACGGGCGACGAGGACAAGATGAACGAGTCCGCCAGCGCCTGGCGGGAGTTCGCCAACGCCGTCGAGCAGTTACAGTCCGAGGGCGTCACCGCCGCCGGCAACGTCCTCTCGGCGAACTCCGGCGACAGCATCGACGGCTTCAGCAAGACCTGGGAGAAGTTCTCCGGCAACGGCTCGGGCTACCTCGACGACGCGCGCACGGCGGCCGAGCTGATCGCCTTCGCGATGGACGCGGGGGCGGTGGTGATCGTCGGGATGAAAGTCGCGGTGATCGCCCAACTGGCGATCCTCGCCGCGGAAATCATCGCGGCACAAGCGGCGGCGCCCTTCACGCTGGGCCTGTCGGAGATCGGCGCGGCGGGCGCCACCCAAGCGACCAGATTGATCGTCCGGCGCATCCTCAAGGAGGCGCGGGAGGCGCTCGTCGAGGCGATCGTGGAGACGGTCAAGGAGCCCGCCGTCTCCGCGCTGGAGGCCATGATCTCCGACGCCATCGCCCAGGGCATGAACATGAACTTCGGGGCGCAGCAGGGCTTCGACGTCGGCCGCAGCCTCAAGACGGGCGCGGACGCGGGCATCGACGCGGCCAAGAACTCCGGCCAGACCTTCACCGAGGCGCTGCGCGACGGCGCGGGCGCCCGCGCCGGCCACCACGCCCGCGGCGGCCTGGACCACGCCGCCGGACACGGCGGGGGCCATGACGGCGGTGGCGGCGAACACGGAAGCGGCGACGGCGAGCACAGCGGGAACAACGGAGACAGCGGGCACAGCGGAGACAGCGGAGACAGCGGGAACAACGGCAGCGGATCGGGGTCGTCCAACGATGCGGCGGGCTCCGGGCACGGGTCGGGGAGTGGATCGGAGGGCGGATCGGGGAGCGGATCGGGGAGCGGGTCCGACTCCGGGTCGGGTTCTGGCTCAGGGTCGGGGTCGGGTTCCGGCTCGGGCTCGGGTTCGGGCTCGGGTTCAGGGGCTGGGAGCAGCTCCGTCTCGGGCTCGGGGAGCGGCTCCGGGAGTTCCGACTCAGGCCACTCCGGCGACGCTACGGGACCCACGCACAGCGACCCGGGCCGCAGCCCGGAAGGCGGCGGCCCGTCCACCACCCCGGACGGCTCCGCCCGTCCGGACGGCGACCACTCGACCCCCCGGGCCCAGCCGCTGCCGCCCCCGGACCAGCGCACCGCCTTCGACGAGGGCTACACGGGCGGCAACAGCCACAACCCTTACGGGAGTTCCCCCACACCAGGACCGGACAGCGGCCCCGCGCCGGGCTCCGGGCACATCCCCGACGCGGGCCCCACTCCCGGCTCCGGGCACACCCCGGACCCCGGTTCCGTAGGCACTCACCCGACGCCCGATTCCGGTCCGGTGGGCACCCACCCGACCCCGGACTCCGGTCCGGTGGGCACCCATCCGACCCCGGACTCCGGTCCGGTGGGCACCCATCCGACCCCGGACTCCGGTCCGGTGGGCACCCATCCGACCCCGGACTCCGGTCCGGTGGGCACCCATCCGACCCCGGACTCCGGTCCGGTGGGCACGCACCCCACACCCGACACCAGCCCCGGCACGACCCCCGACGCGACCCGGCCGCACCCCGGTCCGGACCCGGTCGGTACGCAGCCCACCCCGGGCCCGGCCGTCCACCCGGACGCCGCACCGGCCCACGACCCGGGCCCGGCCCCGCACGCCACACCCACGCCCGACTCCGGACCGGCGCCGCACTCCGCTCCGACACCCGACTCCGGACCGTCGTCCAGCCCGGCCCCGGCTCCGGGCCCGGCCCCCGACCACGCCTCCCCGGGGCAGCCGGCCGCCGCCTCCCACGACACCGGCAACTCCTCGGCCCCGTCTCCGTCCCCGTCCCCTCCCACCTCCACTCCCACCCCCGCGCCCCACTACAGCGACGGCGGCGGCACCCCCTCGCACGACGGAGGCGGAGACAGCTCCCACTCCGGTGCGGGCGGCGGACGTCCGACCACCCCGCACGTCAGCGTGCCCTCGCAGGGCGCGGGCGCGGGGGTGCCGCACGCACCGTCCGCCGGGCCGTCGCCCGCCGCTCACCGGGACCCCTCCGCCGGCGACCCCATGCCGCACTCCCGTGAGGACGACACCACCGTCACCACCCAGTCCGCCGACACCCTGACCGCCCCGCCGCCCACCCCGGCAGCCGATCCCGGGGGCCACTCCGCCACTCCGCCCCAGCAGTCACCGCAGGGCGGGCCGCAGTCGCCGGGACCGGTGGCCGGCATGCCCATCGCCGTGCCCCCGCAGGCCGGGCCGACGGGACCGAACGCGGCACCGCACCCCACCACGCCAAGCGGCACCGGCCGGCCGACACCGACCACCGCACCCCCGCACGGCTCCCAGCCGCCCGCGGGAACCCCGCGCACCACCCCGCCCAACCGCCGCCCGGACGGCACCCAGCCGGTCCACGACATCACCCAGCAGCGCCGCCCGGAGCGCCCCGCCCATGACCCCCGGCTCGACGGGCCGCGCCGCCCGGACGACCCGCGTACGCCCTCCGGCGGGCGCCCCGACCCGCGTCAGCAGCGCCCGGTCCCGTCCCCGCCGCGCCCCGACCCGACCCGCCCGGACACCACCCGGCCCGACACCACGCGCCCGGACCCGACCCGCCCGGACCCCCGGCGCCCGGAGCCGCAGCCGACCCGTACCGACCCGCCCCCGACCACCCCCGGCACCCCGAACGACCACCACGGCCCCGAGGCACCGAACAACCAGCAGAACCCGAACGACCACAACCAGCCCGGCCACGAGGCCCACAACGACACCGACAACACCTCCCACGACGGCCCCCACAACGCCCCCCACGACGATCCCCCCGCCGCCTCCGACACCCGTAACCGCGAGCGCCCCGGCGGACTGGACGGCCCCACCGACGAGCACCAGCAGCACGTCGAGGACGCCATCCCCAAGGACGACAACGGCGACCCGCAACGCCACCCCGACCCCCACGACAGCAACTGGGTCGGCACCATCAACCACCCCGGCCCCGACGCCCCCGGCCGCAACAACAACTGCGTCGACGCCGCCCTCGCCACCGCCGACACCTACGCCGGCAACCCCACCGCCGCCGCCCACCGCACCCCCGACACCCACCCCGACGGCACCCCCTCCGACCGCGGCGAAACCAACGGCCGCAACCGCATCGAAAACACCCTCGGCGCACCCTTCCACGACTACGGAAACGGCCCCGACGCCTTCCACCGCCTCGAAAACGACCTCCGCAACAACGGCCACGGCTCCCAAGCCGTCATCGTCACCCAGGACAACAACGGCCGCGCCCACGCCTGGAACGTCGTCAACCACCACGGCAACATCACCTACGTCGACGCCCAAACCGGCAAAACCAGCAACAAGCCGCTCCACGACGGCAACAACGGCGTCCACGCCATCCCCCTCGACGCCAACCGCCGTCCCACCGCCCCCACACCGGCCGAGCACCACCCCGGTGACCACGACCGCCCCACCGACCCCGGCCGTCGGCCCGCCGCCGAACCCGCCGGCGCCGGCGAGAAGCGCAAACACCCCGGCGAAGCATCCGACATCGAGCGCGACGACCAGCGGCATCCGGTGCACGGCGAGCGGCCCGGCACCCACCAGGACGGCCTGCCGCCGGACGACGCCCAGGACCGGCTCCGGGCGAACGAGAACACCCCGGTCCACCAGATCCAGCACGATGTCCTGGACCGCCAGATGCGGGACTGGGCCAACGACGGGAGCCTCGCCCAGGTCCTGCGGGCCGCGGCCGGGGACCAGCCCGGCGCGGACGGCCCGGTGCGGCTCAACGCCGGCCAACTGGCCGAGCACCTGGACGGGTTCAACAACCTGAACCGCGGTGAGCGGATGGCCGTGGTCGCCACCCTCGGCCGGCTCAGCCACAGCTTCCACCAGGAATACGGCGTCCACTCGAACCCGGTGAACGACGGGAAGAGCTCGGCCGGTGCCGAACTGCACGAGCGGGCCGCCGCCAACAGGATGAACGCGCTGCTCCGCAACGTCGAGAACCCCAGTGAAAACATCGGCAAACACGGTCCGGACCCGACCGGCCGGAATTACGCGGTCATCGAGGTGCACGGCCCCAACGGCGTCGAATACGTCGTGGATTCCTCACACCCGAAGCACGGGGACGAACCGGGAAAACACTCCGAGAAGAACCTCGGTACCTGGCTGAAGGAAGCGAACCGGCTCTCCGGGAACAAGTACACCCTGGCCGGCCTGTATACGGAACGCGAGCCCTGCGGCGACAAGAAGGGCGCACTCGGCAAGCACAACTGTTCCGACTACTTGATCAAACTGGCCAAGGAGCAAGGCGGTGGCCAGCAGGTTCCCGTCTACTACAGCACGGTCTACCGCACGGACGCGGACGTGGTGCAGGAGCGGAACCGGATCCGCCAGGAGGAGATGAAGGCGGCCCGCGAGGAACTGGGCGTACGGAAACTCCCCAAGGAAAGGCTGCGGGAAATCGACGAAGAGGTACGCGCCCGCGTTCCGGATTCACCGGCGATGGTGGAACAGGACCGCCAGTTCGAGGAGCGGATCGACCGCATGCGGAACCTGTGGAGCATCATTGCCACCCAGGTATGACCTCGGCCACCCGAGGTAGGTGCCATGGTGCCGGGCCGTCAGCGGGTCGTCAGCTCGTGGCGGACCGTCAGTAACTCGTCAGCTGGTGAAGGGACATGATGTCGAGCCCCGGGAATTCCTACGAGGACGTCCGTGCCGATGACGCCGTCGAGCGGATCCTCCGATGGTGGCGCGACGGGGAGCGGGAGCCGGTCACCGAACTGGTGGGGGCTCCGGAATCCGGCCGGACCGGGGTGCTCCGGCGGGTCCATGACGCCCTGCCGGCCGCGGTCTGGGTGGACGCCACGGGGCTCACCGCCGAGGAGGTCCTGCAGCGTGTGTTGTCGGCTGCCGGAGTCGATTCCCCGCCGCACCGCCGTGCGGGATGGCGCGGTGAGCTGCGCACGTCGGACCTCGGCGAGCGCCCGGTGTTCCTGGCCAACGCACACCGCGCGGGCCGCACCCGGACCTCCGCCCAGCCGGAGCGCGTGGTCCGCACCCTGGCACGCGACCTGGCGCTCACGGCCCGCACCAAGGTGATGGTGGAGGCCGATCCGCCGCCCCGGACACCCAGGATCCGGGGCCTGTTGGCGCTGCACCTGCAATCCGGGACACCGGCCGACGCTCCCTCTGCCTCCGTGCCGCCCGCCGTGGAGGCCCTGGCGCTCGCCGAGCTTTCGCGGACCCCATTGACCGTGTGGCGCGAGCTGGCCGAGGCAATCGGCGTCCAGCTCCCCTCCGATGACGACGCGTTGGCGGAATTCGCCGGGCAATTCTCCGACCTGCTCACCGTCGAGGGCGCCCGGGTCTCCTTCCTGGACGAGCGGATCGCCCGCCGGATCCGTCGGGGCCTCGACGAGGAGCGGTTCCGCGCGGCCGGCGGCCGACTCGTGGACCGACTGACGGACCGGCTGTCCGCGCCGGGACACCTCACCGGCCCGGTCGGGGAGTACGCCGCGCACGCCCTGCCGATGCACGCCGTACGGGCCGGCCGGTTCGACGACGTCCAGCGCACCGGCGAGGTGCTGGCGCACCTGGACCAGGTGGCGCTGCTGGACGCGGCGCATTACCGGTCGCCGCGCCCCCTCGACCGGCGCTCACCGGCCGGCGACGCCGCCAACCTGTGGCTGAGCGGGGTCGACTCGCTCCCCCAGGGCACCTGGGCGTCCTGGCTGCACCTGATGAGCACCGTACGGGGCGACAGCGAGGTCGCGGCCGGTATCGAGCGCTCGGGCGTCTCGCTCCCCTGGAAGGTCCGCTGGGCGCACTGGCGTCCACCAGGCGGTTGGGATCTCGCACACCTGCAACCAGGCCCGTTGCAGTCCCTCACCGACGTCACGGCCGAGGTGCCGGCCGCCGCCGGCCGGCACGTGGTCGCCGGCCGGGGCGCCTGGGACCGCCGGGTGCGGATCTGGGACGCCGCGACCGGTGAGCAGCTCGGCGGCCCCTGGAGCGACGGCATCCCGCAGCCGGGCCAGTCGGAACCGCTCTGGCCCCGCGACCGCGACCCGCAACTCACCCAGCCGTGGGTCCAGTTGACGAGCTACGGCATCGAACCCGAGCTGCTGACCGACGCCGTCCGCCTCGACGGCCCGGACGGCCCGGACGGCCCGGACGCGCTGGTGGTGGTCGCCGGCCTGGGCGGCATTTTCGCCGTGGAGCCCGCCCCCGCGGGTCCGGACCCGGACCCTTCCGGGAATCCGGCGGGTGCGGTTCCGCCACGGAGCCCGAGGGCCCTGGATGCCTTCGGGCCCCTCCACGGCGAGCCGTTCTTCGCGCCCTTCGGCCGGGTCGACGGCGGCACCGACTGGCCCGCACCCGATACCGCCGTGCTGGCGGAGCTGTTCGGGCCGGGCACCGTACAGCAGGTCCCGGCCGGCGCGCTGCCCGACGGGCTGCGGGACGAGGCGGCGCGCCGGCTGCTGACGGAGACCGGGCTGCCGGCGTTCCGCGGCGCGGAGATGCGGCTGACCGCGCTCGCCGAGGAGCCGCTCGCCGAGCTGTCGGCGGAGCAGGTCTGGGAGTTCACCGAGGACGAGGACGTGCCCGAGTCGGCCGGCCGGGGCGCGTACTACCGGCTCGGCGTCTGGGGCGGCTTCCCGCTCGTCGTCGACGGCGAGGGCGGCGGCGTCTACGCGGTCCCCGCCGAGGAGGGGTACGGGTATGAGCAGCCGCTCGTCGCCAGCAGCCTGCCCGCCTTCGTGGCGATGCTCCAGGGGTACGTCCTGGGGCGGTGCCTCCTCCCCATGGCCGCCGGCCGCGCCGAACGCGAACGCATCCGGCACCTCATCGAGACCGACCTGGAGGCGATCGACGAGGAGGGGGCGGAGTCCCCGGCCTGGACGGACACCCTGTACGACGAGACCGACTGACCGCGCCCTCGCTTCCACGCCCGACGCGGCCTCGCCGCCCGGGCGGAGGACGACGGACGGCCGGCCACCCGTGTGACCGGCCGTCCCGTCAGCGCGTATCCGGCCCGGGCTCAGTCCTGCCGCGCGGCGGCGATCTGCCGCGACATGATCGTGGTCAGCTCGTACGCGGTGTGCGAGGCGGCCACCGCCGTGATCTCGGCGTGGTCGTAGGCCGGCGCCACCTCGACGACGTCGGCGGAGACCAGGTTGCAGGAGGAGAGCCCGCGCAGGATCTCCAGCAGCTCGCGCGAGGTCATGCCGCCGGCCTCGGGGGTGCCGGTGCCGGGGGCGTGCGCCGGGTCCAGGCAGTCGATGTCGATGGAGATGTACAGCGGCCGGTCCCCGATGCGCTGCCGCAGCTGGTCGGCGACCTCGTCGGCGCCGCGCCGGTAGATGTCCGAGGACGTGACGATGCCGAAGCCCATCTTCTCGTCGTCGGTGAGGTCCTTCTTGCCGTACAGCGGCCCGCGCGTGCCCACGTGGGAGAGCGCCGAGGTGTCGAGGATGCCCTCCTCCACGGCGCGGCGGAACGGCGTGCCGTGGGTGTACTCGGCGCCGAAGTACGTGTCCCAGGTGTCGAGGTGCGCGTCGAAGTGCAGCAGCGCGACCGGCCCGTGCTTCTTGGCGACGGACCGCAGCAGGGGCAGCGCGACGGTGTGGTCACCGCCGAGCGTCATCATGCGCGCGCCGGTCCCGAGGAGATCGTCGGCGGCCGCCTCGATGGTCTCGACGGCCTCGTTGATGTTGAACGGGTTCGCGGCGATGTCACCGGCGTCCGCGACCTGCGCCAGCGCGAACGGCGACGCGTCCTGCGCCGGGTTGTACGGGCGCAGCAGCCGCGACGCCTCACGGATCGCGTTGCCGCCGAAGCGGGCACCGGGGCGGTAGGAGACGCCGCTGTCGAAGGGCACGCCGACGACGGCCACGTCGGCCCGGCCGCCGACCTCGTCCAGGCGGGGCAGGCGGGCGAAGGTGGCCGGCCCGGCGTAGCGGGGGATGCGGGAGGAGTCGACGGGGCCGACGGGCTCGTGGGAAGCGCTGGCTGCGGTGGTCATGAGGCGAGGGTAGGGACGGTGAGGGCTCCCCGCCCATGGACATTTTCGCCACCGGACAAGGTGCCGCTTCGACATTTCGTCCAGCGCGGCCGGTGTCCGTGCGCGCTTCCGTCCGGGGTACGGAACTCCCCCGCCCCGGAACATACGTCCGGGCACAATGGCGCTATGCCGATAGCCTCCGCAGCCGCCGTTCCGTCGCGCGCCGAACTCGTCGACCATCTCGTCCGCACCCGGATCGCCGGGGAGGTCGCCACCCCCCGGGAGAACAACCTCTCCCACTACCGCAAGCTCGCCAACGGTGACCGCTACTTCTGGTTCGGCCTGGAATTCGGCGACCGGTGGGCCGACGAGCAGGACGTCCTGGCCGTGATGGCGGAGCGCTGCGGGGTGAGCGACGACCCGCACCACCGGCAGGGCCAGGACACCATCGACCCCGAGCTGACGGTGGACGCGCTGGAGCGGGCGGCGGCGCTGCTGCGCAAGGCGGCGGCCGGCGAGCAGCGGGTGCTGTTCGCGACCGGCCACCCGGGCGGCCTGCTCGACGTGCACCGCGCGACCGCGGCGGCACTGCGCGCCGCCGGCTGCGAGATCGTCGTCATCCCGGACGGGCTGCAGGCGGACGAGGGCATGGTCTTCCAGTTCGCCGACGTGGCGATGCTGGAGCGCGGGGCGACGCTGTGGCACACCCACTCCCCCGAGCCGATGGCCGCGATCCTCGACGGGCTGGAGCGGGCCGGCCGCCCGCTGCCGGACCTGGTGGTGGCCGACCACGGCTGGGCGGGCTGCGCGGGCCAGCGCGGCCTGGACGCGATCGGCTTCGCCGACTCCAACGACCCGGCCCTCTTCCTCGCCGAGGCCGAGGGCACCCTCCAGGTCACCGTCCCCCTCGACGACCACGTCCGCAGCCCCCGCTACTACGACCCGCTGACGGCGTACCTGCTGGACGCGGCGGGACTGGCCTGACTCCTGCCGCGGACCGGCTCTCCGGCGGGGAGGTCCTCTTCGGCTGCCTGCTCCCCTCGGCGCTCAGGGGGCTGCGGGCGTCGCGCGCTGGTCGGTCCCGCAGTAGCGGCACTTGGCGGCACCCGTCGGAATGTCGTCGGCGAGACAGGCCGGGCAGGTGGTGGCCGGTGTGGGGTCACCGAAGACGGTGACCCCACGGCGCGCCTGGACGGCCTTGTACGGGACGACGATCAAGAAGTAGACGGCAGCCATGAAGATGACGAAGTAGATCACGGCGGAAAGGAACGCACCGAGATTCACATAGGTCGACGCGTTCCCGGGATCACCGAGCTGCCAGCCGAGCCCGACCGACCCACCTCCCTGCGCACGGGCGATGATCGGGTCGATGACGTTGTCGGTGAACGCCTTGATCAGCGTGCTGAGCGCCAGCGCGATGATCAGCCCCACGGCCACGACGACGATGTCACCGCGCATCAGGAAGTTCTTGAAGCCCTTGAGCATGGACGCTCCTCGTCTGCTTGCGGGACGGACCAACGCGTCTCGCACCCAGAACAGCCGATCTTGCCCCGGCCCGCAATCGGAACCTGCTCCATGCGGGCCAGCCGGCCGGCGGTGCCCTGAACGGTCCTACGACCGACGGGCCTACCCCTCCCGGGCCGCCGAGGTGAGGGACATGTCCGCGTAGCGCTCGCCCGCCACCTGCCCGGCGATCGGCTCCAGCAGGGCCAGCTGTTCGGCGGTCAGGGTGATCCGGGTGGCCGCGGCGTTCTCCAGCAGTCGGCTCCGCTTACGGGTCCCGGGGATCGGCACCACGGTCAGGCCGTGCACCTCGGCCCGCTGCTGCACCCAGGCCAGCGCGATCTGCGCCGTGGTGGCGCCGTGCTCGGCGGCGATCTTGTGCAGCGGCTCCAGCAGTGCGGCGTTCGCCTTGGCGTTGTCCCCGGTGTAGCGCGGCATCAACTGCCGGAAATCGCCGCCGGAGAGCTCCTTGCCCGCGTCGGTGAAGGCACCGGTCAAGAATCCCCGGCCGAGCGGCGAGTACGGCACGAAGGCGACCCCGAGCTCGGCGGCCGCGCCCACCGCGCTGCGCTCGACGTCCCGGCTGAAGACCGACCACTCCGTCTGCAGGGCGGTGATCGGATGCACGGCGTGCGCCTCGCGCAGCTCCGCACCGGTGACCTCACTCAGCCCCAGGTACTTCACCTTCCCCTCCCGCACCAGCTCGGCCATGGCCCCGACGGACTCGGCCAGCGGAACGGCAGGATCCCGCCGGTGCATGTAGTAAAGGTCGATGACCTCGACGTTCAGCCGGCGCAGACTCGCCTCGACGGCCTTCCTGATGTAGCCGGCATCGTTACGGATGGCCCGGTACTTCGGGTCGTCCGCCCGGTACTCGATGCCGAACTTGGTGGCCAGGGTGATCTCGTCGCGGTGCGCGGCGACGAACGGCGCGAGGAACTCCTCGTTGGCCCCGACGCCGTACATGTCGGCGGTGTCGATGAGCGTGACGCCCGCCTCGACGGTGGCCTCCAGGGTGTCCCGGGCCGCCGCGTCGTCCGTGTCCCCGTACGCGGCACTGATCCCCATGGCCCCGAAGCCCTGGACACCGACGAGGGGACCCCCGGCCCCCAACTCGACCTGACGAATCCGTTCGACGCCGTTGCTCGCAATGGCAGTGCTCGTGTTGTCGTTGCTCATGATGGCGCTCAGGCCCTTTCCGACGCCTCGGGGGCGCCCGCATAAAAGTCGATCTTGGCGTCGAGTACGGCAACGGTGTCCTGCAGCTCCGCCATCCGCGCGAGGACCTCGCGCCGGGTCCGTTCGAGGATCTGCCGCCGCTCGTCGAAGGTTTCCTCACCCCGCTGGACCAGCCGCGCGAAGTGCACCATGTCCGCGACCGGCATCCCGGTCAGCCGCAGCCTGCGCACGAAGGCGAGCCAGTCCAGGTCCCGGTTGCCGAACCGGCGCTGCCCGTTGTGCGACCGCGCCACGTCCGGCAGCAGCCCGATCTCCTCGTACCAGCGAAGGGTGGGCGCGCTGAGCCCGGTGTACGCCGCCACCTCACTGATCGTGTAACGGTCCTGGCCGTCGGGCCGCGGATGCTCCGTCCCCGCGACCACACAAACGTCCACGGGCGGGGATGTCACGGACGTGCTGTCGATCACCGTCATGCCGGCAACGTTAGGAGGTTCAAGTGCACTTGAAGCAAGCACGTTGCACGGACGCCGCGCGCCAACTCTCCGAACGTGCCCGCCTCGTGGCTCCGGCCGCGCTCCTGCCATGGCGCGAAGGTCGCCGTCCCGGTGGACGAAAAATCAGCTGGCACTCATTCCACGTTCAGGCCATTCACTTGCCCGGTCGCGCATCGAGCTGATCTTTCGCGACGCCTTGAGGAACGCATAGTCAACGTTCCCGTCGCCTGACCGCGACCGGTGATTGCCCTTATCCATGATCAGCTGTCGCGTCATCTCAGAGGCATCTTCGCCGAACAAATAGACAACGGCGTCGGCGTCCTCAGCGATCTTTCTGAAATAGACCAGTGCGGCCACGCGCTGCATCCACCTTCTGCTGCCGACGTCGCACGTAACGATAACTTGGACCGGCGGCTTGCCCAGGCGACCGGCCGGTGAGCCCCTCGGCCCACCCCCGCTCCGGGCTCAGCGCACGGGCCTGATCATCGCGGTAAGGACCGGTGAGGCCGCTGAGGGCTGGCTCCGGCCGATGTCCTCGTACCCCCAACCTTTGTAGAGGCGGTGCACCTTTCCGTCCCCGGCGAGGGCATTGACCATGAGACTGACGTACGGCTCGCTGCGCCCGGCGAGGAGGGCGTCATGAATACGCCGAGCTGTGCCCGTACCGCGCCAGGGGACGCGAACGCCGATTTCCTTGAGGGCTACGGCATTCCTGCTGGTGTATTCGGCCGGCGGGGCGGGCGTGACACGCTTCCACCAACGGTCTCCTGAATCCACGGAGTTGGCGTACGCATAGCCGATGGGTTCGTTCCCTTCATAGGCCAGGACCGCCACCCATCCTGGCTCCGTGGAATGGCGGTCGAGGCGCTCCGCGAAGGTAGCGACCGCATAGTTCGGCAGGTGCAGGAGGTCTGCGCGTACATCGGCATAGACGTCCAGAAGATGCTGCCGAGCCGGTCCGAGTGAGTGGAATGTGCGTAGCTCGATGGTGGACGTCATACCGATTCCTTCCCCATGGTGTGTGCGTGCTGATTCCACATTCGGGCGGTGGAGTTCTTTGGCGCCACGGCGGTGATCCTGGCGTTGAAGGCGTGGAGCATTCCGGCGACCCGGGGGTGATGAGCGGCGGCATCTGCCGGGACAGTCATGGCAGTCGAAACGGCCGCTTCCACGTCGCCTTGGCCGAGTTGGGCACACGCCAGGCGAGTGGTGGCAATGGCCTTCGATCGCCGCATGTGGGGACGGAGAGCGGCCAGACATCGATGCGCGTGCGCCTCGGCTGTCTCGTAGTCGCCCAGTGCGAGGTACCCCGTGAGCGCGAGAGAATCCAATTCCGCCTGGTCGTAGAACGAGGTCATCCACACGGGGCGATCAGCGGCAGGATCCGCGCGATTCATCGCGTCCTGGGCCTGGTCGAAGCTGCGTCGAGCAGCTTTGAGATTCCGGGCAAGGCCATGGATGGCGGCCTGCCTGGCGAGCCCCAAGGACGCGAACAACGGATCACGACGCGTGATGGACAGCCCTCGGGCGACGTCATTTGCAGCAATAGCTTCGCCGGGACGGCCCATGTGCCGGTACAACGTCCCGGCGTGTGACCAAATGCGGAATTTGATGGCCGGATCGGCTGCCAATTCGGCGAGTGCTTGCGCTTCCCGCATGTGGACGATCGCGTCGTCGCAACGGCGTCCGTCGATCGCCGCCCACATCGCCGAGGACCGGAAGGCCGCCGCGCATCCGTATACGTAGGCACGTACCCGCTGACTGGCACTCCCGGAGTTCTGCAGGGCCAGGGCCTCGTCGGCGAGCGACGTGGCTTGCTGCTCGATGCCGAGTCGGCCGCCATGGCGGTGGTCACTCGCGATGATCTCGGTGAAACGTTGTTGGAGCCGGACGACATCGCTTATTCCCACGCGGCGGTTGGCGGTTAAAGCTGGTGCGGCGGAGGCGGCAGCCACGGCCGTCCCGGCGGCGAGGAAGCGACGGCGTTCCACGGGGTCCTCCGGCGGTGGGGCGGGGGTGGACGACGGGGCCCGGCCCCGCGGTACGAACCCTAAGGCGGTGGCGGGCAGGCCGGTGACCTTCTCCAGCGCAACGCGGGTCGCGGACTTCGGCCACCGTACGCGGCCCGCTTTCCAGTCCCGGATCGATGAGCCGTCCAGTCCCCCGAATCTGCCGGTGAGGTCACCTACGGCCGAATTCACCGCCTCCGCCAGCGAATTGGAGCTGTAACCGTGCTCCTTCATCCATGCCTCAAGCGTCCTGTTCCGCGAGGAGTTCATGCACGCACGGTAACTCCACGCTCACCGTGCCGTCAGCTAAAGGAGTGGCCAAATCGCCCTAGGCGGCAGGCGAAACAAGATGCCTGATCTCCCTCAGGACACTGCCCTGTTGCCGCGTTAGCTGGTCATGCCAGCAGCGATCTGGAGGACTGACCACGATGCCGACTGCATCAAACGCTCACCGCACCCTCGCCGATACCGCTTCGCGCCCACGTACGGCATCCGCCGCCGTACGCACCGATGCAAGATCTCTTTCGTCCGAAGCCCGCGCATTTCGCCTCCGGCACGGCGACCCCATTGGCTGGGACTCCGGCGAGTGGGCCGCCTATCTCGGTCTGGGAGGTGCGTCATGACCACGGGATGGGACGCCGTTCCGGCCGCCAAGACATGGACGGTTGACGAGATCACTGGTAACGCCTGCCCCTGCTGTCACTGTGGCTACAGCCTGGCGCGGGAGAAGATCGCCGGTCCGGACGGCCTGCACGCGTGCCGGCCGTGCGCCGGCCGGCACGGTGTCTGCACGGAAGCAGAGGCCGTCCTGTGAATCCCGGAAATCCGAATCCCAGAAAGTTGCCAGGAGTTGGCGACGAGGTCGAGTACGCCCCGGGGCGGCTGGCCGTCGTCACCGATATCCGCAAGGGCGTCGTTTACCTGCGGAGGTCAGGAATCAGGGAGTGGCCGGTGGAGGACCCGGCTTCCCTGAGGGTGCGGCGGACCCGGGTCGAGCGGATCGCGGCCGGGGACTTCCACTGAGGTGGAGCCCGCCTTCCGGAGCCCACGGGTGGGTGGCGGGGGTGCCATGCCCTAAGCGGCCGATGGCATCCCTAGGGCCGTACGACCACGTCACAACGCAACCGCGGCCGCTGCCCGGCCGACGCCCGCCCCCACCCAGCGGTGCCGCCCGCGCGCCTACCCCCGCGGCACCCGCACAACCCCCTCTTGGATGACCGAGACCGCGAGTTGGCCGTCCTGGGTCCAGATGCGGGCCTGGCCCAGGCCGCGGCCGCCCGAGGCGGAGGGGGATTCCTGGTCGTAGAGGAGCCATTCGTCGGCGCGGAAGGGGCGGTGGAACCACATGGCGTGGTCCAGTGAGGCGCCGACGACGTCGCCGACGGCCCAGCCGCCGCGGCCGTGGGCGAGCAGGACCGAGTCCAGCAGCGTCATGTCGGAGACATAGGTGGCCAGGCAGACGTGCAGCAGGGGCTCGTCGGCGACCTTGCCGCCCGCCTTGAACCAGACCTGGGAGCGCGGGGCGCGCGGCTGCCCGACGGTGCCCCAGGGCGGGGTGTCCGCGTACCGCAGGTCGACCGCGGCGCGGGCCTCGACCAGCCGTTCGGCGATGTCCGCCGGGAGGTGGCGGGGCAGCATCTCGGCGGCCGTCGGCAGGGATTCCGGGTCGGGCGCGGCCGGCATGTCCGTCTGGTGGTCCAGCCCCTCCTCGTACTCCTGGAAGGAGGCGGAGAGGTGGAAGATCGGCTGGCCGTGCTGGACGGCGACGACCCGGCGGGTGGTGAAGGACCGCCCGTCGCGGATCCGGTCGACGGTGTAGACGATGGGCGCGCCGGGGTCGCCGGGACGCAGGAAGTACGCGTGCAGGGAGTGCGGCGGCCGGTTCTCGGGGACCGTGCGGCCGGCGGCGACCAGCGCCTGGGCGGCGACCTGGCCGCCGAAGACCCGGGGCACCAGCGCCGCCCGGCTCTGGCCGCGGAAGATGTCCTGCTCGATCCGCTCCAGGTCGAGCAGATCGAGCAGGGACCGGAGTGCGTCGTTCACGTGCCTGGGCCCCAACGGCCTTACAGGCCCATGGACTTGGCGATGATGGACTTCATGACCTCGCTGGTGCCGCCGTAGATGCGGTTGACGCGGTTGTCGGCGTACAGGCGGGCGATCGGGTACTCGTTCATGAAGCCGTAGCCGCCGTGCAGCTGGAGGCAGCGGTCGATGACGCGGTGGGCGACCTCGGTGCAGAAGAGCTTGGCGGAGGCGGCCTCGGCCGCGGTCAGTTCGCCGGCGTCCAGGGCCTCCAGGGCGCGGTCGGCAACGGCCTCGGCGGCGTCCACCTCCGCCTGGCAGGCGGCCAGTTCGAACTTGGTGTTCTGGAAGGACGCGACGGTCTTGCCGAAGACGGTGCGGTCCTGCACGTACTGCTGCGCGAACCGGACGGCGGCCTTGGCCTGCGCGTACGCGCCGAAGGCGATGCCCCAGCGCTCCGAGGGGAGGTTCTGGCCGAGGTAGTAGAAGCCCTTGTTCTCCTCGCCGAGCAGGTCCTCGACGGGGACCTTGACGTCGACGAAGGCCAGCTCGGCGGTGTCGGAGGTGCGCAGGCCGAGCTTGTCGAGCTTGCGGCCGATGGAGTAGCCCTCGGACGTGGTGTCCACGGCGAAGAGGGAGATGCCGTGGCGGCGGTCCTCGGCGGTGGGCGCGGCGGTGCGGGCGCAGACGATGACGCGGTCGGCGTGCACGCCGCCGGTGATGAAGGTCTTGGAGCCGTTGAGGACGTAGTGCGTGCCGTCCTCGCTCAGCTTGGCGGTGGTCTTCATGCCGGCGAGGTCGGAGCCGGTGCCCGGCTCGGTCATCGCCAGCGCCCACATCTCCTCGCCGCTGACGAACTTCGGCAGGTAGCGCTTCTTCTGCTCGTCGGTGGCGAGCATCTCGATGTACGGCAGGCCGAGGAGGACGTGCACGCCGGAGCCGCCGAAGGTGACGCCCGCGCGGGCGGTCTCCTCGTACATCACGGCCTCGAACTTGTGCGAGTCGATGCCGGCGCCGCCGTACTCCTCGGGCACGCGGATGCCGAAGACGCCCAGCTCGGCGAGCTTGTAGTAGAACTCGCGCGGGACCTGGCCGGCCGCGAACCACTCGTCGTGGACCGGTACGACCTCGGCCTCGATGAAGGCTCGTATGGTCTCGCGGAACGCCTCGTGGTCCTCGTTGAACACCGTACGGCGCATGGTTACGTCGCCTCCTCCAGGTCACCGGCCCAAATGCCGACCAAGCACCGTCTAAGCGCTTGCTCAGCGAAAAGCTACCGGCCGGTCACCTGGACTGTCCAGACCTCAACGACCAGGTGTGCGGCAGCGCACTACGCGCCCGCGGCCACCGGGCCCCCCGCCGCCGGCCCACCCGCCTCCGCCGCCCCGGCCACCGCACCGAAGGCCCCCAGCGCCAGCCGGTGCAGCAGCTCCGCCATCTCCGTGCGGCCCGGGAGGGAGCCGGGGCGGCCCAGGTGGGGGGTGGAGTTCAGCAGGCCGAAGACGGCGTGCACGGCGGCCCGGGCCTGGGACTCGGAGGGGCCCGGGTGGACCCGGCGGACGACCTCCACCCACAGCTCGACGTACTGCCGCTGGAGCTGGCGCACCCGCTTGCGGTCGGCCTCGCGCAGCCGGTCCAGCTCGCGGTCGTGCACGGTGATCAGCGGGCGGTCGTCCAGCGCGAAGTCGATGTGGCCGTCGATCAGCGCGTGCAGCACCGCCTCGGGGTCCTCGCCGCCCTCCGCGACCCGCATCCGGCCGCCCGCGAGGAGCCGCTCGCTGATCCCCACCAGCAGCTCGGCGAGCATCGCGTCCTTGCCCGCGAAGTGGCGGTAGAGCCCGGGGCCGGAGATGCCCACGGCCGCCCCTATCTCGTCCACGCCGACGCCGTGGAACCCGCGCTCGGCGAAGAGCCGGGCGGCCTCCTTCAGGATCTGCTCGCGGCGGCTGGTCGGGGCGGGGGCCTGCGCATTACTCATGCCGTCGATTGTAGACAGCCGGGTTAGTGGTCGTTAACCTGAAGGAAACGACGTTAACGCCCATTAACCCGGATGCCCGGCGGCCGCACACCGCGGTGGCCGGGCGGACGACCGAGCAAGGGGGCTCGTAGTGATGGAGCAGGCACCGGTGCTGGGAGGCGACGGGGCGTCCCTCGGCCGGAGTCCGAGGGACGATCCGGCCTCCGACTCCTGGCGGGCCAACGAGGCCGCACACCGCGAGCTCGCCGCCGAACTGCGCGAACGGCTCGCGGCGGCCCGCCTCGGCGGCGGCGAGAAGGCCCGGGCGCGGCACACCGCCCGCGGCAAGCTGCTGCCCCGCGACCGGGTCGACGCCCTGCTGGACGCCGGCTCGCCCTTCCTGGAGCTGGCGCCGCTGGCCGCGGAGGGGATGTACGACGGGGCCGCGCCGGCCGCCGGCGTGATCGCCGGCATCGGGCGGGTCTCCGGCCGCGAGGTGGTGGTCGTCGCCAACGACGCCACGGTCAAGGGCGGCACGTACTACCCGATGACGGTCAAGAAGCACCTGCGCGCCCAGGAGGTGGCCCTCGACAACCACCTGCCGTGCATCTACCTCGTGGACTCCGGTGGCGCCTTCCTGCCGATGCAGGACGAGGTCTTCCCCGACCGCGAGCACTTCGGGCGGATCTTCTACAACCAGGCGCGGATGTCCGGCGCCGGGATCCCGCAGATCGCGGCCGTCCTCGGGTCGTGCACGGCCGGCGGCGCGTACGTCCCCGCCATGAGCGACGAGGCCGTGATCGTCCGCAACCAGGGCACGATCTTCCTGGGCGGCCCGCCCCTGGTGAAGGCCGCCACCGGCGAGGTCGTCACCGCCGAGGAACTGGGCGGCGGCGAAGTCCACTCCCGTACCTCCGGCGTCACCGACCACCTCGCCGAGGACGACGCCCACGCGCTGCGCATCGTCCGCACCATCGTCTCGACACTCGGCGAGCGGCCCGCCCTGCCCTGGACGGTGCGGCCCGTCGAGGAGCCCGCGGTCGACCCGGCCGGGCTGTACGGCGCGGTGCCGGTGGACTCCCGGACGCCCTACGACGTGCGGGAGGTGATCGCGCGGATCGTGGACGGCTCGCGGTTCGCCGAGTTCAAGGCCGAGTACGGCACGACGCTGGTCACCGGCTTCGCGCACCTCCACGGCCACCCGGTCGGCATCGTCGCCAACAACGGCATCCTGTTCTCCGAATCCGCCCAGAAGGGCGCCCACTTCATCGAGCTGTGCGACCAGCGCGGCATCCCCCTGGTGTTCCTCCAGAACATCTCCGGCTTCATGGTCGGCCGGGACTACGAGGCGGGCGGCATCGCCAAGCACGGCGCGAAGATGGTCACGGCCGTGGCCTGCACCCGGGTCCCCAAGCTCACGGTCGTCATCGGCGGCTCGTACGGCGCCGGCAACTACTCCATGTGCGGCCGGGCCTACTCCCCCCGCTTCCTGTGGATGTGGCCCAACGCCAAGATCTCCGTGATGGGCGGCGAGCAGGCCGCCTCGGTCCTCGCCACGGTCAAGCGCGACCAGATGGAGGCCCGCGGCGAGGAGTGGAGCGCCGAGGAGGAGGACGCCTTCAAGGCCCCCGTCCGCGCCCAGTACGAGTCGCAGGGCAACGCCTACTACGCCACCGCCCGGCTCTGGGACGACGGCGTCATCGACCCGCTGGAGACCCGCCAGGTCCTCGGCCTCGCCCTGACCGCCTGTGCCAACGCCCCCTTGGGCGAGCCGCAGTTCGGCGTCTTCCGGATGTGAGAGGAATGCCCACGACCATGTTCGACAGCGTCCTGATCGCCAACCGCGGCGAGATCGCGGTCCGCGTCATCCGCACGCTCCGTACGCTCGGCATCCGCTCCATCGCCGTGTTCAGCGACGCGGACGCCGGGGCCCGCCACGTCCGCGAGGCCGACACGGCCGTACGGATCGGCCCGGCCCCGGCCGCCGAGAGCTACCTGTCCGTGGAGCGGCTGCTGGACGCGGCCGCCCGCACCGGCGCCCAGGCGGTCCACCCCGGCTACGGCTTCCTCGCCGAGAACGCCGCCTTCGCCCGGGCCTGCACCGAGGCGGGCCTGGTCTTCATCGGCCCGCCGGCCGACGCCATCGAGCTGATGGGCGACAAGATCCGCGCCAAGGAGACGGTCCGCACGGCCGGCGTCCCGGTCGTCCCCGGCTCCTCCGGCAGCGGCCTGGACAACGCCCAACTGGCCGCTGCGGCACGGGAGATCGGCATGCCCGTCCTGCTCAAGCCGTCCGCGGGCGGCGGCGGCAAGGGCATGCGGCTGGTCCGCGAGGAGGCGCTGCTCGCCGAGGAGATCGCCGCCGCCCGCCGCGAGGCCAGCTCCTCCTTCGGCGACGACACCCTCCTCGTCGAGCGCTGGATCGACCGGCCCCGGCACATCGAGATCCAGGTGCTGGCGGACGGCCACGGCACCGTCCTCCACCTCGGCGAGCGCGAGTGCTCCCTGCAGCGCCGCCACCAGAAGATCATCGAGGAGGCCCCGTCGGTCCTGCTGGACGAGGCGACCCGGGCCGCGATGGGCGAGGCGGCCGTGCAGGCGGCCCGCTCCTGCGGCTACCGCGGCGCCGGCACCGTCGAGTTCATCGTCCCGGGCAAGGACCCCTCGGCGTACTACTTCATGGAGATGAACACCCGCCTCCAGGTGGAGCACCCGGTCACCGAGCTCGTCACCGGCCTGGACCTGGTGGAGTGGCAGCTGCGGACCGCCGCCGGCGAGCACCTCCCGTACGCCCAGGACGACATCACCCTCACCGGCCACGCCGTCGAGGCCCGGCTCTGCGCCGAGGACCCGTCCCGCGACTTCCTGCCGACCGGCGGCACGGTCCGTTCGCTCCACGAGGTCGACGGGGACGGGGTGCGCACCGACTCCGGCCTCACCGAGGGCGGCGAGGTCGGCAGCCGGTACGACCCGATGCTCGCCAAGGTCATCGCGCACGGCCCGGACCGGGCGAGCGCGCTGCGCCGGCTGCGGGCCGCGCTGGCCGACACCGTCACCCTCGGCGTGACGACCAACGCCGGGTTCCTGCGGCGGCTGCTGGCCCACCCCGACGTGGTCTCCGGCGAGCTGGACACCGGTCTGGTGGAGCGGGAGGCGGCCGGCCTGGTCGAGGCGGGCGTCCCGGACGAGGTGTACGCGGCGGCCGCGGCGGTGCGGCAGGCCGCCCTCGCGCCCGCGGTGGACGCGGCCGGCTGGCGCGACCCGTTCGCCGCGCCGAGCGGCTTCCGGCTCGGCGGCCGGCCCGCCCCGGTGCGCCACTGGCTGCGGGTGCCGGGCCACGACCCGGTGGTCCGCGAGGTCCTGCCCGGCGGCCCCGAGGACACCGCCGAGGTCGCACCGGACCGCGTCCGGATCACCGTCGACGGGGTGGTGCACACCTTCCACCGCAGCGGCGACTGGCTCGGCAGGGACGGCGACGCCTGGCAGGTGGCCGACCACGACCCGGTGGCGGCCGCACTGCGCGGCGCCGCCGGGGCGCACGGCGCGGACACCCTGGCCGCCCCGATGCCGGGCACCGTCACGGTCGTCAAGGTCGCGGTCGGCGACGAGGTCACCGCGGGCCAGGGCCTGCTGGTGGTGGAGGCGATGAAGATGGAACACGTGATCTCCGCCCCGCACGCCGGGACGGTGACCGAACTGGACGTGACGGTCGGCTCGACCGTCGCCATGGACCAGGTGCTGGCCGTGATCGCACCCGTGGACAGCACCGACGGCACCGACGGCGCCGACGACACAGACGGCTCGGGCGGCGTCGACGGCGCCGACGGGGAGGTGGCGTCATGACCGTCACCGGACTGCCGATGGAGGTCGCCGCGGAGGGCCTGCCCGCCCGCGTGCGCATCCATGAGGTCGGCGCGCGCGACGGCCTGCAGAACGAGCAGACCGTCGTGCCCACGGAGATCAAGGCCGAGTTCGTCCACCGGCTCGTCGACGCGGGCCTGCCGGTGGTGGAGGCGACCAGCTTCGTGCACCCCAAGTGGGTGCCCCAACTCGCCGACGCCGAACGGCTGTTCCCGCTGCTGAGCGACCTCGACCCGCACCGGCTGCCGGTCCTGGTGCCCAACGACCGCGGGCTGGACCGCGCGCTGGCGCTGGGCGCGCGCCGGATCGCGGTGATCGGCAGCGCCACCGAGTCGTTCGCCAAGGCCAACCTCAACCGCACGGTCGACGAGGCGCTGGCGATGTTCGCCCCGGTCGTCGCCCGCGCCAAGGACGCCGGGGTGCACGTCCGCGGCTATCTGTCGATGTGCTTCGGCGACCCTTGGGAGGGCCCGGTGCCGGTCGCGCAGACGGTCCGGGTGTGCCGGGCGCTGCTCGACATGGGCTGCGACGAGCTGAGCCTGGGCGACACCATCGGCGTGGCCACCCCCGGCCACGTCCAGCACCTGCTCGCCGCCCTGAACGAGGCGGGCGTCCCCACCCCGAAGCTGGGCGTGCACTTCCACGACACCTACGGGCAGGCCCTCGCCAACACCCTCGCCGCGCTGCAGCACGGCGTCACCACCGTCGACGCGTCGGCGGGCGGCCTCGGCGGCTGCCCGTACGCCAAGAGCGCCACCGGCAACCTCGCCACCGAGGACCTCGTGTGGATGCTGCACGGCCTCGGTATCGACACCGGCGTCGATCTCGACCGGCTCACCGCCACGAGCGTGTGGATGGCCGGTGTCCTGGGCCGCCCGAGCCCCTCGCGCACCCTGCGTGCCCTCTCCCACAAGGAGTGACCATGTCACTGGACCACCGTCTGCCCGAAGAGCTGGAAGAACTCCGGCGTACGGTCGAGGCGTTCGCGCATGACGTCGTCGCCCCGAAGATCGGCGAGTACTACGAGCAGCATGCGTTCCCGTACGAGATCGTGCAGGAGATGGGCCGGATGGGCCTGTTCGGCCTGCCGTTCCCCGAGGAGTACGGCGGGATGGGCGGCGACTACCTCGCCCTCGGCATCGCCCTGGAGGAGCTGGCCCGGGTCGACTCCTCGGTGGCGATCACCCTGGAGGCGGGCGTCTCGCTGGGCGCCATGCCCCTCTACCGCTTCGGCACCGAGGAGCAGAAGCGCGAGTGGCTGCCCAAGCTGTGCAGCGGCGAGATGCTCGGCGCGTTCGGCCTGACCGAGCCGGACGGCGGCTCGGACGCCGGCGCGACCCGCACGACCGCGGTGCGGGACGGCGGGGACTGGGTGATCAACGGCAGCAAGTGCTTCATCACCAACTCCGGTACGGACATCACCGGCCTGGTGACGGTCACCGCGGTCACCGGCCGCAAGGCCGACGGCTCCCCGCAGATCTCCTCGATCATCGTGCCGTCCGGCACCCCCGGCTTCACGGTCGCCGCCCCGTACTCCAAGGTCGGCTGGAACGCCTCGGACACCCGGGAGCTGTCCTTCTCGGACGTCCGGGTGCCGGCCGGCAACCTGCTGGGCGAGGAGGGCCGCGGCTACGCCCAGTTCCTGCGGATCCTCGACGAGGGCCGGATCGCCATCGCGGCGCTGGCCACCGGCCTGGCACAGGGCTGTGTGGACGAGTCGGTGAAGTACGCGAAGGAACGTCACGCCTTCGGGAAGCCGATCGGCGCCAACCAGGCGATCCAGTTCAAGCTCGCCGACATGGAGATGCGGGCGCACACCGCCCGGCTGGCGTGGCGGGACGCCGCCTCCCGGCTGGTCCACGGCGAGCCGTTCAAGAAGGAGGCGGCGCTCGCGAAGCTGTACTCCTCCGAGATCGCGGTGGACAACGCCCGCGAGGCCACCCAGATCCACGGCGGGTACGGCTTCATGAACGAGTACCCGGTGGCCCGCATGTGGCGGGACGCCAAGATCCTGGAGATCGGCGAGGGCACCAGCGAGGTGCAGCGGATGCTGATCGCCCGGGAGCTGGGGTTCTAGATCCCGTAGGGGGCGGTCGAACAGATCCCGTAGGGGGTGCGAGCGCCCCCTGTGGGCCACAACGGGGTGGGCTCCGGCGGTATTCCGGGACCCACCCCGTGGTGGCGCACGTGACGCTCCGTATGGCGCGGCGCGCGCCGTACGTCGTGCCGCGCACCGCTACGACATGCCGAGCGCCGCTACGTCGTGCCGGGCGCCCTCACGTCGTGCCGCGCACCGCTACGACATGCCGCGCACCGCTACGTCGTGCCGCGCGCCCTCACGCCGTCGGCCAAGGGACTTCCGGTGAGCGGTAGTAGTGGATGCCCAGCGCGTCCCAGCGGGGGCCCTGGGCGGCCAGCCGGTGCTTGTAGGAGTCCCAGTCGTGGCTCGCGCGCGGGGACCAGCCGAGCTCGGCGATGCCGGGGAGCCGCGGGAAGGCCATGTACTCGATGTGCGCGGAGGTGGAGAGGGTCTCGGACCACAGCGGCGCCTCGACGCCGCGGATCGCCCCGCCGGGCGCGCCCTGGAGGTAACTCCCCGGGTCCCAGTCGTACGCCCGCCGGACGCCCACGTAGCCGGCCCAGTTCAGGCCGAGCGGGGTGTCCTTGTCGTACTTCATGTCGAGGTAGGCGCGGTCGGCGGGCGAGAGGATCAGCCCGGTGCCGTTCCGGGCCGCGTCGGTGACCTGCTGCCGCTCGGCCGCGCCGGTGGCGTCGTAGCCCCAGTACTGGGCGAGGGCGCCCTTCACCGGGTGCGCGCCGGTCAGCTGGTGCCAGCCGATCACGGTCTTGCCGTATTTGGCGACCACCGGCTGCACCTTGTCCATGAAGGCGACGTAGTCCGCGTGGCTGGTGGAGTGCGCCTCGTCGCCGCCGATGTGGAGGTACGGGCCAGGGGTGAGCCGGGCGAGCTCGCGCACGACGTCGTCGACGAAGTCGTAGGTCACCTTCTTGGGGACGCACAGCGAGCTGAAACCGACGTGGGTGCCGGTGTAGAGGGGCGGCGCGACGCCGTTGCAGTTGAGGTCGGCGTAGGAGGCCAGTGCGGCGTTGGTGTGGCCCGGCATGTCGATCTCGGGGACGACGGTCAGGAAGCGGTCGGCGGCATAGCGGACGATCTCGCGGTAGTCGTCCTGGCTGTAGTAGCCGCCCTTGCCGCCGCCGACCTGGGTGGAGCCGCCGTAGGTCGCCAGCCGCGGCCAGGAGCGGATGGCGATCCGCCAGCCCTGGTCGTCGGAGAGGTGCAGATGCAGCTTGTTGATCTTGTACATCGCCAGCTGGTCGATGTAGCGCTTCACCTGGTCGACGGTGAAGAAGTGCCGGGACACGTCGAGCATCGCGCCTCGGTAGCCGTAGCGCGGGGTGTCGGCGACGGTGCCGCCGGCGATCCTCCAGAGCCCGGCCTGCTCACGGCGTTCCCCGGCGGCCGGGGGCAGCAGCTGGCGGAGCGTCTGGACGCCGTGGAAGAGGCCGGCGGGCCGGCGGGCGCCGATCGTCACCGTGCGGCCGTCCACGCGCAGCCGGTAGCCCTCCGCGCCGAGGTCCGCGGTGCCCCGGCCGCCGAGCCGCAGCACGATGCCGTCGCCGCCCTTGGTGGTGACCGGCAGGGCGTAGCCGGTGGAGGGGCGCAGCAGGCCCGCCAGATAGCCGGCGATCCGCCGCGCGTCGCCGGAGCCGCCGGGCACCCGGATGCGGGTGCCGGCGCCGATCGTGTACGGGGTGCCGCCCTCGTGCACCGACGCCGGGGCGGGCACGACGTGGTCGAGGGGGACGGTGGGGGCGGCGGCCCGGGCGGCGGCCGGCGGTGCGGCGGCGGTTCCCAGCGCCGCCGCCACGGTCAGCAGCAGCGAGCCCAGTAGTCTGCGTCGTCTCATCGACGGTCCCTTCGGCGAGCGTCGGGCATGTCATGGCATGGAGCGACCGAGCGGTGACCATGCGTACCGCGAGCCTGGAACGCGGTCAAGGTGTAGACCACTTTCCCGCACCCAAATCGGGTACCTGCCCGATATCGGGCAGATTTCTTGCGAATCTTGGCGGCTCCCCGCAGTATCGACGGGTGCTCGAACGCCGGAACCGCGCGGATGCGCCACACGAAGACCTGGTGGACCACCTGGTGCGCAGCACACCGCTGCAGCGCGGTGAGGCCGCCCGGGTGGTGCTGGACGTGCTGGCGTACTTCGACGAGACGACGGAGGAGTTCGTCCGCCGGCGACATCGGGAGCTGCAGTCCCAGGGGCTGCGGAACGAGGAGATCTTCGAACGGATCCGCCACGAGATGCCGCACCGCGCCGTGGCCCCGCCCGATCTCTCCGCCCGCCAGCTGCGCCGCCTCGTCTACGGCTGACCGGTCCACCGCGACCGGTCACCGCCGACCGGGCCACGGCCGGCGCCCGGCAGGCACCGGGCACACCACAACCGACACACGTCTTTCTCGGAGGGTCACTGTATGTGCGGGATCGTCGGATATATCGGCAAACGCGATGTTGCTCCGCTGCTCCTGGAGGGCCTGGCCCGCCTGGAGTACCGCGGTTACGACTCGGCCGGCATCGCCCTCCACGCGAGCGGCACCGGCAAGTCCGCGGGCCTGAAGACCGCCAAGGCCAAGGGCCGGGTCCGGGACCTGGAGGCCCGGCTGCCGAAGCGGTTCGCCGGCACCACCGGCATCGCGCACACCCGCTGGGCCACCCACGGCGCGCCCACCGACGACAACGCCCACCCGCACCTGGACACCGAGGGCAAGGTCGCCGTCGTCCACAACGGCATCATCGACAACGCCGCCGAGCTGCGCGCCCGGCTGACCGCCGACGGCGTCACCTTCGCCTCCGAGACCGACACCGAGGTCCTCGCGCACCTCATCGGCCGCTCCCGGGCCGAGACGCTGGAGGAGAAGGTCCGCGAGGCGCTGCGGCACATCGAGGGCACCTACGGCATCGCCGTGCTGCACTCCGACTTCACCGACCGGATCGTGGTCGCCCGCAACGGCTCCCCGGTCGTGCTCGGCATCGGTGAGCACGAGATGTTCGTCTCGTCCGACGTCGCCGCGCTGGTCTCGCACACCCGCCAGGTCGTCACCCTCGACGACGGCGAGATGGCCACCCTGAAGGCCGACGACTACCGCACGTACACCACCGAGGGCTCCCGTACGACGGCGACGCCGGAGACCGTCGAGTACGCGGCCGAGTCGTACGACCTGGGCGGCCACGACACGTACATGCACAAGGAGATCTCCGAGCAGGCCGACGCGGTGGACCGCGCGCTGCGCGGCCGGATCGACGACCGGTTCTCCACCGTGCACCTCGGCGGCCTCAACCTCGACGCCCGGGAGGCCCGCACCATCCGCCGGGTCAAGATCCTCGGCTGCGGCACCTCGTACCACGCCGGCCAGATCGGCGCGCAGATGATCGAGGAGCTGGCCCGCATCCCCTCGGACGCCGAGCCGGCCTCCGAGTTCCGCTACCGCGACCCGGTCGTGGACCCCGACACGCTCTACGTCGCGGTCTCCCAGTCCGGTGAGACCTACGACGTGCTGGCGGCCGTCCAGGAGCTCAAGCGCAAGGGCGCACGGGTCCTGGGCCTGGTGAACGTGGTCGGCTCGGCGATCGCCCGGGAGACCGACGGCGGCATCTACGTCCACGCCGGCCCGGAGGTCTGCGTGGTGTCCACCAAGTGCTTCACCAACATGGTGGTCTCCTTCGCGCTGCTCGCCCTGCACCTCGGCCGGATCCGCGACCTGTCCGTCGCGGACGGCAAGCGGATCATCGAGGGCCTGCGCAAGCTGCCCGGCCAGATCGACGAGATCCTCAAGGGCGAGGACGAGATCAAGAAGCTGGCGGCGCGCTACGCGGACGCCAAGTCGATGATGTTCATCGGCCGGGTCCGCGGCTACCCGGTGGCCCGTGAGGCGTCCCTGAAGCTCAAGGAGGTCTCCTACATCCACGCCGAGGCGTACCCGGCCTCCGAGCTCAAGCACGGCCCGCTGGCCCTCATCGAGCCCGCGATGCCGACCGTCGCGATCGTGCCGGACGACGACCTGCTGGAGAAGAACCGCGCGGCCCTGGAGGAGATCAAGGCCCGCAGCGGCCGCATCCTGGCCGTCGCGCACCAGGACCAGGAGAAGGCCGACGACACCATCATCGTGCCGAAGAACGAGCCCGAGCTGGACCCGATCCTGATGGGCATCCCGCTCCAACTGCTCGCCTACCACACGGCGTTGTCCCTCGGCCGGGACATCGACAAGCCCCGCAACCTGGCCAAGTCCGTAACGGTCGAGTAGTCGCCCGTCGGCGACCGCGTCGCGCGCGTGCCACCATTACGCGCGCGACGCCGCCGCCTCCCCTGTGCCGGCGTCGCCCAAAACGCCGGCGGGATGCCACCGCCTGGGAACCGTCACCTCCCGGCCGGCAGCACGCAGTTGCCGTGCGCGCGGCCGCCGGGCCCGTGGTGCGGCGCGCCCACGTGACCGTTTTCTACCCTTCTTTGGCGCACAATCCACCTCTTCGGCTTCACAAGAGATGAGGAGGGTGCCGACCCGGTCCGTTCTTGACGCCTCCTCAACTGTGCACGGGAGGCGGGGAGAAGAAGCGATCCGTCAGGGGATCACGATGACCGGGCGCTGCGCCCGGCGCGCCAGTCGTCCCGCGACCGAGCCGAAGATCCGGCCGACGATGCCGTGCGTCGAGCCGACCACGATCGCGTCGGCCTCGTACTCCCGGCCGACCTCCTCCAGCTCGTGGCAGATGTCGCCGCCGCGCTCGACCAGGATCCAGGGCACCTCGGAGAGGTGGTCCGCGCAGGCCAGCTCCAGCCCGAGCACCTCGGTGCGGTGGTCCGGTACGTCGACGAAGACCGGGGGCTCGCAGCCCGCCCAGACCGTCGTCGGGAGCCGGTTGGCGACGTGGACGATGATCAGTCCGGCGCTGTGCCGCCGCGCGATACCGATTGCATACGCCAACGCGCGTTCGCTCGACATGGAGCCGTCGAAGCCGACCACGACGCCGTGCCGGAATGCCGGATCGCAGGAGTGGCGCGTCTTTTCCGCCGCTTCCAGGTCCGCCATCGGATCGGCGACCTGCTTGCGGTCCGCGGGTTCGGGGATTTCGTGACCGGCCATTGGTGTCTCGGCGAGGACGTCCTCTTGCGGAGGGGCGAACGGGGAACGGCGATTGACTTGATCCGGCAGTTGACTGAGCTGGCTCGATCGAGGCTCGGGAGCCATAGTTCAAAGAGGAACGATACGACTGGGAATCATCTTCCCAAGCCGATACCCCAAGAGTACGGCGCCACTCCCCCGCTGCCCAGAGCCCGCCGCGGGCACCGGGTGCCCGGACGAGGTGGACCGGGGGCCTCGAACGTTCCCCGGAGCATGCCGGAGCGTGGCCCGGATGGCAATGCCCCGTCCTGCCCCCGTACGTACCCCTCGCGGTGACCCAAGATCGTCGGTGACGTTGTAGTAGCAGCCCGCCCGAGGGGAGCACGAGGTGCCGTTGCCGCCCGACAGATCACCCGACCCAGTGAGCGACGTCGTGCGCTGGGGCGCGTTCAGCTGCGCCCTGGTCCCCTTCGTATTGATCATCAGCGGCGCCTCGTGGGCCGGCGCGGCCGGCACCGCCGCCGGTCTGGCCGCGGTGACCTGCGCCTGCCGCGCACTGTTGCGGCGGTCCGAACGGACCGCGGCCGGACTCCGCGGGCGCACCACGGGGCGAGAACGGGGCAGAAGCGGACGTTCTGGGGCGCGGGCGCGCAGGAGCGGGCGGCACGTCGAACGGCGTACGCCGGTCGACTGAGGCGTCTGCCAGTCCGCGCACGACCGTTTTCAGCCAACTTCCGGACAGGGCCCCCGCCTTGCCCCCGGCACCCCCCAACCCCGGTGTGAGCAGGGCGGAAAGGACCGCTGGGCATGGTTGTGTCCTCCTGCGAACGGGCAGAGCCGAGACGCGTACTTCCCTTGCAGGGCCGACGAGTGGAACGCTTCGTGATCGAATGCTTCGCGCCAAGTTGCCATATCGACATACCAGCGGGTGGTGAACTTGGCACTCCATCCTCACGGGACACAGTAGATTCGATCTTGGTAGTGACGGCGGGGGAACTGTGCAGGACCGCGAGGGCGAGACGACCGAGGGGGGCTTAAGTGCCATGAGCCAGGACTCCGCTGCCGTACCAGATGCCGCACGCAAGCTCGCCGCCCGACGGCGCCGCGAAATAGTCGCGGTGCTTCTCTTCAGTGGCGGCCCTATTTTCGAGAGCTCCATTCCGCTCTCGGTCTTCGGCATCGACCGACAGGACGCCGGGGTTCCGAGGTACCGGCTGCTTGTGTGCGCTGGCGAAGATGCGCCTTTGCGCACGACCGGGGGGCTGGAGCTGTCCGCCCCCTACGGGCTGGAGGCGATCTCCCGTGCCGGGACGGTCGTCGTACCGGCCTGGCGTTCCATCACCCAGGCCCCGCCGCCCGCCGCGCTCGACGCGCTGCGCCGGGCGCACGAAGAAGGGGCCAGGATCGTCGGGCTGTGCACGGGGGCGTTCGTCCTCGCCGCGGCCGGACTGCTCGACGGCCGGCCGGCCACGACCCACTGGATGTACGCGCCGACGCTCGCCAAGCGTTATCCGTCCGTCCACGTGGACCCGCGGGAGCTGTTCGTCGATGACGGCGACGTGCTGACCTCCGCGGGCACCGCAGCCGGCATCGACCTGTGCCTGCACATCGTGCGCACCGACCACGGCGCGGACGCCGCGAACGCGCTGGCCCGCCGGCTGGTGGTGCCGCCCCGGCGCACCGCCTCCGACCTCGGCCACCAGCGCTACCTGGACAGGTCATTACCGGAGGAGATCGGCGCCGACCCGCTCGCCGAGGTCGTCGCCTGGGCGCTGGAGCACCTCCACGAGCAGTTCGACGTGGAGACGCTCGCCGCGCGCGCGTACATGAGCCGGCGCACCTTCGACCGGCGGTTCCGCTCCCTCACCGGGAGCGCGCCGCTGCAGTGGCTGATCACCCAGCGGGTGCTGCAGGCCCAGCGGCTGCTGGAGACCTCCGACTATTCGGTGGACGAGGTCGCCGGCCGCTGCGGGTTCCGGTCGCCGGTCGCGTTGCGCGGGCACTTCCGGCGCCAGCTGGGGGCCTCGCCGGCCGCCTACCGCGCGGCCTACCGCGCACGCCGGCCGCAGAACGGTGCGCCCGAGCCCGCGCTCAGACCCGAGCGGGCCGAGCGCGCCGAGCGGCCGGAGCGCGAGCGGGCGGCGCTGGGGGCGGGCGCGGGGTTCTCCGCGACCGCGCTGGCCGGTCACGGCCTGGCGGAGGCGGCCGAGGCGGCCAAACCGCAGTCGGACGCCTATGTCCCCCGGATGCCGGAGACCGCGGTCGGCCGGGCTGCGGGCCGACCCGTGCTCCCCGGACAGCGCGAGCGCCCCGTAGGGTGAGATGTATGAACGATCGCATGGTGTGGATCGACTGCGAGATGACCGGTCTCTCGCTGGCGAACGACGCGCTCATCGAGGTGGCCGCACTGGTCACCGACTCGGAGCTGAATGTGCTGGGCGACGGGGTGGATGTGGTGATCCGCCCCCCGGCCGAGGCGCTGCGCACCATGCCGGAGGTGGTGCGCCAGATGCACACCGCCTCCGGGCTGCTGGCGGAGCTGGACGGCGGAACGACGCTGGAGGCGGCCGAGGCGCAGGTGCTGGCGTACATCAGGCAGCACGTGCCGGAGCCGGGGAAGGCGCCGCTCTGCGGCAATTCCGTCGGCACCGACCGTGGCTTCCTGCTGCGCGACATGCCGGCGCTGGAGAGCCATCTCCACTACCGGATCGTCGATGTGTCGTCCGTGAAGGAGCTGGCCCGGCGCTGGTTCCCGCGGGCCTACTTCAACAGTCCGGACAAGAACGGCAACCACCGGGCGCTGGCGGACATCCGTGAATCCATCGCGGAGCTGCGCTACTACCGGGAGGCGGTCTTCGTGCCGCAGCCCGGCCCCGACTCGGACACCGCGAAGGCCATCGCCGCCAAGCACGTGCTGCCGGCCGAGCCGGCACCGGCGTCCGCGCCGCCGGTCACGCCGGAGTCCGCGCCGCCGGTGACGCCGCAGTCCGCGCCGTCGTCGTGACCCACCCCGGGCCGTCTTCCGGGTCGTCGCCGCAGTCGCGGTGACCCGGAAGACACGCCCACGCTCCCCCAGCCGGAAACCTGGGCGCGAGCACCCCTGAAGACCCTGTACACTTTTTCTCAGCCGGTGGGGAAAAAGAACCACACAGCACCGGTCATGGTGGGTATAGCTCAGCTGGTAGAGCACCTGGTTGTGGTCCAGGATGTCGCGGGTTCAAGTCCCGTTACTCACCCCACTGAAAGGCCCCCGACCTCTGGTCGGGGGCCTTCGTGTTGCCCGGGCGGAAGCGGCGGGCCGCTCAGTAGCCGACGGTGAAGCGCTCGCCGATGTGCCGGGGCCGCTCGATCTCGTCGACGAGGGCGACCGCGTAGTCCTCGGCGGAGATCCGGCTGTCGCCCCCGGCGTCGGTGATCAGGTCGTCGGTGGCGGTGCGGTAGGTGCCGGTGCGCTCGCCGGGCGCGATGGTGGCGGCCGGGCTGAGGTTGGTCCAGCGCACATCGGAGACGGAGCGGTAGAGGTCCAGCGCGTCGCCGTGCGCGTGCATGATCTGGAGCAGGAACTCCGGCAGGCCCTCGGCGTCCCAGACCTGCTTGCCGTCCGGCGTGCGGAGCGAGCCGGCGCCGCCGACCGCGATCAGCCGGGGCGCCGCCGCGCCGAGGGAGCGCAGGCCGGCGACGAGGGACTCGGCGGCGGGCCCGATCGTGGCGAGGTGGCCCGGGCCGTCGCCGCCGCCGACCGCGCTGACCACGACGTCCTTGCCCTCGGCGACCGCGGCGACGGAGGCCGGGTCGAGGACGTCCCCGGTGGTCACGGTCAGGGCCGGATGGCGCGTGGTGAGCTTCGCCGGATCGCGGACGACCGCGGTGACCTGGTGACCGCGCCGCAGCGCCTCGTCGAGGACGCGGCTGCCGATCGTGCCGGTGGCGCCGTAGAGAGCGATCGTGGACATGGTGGTTCTCCCAGCTGTGCGGTGGACCGGGGGGCCGGTCGTACGGGGGCCGGTGCGGCCGGTGGGTCCGAGGTACGCGCCTGACATTTCGGTCAGCGGCCTCGTTGACCTCTCCTACGCTAGGGCCGCCGGCGGGAGGTTCCGGGGTAGCGAAGCGACCGCTTCGAGGCGGGCTTCCTGGACCCGGCGACCGTGGCCGCGGTCCGGATCGAGGACTGGTACGGGCCGCCCGTAGGGCATCCGCGGGGCGCGGTGGAGCGGGGGTTCACCCGCAGCCGACGGGTCGCCGGCTGCGCCCGTGCGCTGGGGTACGCGCCGCGCGCCCTGTCCCGGGCCACCGAGGCCACTGCCGGGGTCGGGGCGAAAAAGCTCCTCGACCGCCGGGTGGTGCTGGAGGCCAAGCGGCTGCTGGCACACGGCGACCGGTACGGGGCCCCGATCGTCTTCCGGGACACGGTACGGGGCGGGGCGCAGCGGGTGGGGGGAAGGCCCGCTGCGCCCCGCGTGAGGGGTGTCTCCTCCGTCAGCCCGGCGGGATCAAGGAGACACCCCCGAGGGGGCGGTGGTCCGGGTCGATCTGGGGGGCCGGACCGCCGGTGGGGGTCAGCCGGTGTAGGCGCCGAAGGCCCTGGTGAAGTCCAGCGGGCGCTGGGCGATGGAGCTGCAGGTCGGCTGGGCGGACGACCCGCCGCCCTCGCAGGGCTTGTCGCGGGTCGCGGACCACATCGACAGCCAGGCCAGGTGCTTGCTCTTGGCGAACGTCACCAGCTGGCTGGCGTCGTCGGTCTTGAAGACCTCGTTCTGGACGTCGTTGACGCCGATCATCGGGGTCACCGCGACGGTCTTCCAGGCGGCCGCGTCGCCGAGGCCGAGGGCCTTCTTGAGCTGGCCCTGGGTGGCGGTGGCGGCCTGGGTGGCGTAGGTGCCCATGTCGCCGTTGTAGGAGGAGCCGTAGTCCATCGCCATGATGTTGACGGCGGAGATCTTCACGCCGTTCTTCCTGGCGTCGGCGACCAGGTTCACGCCGTCCTGGGTCAGGCCCTCGGGCATGACCGGCAGGGTGAAGGAGACGTCCAGGCCCGGGTGGCTCTTCTGGAGGCGGGCGACGGCCTGGGCGCGGCGGGTGTTGGCGGCCGTATTGGGCAGCGCACCGCCCTCGATGTCGAAGTCGACCCGGGTGAGCTTGAACCGGTCGATGACCTTGCCGTACGCGGCGGCCAGCTGGTCGGCGGAGGTGCAGGCGACGCCGAGCTCGGAGCCGTTGGCGCCGCCGAAGGAGACCCGGACGTCGCCGCCGGCCTTGCGCAGCGCGGGTATCTGCTTCGCCACCGGGTCGTTGCCGAGGTCCACCACGCCGCCCCACTTGGGGGTACATCCGCCGCCGGAGGTGATGAAGGCCAGGTTGAAGTTCTTCACGCCGGTCTTCTGCGCGGTGCCGGCCAGGTCGTAGGCGGGCGTCAGGGAGGTGTCGACGTACGGGGCGAAGCCGGCCGCGGCCTTGGTGCGGGTGGGCCGCGGGGCCTTGTCGGCGAGTGCTGCGCCGGCGACGGCGAACGCGCCGCCGGCCGCGACCGCGGCGGCCGTGCCGGTGAGGATCAGCTTGGTGCTGCGGCTCTTGCGCCGGCGGTGTGCGGAGGAACTCATCTGGTCCTGCCTGTCGTCACGTGGGGGGTGGCTGGGGGTGGTGCACCGGGAGAAGTCGGTGTGCCCCGCACGCTAGCGACCGCGAAACGGACAAATGCCGGGATCGGTACGGACGTTGGGGGAATTATGGCGGCCTTAAGGAAGCGGAAGGCGGTGGTTAAGACCACCGGCCTATGCCCCGTGACGGGCGCTCAGGAAGCGGTGCGGGCGGCCCGCCGGCCGCCGGTGCGCAGTCTGCGGCGCAGCCGGTGGCCGCGGCGGGTGCCCCGCGGGCCGCGCCGGCCGTCCAGGGCGAGCCAGACGCGTACCTCGGTGCCGCCGAGGACGGAGCGGCCGATGCGGACGTCGCCGCCGGTGGACTCGGCCAGCCGGCGCACGATGTCCAGGCCGAGGCCGGTGGAGCCTTCGCCACCGCCGCCGTGGCCGCGGCGCAGTGCCGCCTCGGGGTCGGCGATGCCCGGTCCGGCGTCGGAGACCAGCACGATCACCGCGTCCTCGGCGTTGTGGACGTCGACGGCGAAGGCGGTGCCCTCGGGGGTGTGCCGGAAGACGTTGCCGAGCATCGCGTCGAGGGCGGCGGCGAGTTCGGGGCGGGCGACCGGGACGCGGACCGGGCGGTCGGCGCCGGCGACGCGGGCGGTGCGTCCCTCGTCCTCGGCGAGCGCGGACCAGAAGGCCATCCGCTCGCGGATCACCTCGGCGGCGTCGCAGCCGGCCGCGGCCGCCGCCTGCTGGGTGTGGGCCTTCTGTTCGCGGGCGGTGCGGATGATCTGGTCGACCTCGCGTTCCAGTTGGGCGACGGCGGAGCGGGTCTGTTCGGCGGCCGGGGTGTCGCCGAGGGAGGCGGCGTTGAGCCGGAGGACGGTGAGCGGGGTGCGCAGCCGGTGCGAGAGGTCGGCGGCCAGTTCGCGCTCGTTGGCGAGGAGTTGGACGACCTGGTCGGCCATGGAGTTGAAGGCGGTGGCCGCGGCCCGCAGTTCCTTGGGGCCGTCCTCCTGGACGCGGACGCCGAGCTGGCCGTGGCCGAGGTCGTGGGCGGCGCCGGCGAGGCGTTCGGCGGGGCGCACCATCCGGGTGCCGAGCCGGTCGGCGACCGCGACCGAGCCGATGACCAGTGCCAGTCCGACGCCGGCCAGCACGACCCAGGAGGTGGTGACGCCGTTGGTGAGGGCGTCGTCCGGGACGAACACCTCGACGACGGCGATGCCGGAGGCCACGGCGGTGGGCTGGAGCAGTGAAGTGCCGCCGGGGACCGGGGAGATGGAGGCCCGGCCGAGTTTGACGGCGGCGGCCACGTCCGCGGGGGCGGCGCGCCGGGTGCCTATTTCGGCGGGTTTGCCGTTCTTGCCGCTCGCCGGGACGTGGACGCCGATGCGGCCGCCGGGGCCGGTCTCGGCGCTGGCCACGGCCCGTTCGAGCTGGGTGCGGTCGGTGGTGATGGCGAGCACCGGGCCGATCGTGGCGGCCTGCCGCTCGGCGTTGGAGTACGCGCGGTCGCTGGCCATCTCCTTGACGACGAGTCCGAGGGGCACGGCGAACGCCACCACGACCATCGTGGTGACCGCCAGCGCCACCTTCACCAGGGCCCACCTCACAGCGCGCGGCCCTTCATCGCGGTGGCTCCAGTTTCACGCCGACACCGCGCAGGGTGTGCAGATAGCGGGGCTTGGCCGCGGTTTCGCCCAGTTTGCGGCGGAGCCAGGAGAGATGGACGTCGATCGTCTGGTCGTCGCCGTAGGACTGCTGCCAGACCTCGGCGAGCAGTTCCTTGCGGGGGACGACGACGCCGGGCCGCCCGGCGAGGAACGCCAGCAGGTCGAACTCCCGGCGGGTGAGGTCCAGTGCGGCGCCGTCGAGTTCGGCCTGGCGGCGCAGCGGGTCGATGGACAGCCCGCCGACCCGGATCACTCGTGAGGGGGGTTCCGCGCCGGCCGCACCGGCCCGGGAGCGGCGCAGTACGGCCGCCATCCGCGCCGAGAGGTGCTCCACGGAGAACGGTTTGGTGAGGTAGTCGTCGGCGCCGTCGTTCAACAGCCGCACGATGTCGGCCTCGTCGTCCCGGGCGGTGGCGATGATCACCGGGACGTCGGTGATGCCGCGCAGCATCTTCAGCGCCTCACCGCCGTCCAGGTCGGGCAGGCCCAGGTCGAGGATGACCACGTCGAAACCGACGTGCGCCACCTCGCGCAGCGCCTCCAGGGCGGTGCCGACGCTGCGTACCGTATGGGCCGCCTCGGTCAGATGCCGGATGAGGGCCGAGCGTACGAACTGGTCGTCCTCGACCACGAGCACACGTGCCATGGGCGGCACCGTACGCCATGGGGTGACGGTTTCTTACCGGAGGTTGACGCCGGGGCGGTGCGTTCCGCCCGCTTCCGCGGGCTGCGACGGGGGTGGCCGGTGGTGCAGTATGAGCCGAATGCAACGAGGACTGGTTCACGCGGCGGCCTGGACGCTGGCGACCGGCGCCGCGGTCACGCTGTCGTGGTTCGGCGTGCACACCGTGCTGTCCGGCACCGCGTACGACGCGCCGCGCGCGCTGCCCCTTTCCGACCAGGTGGCCTCCTCGGGGGCGCAGGCCGACGGCGGCGGAACGCCCCGCGCCTCCTCCACGCATCGCCCCAGACCGTCCACCCCGGCCCCCCGGCCGTCCGCCACCGCCCCGTCGTCGGCCCCCTCGCACACCGGCAGCACCCGCTCGAAGCGCCCGCCCACCACGGCGCCGGGCGGCCCGTACGGAACCTCGGACGGCCGGGTCAGGAGCTACGCCACCTCGGGCGGCCGGGTGGTCTTCGATCTGGGCGGCTCCGCGGCCGAGTTGGTGTCGGCGACGCCGAACTCCGGCTGGGAGATGCAGGTGTGGAAGCAACAGGGGTGGATCCGGGTGGACTTCACGGGCGGCGGCGGGCACACCTCGGTGATCTGCACCTGGAACGGCCATCCGCCGACGGTGGAGACCAGCAACAACGCGACCTGAGCCGGCCCGGCGGGCACCGCCCGCACGCCCCGCTCAGGTGAAGGTGCCGGCCGGCGGGGCCGGGGACGCGACGGCCGTGGCGTCGGTAACCGGGGCGGCGCCGCCGGTGAAGTCGACCAGCGCCCTGCCGTGTTCGACCCGTCCGGTCTGCGGGTCGGTGGCCGCGCGGCGGGTCAGCTCGGCGACCGGGAGGGCGGTGTCGGCGGCCAGCAGGACGGCGTTGCCGAAGCGCTTGCCGCGCAGCACCGCGGGGTCGGCGACCAGGCAGAGCTCGGGGAAGACCGTGTGGACGGTGGCGATCTGGCCGCGCAGGAACGAAAGCGGCGGGCCGTCGGCGAGGTTGGCCGCGTAATGGCCGCCGGGACCGAGCGCGCGGCGGACGTCCGCGACGAACTCGGTGCTGGTCAGGTGTGCGGGGGTGCGGGCCCCGCGGAAGACGTCGGCGATGACCAGGTCGGCCCAGCCGTCCGGGACCTTCGCCAGGCCCGCGCGGGCGTCGCCGCCGCGGATCCGTATCCGCCAGGTGCGGTCCCACGGCAGGTGCCGGCGGACGAACTCCACCAGCGGGGTGTCGATCTCCACGGCCTGCTGGGTGGAGCGCGGCCGGGTCGCGGCGACGTAGCGGGCGAGGGTCAGCGCGCCGCCGCCCAGGTGGACGACGCGCAGCGGCTGTCCGGGCGGTCCGGCGAGATCGGCGATGTGGCCGAGCCGCCGCTGGTACGAGAAGTCGAGGCGCCGCGGGTCGTCGAGGTCCACGTGGGACTGGGGGGCGCCGTCGAGGAGCAGGGTCCAGCCGCGCGGCCGGTCCCGGTCGGGCCGCAGCTCGGCGAGCCCGCCGTCCACCGTCTCGGTGACGGTCTCCACGCCGCCGCGCCCGCGCCTGCTCTTCGCCATGCGCTCAAGTATCGCCGGTGCCCCCGAGGACTCCGACGCAGGTCGGGCGGGGCGGACGGTGGAGAGGGGGAGTGGCGGACCACCCTAGACCGAAGTCAGGGGAGGTCCGCCGACTGCACCACGACCCGGGCCGGTCCGAGGTCCGTACGGACCGGCGGCCGGGTCACCTGTTGATACAGATGTTCCCGAATGCCGGGTTCAGCAGCGCGGCGATGTTGACGCTGTTGCCGCAGATGTTGATCGGGATGTTGATCGGAACCTGGACGTTGTTGCCGCTCAGGATGCCCGGGGAGTTCGCCGCAACACCATATGCGTTGGCACCGCCGTGGTGGCCGTAGGCGAAGCCATTGTGGTTGTAACGGTCATAGCCACGGTGGTGATGGTGGTGGCGGTGGTGGCCGTGACGGCCGTTGTGGCCGTTGTGGCCTTCCCCGCTGGCGGATGCGATCCCTGCGCTGCTGAGCACCAGCGCGCAGCTGGTCGCGGCCATCGCGGCGGTCGTGATAAACCGCTTCATCCCATTCTCCTTTCAGTTCGCGAATGGGGCACCGGTCACAACGAACGAAATACGTCAGAGATGCGGGCGTCCACCCCTACAGGGACTGGTTAACCCTATTGGCATAAAGATCGTTCCGCCATTTCAGTGCGGCATTCCGCCGTTCGGGATCACCGGCTCCACAGCGGGCGTGCCTGCCGCGGTTTCCAACATGATTTCTGTCAGAGTGCTCTCCTGTTTGACTGATAGACGTCGGAGAGGAAGACATGCGGAAGTCGATGGACCGCACCGGGCGCGGCCTCGGGTGCCCGCCGGCGGCATGGGCATTGCCGGCCGCCCTGTCTTCGGCGACGGCCGCGCCGGCCTTCCCCCGGGAATCCGCACGCCTTCCTTTCGCCGAGCGCTTCCACCCGACCCGGCACGGCGGGCTCGCCCGGGCGGCCAACTCCTCGATCACCTGCGCGGCCGGGGGGTGCGCGACGGCCCGGAAGGGCGGCGCCGGGGCCCACGGCCGGTACCGGACGGCGTACGTCGACGTCGACGGCGACCGGGCAGGCGGCCCCGACCGGCTTTCCGTGCAGGCCGGCCGGCACCGCCCGTACGCGGTGCACCACGCCGCCGATCCGGCGAACGACGGGATGAACTCGACCGTCACCGAATTCGGCCGGGAGTCGGCGCGGCAGCCGGCCTACCGCAACACCCTCGGTCCGGATTCCGATGCATTCGGCCTCCGGCCCGCCCTGCGGTCCGGCGGCGACCGGCTCACTTTCCGATTCTCCGCGCACCGGCCGGGATATCTGCTCGGCGCGCTCTTCGTGCAGACCGATACCCGGCGCTGAGCGGCGCGCTGCGGGAATTCCACGGCGAATTCCGCCGGAAAAGAGTTCTGTCGGCCCGGTGATCAGGGGAGCGGTGCGTGGCGGCGCAAAAGCTGAGGTCCCGTGAGCGGCCCACGGTGCTCCACGTTTCCCAGCCCGTCGACGGCGGGGTCGCCCGGGTCGTCGCCGACCTGGTGCGCGCCCAGGTCGCCGCGGGCCTGCGGACCGTGGTGGCCGCACCGCCCGGCGGCACGCTGCTCCGGGACGCCGCGGCGGCGGGCGCCGAGACGGCCCGCTGGCCGGCCCGCCGCGCCCCGGGCCCGGCGCTGCCCGGCGAGACCGGTCGGCTGGCCCGGCTGATCCGGCGGCTGGGTCCGGACCTCGTGCACGCGCACAGCGCCAAGGCCGGGCTGGCCGCCCGGCTGGCCGTCCGGGGCCGGATCCCCACGGTCCACCAGCCGCACGCCTGGTCCTTCGAGGCGGTCGGCGGGACGGCGGCGCGGCTGGCGGTCGGCTGGGAGCGGTACGCGGCCCGCTGGACGCACCGGGTGCTGTGCGTGAGCGAGGCGGAGCGGCAGCGGGGTGAAGCGGCCGGCGTGCCCTGCCGGTGGGCGGTGGTCCGCAACGGCGTGGACCTGCACCGCTGCTCCCCCGCGTACGACGACGCCGCGGCCCGCCACGCGCTGCGCCGCTCGCTGTCCGCCCTCGCCGGACTCGCGCCCCAGGCCCCGCTGGTGGTGTGCGTGGGGCGGCTGTGCCCGCAGAAGGACCAGCGGACGCTGCTGCGGGCCTGGCCGGCGGTGCGGACCGCGGTCCCGGACGCCGTGCTGGTGCTGGTCGGCGACGGCCCCGACCAGGCACGGCTGCGGACCGGGGCACCGCCCGGCGTGCGGTTCGCGGGCGCCGCGGCGGACGCCGTCCCCTGGTACCGGGCGGCCGATCTGACCGTTCTGCCGTCGCGCTGGGAGGGCATGGCGCTGACGCCGCTGGAGGCGATGGCCTGCGGCCGGCCCGTCGTGGTCACCGACGTCGGCGGCGCCCGGGAGGCCCTGCCGCCGGGCGCGGCGCCGCACTGCCTGGTGCCGCCCGGCGACCCCGCGGCGCTCGCGCAGGCGCTCCGCGGGCTGCTGATGCGGCCTCAGCTGCGTACCGAACTGGGCCGCCGGGCGCTGGCGCACACCCGGGCGACCGGTGACGTACGGCGCACCGCGGCCGCGGTCGTGGCGCTGTACCGCGAACTGCTCGGGGCGGCCGGCCCGGAGCGCGGGGAGCGGAGCGGACGATGACGACCGAGAGCGCGGACGCGCAGCCCTCCGCCCGGGTCCGGCCGCCCGCGGCGGCCCGCCCGGCGCCCGTGGTCCGCCCGCCGCGCGCCCCCCAGTGGCAGCCGCTGCCCCCGCCCCGGGCCGGCCGCGGCCGGCGGCGCAGGGTGGTCCCGCTGGTGGTCGTCGATGCGCTCGCCGTCGTCGGCGCGGCGCCGCTCGCCCTGGGCCCCGGCATCCGGCCGGCCGCGCTCGGCGCCCTCGTACCGGCGCTGCTGCTGCTCCACGTCCAGGCCGGTCTCTACCGCCCCGGCCCGGCCCCGAGCGTCCTGCAGGACCTGCCCGCGCTGCTGGGCCGGGCCCTGGTGTGCTGGTGCACGGCGGCCGGACTGCTCGCCGCCGTCACGCCCGGGCGGGCACTGCCGCTCACCACGCTCGGGTGCACGGTGGCCGCGCACTCCCTGCTGGTGTGCGGCGGCCGGTCCATGGTCCACCGGGCGCGCCGCAACCTGGCCCGCCGCCGGCCGCGCGCCACGCTGGTCGTCGGCCCCGATCCGGCCGCCCGGCAGCTGGCCGCCGCGCTGCTGGCGCACCCCGAGTACGGCATGCGCCCGGTGGGGCTGGTCCCGCCGGCCCCGGTGGTGCCCGGACCGGCCGAAGTGCCCACGGGCGGCCCGGCCCGTGCGCTGCCCCGCCTGACGTCCTTCCAGGACATCACCCGGTCCGTCATCGGCAACACCGTCCGCGACGCGGTGTTCACCGTGCCGCCGTTCGGCGATCCGCACACCGCCGCGCTGCTGCGCCGCTTCGTCGACCAGGGCTCGGCGATCTGGCTGGCCGGCGCCGCGGCGGGCCGGGAGGGCCGGCCGCCGGAACCGGGCACCGACCACCTGTGGGGATTCGCCTGCCGCCCGCTGGACACCACCCCGCCGCGGCCCGGCGGCCGGCGGAAGCGGGCCCTGGACCTGGCCCTCGCCGGACCGGCGCTGCTGGCCGCGGCCCCGCTGCTGCTGGGCTGTGCGCTGGCGGTACGGCTCGCCGACGGGCCCGGCGTGCTCTTCCGGCAGGAGCGGATCGGCCGCGACGGCCGCCCCTTCACCCTGCTGAAGTTCCGCACCCTGCGCCCGGACGCCGACCACGACCCCGCCACCAGCTGGACGGTGCCGGACGACGGCCGGACGAGCCGGGTCGGCCGGCTGCTGCGGCGCACCGCGCTGGACGAGCTGCCCCAGCTGTGGAACGTGCTGCGCGGCGACATGAGCCTGGTCGGGCCGCGCCCGGAACGCCCCTTCTTCGTGGAGCGGTTCAGCCGGCAGTTCCCCGAGTACGCGGCCCGGCACCGGATGCCGGCCGGGCTGACCGGGCTCGCCCAGGTGCACGGGCTGCGCGGCGACACCTCCATCCAGGACCGGGCCCGGTTCGACAACCTCTACATCGACAGCTGGTCGCTGGGCCAGGACCTGCGGATCCTGCTGCGCACCGCCGGCTGGCTGCTGCGGCGGGAGCGCGGATGAGCGCGGGCGCGGCGGCGACCGTCCCGGCCGGGCCGTGGTGCGCCGTGGACCGGGTCCGGACGGCGGCCCGGCACGGCGCGCCGCTGCTGCCCGCGCTGGCGACGGTCCTGCTGCTGTGCGCGCCCGCCGAGGCCGCCCGGACCACCCCGGTCGGCACTCTCACCCCGGCCGACGCCGCCTCCGCGGTCCTGGTGGCCGTGTGCGGGCTGCGGCTGCTGCGGCACCGCCCGCGTCCGCTCGGCCGGACCGCCGCACTGGTCCTGGGCGCGCCGGTCGCCGCGCTCGCGCTGGCCACCGTCACCTCCGCCGACCCGGCCGCGAGCCTGCCCGGTCTCGTCCGCCACCTGCAGGTCTTCGTCCTCGTACCGGGTGCGCTGCTGCTGACGCTGCGGGACGCCCGGGACTTCCGGGTGCTGGCCGGTGCGCTGGTGCTGCTCGCCCTGGTGCAGGGCGCGATCGGCACGCACCAGTACCTGACCGCGACCGGGGCCTCTTATATGGGGCGCGAGGTGCGGGCGGTCGGCACCTTCGGGCCGCTGGACGTCATGGGGATGGCCACGGCCGTCGGCCACGGCCTGACGGCGGCGCTCGCCCTGGGCCTCGCGCCCGGCCCGTGGGCCCCGCGCTGGCAGCGGCCGGCCGCCCTGGCCTCGGCGGCGGTGCTGACCGTGCCGCTCGCGGTGTCGTTCAGCCGGGGCGCCTGGATCGCCACGGCGGCGGCCGGCGCGGCCGTCCTGCTGACGGCCGGCGCCCGGGTCGCGGTACCGGCGCTGGCCGTGCTCACCGCCGCGGCGGTGGTGCTGGTCGGGGGCGGAGCCGGCTCCGATCTGCTCGGCGAACGGGTCGCCAGCATCGGCGCGGTCACCGACGCCCCGGACCGCTCGGTCACCGACCGCTATGCGCTCTGGGCCGCCGCGGCCGGCATCTGGCGCGACCACCCGCTGACCGGCGCCGGGCTCAAGCAGTTCCCCGCCGAACGGGACGGCCACGCCTCCCTGGGCCTGTCGTCCGGCGGCGACACCGCGGGCGCCGGGGTCGCCTTCCGGCGCGAGCCGCTGCTCTCGCCGCACAACATCTATCTGCTGGCGCTCGCCGAACAGGGGCTGATCGGCGCGACCGCGCTGGTGGGCGGCTGGGCGGTGCTGCTGGTGTGCGGGGTGCGGCGGCTGCGCGCGGCCCGGCGCACCCGCCGCGCCACGGACTGCGGCGCGGCCGCGACGGGACTGCTGGTCTGGCAGGCCGTCGACTTCCTCTCCGCCGACATCGGCGGCCCGTCGACGGTACTGACCGCGGTGGCGCTGGGGCTGGTCGGACGGTGGGCGCTGGCGCCCGGCCGGTGGCCGGTGCCGGGCGGCGGGACGGCGGCGCGGTGACCGGGGCCCCCGCCGCCGTACGCCGGGGCGGCACGCCGGCCGCGCCCGGTGCCACCGCCCCGCCCGGCCGCTCCCTGGCGAGGGCCGCCGCGCTCACCGCCGGGCTGACCGCCGCCGGTGCGCTGTGCGGTCTGCTGCGCGACCGGACCCTGGCCCGGCTGTTCGGCGCGGGCAGCGCCACCGACGCGTTCCTGGTGGCCTGGACGGTGCCCGAGACGGCGGCCACGCTGCTGATCGAGGACGCCATGGCGCTGCTGCTGGTGCCCGCGTTCAGCCGGGCGCTGGCGGCACGGGCCGCGGCCTCCGATGGGCCGGACGGCGGCGCCGACCCGGTCCGGGCCCTGCTCGGCGCCACCCTGCCCCGGCTGTCCGCCGCGCTGGCCGGCGGCTCCGCGCTGCTCGCGGCCGGCGCACCGCTGCTCGTCCGGCTGCTGGCGCCGGGGCTCGCCGACCCGGCCGCGGCGGTCGACTGCACCCGGCTGACCGCGCTGACCGTCCTCACCTTCGGCGTCGCCGGCTACCTCAGCGCGGCGCTGCGCGCCCACCGCCGCTTCGCCGCGCCCGCCGCGATCTACGTGGCGTACAACCTCACGATCACCGGCACGGTGCTGGCGCTGCCCGCCGACCGGGGGGTGCGGGCCGCCGCGGCCGGGGTCGCGTTCGGCGGCGCCCTGATGGTGGCGGTCCAACTCCCGTCGTTCGTACGGGTGTTGCCGCCGCGGCGTGGCCGGCCGGCCGTCCGTGCGGCGGCACTGCCGGTGCCCGGACTGCCGGTGGCCGGGCTGCTGGCGCCGGTCGTCTGCTTCACCGCCGGGCGGCAGACGCAGGTCCTCGTCGAGCGGTTCCTCGCCTCCGGTCTGCCGGCCGGGGCCATCTCGCACCTCAACTACGCGCAGAAGGTCGCCCAGCTGCCGATGGTGCTGTCCCTGATGATCTGCACCGTCACCTTCCCGGTGGTCGCCCGGGCGGTCGCCGACGGAAAGACCGCGCGGGCCGGCCGCCGGATCGCCCGGGACCTGACGCTGGCGGGGCTGGTGGTGCTGCTGGGCGCCGCGTACGTGGCCGCCTGCGCCCCGCAGATCACCGCCGTCCTCTTCGAACGCGGGGCGTTCACCGCCGCCGACACCGCCGCCACCGCGGCCGTGATGCGGGTGTACGCCCTCGGGCTGCTCGGCCACAGCCTGACCGGGGCGCTGATCCGGCCGTTCTTCGCGGCCGGGCGGCCCACCTGGTACCCGGTCGGCGCGATGGCCGCCGGGCTGCTGGTCACCGCCGGGGCCGGGCTGCCCGCGGTCCGCTGGTGGGGGGCGCCCGGCCTCGCGGCCGCCAACGCCGCGGGCATCACCACCACCGCCGTACTCCTGCTGCACGGACTCGGCAGCCGGGTCGTCGCCGTCCGGGTCCGCCGGATCGCCGCCGGGCTGGGCCGGCCGGCCCTCGCCGCCGTCGCGGCGGTCGCGGTGGGCGGCCCGCTCGCCGCGCTGCCCGCCGACCCGCTGCTCGGCGCGGCGGCCGGTGCGCTGCTGGTGCCGGCCGTGTTCGCCGGCACCGCCCTCGCCGTTCGGGCCCCCGAGGTCCGGCACCTGCTCGCCGCCGTCAAAGGAAGGCTCGCCGATGCCCGTTGAACCGCCGCCGCAGCGCGCCCCCGCCCCGCCGGCCCCCGGCCGCACCGCCGTCCGCCGCCGCCCCGGCCGCGGCGGCCCGCCCTGGATCCTGATGTACCACTCGGTCACCGACACCGCCGGCCGCGCGGACGATCCGTACCGGATCACCGTCTCCCCCGGCCTGCTGGACCGTCAGCTGCGCTGGCTGCGCGAGCGCGGGCTGCGCGGGGTGGCGGTCGGCGAGCTGCTGCGCGCCCGGGCCGCCGGGCGCGGCACCGGGCTGGTCGGGCTGACCTTCGACGACGGCTACGCCGACTTCCTCACCCACGCGCTGCCGCTGCTGCGCCGCCACGACTGCACCGCCACGGTGTTCGTGCTGCCCGGCCGGGCCGGCGGGCTCAACTCCTGGGACCCCAGGGGCCCGCGCAAACCGCTGCTGACCGAGGACGGCATCCGCGCGGTCGCCGCCGCCGGCATGGAAGTCGGCTCGCACGGGCTGCTGCACCAGGACCTCACCACCGCCGACCCGGTCACCCGGGAGCGGGAGACGGCGGTCAGCCGGGCCCGGCTCGCCGAGCTCACCGGCCGGGCCCCGGACGGCTTCTGCTACCCCTACGCCGCGGTCGACGCCCGGGCCGTCGCGGCGGTGCGCGCGGCCGGCTACGACTACGCCTGCGCCGTGGACCCCGGCCCGCTCACCGGCCGGCACGCCCTGCCGCGGGTGCACATCGGCGCCGCCGACACCCCCTGGCGGCTCGCCCTCAAACGGGCCCTGCACCCGCTGCGCCGCCGCGCCCTGCCCCCCGACGAAACCCTCTTGCCCCAGCCCGCGACGCCGTCCGGGCCGGGCAGCACCAACAACCCGCAATCCCCGGCCGCTACCGCTACCCCTGGAGGCACCCGGTGAAAGTCCTGCACGTCATCACCGGCCTCGACGTGGGCGGCGCCGAGCAGCAGCTGCGGCTGATGCTGCGCCGGCTGCCCGCCGCGTGCGAGGTCGTCACCCTGACCGACCCCGGCCCGGTCGCCGCGGGCATCGAGGCCGACGGCACCCCCGTCACCCACCTCGGCATGACCGGCAACCGCGATCTGACCGCCCTGCCCCGGCTGGCCCGGCTGATCCGCGCGGGCGGCCCCGACCTCGTCCACACCCATCTCTACCGGGCCTGCGTCTACGGCCGGATCGCCGCCCGGCTGGCCGGGGTCCGGGCGGTGGTCGCCACCGAGCACTCCCTCGGCGACGCCGTCATCGAGGGCCGGCGGCTCACCCGGAGCGTGCGCGGGCTGTACCGGGCCACCGAGCGGCTGGGCTCGGCGACCGTCGCGGTCTCGGACACCGTCGCGGCCCGGCTGCGCCGCTGGGGCGTGCCCGGGGAGCGCATCCACGTCGTCCCCAACGGCATCGAGGCGCACCGGTTCGCCTTCGACCCGGCCGCCCGGGCGCTGGTCCGCACCCGGCTCGGGCTGCCGGTGGACGCGTTCGTGGTCGGCGGGGTGGGCCGGCTGGTGCCCGGAAAACGGTTCGACGTCCTGGTCCGCGCGGTGACCCAACTCCCCGGAGTGCACCTGCTGCTGGCCGGCGAGGGGCCGGAGCGGGACATGCTGCGGCGGATGGCCGAGCAGTTCGGCTCGGGCGACCGGATCCACCTCCTGGGCGCGCGGGACGGGGCGTTCGACGCACTGGCCGCGGGCCGGGCCGACGCCTGGGCCCGCACCGGCGGCACCGACGCCGCACCGCCCGGCGCGCGGCCGGACATCCCCGGGCTGCTCTCCGCCATCGACGTCTTCGTCTCCCCCTCCCCCGAGGAGGCGTTCGGCCTGGCCGTCCTGGAAGCGCTGGCGTCCGGGCTGCACGTGCTGTACGGCAGCTGCCCGGCGGTCGACGAACTGCCCGAGGACCAGGCCCCCGGCGCCCGCCGCTTCAGCCCCGGCGTACACGAACTCGCCACCTCGCTGCGGGAGTTGAGGCGGCAGGGACCGGGCCGGCTGCCGGTCCCGCCGGTGGTGCGCCGCTACGACATCGCCCGCAGCGCCGAGGCCCTGATGGCCGTCTACGAGGAGGCCCTGGCCACCGCCGCGGCACGGTGGCGTGCCGCCGCGCCCGCACCGGGCCACCCCTCCGGGGTGGTCGCACTGCCGGACCCGTCGCCGGCGTCCGCCCCGTCCACGCTCACCAACCGGTAGGCGGCGCCGTGCACGGAACCGTGGACCACGCCCCCACCGGCCGGCCGCGGGCCGCGCTCGGCCGGCTGCGGGACCGGGCGCGCCGGCTGCCCCGCTGGTGGCCGGTGCCGCTCGCCGCCCTGCTCGGCGCGGCCGGCGGGGCGGTGTACCAGGCGGTCGAACCGCCGCGCTACGCCGCGACCGGCTACGTCGTCGTGGTGCCCGGCAAGGGCGCCGACCCGGCCGCCGCGCTCGGCTTCGCCCAGGCGTACGGCCGGATCGCCACCAGCGGCGCGGTGCTGGCCGCCGCGCACCGGGACTCCGGTCTGCCGCTCGGCACGCTGCGCGGCGGCATCCGGGCGGCGACCTCACCGGACGCCCCGATGATCGAGATCACCGGCACCGCACGCACCCCGGCCGCCTCCGCCGGCCTCGCGAACGCGGTGACCCGCGCGCTGGCCGGGACCGGCAACCGCACCGCCGCCCGCACCGGCGCCCACCTGCTGGTCCTCGCCCGCGCCGCGGCCCCGGACGAGCCGGTCTCGCCGTCCGCACCGCTGGCCACCGCGGTCGGCGGCGCGGCGGGCGGCCTGCTGGGCGGGCTGGTGCTGCTGGTCCGGCCGCGCGACCGGCACCCCGCGGTACGGGCCGGCGGATCGGTCCCGGCCCCGGCCCACGCCGCGGTGGAGGCGGGCGCCGTACCGGCCGCCGAGGACGCGGTGCGATGACCACGACGCTCTGCCGCGACCCGGCCGCGTTCGCCGCGCTGGCCGCCGACTGGCGGGCGCTGCACCGCCGCTGCCGGGCGGCCACCCCGTTCCAGAGCCACTCCTGGCTGCACTCGTGGTGGCTGTCGTACGGGACGCCGGGGCGGCTGCGGATCGTGCTGGTGCACCGCGGCGGGCACCTGGTGGCGGCGGCGCCGCTGATGCTGACGTACCGTCCGCTGCCCGTCCTGGTGCCGCTCGGCGGCGCCATCTCGGACTTCTCCGACGTCCTGCTGGACGACTCCTGCCCCGGCCCGGCGGCCGCGGAGCTCGCCGCCGGGGTGCGCCGGGCGGCCCGCGGCGCGCTGGTGGACCTGCGCGAGGTGCGGCCGGGCGCCGCCGCCGAGCACCTTTACGCGGCCTGGCCGGGCCCGCGCCGCCGGCTCGACGACTCGGTCACCCTGGAACTGCCCGGCATGCCGATGGACGACCTGCTGAGCCGGCTGGCCGGCCCCCGGGCCCGCCGGGTCCGCGCCAAGCTCCGCAAGCTCGACGCGCTGGGCATCGAGGAACGCACCGTCCCGGCCGGGGACGTGCCCTCCTCGGTGCGGAACATGCTGCGGCTGCACGGCCTGCAGTGGCAGGGCCGGGGCGTGACGCCGGAGCACCTGCGGCCCCGGTTCGCCGCCCATCTGGCGCGCGCTGCCCGGGAGATGGTCGGCAGCGGCGACGCGGTGCTGACCGAGTACCGGATGGACGGCCGAGTGATGGCCGCCGACCTCCTGTTGATGTCCGCCGACCTGGCCGGCGGCTACCTCTACGGCGCCGACCCCGAACTCCGCGACCGGAAGGTCGACATCACCACCATGCTGATGCGCCACGACGCGCGCCACGCGGTGGACACCGGCCGCGGCGCGCTGAGCCTGCTGCGCGGCACCGAGCCGTACAAGCTGCACTGGCGGCCGGTGCCGGTGACCAACCAGCGGCTGCTGCTGGCCGGCCGCGCGCAGGCGCCCGCCCTCGGGCTGTACGCGGCCCGGATCACCGGCCGGGCGCTGGCCGCCCGCCTGGCCCGCGAGCGGATGACCTCGCTGCGCGGCCTGCGGGCCCGGCGGGGCACCGTACCCGCGAGGGGTGCCGGCCGGCCATGACCTCCCCGAACCAGCGCTTACCCGACGGGCCGCGCCGGCCCGGGCGGCGGCGTCCCGGTAGGCCCGGCCGCGTCCGGCACGCCGTGGAACACCCGCCGGTACGCCTGTGCGGCGCGCGGGTTGGCCCGGCACTGCCACACGCCGTGCGGGCAGTAGTCGGTGATCGTCTGGTAGAGCGGCGGGTGCCGCGCCATCCAGTCCAGCATGCGGGTCACGAAGACGGGGTTGTCGCCGTTGCGGAACAGCCCCCACTCCGGGTACGAGATCTGCTTGCGGTGCGCGGCCGCGAAGTCCACCTGCGCCTGAAGCCCGTACGGTTCGCGGACCATCGCGTCGAAGGTCTCCCCGGCCGGCTGGTCGTAGGAGTCCATGCCGAGGACGTCCACGACGTCGTCGCCCGGGTAGCAGAGGGTCCAGCCGATCGCGTCCCGGCCCCGGCTCGGCGCGAAGTCGAACCGGAACCGCTGCCCCGGCACCGACCGCATCACGGCGACGATCCGCCGCCAGTACGCCTTCCAGGCCCCGGGGTCGGGCGCGCAGCGGTGGGTGTAGGTGATGCCGTTCATCTCCCACCCGAGGGTGAGCACGGTGTCCGGCAGGCCCGCCCCGACCAGGCGCCGGGCGAGGGTGCGGAAGTGCCCGTCGAAGCCGCCCGCCGCTGCCGTGCCGAGCAGCCGGCGCACCTCGGCGTCCGGCAGCCGCGCCTCGTCGGGCGCCATCATCGGCACGTTCAGCACGAACAGCCGGCCGGGCGCCCCCTGCCGCCAGACCGCCCACGGCCACAGGAACACCGGATCGCCCTCGATGTCCGACCAGTTGTTGCCGGGCAGGTAGGTGTGGCCCACCCGGACGTCGGCGCCGCCGAGCCACTGCCCGAGCGCCGCCATCCGCCGCACCCCCCGGGCGTCGGACCCCAGGAACGCCCCCATCGGCACCGGGGGCGGCGGGCCGGCCGCGGACACCACCGGGGCGGCGGCCAGCAGGCACGTCAGCAGCGCGCCGGCCGCGGTGGCTGCCGCCCTCCGCCGGTTGCGCTGGGACATGGTGCCTCCGGTGGCTCGGCCGCGGACGCCCGCGGTCCGGTGCGCTGACCCATGACGGCCGTCCGGGACGCCTCCCGGGACGGCACCAAGGAGATAGCCCGGACGCCCCGCCGGAACGCATCCCGGTAGCCCATTGGCGACCTCCGGTCCCCCGCACGGTCCATCGAAGGCCCCTTCCACCACGTGTTCCACCACGTGCCGGCCCCGCCCCTGAGGCGCCGCACGCTTCGCACGTCTCCGCACCGCACCGCAGCGCACCGCACTGCACGACCAGCGACCGACGACCAGCAACCAGAAAGAGCAGGAAGACACCCATGTACGACCTCGTGGTGGTGGGCGCCGGCCCCTACGGACTCTCGATCGCCGCACACGCGGCGGCGGCCGGACTACGGCTGCGGGTCGTGGGCCGGCCGATGGCCTCGTGGCGCGACCACATGCCCGCCGGCATGCTCCTCACGTCCGAGCCCTGGGCCTCCAGCCTCTCCTCCCCCGCCGGCGGCCACACCCTGGCCGACTACTGCGCCGCCCACGACCTGACCGCCGAGCACGGCGTCCCGCTGCCCCTCGACACCTTCACCACATACGGCAGCTGGTTCGCCGAACGGGCCGTCCCGCGGATCGACGAGACCACCGTCACCGCGGTCCGCCCGGACAGCGACGACGGCTTCCAGGTGGCGACCGACACAGGCGAACTGATCGCGGCCCGCACCGTCGTCCTCGCCGTCGGCCTGCCGCCGTTCGCCCACCGCCCCTGGCCGCTGCTCGACCTCCCCGCCGCACTCGCCTCGCACAGCAGCGACCACCGCGACCTGTCCCGCTTCACCGGCCGGCACGTCACCGTCATCGGCTCCGGACAGAGCGCCCTGGAGACCGCGGCCCTGCTCGCCGAACAGGGCGCCCGGGCCCAGGTCGTCGCCCGCGCCGACCGGCTGCGCTGGAACGCCCCGCCGCAGCCCCTCGACCGCGGCCGGCTGCGCGCCCTGCGCGCCCCGCACAGCGCCCTCGGCACCGGCTGGCCGAACTGGGCCTGGTCCCAACTCCCCGGCGCGGTACGACGGTTGCCGGCGCCGACCCGGGTACGGCTCACCGAGACCGCGCTGGGCCCGGCCGGCACCTGGTGGCTGCGCGAACGCTTCGAATCCGCCGTACCGCTCCTGCTCCACCACCGGCTCCGGGCCGCGGTCCCGCACGGCGACGGCGTGCGGCTCCATCTCACCCATACGGAGGGGAGTACCGAAACCCTCGACACCCACCATGTGGTGGCCGCCACCGGCTTCACCCCTGACGTGGGGCGGCTGCGGCTGCTGCACCCCCGGGTGCGCACCACCCTGCGGACCGTCGGCGGCAGCCGGGCCCCCGAACTGAGCGCCGGTTTCGAGTCCTCCTGGCCCGGCCTGTTCTTCGCCGGCCTGCTGACCGCGCCGTCCTTCGGCCCGTCGATGCGCTTCGTCCACGGCGCGGCCTTCACCGCGGCACGGGTGGTACGCGGCGTCCGGCGCAGGCTCGGCGACCGGCCCGCCACCGCCACCATCCCCCGCCCGGCCGGGGCCACCACCCCGGCCCCCGCGGGCGGCCCGGCCCCGGACGCCCCGGCCGACGAGCCCGCCGTCTAGGCAGGACCGCACCCGGGGCACCGGAACGGCACACCGAAGGGGCCGCCCGGCACCTACCGGGCGGCCCCCGCACGTCGTTCTGTCGCCTCCCGGCGGGCGGTCACTGACAGCGGTCGACCGCCGCGATCGTCCGCGCCGCCTCCCCGAGCGCCGCCCGCAGCACGACCGGGTCCGTGGCGGCCGCCCCCGCGCCCTCCGGCGACACCAGCCAGCCGGTCCCGGTCACCGGCGGCTCGGCCGGCACCCCGTCACCGCCCGCCGCACCCAGCACGATCCCCCGGCCGTAGGTCTGGGTGCAGGCACTGCCCGGCACGTCCCAGCCCGCGGCCGTGCCCGGCGGTACGAGGAAACCGAGGGTGTCGCAGGCCCCGTCGTGCAGCACCGGGCCCACACCGTCCCGCAGCCGCAGGATGTCCACGGCCTCCAGCCCCTGGCGGGCGGGCACCGTCACGAGGTCGCAGGGCTGCGCCGGAACGGCGGGCGTCCCGCCCGGCACGACCTGCCTCCGCCGACCGCCGGCCTGGCCCGCGGACCCGTTGCCGCCCCTGCTCACGCCGGTCTCCCACACGGAAAACCCCTCCTCCTGCAGCCGCAGTCCCTTTACACCGAATTCAACGGTCGGGCGTGTCAACAGCTACGGCGGCGTAACGCTGCAAAGGATGGCAGTTCATGGCAGATCACGCGTGAGATATCCGATTTGTAGCCAAACTGTGCGTATCGGTGCCGTCACAGCCGGTACGGTCGTCCCGCCGCACCGCCAGGACGCGGCATCGCCACACAGATGGCACGGAGAGGGCACGGAGAGGGTCCGCCATGGCGTCGCCAGCAGCACGATCAGCGTCGTCCCGTACCGTACCCGCCCGCCCGAACACCGCCTTCCGACAGCTGCGCGGCCGGCTGTCCCCGGGCGAGTTCGCGGCGGCGGTCCGACGGTCCGCCCGTGAGATCGGTGAGCAGGTCTCGTGCGACGCCCGCTATGTGGGGCGCGTCGAGTCCGGGGAGATCCGGTGTCCGAACTACGCCTACGAGCGGGTGTTCCGGCACATGTTCCCCGGGTTGACGCTGCCCGACATGGGCTTCGCGCCGCGCGAGGCGGTACGCGGACGGGGGGCGCGTACGGCGGCGGTCAGCGCCGCGCCCCTGGCAACCGACCCCGACCACCGCGATACCCGTATCCAGATCTGCGAGGAGAGCGACGTGCTGCGTCGCGCGTTCATCACCGGCGGCCCGGCGGCAGCCCTGGGCTTCGCCGCCCTGCACCCCATCGAAGCCGCTGCCGCCGCCGCATCCGACCGGGTGCCCCCGCCCCGCCCACCCGCCGGCGGCCGCGCCGGTGCGGCCGAGGCCACCGCCGTCGAACAGGCCGTCCGGCACATCCGGCTGCTGGACGACCGGCACGGCGCGGAGGGCATCTACCACCGCGCCACCCAGCCGCTGCGCGCCGCCTACGACCTGCTGGAGGCCGACGTCCGGCACCGTTCGGTCGCCGACCGGCTGCACGCCGGCGCCGGTGAACTCGCCATCTCCGTCGGCTGGCTGGCCCACGACTCCGGCCGCTTCGACGACGCCCGCTCCCACTACGCCGAGGCGCTGGCCACCGCCCGGGTCTGCGGCGACGCCGCCCTGGAGGCGCACGCGTTCTGCAACACCGCCTTCCTCGCCCGCGACGCCGGCCGCCCGCGCGAGGCGGTACGCGCCGCACAGGCCGGGCAGCAGGCCGCCAAGCACCTCGCCTCGCCGCGGCTGCTGTCCCTGCTGGCGCTGCGCGAGGCGGGCGGCTGGGCGGGGCTGGCCGATCGTTCCGGCTGCGAACAGGCCCTGGCCCGCGCCGAGCGGCTGTTCGCCGCCGGGCCGCGGGACGGCGACCCCGAGTGGATGACGTTCTACGGCGAGGCCGAACTGTCGGGCCTTGAGGCGCAGTGCTGGTCGGCCCTCGGCGACGCCGGACGCGCCGCCGAGCACGCGCACCGCGCGGTGGCCCTCCAGGACCCGCACTTCACCCGCAACATCGCGCTGTTCACCGCGGAACTGGCCGCCGACCTCGCCGCCGACGGCGCCCCCGAGGAGGCCGCCGCGGCCGGCCTGCGCGTCCTGACCCTCCTCACCCAGGTCCGCTCCGCCCGCATCCGCACCCTCCTCGCCACCACAGCCCACACCCTCCGCCCCCACCACACCCTCCCCCCGGTCGCCGACTTCCTGTCCCGGCACGCGGCGGCGGGGGAGGCTGAGCGCAGGGGTGCGGGGGAACGGGAGGGTGAGGCGGTGGGGGCGATGGGCCCGATGGGCGCAGTCGGCGTGGACTAGCGGGCCGGGGGGAGCCGGTGTGCGGGCCGGCCGTCGGGTCGACCGGCGGTCGGGTCCGAGGTGACCCGGTCCGAGGCGATCGGGTCCGAGGTGATCGGGTCCGAGGTGACCGGGGTCAGCCCAGGTGGCCCGTGTCGTTCCAGCGCTCGATCGCCGGCTCCCCGTAGGCCCAGCCGAGCACCGACAGGGACGTCGGCTCCAGCCGGATGCGGGCGCCGAACGAGATGTCCAGGCCCAGCCAGCGGGCGCCGAGGGCGCGCAGGATGTGCCCGTGCGCGAAGACCAGCACGTCCCGGTCGGCCGACCGCGCCCAGGCGACGACCTCGTCCGCCCGCGCGGAGACCTCGGCCAGCGACTCGCCCTCGGGCACGCCGTCCCGCCAGATCAGCCACCCCGGCCGTGCCGCCTTGATCTGGGCGGGCGTCAGCCCCTCGTACGCGCCGTAGTCGATCTCCATCAGCGCGTCCCACTCCTGCGCCCGGTCACCGAAACCGGCCAGCTCGCAGGTCTCCTTCGCGCGCACCAGGGGGCTGGTACGGACCTCGACGCCCGGCAGGCCGTCCCAGGGCGCATGGTGCAGTCGCTCCCCCAGCAGCTTCGCGCCGCGACGGCCCCCGTCCAGCAGCGGGATGTCCGTACGCCCGGTGTGCCGGCCGGAAACGGACCACTCGGTCTTCCCGTGCCGGGCCAGGATTATGCGCGCTGCCATGGGTCGCACCTTTCGCCGATCACTCGGCCACTCACTCATCATCGTTCGGCGCGGGCGGCATTGACCGCGGGCTTTCCATCATCGCCCATGGGGCGTTTTGTCCGCGCTCGGGGGCGGGGCACATCGGGCTCGCGAACCGGGGGGACCTCGGCGACCCAACCGGGGAACCTCAGCCACGGGGGACCGCACGCCCACCCGGAGCCCCTCGCGCATCCAGGGACCCTCGCGCACCAGGGGGTCCCTCGCGCACCCGGGGGGAGGGGACCCTCGCCCACCCCGGGGGCCTCGGCCACCGGGGACCCGACGCCGACCCGCGGGCCCCACGCCGACCGGCGGGCCCGTCGCCCACCGGCGGACCCCACGCTCACCGGGGCCCCCTCGCCCCCCCCGGGGGCCCTGGCCCCCCGGTGGGCACTCGCTGCGCCTCCGCTTCCCCCCACCCCCGAACCCACCCCCCGCCCCCTCCCCCGAAGGGGGAGAGGGGGAGGGGGCGGGGGAGACCTCCGGCCCCGCCCCGTCCCGCGCCAGCCCTTCGTCGCGCCAGCCCCGTACCCGATGCCCGTCCCGGATGTCAGTCCCGGATGCGAGACTTCGGCAGGTGAACGTTTTCCGCGACAGTCGAGCCGTGGCGACCGGTCCTCCGGCGGGGCAGGCGCTGCCGTCTTCGAGCCTGCGTCAGAGGCTCAGCGAGTTGCGCGGTCCCGGCGTACGCCCCCGGTCGCTCGATGCCCGGGCGCTCGCCGCGCTGGCCGCCAATCCCGGCTGCCGGCGCCGGGCCTTGCTGGACGGTGCGGGCGTCGACAAGGGCGCGCTGGCCGGGGCCCTCGGTTCGCCGGCGGGGTACGGGCAGTCGCAGTTCGCGTTCGTGCGGGGCAACGCCTTCGAGGCCCGGGTGAAGGCGGACGGCGGCGCGGAGCTGCTGCGGCTGGTGCGGGAGCGGCTCGACCCGGGGAGCCCGCCGCCCGAGCCGGAGGAGCCCGGGGCGGCAGCCGCGCCGGACCTGTCCGCGGCGGGGCCGGAGGGCCGCGCGGCGCGTACGGCGCTGGCGCTGCGCGAGGCGACCGCGGCCGGCGGGTGGACGCTGCTCGACCATCCGATGCTGGCGGTCGACGTGGCCGGCTCGCCCGCCTATGTGGAGCCGGATGCGGTGGTGGTGCATCCGGACGGCAGCTGGACGGTCGTGGAGATCAAGTCCTTCCCGATGATCGACGGTTCGGCGGACGCCGCCAAGGTGGGCGCCGCGGCCCGCCAGGCGGCGGTGTACGTGCTCGCCCTGGAACCGGTCGCCGCGCACGCCGCCGCGCACACGGGCCGCGCGGTGCGGGTCCGCGACCGGGTGCTGCTGGTGTGCCCCAAGGACTTCTCGAACCTCCCCACGGCCGCGGCCGTCGACGTCCGCAAGCAACTGTCCACGACCCGGCGGCAGTTGGGCCGGCTCACCCGGGTCGAGGAGATCGCCGCCGCGCTCCCGGAGGGGACCACCTTCGATCTGCGGATGGCGGACGACGGGAAGACCCCGACCCGCCCGGCGAAAGAGCTGGCCGCGGCCGTGGGTGCGGTCGGCGCGGCCTACGCCCCCGAGTGCCTGGCCGCCTGCGAGCTGGCCTTCCACTGCCGGAAGCAGGCCCGCCGGGAGGGCGCGGTGGAGGCGCTGGGCCGCGGTGTCCGGGGCGAGCTGGGCGGACTGCGCACCATCGAGGAGGTGCTGGCGGCGGCCCGCCCCGGGGACCCGGCCGGCGACCGGGGCGACGACCCGACCGGCCCCGACGATCCGGCCGTCCTGGCCCTGCGCCGGGCCGCCGCGCTGCGCGCCGAAGCACTGGCGGCCGCCGCCGTACCGCAGACACCGGCGGCCGCCCCCGTACCGCAGACACCCGCGGAAGGGCCCCACGTACCGCAGACACCGGCGGAAGAGCCCTGTGTGCCCCGTCCGCGAGCGGAGGAGGCGTAGATGTCGCTGATCGAGACGCTGGCCCGGATGGAGGCGGTGGCCGCCGGGCGCGCCCGCCCGCGCTGCACGGTCCGGCACCGCCACCTCTCCGAAAACCCGCTGGTCCTCGTGCCGTTGACGACCGCGGGTGAGGCCGGTGCCCCGCTGGGCGCGCTGGTCGGCACGGACCGCGAGAAGCCCGCCCTGCTGGCCGTCCCGCAGCCGCGCAACCGCGATCTGCGGTTCGCGTTCCTGGCCGAGCTGGCCGAGACCGTGCTGCCGTACGTGGACGGCTTCGCCGACGCCGTGGAGTGGGAGGAGCGCAAGGAGACCGACCCGGAGACCGGCAAGAAGGTCCCGGTGCAGGTCGAACTGTGCGCGGACGCACCGCAGTTGATCGTCCCCAGCGCGGCCGGCGTGGAGTACGTCCGGCTGCTGGGCCGCTCGATGCGGTTCCGGCGGACGGCCGAGCAGGATCCGGAGGCACCCCATCCGGCGCCGCCGCACGTCCCGCTGCTGGGCCGCTGGCTGACGCATTTCGGCGAGCGCGCGCGGGTCCCCGGCGCCGGTCTGCTGCTGCCCATGACGGGTCTGCTGGCCCGCCATTGGGCGACCGGCCAGAGCGTGCTGGAGGACCAGCACCTGGGGGCGCTGCTCGCCTGGATCGACCCGCCGCCGGGGAGGTCCGGCCAGGAGGCCGCCGAGTTCGCCGAGTCGGCGCGCGACGCGGACGGCCAGCTGCGGTGCCCGCCGGCCGGGCCGGCCACGGACCCGGCGTTCGACAACCGCCTGCTCGCACCCGCGATGGCCCGTTACGACGCCGGTCTGCCGGGCGCCGAGGAGGAGCTGCGCGCCCTGCTCGAAGGCCAGTTGCGGCCGACCTGGGACGCCGTGTGGCGCGGCATCGACCTGCTGCGGGCGCTGCCCGAGGGCGCCCGGGTCGCCGACCGCTGGAAGCGCGACCGCTGGTCGTACACGGCGCACCGCGACCGGGTGCGGGCCGGTGAACCCCCGCAGCCCCGGCGGGACGACGCGGTCACCGCCGCGCAGAAGCTGTCCGCCCGGGAGACCGCGCAGGCGCAGCTGGAGGCCCAGGAGGCGCTGGACGACCCGCTGGTGATGGCGGGCCGCCGGCTCGCCGGGGAAGCGTTCGAGGGCACGGTGACCGCCGTGGAGATGGCGATGTCCGAGGGCAAGCGCCCGATGCCGCGCCCCCTGGTGACGCTGCGCACCGCCGACCGCCCCCTGTTGTCCGGCGGCGCCAAGCTCTACCGCCCGCTGGCCGACGGCCGGACCCAGCCCGCCGAGTTCGTGGCGTACGCGCCGGGCGAGCCGGAGGTGCTGGTGGTGCGGCTGACCGGCGGGATGGGCCGGGGCCGCACCCCGGAGCCCGGCTCCGTGCCCGAGCCCGCGGACCGGGTCTGCTGGACGCTGTTCGAGCACGCCCCGCGCGGCGGCCCGGAGCTCCCGGACCCGGAGGACATCCCGTGGACCCACGGCGGACCGCCCTCCGCCACCACGGACACCCCGTCCGAGACCGCCGACCCGGTGACCCCGGAGGACTTCCTGTGACCCGCACCCGCACCCGCCCCCGGACCGACCCGTCCGCCACGCCTTGGGAGGTCACCGCGGAATGACGGCCCTTCAGGACCCGCCCCCCACCGCCGCCGGCGCCCGGGACGCCGATCCCTCCGTGGCGGCCGCGGCGGCCACCGACGCGATCCTGCGCGACACGCTGCACGGCACCCGCCGCGGCGTCGTCGTCGACTCCCCGCCGGGTGCCGGCAAGTCCACCCTGGTCGTCCGCGCGGCCCGCGAACTGGCCGCCGCCGGGCGCCCGTTGATGATCGTCGCGCAGACCAACGCGCAGGTCGACGACCTGGTGCTGCGGCTCGCCGAGAAGGACCCCGAGCTGCCGGTCGGCCGGCTCCACAGCAGCGAGCCCGGCGCGTTCGACCCGGCGCTGGCCGAACTGCCGGCGGTCCGCACGTCCGCGAAGATCGCCGATCTGGCCGGGCTGGACGTCGTGGTCTCGACGGCCGCGAAGTGGGCCTACACCAAGGTCGAGGAGCCGTGGCGGCACGCCATCGTGGACGAGGCGTACCAGATGCGGTCGGACGCGCTGCTGAGCGTGGCCGGGCTCTTCGAGCGGGCGCTGTTCGTGGGCGACCCCGGCCAGCTGGACCCGTTCAGCGTGGTCGGCGCCGAGCAGTGGGCCGGGCTGACGTACGACCCGTCGGCCAGCGCCGTCTCCACCCTCCTGGCCCACAACCCCGACCTGCCGCAGCACCGCCTGCCGGTCTCCTGGCGGCTGCCCGCCTCGGCCGCGCCCCTGGTCTCCGCCGCGTTCTACCCGTACACGCCGTTCCGCAGCGGCACCGGGCCCGGTGAGCGCCGGCTGGCGTTCGGGGTGCCGGGCGACGGCTCGGGCGTGGACCGGGTCCTGGACGAGGCCGCCGAGTCCGGGTGGGGCCTGCTGGAGCTGCCCGCCCGCCGTACGCCGCGGACGGACCCGGAGGCGGTGCGGGCGGTGGCCCTGGTGGTGCGGCGGCTGCTGGACCGCGGCGGCGCGGCGAGCGGTGAGCACGCGCCGGAGCCGACGCCGCTGACCGCCGCCCGGATCGCGGTCGGCACGGCCCACCGCGACCAGGCCGCCGCGGTCCGCGCCGCCCTGGCCGAGCTGGGCGTGTCCGACGTCACGGTGGACACCGCCAACCGCCTCCAGGGCCGCGAGTTCGACGTGACGGTGGTCCTGCACCCGCTCTCCGGGCGCCCCGACGCCACCGCGTTCCATCTGGAGACCGGCCGGCTGTGCGTGCTCGCCTCCCGGCACCGCCACGCCTGCATCGTGGTCTGCCGGGCCGGCGTCGCGGACCTCCTCGACGAGCACCCCTCGACCGAGCCGGTCAGCCTGGGCGTCACGGTGAAGTTCCCGGACGGCTGGGAGGCCAACCACGCCGTCCTCGCGCACCTTCAGGAGCACCGGGTGGCCTGGCGGCCTTGACACCCGGTGTCCCCTCCGTGCACCTCACGCCCCAGGGCGCACTTGCGCGAGGCGGGACAATGGAATGCGGCACACGATCTGGAGGTACGTACATGTCCGAGCCGCGACCGGCTCCCGACCCCCGTGGTACGGCACCGAGGCCACGGCGCATGAAGCCCGCGCAGCTGCTCTTCGAACCACCCGAGGCCGTTGCCGACCCCGAGCACTTCTTCGACCTGGAGTCGATAGAGGACCCGCGCGAGCTGCTCAGCCGCGCGACGGAGCTGACCCTGGCCTTCCGTGCCGCGGCCGACCGCGCCACGGAGTTCCAGGCGCTGGCCGCCGCCCAGCTGGCCGACCCGAGCCGGTTCGACCGGTTGCCGCTGGCCGTGCTGGCGGAGCAGGCCGAGTGGACCGAGGACTACGCGCAGAAGATGATCGAGTTCGGCCGCAGCCTGATGCGGAGCGGCAGCACGCTGCTCGGCGACATGGACTGACCCTGCCCCTGTCCCTGCCCTGATTCCGCCCGTCGACCGACCGTCGCGGACCGACCCGTCCGCTCGTTCACATCCACCACAGACGCCCCACGACGGCTCATGGTCACCAACCATGAGCCGCTGGCATATGCGAAGGGGCAAGGTACCGGGTCCTGTGCCGCGCTGTCCCGATTTCCGGCAATCAGCCGAGCCGGTAAGGGCCGTATCGGTAGACCTGTCCCCATGAGTGACCGGCTGCCCGACCTCCCGCGCACCCCCGCCCACCACGCCACGTCGTACGTCACCCTCGCCGGCGCCGACTGGCTCGCCTCGGCCAGCCCCCACCCGGACGACATGCACGCCCTGTGGGCGCTGCACCCGGACGCGCCGAGCGTGCTGCCGTGCGGGACGGCCTTCGACGTGATCAACGCCCCGGCGCTGTTCGGGCGGCGGATGGTGGACCGGCTGTGGTCGGCCGGCCCCGGCTCCGGGCCGGTGGCCGCGCACCGCGGGCGGATCCTGCTGTTCGCGGCGCCGGGCACCGCCCAGCGGCTGCCGGCGCTGCTGGTCTGGGAGGAGTGGGCGGCGGCCGTCCCGCCGCTGCTGTGCCACGGCAGCGGGGACGCGGTGACCATCCCGCCGCTGCACCCGCACCCCGCCCCCGCCGCCCGTACGCGCCCGCGTACCGCGCCGCAGCCGATCACCGCGCCGGCCGACGACGACTCCGTCGCGGGCTCCCGGTGGCTGGTGGCGCCGGACGTCCGCCGGCCCTGGCTGCCGGGGCCGGACGTGCTGCTGTGGGCCTGTGTCCGCGCGGCCCGCCCGACGGCCGGGGAGGCAGCGGAAGCCGCAGGTCAGCCCCGCGATTCGGGGTCGGCCCAGGCCCGTGGGAAACCGATTTTTGTCCTCCCCGATCAGGATGCTAATGTTTTCCCCGTCAGCAGGCGCCGCTAGCTCAGTTGGTTAGAGCAGCTGACTCTTAATCAGCGGGTCCGGGGTTCGAGTCCCTGGCGGCGCACAGACGGTCGAAGGCCCTCACCTCAGGTGGGGGCCTTCGTCATGGGCCGGGGCCGATGCGCCCGGCCGTCAGCCGTGGCCGATCTTGACCGCCCAGTCGCCGTCGCCGGTCCGTCCGGCCACCTGGATCCGTACGCCGTCCCGGGCGTCGTCCATGCTCTCCCCCACGCCGAGGGGCGCGTCCGCGAGCGGTGGGTAGACGGAGGTGCCCCAGCAGGCGGAGGTGGCGGGATGGCCGTCGAGGACGTGGACCGGGCCCGAGCCGGAGGCGATCGCGCTGTCGACGCGGTAGGCGAGGACACCCTCGCTGCACAGGGCGCGGTCGTTGCCCTGGGCACTGCGTGCCTCGATGGCCAGCGCGCTGTCGGGGCCGGTACGGAGCACCAGCAGCCGCGGGCGGCGGTGGCCGCGGGGTTCGAGGGGGGCGGTCAGGGTCCGGAGCGAGTACAGGCCGGGGCGCGCGAGGTCGACGCAGTCAACCTGGTTGTCGGCGATCCAGCCGAGCTTCCACTTGTGCCAGGCGAAGGGGTCGGGCGCCAGTCCGAACTGGCTGCCCATGAGGTCCCAGTCCCCCACATAGGTGTCCCAGTCACCCTTGCCGCCCTGCGGCCGGTGGTACAGATCGGGCAGGTCGAAAACATGACCGGTCTCGTGCGCGAGGACGTTGCGGTCCGGCGGGCTCTGCTCGAAGACGGTGACGAACCGGCGCAGCTCGTGATCGTCGGCGTGCATCGGCTGATCGAGGTTGACCACTTTGGTGGCGTCCGAATCGACGCCGGGCGCTTCCGGATCGGCGACGAAATAGACCACGTCGTAGCGGCCGAAGTCCACCGAGGGATCGGCGGCGGCGACCGCGTCGCGCAGATAGGCCGCGCGCCGCCCGGCGTCCCAGTCGCGCCGTATGCCGTACGCGACGGACGAGCGCGGCATCCGCACCCAGGGGTGGTGGACGTGCGGGCGCAGCCGGAAGCGGCCGTAGGAGGCGCGCTCGAAGAAGGCGGAGGTGGCGGGGAAGTAGTCGCGGGCCAGCGCCTGCGGGGTGGCGGCCGGCCGGGAGTCGGGGAAGGAGAGGTAGATCATCACCGCGTCGAGCGGGCGGTCCGGGCGGGTGTACGAGCCGTTCCAGTTGTCCAGGCCCTCGGAGTGATGGGCCTCGCTGCGGCCCAGCGCACAGGGGAGGGCGGCCTCGGAGGCGGTGGCGGGCCCGGCGACGATGGACGTGGCGATCAGTGCGCTCAGCGAGGTGAGGATCGCCGCCAGGCGCCGCAGGCGACGGCGGTCGCCCCCGTCGGGCATCCGGGCGCGCGGCACTCGTACCTCCAGGGACGGATTCGGGGACCTCATCTACCCTGTGGCGATTTAATGCTATTCGTCCTGTTTCCGGGGCCCGGACGAGTGACCGGCGCGTCTCCGCCGTGCCGTAACGGACAGTCACAATCGACCAACAGGGCAATCGCCGCGAACAGAGCCGGGCAGAAATGGCTGAAGTTCCGTCATGTGGGCCGGGGAGCACGGCTGCGTCGCTGGATCGGCCCTCGTGCCAGCCTCTATGATCGCCACACTTTCCAGCGCGGGATCCCCCCTCCATCACGAGACAAGCGCCAAGCGGGAGCGAGCAGTGAGCGGACACCCCGACGGCCCGGGCCGCACGCCCGGAGCGACGCTGCCCTCAGTGACGGAACGTAACGGCACCCCCAAAGAATCCGGCGACGCCCGGCCCGCCGCGGCCGGCCGCCACGACGACTCCGCCGCCTCCCTCGGCGACTACCGCGCCGCCTTCCACGCGGGGCGCCTGGCGATGGCCGTGCTCAACCGCGACGGACTGGTCCTGGCCGCCAACCCCGCCTTCGGCGAGCTGGTCGGCGCCGACCCCGCCGACCTGGTGGCGGCGACCGCGGCGGACCTCACCGACCTGGGCGCCGACCCCCGGGTGTGGACCGCCTACCGCGAGGTGCTGTGCGGCCGCAGCGACCGGCTGCGCTGCACCCGGCGCCTCAAACACCCCGAGGGGCACTCCGTATGGGTGGAGGTGACGGTCGAGCCGCTGACTCCGGAACCGCTCAGCGGCGAGGAGCGGATGCTGCTGTCGGTCGCCGACATCAGCGACCGCCACGACCTGCTCGCCCGGCTGCGGCACCTGCAGATGCACGACCCGGTGACCCGGCTGCCCAACCGGGCGCTGTTCTTCGAGCGGCTCGCCGCCGCCCTGGAGACGGCCGCCTTCGACGCGACCGGCACCGGCCGGATCGGGCTCTGCTACCTCGACCTGGACGGCTTCAAGGCCGTCAACGACACCCTCGGGCACCGGGTCGGCGACCGGCTGCTCAGCGCGGTGGCGCAGCGGCTGATGCGCTGCGCGGAGACCGACGACGACCGCGGTGCGGGCCGCCCCGGCCATCTGGTGGCGCGGCTCGGCGGCGACGAATTCGCCCTGTTGGTGGAGGACTCCACCGGCACCGACCAGCTGGCCGAGCTGGCCCAGTGCGTGCTGGACGCGCTGCAGCGCCCGTTCGACCTGGCCGGGCAGCGGCTGTCGGTGTCGGCCAGCATCGGCGTGGTGGAACGGGCCGCCGGCGGCACCACCGCGACCGGCCTGATGCAGGCCGCGGACACCACGCTGTACTGGGCCAAGGAGGACGGCAAGGCCCGCTGGACCCTCTTCGACCCCGAGCGCAACGCCCACCGGATGACCCGGCAGGCCCTCTCCAGCACCCTGCGCCCGGCCGTCGACCGCGGCGAATTCACCCTGGAGTACCAACCGCTGGTCGGACTGGGGGACGGCCGGGCGCAGGGCGTCGAGGCGCTGGTGCGGTGGCGGCACCCGCAGTTCGGGACGCTCTCGCCGAATCGGTTCATCGCGCTGGCGGAGGAGAACGGCGCGATCGTCGAACTGGGCCGGTGGGTGCTGGAACGCGCCTGCCACCAGGCCCGCGCCTGGCAACTGGCGCACCCCGGCGGCCGGCCGCTGTTCGTCAGCGTCAATGTGGCCGTACGTCAGGTATGGGACTCCGACCTGGTCGCGGACGTGGCCGGGATCCTCGCCGAGACCGGGCTGCCGCCGCACCTGCTCCAGCTGGAACTGACCGAGTCGGCGGTGATGGGCTCCGCCGGCCGCCCGCTCCAGGCCCTCCAGGCGCTGAGCGACATGGGCGTACGGATCGCCATCGACGACTTCGGCACCGGCTACTCCAACCTCGCCTACCTCAGCCGCCTCCCGGTTTCCGTATTGAAGCTCGACGGGTCGTTCGTCCGCGGGTTCCGCTCCCAGGAACACCCCAATCCGGCCGACGAGATGATCGTCGAGGCCCTGGTGGCACTCGCCCACCGCCTCGGGCTCACGGTCACCGCCGAATGCGTCGAAAGCGCCGAACAGGCGGAGCGGCTCCGCCGCATCGGCTGCGACACGGGGCAGGGGTGGCTCTACTCCAGACCCGTAGCGCCGGATCGGGTCGCGGCGCTCTTCATTTAGCGCCGCACGTTGTCGGCTTTCCCGCCGCGGGGGTTGCTGTCCGCAAGGGCCGGGTTCGGCCGCGCCCGAGGCGCGGCCGAACCCGGCCCTCAACCCCTCCCCGGGCGGGGGCGCCCCACCGGACGCAAGGGTGCGGCCCGGAGGCGCCTGTTGTGTGGACGTAAAGCGTCAGCAGTCCACACAACAGGCGCCGGAGGGCCGAACCCGAAACCCACCACCCACCAGGCGCCCCCGGCCCAACCCCCACGCCCGCCGAAGGCGGAAGAACAGCAACCCCCACGGCGGGCCAGCCGACAACGTGGGAGGCAGCCTCAGCCGGCGAAGCCGTACGCGTCGGCGATCAGCTCGTACGAGCGGACCCGCGCCGCGGGCCCGTGCGCGTTGGACGTGATCATCAGCTCGTCCGCGCCCGTGCGCTTGGCGAGGTCGTCGAGGCCCTGGCGGACCGCGTCGGGGGTGCCGTGGACGACGTTGGACAGCCAGTTGTCGACGAAGCCGCGCTCCAGCTCGTTGAAGGAGTACGCCTCGGCCTCCTCGGGGCTGGGGACGAGGCCGGGGCGGCCGGTGCGCAGCCGGACCATCGCCAGCGCGCCGGTCATGACCTGGCGTCGGGCCTCCCGCTCGTCCTCGGCGGCCAGCGCGGAGACGCCGATCAGCGCGTACGGCTCGGCGAGGACCTCGGAGGGGCGGAACGAGGCGCGGTAGAGGTCGAGCGCGGGAAGGGTGTTGGCCGCGGAGAAGTGGTGCGCGAAGGCGAACGGCAGGCCGAGCGAGCCGGCGAGCCGGGCGCTGAAGCCGGACGAGCCCAGCAGCCAGAGCGGCGGGCGGTGCGGGGACTGGACGCCGCCGGGCGAGGTGGCCTGCACCGGGCCGGGGACCGCGTGGATCCGCGCGTACGGGTGGCCGTCGGGGAAGGAGTCGTCGAGGAAGCGGGTCAACTCGGACAGCTGCTGCGGGAATTGATCCGCATCCTCGTGCAGGCCGTCGGAACGCCGCAGGGCCGCGGCGGTGGCGCCGTCCGTGCCCGGTGCGCGGCCCAGGCCCAGGTCGATCCGGCCGGGGGCCATCGCCTCCAGGGTGCCGAACTGCTCGGCGATGACCAGCGGGGCGTGGTTGGGCAGCATGATGCCGCCGGAGCCGAGCCGGATGCGTTCGGTGTGGGCGGCGAGGTGGGCGAGCAGCACCGCGGGTGAGGAGGAGGCCACACCGGGCATGGAGTGGTGCTCGGCGACCCAGTAGCGGTGGAAGCCGCGGCGTTCGGCCGTACGGGCGAGGTCGACGGCGGTGCGGACGGCGCCGGCGGCGGTGTGCCCGGCGCCGACCGTCACCAGGTCGAGCACGGACAGCGGCACGGGGGCGCTGCCGCGGGCCGTGCCGCGTATTCCGTCGCCGTCGTCGTGCTGCGTCGGGCCGCCGGTCCGGTTGTCGTCTTCGCCGCTCACGGTGCGGGTCCTCTCCTCGTGTCGCCGGGTCTGCCGCAGCGACAACCGGAGAGCAACTCCAGTTATTCCGCCGGCCGCGCGAACAGCGTGCCCAGGGCCGGGCGGCACAGCTGCCGGTCCAGCAGGCGCAGGCCCTCCCAGGCCGTGACCTGATTGGCGGTGAGCACCGGTTTGCGCAGTTCCGCTTCGAGGGCGGGCAGATGGGCGGCGGTGTGCAGGGCGGTGTCGGGGAGCAGTACGGCCTCGGCGTCGGGGTGGTCGCCGGCGCGGGCGAGCGCGAGGACCTCCTCGCTGCCCCAGGTGCCGACCTCGGCGGCGGTGATGATGCCGCTGCCGCGGGTCGAGACCACCTCCGCACCGGCGGACTTCAAGAACGCCCGGAAGTACTCGGCGACGTCGTCCGGGTACGTCGCGGCGATCGCCACCCGGCGGGCGCCGAGCGCCGTCAGGGCGTGCGCGAAGGCGAAGGACGTACTGGAGGCGGGCAGGCCGGCGGTGGCGGACAGTTCGCGGACCTGGTCGTGGGCGCCCTCCCAGCCGTAGATGAAGCTGGCGCTGGTGCAGGCCCAGACGACGGCCTGGGCGCCGCGTTCCTTCAGCTCGTCGACGCCGGCCGCCAGCCGGGTCGCGGAGCCCATCTCCAGCAGCGCGTCGGCCCGGTGGGCGTCCTCGCCGATGTCGGTGTGCACGAGCGGCAGGCGGACCGCGCCGCCCAGGAGCGTTTCGAGCCGGGGGTAGTCGTCCTCCGCCGAGTGGCCGGGGTAGAGGAAGCCGACCGTTGCCATGCGGGTCTCCCTTGCGTGTGCGGCTGCGGGTGCCGGGTGGTGCGCGGGGTCGGGGCGGGCGGTGAGCCGGGGCAGGAGCGCGGCCGGCGCCACGGGAGTCGCCGGCGGCATCCTCGGCACGGTGGTGGGCCGGGTTCGGACCGACCTCAAACCGGGGGCAGCAGGCCCGGATCCTCGGGCGGCAGATGGGGTGGCTCGACGCCGTCCGGTTCGCCGTCGGGGGGTGCGGGCGGTCCGGCGAACGCGGCCTCCGGGGTCGCCCGCGGCCCGCCGTCCGGCGCACGCGGCGGCTCCCAGCCGGTCATCGCGGCCGGTCCGCGCCGCGCCACCGGATCGAGCAGGGCCTGGTACGGTCCCACCGCCGGCACCCCGATGGCGCGCAGCGCCGCCCACATCGTCACCTGGTTGGCGGACAGCACCGGCATCCGCAACTCCGCCTCCAGCTGCGGGATGACGTCGTACGTCGGCAGGTTCGTGCAGCTGATGAAGAGGGCGTCGGCGGAACCGACGACGGCCGCCCGGGCCATGTCGACGACGTCGCGGTAGGGCACCTTCCAGATGTGCCGGGTCAGGCCGAGGTAGGCGCGGCCGGTGACCGTGATGCCGCCCTCGCCGAGGTAGTCCTCCAGGGAGTCGGTGACCGATTTCGTGTACGGGGTGACCACGGCGATCCGCCGTGCGCCGATCTCCCGCAGCGCCTCCAGCAGTGCGCCGGAGGTGGTGAGCGAGGGCACGTCGCCCGCCTGTGCCATGGCGGCGCACATCGCCCGCTCGCCGGCCAGTCCGCCGACGAAGCTGCCGGAGGTGCAGGCGTAGCAGATGACCTGCGGGGACACCGCGCACAGCGCCTGGACGGCAGCGTCCAGCGTTTCGTGCTCGCTGACCAGCCGGGCCAGATCGAGGCTCACCTCGACGGGCACGAAGGGGGTTCGGGTGAGGTGGAGGGACACGTCGTCGGGCACCCAGCGCCACAGCTCGCGGTCGAGCGCGAAGTCAAAAGGGGCGACAACGCCCACACCGAGCTGAGGCTGGGGGCCACCCAGAAAAGAGACGTCCATTGAAGGCCCCTAGAAGCAACGAAGGGCTGGAATGACCAGGCCGGTGGCCGTGGTGGAAGTGCAGCCGGAGCAAGCCGGGACGTCGGGACAGAGCCGTTGTTGACACGGTAGATACGACTTCTTAGCGTGGTCAATCCTCGCATCTCAGGCATCTGTCGGCGCCCTGTTCCAGTGAAGTGGGCACTCGTTTCGAAACGGTTTCCTGACCATGTCCGAAAGCACCGTCCTCGTCCTCGGATCCGACCCGCCGCCCGCGCTCGACCGGCTGACCGGCCGAGCGCGGGTGATCTTCACCGACGAGGCCGGGCTGGCCGGCCGACTCCCCACCGCCGACGTGCTGTTGGCCTGGGACTTCACCTCCGAGGCCATCCGCGAGGCGTGGCCGGAGCGGGGCCCGAAACCGCGCTGGGTGCACACCGCGAGCGCCGGCGTGGACCAGCTGCTGTGCCCGGCGCTGGTCGCCGACGACACGGTGGTGACCAACGCCCGGGGCGTCTTCGAGCAGCCCATCGCCGAGTACGTCGCCGGCCTGGTGATCGCCATGGCCAAGGACTTCTACGGAAGTTGGGAGCTCCAGCGGCAGCGGCGCTGGCAGCACCGCGAGACGCTGCGGCTGGCCGGCACCCGTGCCGTGGTGGTCGGCTCCGGGCCGATCGGCCGGGCCATCGGCAGCACCCTGCTGGCACTGGGTGTCAAGGTCGATCTGGTCGGCCGCCGCGAGCGTCCGGACGATCCGCACTTCGGGCTCGTGCACGCCGGTGAGGCGCTCAACGGGCTGCTGCCGCACGCGGATTGGGTGATCTGCGCGGCGCCGCTGACCGACGCCACCCGGGGCCTGTTCGGCAAGGCGGCGTTCGACCTGATGCCGCCGCGGGCCCGGTTCGTCAACGTCGGGCGCGGGCCCCTGGTCGTCGAGCCGGACCTGATCGCGGCGCTGCGCGAGTGGCGGATCGCGGCGGCCGCGCTGGACGTCTTCGAGAACGAGCCGCTGCCCGCGGACAGCCCGTTGTGGGACGTGCCGCACCTGATCGTCTCGCCCCACATGAGCGGCGACACCCTGGGCTGGCGGGACGCGCTGGCCGAGCAGTTCCAGGACAACTTCGACCGCTGGGCGGCCGGCGAGCCGCTCGCCAACGTGGTCGACAAACGGCTCGGGTACGTGCCGGTGCAGTGACGGCGCGGGCCGCCCGCCGCCCGGCGCGGCCGGCCCCGCCCCCGCCCGCCGTCCCACCGGGGGCGGCCGACGCTCGGAGGACGGATGACCACCGAACCGACCCACCTCGCCGACCTCACCGCCACCCGTCTGACGGCCAGCTACGCCGCCGGCGAGTTCACCCCCGTCGAGGCCGCCCGGGCCGCCCTGGAACGCGCCGAGGCCGCCCAGGCCGCCACGAACTGCTTCACCCGGATCGACGCGGAACCGGCGCTGGCGGCGGCCGCGGAGTCGGCGGAACGCTGGCGCCGCGGGGCGCCGGCCGGGCCGCTGGACGGGGTGCCGGTCACCGTCAAGGACCTGATCCTGACCCGGGGCACCCCGACGCTGCGCGGTTCGCGGACGGTACGGGCCGAGGGGCCGTGGCGGGAGGACGCGCCGTCGGTGGCCCGGCTGCGGGAGTCCGGCGCGGTGTTCCTCGGCAAGACCACCACCCCGGAGTTCGGCTGGAAGGGCGTCACCGACTCGCCGCGGCACGGGGTGACCGGCAATCCGTACGATCCGCGGCGCACCTCGGGCGGGTCCAGCGGCGGCAGCGCGGCGGCGGTGGCGCTGGGCGCCGGGCCGCTGAGCCTGGGCACCGACGGCGGCGGATCGGTGCGCATCCCGGCGTCGTTCTGCGGGATCTTCGCGCTGAAGGCGACCTATGGGCGGGTGCCGCTGTATCCGGCGAGCCCGTTCGGGACGCTGGCGCACGTCGGGCCGATGACCCGCGACGCGGCCGACGCGGCGCTGATGCTGGACGTGATCAGCGGCGCGGACTGGCGGGACTGGTCCCAGCTCGGGCCCGCCACGGGCTCGTTCCGGGCGGCGCTCACCGGCCCGGTCGCCGGACTGCGGGTGGCCTACAGCCCGACACTGGGCTGGGACGTGCCGGTGGCCCCCGAAGTGGCGGCCGCGGTCCGGTCGGCCGTGGAGGTGCTCGCCGGGCTCGGTGCGCACGTCGAGGAGGCCGACCCGGGCATCGCGGACCCGGTGGCGGCCTTCCACGTCCTGTGGTTCAGCGGGGCGGCCCGGGTCGTCGAGCACCTCGACGAGGCGGACCGGGCGCTGCTCGACCCGGGCCTCGCCGAGATCGTGGCGCAGGGCGCCGGATACAGCGCGCTGGACTATCTGGCGGCGGTCGACATGCGGATGGCGCTGGGGCAGGCGATGGGCCGCTTCCACGACACCTACGACCTGCTGGTGACCCCGACCGAACCGATCACCGCCTTCGAGGCGGGCGCCGAGGTGCCCGCCGGGTCCGGCCACACCCGCTGGACCGGCTGGACGCCGTTCACCTACCCGTTCAACATGACCCAGCAGCCCGCGGCGACCGTGCCGTGCGGGGTGGACGGGGACGGGCTGCCGATCGGCGTGCAGCTGGTCGGCGCACGGCATGCGGACGCGCTCGTGCTGCGCGCCGCGCACGCCCTCTACGAGGCGGGAGCCGCGGCGATCCCCGCACCCCCGGCCCCGTAGGAGCGCCGGCCTGCGACGGTCCCTCAGGCGCGCCGGAAGGAGAGGGTCTCCCCCAGGGCGCCGGCCCGCCACAGGTCCTGGCAGGCGTCCGCCATCCGGTCCAGGCCGTCGACGACGCTGCCCCACACGATGCCCGGCACCCAGCCCGCATCACCGTTGATCAGCAGGTTGTTGCGCTCGTAGAACAGCGCCAGGTCGACGACGGTGGCGCGGCCGCGGTGCTTGGCCCCGCGTTCGTACCCGTAGGAGGCGGTGGCCAACTGGGTGTCGCTGAAGGTGAAGTAACACAGGTCGCCGGGGATCGGGGTGATCGTCGGGTTCTCCAGCGGCGGCTCCTCCGGCGCGAACGGCTCGACGAGGGCGTAGATCTCGTTGCGGGCGTACTTGGCGTGGTAGACGTCGCCGCCGAGCGGGAGGGCGTCCCACACGGCGTCGCAGGTGATCGGAGCGCGGTCGTCGAGCAACTTGGCCGTGCAGCTGACGCCGCGCTTGTCCAACGAGACTTCGATGAAGCGATCGGTCATGCTCAGATCGTAGGGGGGCAATACCGGCGTACGGAACAGTTGGGACCAGCAGCGAACATGAACGGACACGCCCCGGACGGGCTTGCATCAAGGGCCGGAAACGATCGGCATATCTGCCGGGCGTTCGGGTAGCCGCGCGCCCATGGCTCCACCACCATGGAACACCTCAAAAATGACCGGCACATTGCCACGCGGCATCCGCCGCCGATCGCTGCTCGCGGGGGTGGCGGCGCTCGGCGCGGGTGCCCTCGGAGCGACCACGGGCTGCTCCCGGGTCGACATCAGCGGCGCGACCGACGGCGGACACCTCCTCGACGACCTGCGCAGCAAGGGCACCGTCCGGATGGGTATCGCCAGTGAGCCGCCCTACGCCTCCATCAACAGCAAGGGCCAGCTGACCGGCGAGGCTCCCGCCGTCGCCAAGACCATCTTCCAGCGGCTCGGCGTCCGGCACTTCGAGCCGGTGCCCGTCGAATTCGGCGCCCTGGTGCCCGGACTGCACTCCTTCCAGTACGACGTGATCGTCGCGGGCATGTTCATCAACAAGGCCCGCTGCGCGGCCGTGCTGTTCTCCGACCCGGATTACGAGTCGAAGGACGCCTTCCTCGTCGCCAAGGGAAATCCGCACAAGATCAAGGACTATCCGGACGTCGCCAAGCGCGGGCTCCGCATGGGCACCGGAATCGGCTACGCGGAAATCGACTACGCGGTCGGCAACGGCGTACGGAAGGGCGACATCCAGACCTACGGCGACCAGATCGCCGGCATGGAAGCCCTGGAGGCCGGCCGCATCGACTGCTTCGCCGGCACCGCCCTGACCATGATCGAGGCGCTCAAGACCGGCCAGCACCCCAAGGTCGAGATGACCCCGCCCTTCACCCCGAAGGTCGACGGCAAACTCCAGCGCGACGGCGGCGGCTACGGCTTCCGCATCGGCGAGACGAAACTCCGCGACGCCTTCAACCGCGAACTTCACAAGATGAAGAAGAGCGGCGAACTCCTGCGCATCGCCAAACCCTACGGATTCACCGAGGAGTTCATGACCGACCTCACGGCGAAGGAGCTCTGCAAAAAGTGACCTCTGCGCTGTGGGAACTCTTCCTGAAAGGGCTGTGGATCACCATCCAGCTGATGGTCTACAGCGCCGCCCTCGCCGCCGCCGTCGCCTTCGGCATCGGCCTCGCCCGCACCTCCCGCTTCTGGATCGTGCGCTTCCTGTCCGGCGTCTACGTCGAATTCTTCCGCGGCACCTCGGCGCTGGTGCTGATGTTCTGGCTGTTCTTCGCGCTGCCCCTGCTCGGCTGGCAGCTCGCCGGCATCTGGGCGGGCACCCTGGCGCTCGGCCTGTCGTACGGCGCGTACGGCTCCGAGATCGTCCGCGGCGCCGTTCAGGCGGTGGCGCCCGCCCAGCGGGAGGCGGCCATCGCGCTGAGCTTCTCGCCCTGGCAGCGGCTGCGGAAGGTGATATTGCCGCAGGCCGTGCCCGAGATGATGCCGCCGTTCAACAACCTGCTGATCGAGCTGCTCAAGGGCACCGCGCTGGCCTCGCTGCTGTCCATCGGTGAGCTGACGTTCCAGGCCAAGCTGGCCCGGCTGTCGACCGGCCAGAGCGCCCAGGTCTACGGCATCATCCTCGTCCTGTACTTCGTGGTCGCGTTCGTGGTGACCCGGATCATGCGGCTGCTGGAACGCCGCGCCAAGGCCTCGGTCGGCCGGGCGGTGCCCCGCGGCGAGGGCTGGTTCTCCCGCAAACTGCCCGTCGAACAGCAGGGACCCGAGGCGCTGGCCACCGGAGGAAAGCCGTGAACAACTGGTCATGGAGCTACGTCGGCGACATCATGCCCGACCTCCTGGCGGGCCTGTGGATCACCGTCCAGGCGACGATCTACGGCTCGCTCGTCTCGTTCGCCCTCGGACTGGTCTGGGCGCTGCTGCTGCGCTCCGGCAGCCGCTGGGTGACCTGGCCGGTCAGCATCGTCGTCGAGTTCATCCGCAACACCCCGCTGCTGGTGCAGCTGTTCTTCCTGTTCTTCGTGCTGCCGAGCTGGGGCCTGACGTTCGCGCCGCTCACCACCGGCGTGATCGGCCTGGGCCTGCACTACTCGACGTACACCTCCGAGGTCTACCGCGCCGGCATCGACGGCGTCCCGCCCGGCCAGTGGGAGGCGGCCACGGCCCTGAACCTGCCGCGCCGGCGCACCTGGATCGCGGTGATCCTGCCGCAGGCCTTCCGCCGGGTCGTCCCCGCGCTCGGCAACTACGTCATCGCGATGTTCAAGGACACGCCGATGCTGGCCGGCATCACCGTCGCCGACATGCTCTTCCAGGCGAACAGCATCAGCGCCACCACCTTCGACTACCTGGAGCCGATCACCGTCGTCGGCATCCTCTTCGTGGTCATCTCCTACCCCACCTCCCTCCTCCTGCGAGCCCTGGAGCGTCGTCTTGTCCGCTGACCGCACACCGCCGAACGACCAGGCCGGCCCCGCGGACGGGGGCCCCTCCCGCACGCAGACCGGGACGGACGCCGAACTGATCCGCTTCGACAGCGTCACCAAGCGGTTCGGCACCCACACCGTGCTCGACTCGCTGGACATGACCGTCTACTCCGGCAAGCACGTCACCCTCATCGGCCCGTCCGGATCCGGTAAGACCACGATCCTGCGGCTGCTGATGACGCTGCTGAAGCCGGACGAGGGCACCATCAAGGTCGGTCCGCACTTCCTGACCCACGAGGAGAAGGCCGGCAAGCTCGTCCCCGCCGGGGAGAAGCACATCCGCGAGGTACGCAAGAACATCGGGATGGTCTTCCAGCAGTTCAACCTCTTCCCCAACATGAAGGTGCTCCGGAACATCACCGAGGCACCGGTGCACGTCCTCGGCCTCGACAAGGACGCCGCCGAGGAGCGCGCCCGCGAACTGCTCGACCTCGTCGGCCTGACCGAGCACCTCGACAAGTACCCCACCCAGCTCTCCGGCGGCCAGCAGCAGCGGGTCGCGATCGCCCGCGCCCTGGCGATGCGTCCCCAGGTGCTGCTGCTGGACGAGGTCACCTCGGCCCTCGACCCGGAACTGGTGGCCGGGGTCCTGGACGTGCTGCGCGACATCGCCCACACCACGGACATCACCATGCTGTGCGTCACCCACGAGATGAACTTCGCCCGGGACATCTCCGACTGCGTGATGATGTTCGACTCCGGCCGGGTCATCGAATTCGGCCCGCCGGAGCAGATCTTCAGCGAGCCGGAACACGAACGCACCCGGGAATTCCTGAGCGCCGTGCTGTGACCGCGCTGCGCACCGCACCGGGAGGTTTTGTGAAAACCCGGTGACCGGCGCCGCCTTCAGGTGGTGTGCCCCGTATCTCCGGGGCGCACCACCTTTCCCATTTCCACCCACCGGCACCCTTGCCCGCCGAATCCCGCAATATCGCCCGGGCCGGCCCGGCGCGCTCGGCTCAACAGTTCCTCAAGTCCCCGGCCTATGGCCGAAAACACGTCTAACGTCTACCGTTCCAGCACTGCCTGCGGACGCACCTGACGCCACCCCATGACCAGGGTGGACGAACGGAGTCGGTCCGTCCCAGGTGTCTGTCCGCAGAAATTGCGACGGGGTCCCTTTTGCATGGGAAGGACAGTGGAGACGTGGACGTCTCATTTCTCGCCACATCAGTCGGCGGCCGGCGAAGAACATCCGGCACGACCCGCCCCGCCCGGCCCGATTTCCCTCCTGGTGCATTCCCGAGGAGCTGATGTGAGCACGCACACCCAGGAGCCGCCGGTCCGCCACCCGGACGCCTACGCGGTGGTCGTCGCCGACACCGTCGACGACGTCGAGCACCTCAACGAACTGCTGCACAGCAATCTGCCGGTCCTCCTCGTCCGCGACCTGGACCAGGCCAGACGCCTGATGGACGGCGAACCGCAGGCAAGCGCGCCCCGGCGTCCGGCCCCGCTCCGGGCCGGCCATCTGGAGATCCGGCCGGACGAACAACGGGCGCTGTGGCACGGCGTCCCGCTGGCACTGACCGCCCAGGAGACCGGGCTGCTGGCCCGCCTCGCCCGCGAGGGCACCGGCGTGGTGTCGTTCCCGCAACTCGTCAGGGACGTCTGGGGAGCGTCCTGCGGGGTGGACACCACGGTGATCCACAGTGCGGTACGCCGCCTGCGCCGGAAGCTGGAACAGGCCGGCGTCGACGTCTGCATCGCCTCGGTCCGCGGCTACGGCCTGCGGCTCGCGCCCCCGGCCCGGAATCCGTCAGCGAACTGACATCGACCCGACATTGGCCACCTCGCCGGTCTGTCCAAGACTGAAGGCGATTCACCGGCGGGGACGCCGCCGAGGGAATTCCGGACCCCTACCGGGATTTCCTCGTGCGGCTCGTCCCCGTCCCGGCCGACGAACAACCGAAGGGGGATACAGATGCGCGTTCACCAGGCAGCCCGCGCACTCCTCGTGAGTGCCGCCACCGTGAGCATTCTGGGGACGACGGGAATGGCGTCGGGCACCGCCCTTGCCGCGGACCACGGGGCCGCGGTGCAGAAGAAGAACTGCAAGGTCTCCGCCTACACCGACCGGGTCGACCGGAAGACCGACAAGTTCGGCAGCGGCGCCATCAAGTGCAACTACAAGCCCGCCTACACCAAGTTCACCGTTGCCCTCTACAAGGGCAAGAAGAAAATGGCGACGGCGCATTGCGAGAGCCACGGCAGGTCCTGTTTCAAGTCGACCCGCGAGGTCAAGGACGACATGCCCGTGCAGAAGTGGCGCACCAAGGTCACCGCCTCGTGGGGCAAGGGCCTGCACAAGACCGTGTGGAGCAAGCCGCTCTACGGCTGAGCCCGCCGCGGCGCACGACCCGGCCACCGGCCACCGGCCGCTGACCACCGACTGCCGACCAGCACCTCACGAACTGCCGACCACCACCTCACGACCAGCAAAGGCAGATACGCATGCGCAGGATCATCGCGGGCACCGCGGGGGCCGCGCTCGCCGCCACCGCCCTGGTGGGCGCCCTGCCGGGCGCCGCCTCGGCCACCGGCAGCGACGTCCACGCCCAGAAGAAGGTCTACAGCCAGAAGGCGAAGCCGACGGGCCGGTCCACCAAGTTCGACCCCTACTGCAACACCGTCTCGAACGGCCGGAAGCAGGCGGGCATGGCCTGCTTCCGGGCGAAGGGTGACCGGGTCTGGATCAAGGACACCCTCAAGGACGGCCTGCGGGTCGAGGTCCGCGGCACGGTCAACTCCAACGGCCAGCCCGGCTACCGCTGTTACGGCAACTACAAGGGCGGCTGGCAGGTCTGCAACTTCGACCGCCAGATGGCCGAGAAGCACGTCTTCCTGTGGTACGTCAGCACATGGAAGGGCAACAAGATCAAGTGGACCAGCGACGAGAAGATGCTCAGGACCTCCTGAGCACCTCGCCGGCCCCGCCGGTCCGACGGGCCGGCGGGGCCGCCTGACGCCGCGTCGGGCACCCCCGCCGCACCGCTGACGGCCCCGCCGGCCCGCTCCGCCCCGCCTGTGGCCTGCAACGAACCCTCAACCGGCCATGAGTTGGCCGAATACCATCGCTCTCCCCGCGCTCCCGGGGCCCTCCCCCGCCGGCCCCGGGGGTGACCGGGCGCCACCGGGACGATCCCACCCCGGGGGCTCGGCTTCGTGACCTTGGCATATGCCAGAGTCTCAAGCCGCAGTACAGAAAACCGAAGCCCGGCTCTTTTCGGTCAAGACCCCCTCCGTCGAGGGCCGTTGACCGCTATCGTGATAGCACCCCGTTGTCCGGGACCGGTCGTCCATGACGTCGTCCGGCCTGCCGACGGCGGTGACGACGCAAGCGGTACCAACCTGCTAGGGGGACACCGTGGCGCTGAAGCCCGAGCCGACCGCGCCGTTCCATTCGGTGCAGTACGCCCTGCGCGTGCTCGAAACGATCTCCAGGCACGCCGACGGCGTGACCGATGTGCAGATCGCCCGGGAAACCGGACTGTCCCCGGGCCAGCTGGCCCACCTCCTGTCGATGCTGCGGCGCGAAGGCTACGTCGAGCAGGTCACCGACGGCGCGTACGTCGTCGGCGAATCGCTCCTGCTGCTGGGATCCGGCGGCAACCGCGAGCAGGCACTGCGCGACAAGCTGCAGCTCACCCTCGACCAGCTGCGGGACTCGGTCGGTGCGGCGGTCTACATCAGCCGGTACATCGACGGCGAGGTCAAGATCCTGCACTACGCCGACGGGCCGCTGGCGCCGAAGGTCAACGAGTGGGCCGAGTTCCGTCGCACGGCACACGCCAGCGCGGTCGGCAAATGCCTGCTCGCGCAGCTCGACCACGACGGCCGCAAGGACCACCTCTCACGCCACAAGACCGCGCGGCTCACGTCCCGGACGATCACCAACGAGAAGGTGCTCTTCCACAAGCTCGACAGCCAGCCGCCCACGGTCCCCGTCCTGGACCTCCAGGAGTACGCCGTCGGCACGGTCTGCGCCGCCGTACCGATCACGGCCGGTTCGACGGTGGGCTGCCTCGCCCTGTCGATGCCCCTGGAACACGCCCACCGCCTCCGCCAGGCCGCCGACACCCTCAACCGCAAGGCCGCGCCGGTCCTGCTGTCGTTGGCGATTTGATCGGGGTGGGGCACTCTCGGCAGGTGGTCATGAGCACCCCTCTCGACCAGGTAGTATTTCTTTCGTCAGCGCGCGCCGCTAGCTCAGTTGGTTAGAGCAGCTGACTCTTAATCAGCGGGTCCGGGGTTCGAGTCCCTGGCGGCGCACGTAGGAAGTGGGCGCCCTCGGTTTCCGAGGGCGCCCACTTCGTTATGCCCACGGACGACGGGTGGCGGGTGGCGGGCTACGGACGGCGGCGGCGCGTGCACCCGGGGGGGGCGGCGGCGAGACGGTGAGCGCGCAGCCGAGGGTGACCGATGGCGATGTGAGTCGAGTCACGCGTACGGGTGGCGGCCGATGAGCCCGACACACGGAGCCGCGCACCGCCTCGCACCGCCCCGCCGGCGGGTAAGGGGGCATCCCGTCCGGTCACCACTCCAGCAATGCCAGCCGGTCGTGCTCGCGATAGACATCCAGCAGCGCGTCCTGGTCCTCCGCCGTGAACCTCCGGTATTCCAGGTGACCCAGTTCTCCCGGCCCGGCCGCGCCCTCCCCTCTTGCGCTCCGCGCCATCGGCCTCCACCACACCGGGTCAGGGCAGCGGAATCCGGCACGGCGCAGTGCCACGCGGTGGATCTTGTTCGTGGCGGTGACCGGCAGCGCTGCCACCGTCCGTACGAACCGGGGCGCCATCTTCGTCCCGAGGTCGGGTTGCGCGGCGAGGAAGGCCGCGAAGTCCTCCCGGTCGAAGCCGGTCCCGTCGCGTAGCGCGAGGGCCGCCATCACCTGGTCGCCGGCCACCGGGTCGGGCACGGCGTACACCGCGACCCCGGTGGCCGGGGCGTAGCGGGCGAGGATGTTCTCGATCATCGCGGCGGCCAGGTTCTCGCTGTCGACCCGCAGCCGGTCGTCGGTCCGCCCGGCGAAGTGGAAGAACCCCTCGGTGTCCCGGAAGAAGAGGTCACCGGTCCAGTACCAGCCCGCCCCGATCCGCTCTCCCGTCGACCGGCCGCGCATGCGGTCCGCGGTCGCCTCGGGATTGCGCCAGTACCCCTCGAAGGAGCTGCGGCCCCGGTTGACCAGCTCGCCGATCGCCTCCTCCCCGTTGAGCAGCCAGCCGGCCGCGTCGAGGCGGGCACGGGGCAGTTCCGCGCCGGTCTCCGGGTCGACGACGGCAAGATCGTCGCCGGGGGCGGGCCGGCCGATGGCGCCGGGCGGAGTGTCCGGGGTGCGCTGGATCGCCGCGCCGCCCTCGGACGAGCCATACCCCTCTATCAGGCGCACGCCGAACCTCTCCGCGAACCGGGCGACATCGACGGCACCCGCCTCGGTGCCGAACCCGGTACGCAGCGGGTGATCACGGTCGTCGGGGGCGGGCGGGGTGGCGAGCAGATATTGCACGGCGCGGCCCACGTAGGTGAAGTACGTGGCGCGGTAGCGGCGCACGTCGGGGAGGAACGCGGAGGCCGAGAAGCGGCGGCGCAACGCGATGCCCGCACCGCCGGCCAGCGCGGGGGCCCAGCCGGCGATCACGGCGTTGCCGTGGAACATCGGCATGCAGAGGTAGTGCACGTCGTCCGGCCGCACTCCGAGGAATCCGACGAGCGAACGGCCGGCGGCGGCCAGCCGGCCCTGGGTGCAGAGCGCGGCCTTGGGCGCGCCGGTGGAACCGGACGTGAAGTAGAGCAGCATCCGCGTCCCCGGCTCCACGCCCCTCCGCCCCGCAACCGCGAGGGTGTCCATGGGCGAGGCGCCTTCGTACGGGCGCAGCAGCTCCTCATAGGCGGGGTCATCGACGATCAGGACTCGCCCGGAGAACGGAATGCCGAGATCCAGTCCGGCGAGCATCGGCACGTAGACACGTTCGGTGATCAGCAACGCGCAGTCGGTGTGCCGGATGTCGCGCAGGAGCTCCGGACCGCGTCGCGTGGGGTTGATCCCGGCCACGGCGGCTCCGGCGAGGGCCGCCGCGCTCAGCCACAGCGGATACTCGAGGACGTTGTCGAGCAGCACCCCGATGTGCGGTTCCGCCCCGCGCGGCAACAGCTCCCCCAGCAGCGCGGCCCGCGCCGCGGCACCCCCCGCCAGCTCGTGGTGCGTCAGCGCCCGCCCCTCGCACTGCGCCCCGACCCGACGATCCCCCCACTGCCCCAGCACCAACTCGGCAACGGTCCCCGCCCCGCGACCGCCCTCCGCACGCCCCCTGCTGCCACTCGTGCCCTTGCCCTTGACCTTGACCTTGCTCTCGTTCTTGCCCTTGCCCTTGCCCTTGCCAGTGTTCTTACCCTCGCCTTTGGCCGCCGTCATGCCGCCGGACTGTAACTGACGTACCGTCAGCTTCCCACCCCCCTATTGGCCCGCGCGACCACATCAAGCGGCCCACTCCTCCCCTCCCCACCCCCGGGCTCCACACCGACCTCAACCCGTGGTACCAACCCGCACCCCCTCACAACCAACCCGTGGTGTGACGCCACCAATCCCCCGCCTCCGTAACGTAATTAACGCCTCCCCGGGAGAAGTCGGGGAGGCGTTAAGGGTAGGAACGCCCGAATCGAGATGGGGAGAGAGGGAGGTCAGAAATGGCAGCCGGTCAGGAGGAGAGGGAGAGGCAGCTCAGGACAGGTCGACGTCCGAGCAGGCGTAGAAGGCATTGCCGGTGTCGGCGATGTTCCAGACCCCCAGGATGAGATGGCGGCCCGACTTCTGCGTGGGGATCGTGCCCTGATGCTGAACGGTCTCACCGGGCCGCGCTCCGCCCATAGGGACCGTCATGAACGGCTCGGGTTCGAGATCCGCGCGGGTGAGGGGCTTGGTCGGGTCGTAGCTGTCCTTGGTGATGAAGTACTCGAAGTCCGTGGTGGCGTGCCGCGCGGTGAGCCGCCAGGTGAAGGTGTAGCCCTGCCCCGGAGTGAGCTTGGTGCCGGGCCACTTGCCGCCACGGGGGTCGTCGAGCTGGGCGAAGTTATCGTGACCCGCTGAGCAGATCTTGCCGTCCGCGGGACCTGCGGCGGGGAAACCCTTGGGCCCCTCGACACTCTGCGGCTCGTACTGAATCGCACCGCAGTCCTTGACGGTGCCGTTGGCACAGAGCGCCTGCCGACTCGGGGGTGCATCGCTGTAGCCGTGACTGGACGCACTGCCCGTCGAGAACAACGAGACACCGACGACCCCGAGCCCGATGACGGCAGCACTGATCTTTTTACGCATGCTTCGCTCCTGAAGAACGTGGGGGAGTTCCATGAGCTGAGTGAAGTGCCGTGCGGTCTAGACCAAGTCGCAGACTAATAAGGCGCGTTGGGCATGTCCAGACCAATGCCATGACTGGATCCATACGGTCACCGGATCAGAGCGGGCGGTGACCGGATCGATGCGGGTGGCGGGCCGATACGGGTGTCGGAGACGGCGCGGGTGGCGGACAGATGCGGGCATTGGAGGCGGCGCGGGCGGCAGATCGGCGCGGGTGCCGGGCATGCGGGCGTCGGAGAAAGCACAGGGTGCTGGGCCGATGCGGGCGATGGAAGCAGTGTGAGCGACAGATCGGCTCATGCGGCGGATCGACGCGGGTGCCGGCGACGCGGCTGCCCGATCGACGCGGCCGTCCAGCCGACGTGGTGACTGTCTCGACGCGGTCACCAGATCGACGGCGTGTCCGGACCGATGTCCAGACCAAGTCCAGACCAATGTCCAGATTAAGGGGGTGGGGAGGGGCGGGGGCGGGGGGGCGGGGGGCAGGGGCGGGGCAGGCCCGGGGGAGGTTCGGGGACAGGGGTGGGACGAACCGACGAGAAGGTTCGGGACGGGGTCGGGAGGAGCCGAGGGGGCGCGGCCAGGGGCCAGGACGAGCCGAGGGAGGTTCGAGGACCAGGGGCAGGACGAGCCGAAGGGGAGGTACCGGGACCCGGGGCCGGGACGGGCCCAGGGAGGCTTTGGGGCAGAAAGGCGGGCGGCTGGAGGGAGGGGTGGGTTAGGCCGCTGTGGGGAGGGGGGTGGTGGGGCGGGCGGCGGTGTGGACCAGGGCGGTGTAGGTGCGGCGTAGGGCGATGAGGGATTCCTGGGCCTCGCGGTAGACGGCGGCGTCGGGGCCACCGCGGTGGGCGAGGGTGCGTACGGGCGCGCAGTGTCGGTCCATCGCACTGAGCCAGGCGCGGTGCTGGGCCGGGAGATGGCGGCGCAGGAGTTGGCGGCGGCCCTCACCCATGCGGCGGCCGCCGATGCCCAGTACCGCGTCGGCGGCCTGGAGTACGGGCGGCTCCAGGGCACCCTGTTCGACGAGCGCAGCGAGCACCGCGCGCTGCTGCGGAGTGGCCGGCGCAGCCGCCAGGTGCGCCGCCTCCGCGTGGAGTTGGGCGCGCAGTGCGTGCTGGACCCGGACCAGGCGGCGGAGGGCCGTCGGCGTGGAGGAGTCGTCGGGCGAACGGCCCGCGAGGGTCTCGGCGAGCCGCAGCAGCCAGATCCCGTGTGCCTCCAGGCGGGTGGCGGCGAGCATCAGCCGGTCCAGACGGCTGAGCGGTTGCCCTTCGGGGGCCCAGCGCACGATGGGCACGAGCTGTTCGGTGCGGGCCAGTTGGTCGATGGGGATGTGGCGGCGGGGCTTGCGTTCGGGGGCCCAGTTATGGAGGGCGAGGGTGGGCAGGGCGACGAACTGGTCGTGGTCGATGCGGTGCGCGATGGCCGCCCACAGTTCGAGGAACGCCTCGTCGGCGACCTCGCGTGCGGCCGGCGCCTGCGGGTCCAGTCCGCACCAGCCGCACGCCACCGCGATCACGGCGATGCGCATGGCCGCGGCTTCCGCATTACGCGGCGAGAGGCGGGAGACCCGCTGCCGCAGGGCGGACAACACGTCGTCGTGATGGGCACGTTCAACGAGTGCGACGGCGGTCTCGCGGTCGGGGGCGGTCGCGGCGGAACGTGCCATGGCGTCCAGCCGGCTCCACGTTCCGATCATGGAACGGACGGGTGGCCGCTCGGGCAGGAATCCGTGTAGGCGGGGGTCGTGGCCCGCGCTCTGCTGGGCCTGGCCGCCGGTGCCGCCAGTACCGCCGGTGCCGCCGGTGCCGCCGGTGCCGCCGGTGCCGCCGGTGCCGCCGGCCGACGTGTCCGCTTCCGTTCCGCGCCGTGCCGCCGGTACGGAGCGGGGGGCGGGTCGGGGGTCAGTGCCGGTGGCGTCGGTGAGGGTAGCGGGGGCGGCATCGTCGGCGACAGCGGTGGCGGTGGCGTCGGCAGGGGTAGCCGGGGCGGCGGCGGTGGCGGAGATGCCTGCGCTGCGTCCGGATGAGTTGGGGGGCACTGTCGGCACGTGGGTCGCTGGCGTCTCGGACTGCCCGGGCGTCACCCCCGTCCCGGCAGCCGCACTCCGAGCCGTCCCTGTCTTGGCGGTCCCCGTTCCTATCTTGGCGGCAGCCGGTCCTGTCTTGGCGGCATCCGACATCGCCCCCGTCCCCGCTGTCCTCAGAGCCGCTCCCGTCTCGGCCGTCCCCGGAGTCGCCGCCGCCCGAGCAGTTGCCGTCCCGTCCGCCCCGGAAGCCGACGTCACGGCCGCCGCAGGTGTCGCTTGCGTACCTGGAGTCGCTGCCGTCACTGCCGTAGCCCCGGCCGCTGCCCTCACTTCGGCAGCCGTATCCGTCCGCACCGCTGCACTCGTCCGCGCAACTGCATCTGTCCGGGCCGCTGCAGGCGTCCCCGGGGCATCGCTCCCCCGCACCGTCCCCGTTGCCGCTCCCGTTGCCGCTCCTGTTGCGGTCACTATGGCCGTTCCCGTTACCGCCGTCGTGGTCCTGATCGTCGTCTCCCCCATCAGCCTTTCAGCCCTCCCTAGCTTTTCCCCGTGAGCAGCCGGGCCAGGTGCATGTCCATGTCGAGATAGCGGCTCTCGTCGCCCGGTGGGACGATCGCCGCGGTCTGCTCCAGCCAGGCGGTGAGCTCCGCGGCGCGCACCGTCAGCTCACAGACGCTGTCGTCGGTGGTCAGCTCGATGTGCACCCGACGCTGCTCGCCCGGCCGGCGGAACGGCCACACCCGTACGTCGCCCTCACCGGCCTCGTCGTACAGCCCGACCAGCAGCAGGTCACGGGCGAAGACCCAGGTGGCGACCGTGCGGCCGCGGCTGATGAAGGCCACCTCGACCTCGTACGGGCGGTCGCTGCGGTAGCTGAACCGGCCGGCCACCGGAACTGCTTCGTCCGGTCCGAGGAGGAGCCGCATCTCGAGGGTGCGTTTGGCTGTCGACACCACGACGATCAACCTTTCCGACAGAGGGGCGAGTCCCGGGTGCCCGGTCCGGGGCGCGCGTCCTGGCAGACGTTGCTGTGGAGGGTGGGGTTGCGGGATGCGAAGGAGGAGTGACGGACGCCATGGCCGCCTCCCTCTTCGTGTGCTCGTTCCGTTCGCCTTGGCTCTTGGCTGCAGCCTCTCAACCGCCAGGACATATCGCATGTTGACGGGGCAACTGCTGCGCTACGGCCACGGGATCGGTGAACTCGATCTTCACAGAGCACATCGAGCGGCTCGGGAGTCGAAGGTCCCAAGATCAGGGGACTTTCGACCCGTGGGGTGGGTGGGGTTTGCCGCGGTAGCGGGCGGTGGAGGGCGGCCGGGAGGGGGCGGACGCCGGACGCTTCGGGTGGGGCGGGTGGCGAGGAGGAGTGCAGGCCAGTGGGAGGAGCTGCGGGGTGGCGAGAACAGGCGGGAGTGGCCGGGATCACATGCGCGGGGTGCGTGAGCTGGGCTGTCCGGGGTACGGAGCACCGCCCGAGGTCGTGTAGAGTTCTTCACGTCAGCAGGCGCCGCTAGCTCAGTTGGTTAGAGCAGCTGACTCTTAATCAGCGGGTCCGGGGTTCGAGTCCCTGGCGGCGCACTGTAGGACTGAGGCCCCTCGCCAATGGCGGGGGGCCTCAGTCGTGTCCTCAGTGGTACGTGGGTGTGGGCTGTCGGCTGTGAACCGTGGGCTATGGGCTGTGGGCTGTGGGCCGGACTATCGGGGCACGCGGGCGGGGCGCTTTTCGGCCCGCCAAGGCGGGCCAGACCCGCCGGCCGCCGTCCCCCAGGAGGAGCAGCGCTCGGACGGTGGCCCCGAGAGGATCATGCCCGCGCTCTGCGGCGGGCCCGTCGCGCTCCGTCCCGAAGCCTCGCACTGCCGTGCCGTGCCACCGGGCTCATGACACCGAGGGCTGGCTGCTCTGGAAGCCGGCCGGGAGGGCCCCAGCTCCCGTCCACCCAGCAGGCCCGACGCGGCGGCCCGGTGATCGCCGTGGCGGTACCGACCATGGCCGCGGCGGCGATCGTCCGCAGAACGGAGATCGTCCGCAGGACGCCGAGGGGCCGGGTGCTGCCGGCGGGCAGGGTGCGGCTGGGCGAGCTGGACCTCGACATCGGAGCGGCGTGCGGTGCGGACCGCGCCTCACTCGGGCCGCTCTGGCGCGTAGGCGACGAGCGAGGGCGCGACATGCCGGAGCCGGGATGCTCCGGAGACCCGCGCACGGAAGGTGGCGGGGAACGTCCCGGGAGGTGGACGGCCTAGTCAGCTTCCGGCGTGGAGCGGCTGACGCTGTCCGTGCGTTCGACGTGGTGCACGGCGATGACGGGCAGCTCCTTGCTGACATGGCCGGTGCGGACGATCCGGGTGCCGCTGGGGGCTGCGAGCCGCGAAGCGCCTTGGGTACGGCGATGGGAGCCGGGGCTCGGCCTGGTGTGATCATTGCGTCCGGCGTACGGGAGTCATCCGTTTGCGCCCCGCACTCGTCCCTTCGTACGCCACCACCCTCGGGGCGTGTGCCACCGTCGCCCGGTCGTGCGCCGCCAGCCGCCCGGTCGTGCGCCGCTGATGTTCCTTCGTGCGCCGGTTCGGGCCGATGCCTCCGCATGCGGTGAGTGCGCCCCGTCGAGTGCCAGCTCGTACGCACGCCGTGCGGGGATCCGGCCGGACCGGGCACGGTGGGTCGGCCGCGTATGTTCGCCACTCGCCAGCAGCGGTTATCGGCCACCCCCGTCAAAAGAGCGCGCCAAGTGAGCATTTTCGGGCGGTAACGGGCTCGGGTGATGTGCGCTCCGCCATACACCGTCCCGCATGGCACAGCCTTGCCCGTATCCCCCTTGGAGTGTCTTGTGATCAAGGGATCCGGTTCGGGACCCTGACCTGGGAACTCGGCCGAAAAGTGGCTGGGTTCCAGGGAGTTGGGGACTAAGGGATACGTCGGCTGGCGTGATGTGGACGCCGGGGAACCCGTGGCTCGGAAGAGCGGCCGGGGGCGCCCGTCACACCGCCGTAAACGGCCGCCGCCGCCCGCCGGCGCGGCGGCCCGACACCAACGAGCCCGAGTCGGTCGAGGGGGACCGGGGAATCGGGCCATCAGGAGATACGGCACGCAGCAGGGCTGCGTGCGGGGGGATGGACTCATGACGTCGCCGTCTGACGACGTCCGGCCGCAGCATTCGCGCGGTCCGGACCCGGACAATCCGCTTCCACACGATGACGGGCCGCCGGCCCACGATCCGCCGCCGTACGACTCGCCTCCACACACCAGGCTTCCGCACCACGCACCTCCGCACCACGTACCTGCACAAGGCGCGCCTCCCCACCACGCGCCTCCGCACACCACGCTTCCGCACCACTCACCTCCACAGGACGCGCCCCCGCCTCCACAAGGCACGCCCCCACACCACACGCCACCACACCACGCACCTCCCCACCCCACACCTCCGCACCACGCGCGCACAGACACTCACCCGCACCACTCGCCCCCCGTTCCCCCACCGCCACCCACCACCGCCCGGCCGCGCCTGCGCCTGCGCCTGCAGCAATCGCCGCAGTGGCACCCCATGCAGCCGGAGCGTCAGCACGAGCCACAGGACAATCCGCAGCACGAGCGGCAGGACGAGCGGCAGGACGAGCGGCAACAGGGTCAGCACCAACAGAATCGGCAGCAACAGCGACAGCAACGGCGCGACTCGCAGCAGGGGCTGCCGCGTTATGACTACGAGCACCACAGCCGGCTGGCCGGGCCGCTCACCCAGCCCGAGCCGGGGCGCCCGTACCGGGTGCGTTATCGGTCGCTGCTCGCCGGGGAACCGCACCGGGTGCGTGCGGCGTTGTTGCTGGGGGCCGCGCCATTGCTCTCGCTGGGGTTGCTGACGTGGCTGCTGCAGCCCGGGCACTGGACGCATCGCGACTATCCCGCACACGCCTTCCTGCCGGCGCTCGACTCCGTGATGCTGGTTTCGATCGGGCTGATCGAGTTCTTCCGCTGCATGAACGTGCTCTCCAACGCGCACGCCACGCTCGTCGCCCGCGACCCCGTGCCGGTCGTGCCCGAGAGCGGCACCCGGGTCGCCTTCCTCACCTCCTTCGTGCCCGGCAAGGAACCGCTGGCCATGGTGACGAGGACGCTGGAGGCGGCGGTCCGGGTGCGGCACCGCGGGCCGGTGCACGTCTGGCTGCTGGACGAGGGGGACGACCCCGAGGTCAAGGAGGTCTGCCGGCGGCTGGGGGTGCGCCACTTCACCCGTAAGGGCATCCCGAAGTGGAATCAGACCAAGGGGCCGCATCGCGCCAGAACCAAGCACGGCAACTACAACGCCTGGCTGCAGGCGCACGGCGACGACTACGACTTCTTCGCGTCCGTCGACACCGACCACGTGCCGCTGCCCAACTACCTGGAGCGGATGCTGGGCTACTTCCGCGACCCGGACGTCGGGTTCGTCATCGGCCCGCAGGTGTACGGGAACTACGACAGCTTCGTCACCAAGGCCGCCGAATCACAGCAGTTCCTCTTCCACGCGCTGATCCAGCGGGCCGGCAACCGTTACGGCGCGCCGATGTTCGTCGGCACCTCCAACGCCGTACGCATCAGTGCGTTGCGGCAGATCGGCGGGCTGTACGACTCGATCACCGAGGACATGGCCACCGGCTTCGAGATGCACCGCGCCAAGAACCCGTTGACGGGGCGGAAGTGGAAGTCCGTCTACACCCCGGACGTGCTCGCCGTCGGTGAGGGGCCCACCGCCTGGACGGACTTCTTCACCCAGCAGCTGCGCTGGTCACGCGGGACGTACGAGACGATCCTCAAGCAGTTCTGGAAGGCGCCGTTCACGCTGTCCCCGGGGCGGCTCTTCAACTACACCCTGATGGTCATCTTCTATCCGATGTCGGCACTGAACTGGCTTCTGGCGGCACTGAGTTGTTCGCTGTTCCTGGGGTTGGGCGCCTCGGGCGTCAACATCGATCCGACCGTCTGGCTGATGTTGTACGGCAACGCGTCGGCGCTGCAGATCGGGCTGTACGTGTGGAACCGGCGGCACAACGTCTCGCCGCACGAGCCGGAGGGGTCGGGCGGGGTGGCCGGGATGGTGATGTCGGCACTGTCGGCGCCGATCTACGCGCGGGCGCTGTGCGATGCGGTGCTGCGCCGCAGGAGCCGGTTCGTGGTGACGCCGAAGGGAGATGCGTCGAGCCCGGACACATTGCTGGGGACGTTCCGGGTGCATCTGTTCTTCCTGGTCGTCTTCGGGGGATCGCTGGTGGCCTCGTTCGTCCTGGGGCACAGCCATCCGGCGATGATCGTCTGGGCCGTGCTGGCGATGCTGATCGCGATCGCGCCGATCGTCGCCTGGCAGCTGTCCGTACGCGGGGAGAAGCGGCAGTGGCGGCGGCAGCGGCAGCAGGTCGGGGCGGCCGACGGGCGCGCGCCGTACGTCCTCCCCGGCCACGCCACCGGCTCCCCCGCCGACCCCCCACAGACCGGGCCGCACGACGGACACAACGAAGACGGCTCACGCATCGATCACACCGAACACACGGAACACACGGAACACACCGACCATGCCGACCCCACCGACCGCACCCACCTCACCGGGCAGATCCAGCACACCGCTCACTCCGATGAGACCCTGCGGACCGCTCTTGGGGGACGTCACTCATGAAGTACCGTCCGAGCCGGCGCCTGCGTCGACTGACGATCGCGACGGCGGTGGTGCTCGCGCTGGCCGGGGTGAACGGGCCGGTTCTCTACGGCTTCGCCTCGGAGGAATACCACCAGTACAAGATCAACCAGCCCAAGTACAAGGCGGCGAACGGCCACTGGGAGGTCGTCGACGTCCCCGCGGCGTACCGCATCAACACCATCCACGCGGCCCTGCTGCACACCGGCAAGGTGCTGCTGGTCGCCGGCTCCGGCAACAACGCCGCGAACTTCCGCGCCAAGTCGTTCCGCACGGTCTTGTGGGACCCCGTGAAGAACACCTTCACCAACATCCCCACGCCCAAGGACCTCTTCTGCTCCGGGCACACCCAGCTGCCGGACGGCAAGCTGCTGGTGGCGGGCGGCACCCAGCGCTACGAGAAGCTGAAGGGGGACGTGAAGAAGGCCGGCGGGCTCATGATCGTCTACAACGAGGATCCGGACGGGCCCCGGACGTTCCCGGCCGGCACGCTCTTCACCGGCCGGCAGAACGGCAAGACCTTCGCGTCCAAGGACCCGGTGGTGGTGCCGCGGGCGAAGAAGACCAAGGATCCCCTGACCGGCCGGGTGACCGTGACCCACAGCGAGGCGCGGATCTACGTCGAGGCCCTCAAGAACGGCCGGAAGTACGCCACCGGCGCGCAGGACAACTACCGCATCCACGGCCTGACCGGCGTCGATGCCCGCAACTTCTACGGCATCGCGCAGAAGCTCTCCTTCGACAAGAAGGACTTCCAGGGCATCAAGGACGCCTTCGAGTTCGACCCGGTCGCCGAGCGCTACCTCCGCGTCGACCCGATGAACGAGGCCCGCTGGTACCCGACGCTGACCACGCTGCAGGACGGCACGGTGCTGTCCGTCTCCGGGCTGGACGAGATCGGGCAGGTCGTGCCCGGCAAGCAGGAGATCTACGACCCGGCGACGAAGAAGTGGCACTACCTGCCGCAGCGGCGCTTCTTCCCCACCTACCCGGCGCTCTTCCTCGCCGACCGGGGCCGGATCTTCTACACGGGCTCCAACGCCGGTTACGGCCCCGACAACGTCGGCCGTAAGCCCGGGATCTGGGACCTGCCGTCGAACTCCTTCCGGCCGGTGCCCGGGATGAGCGACCCGGACCTCCTGGAGACGTCGATGTCGGTGCTGCTGCCGCCCGCCCAGGACCAGCGGTACATGGTGCTGGGCGGCGGCGGGGTCGGCGAGGACCCGCGGTCCACGGACCGGACCCGGATCGTCGACCTGCACGACCAGGCACCGCGCTTCCGGGACGGGCCGCGGCTGTACGCCAAGGCCCGCTACCCGAGCAGCGTGATCCTGCCGGACGACACCGTGCTCACCACCAACGGCTCGGGTGACTACCGGGGGCGCAGCGACTCCAACCTCCTCAAGGCGGAGCTGTACGACCCGGCCGCCGGCACCGCCCGGCCGGTGGCCGACCCGCTGGTGGGCCGCAACTACCACTCCGGTGTGCTGCTGCTGCCGGACGGCCGGGTGATGACCTTCGGCTCCGACTCCCTCTACGGCGACAAGGACAACACCCGGCCGGGCGTCTTCCAGCAGCAGATCGACCTCTACACACCGCCGTACCTCTTCCGGCCCTCGCGCCCGCAGCTGGTGGACACCGGTCCCGCACCCCGGACGGTCCGGCTCGGCGGTACGGCCACCTACCGCGCCCCGCACGCCGCGGCGATCAGGAAGATGCGGCTGATCCGTCCCGGGTCGTTCACCCACGTCACCAACGTCGAACAGCGGTCGGTGGCACTGGACTTCCGCGTGACCAAGGGGGGCGACGGGGTGACGGTGACGCTGCCGTCGGACCCGTCACTGGTGCCGCCCGGGTGGTACATGCTGAACGCGGTCGACCAGGCGGGCACCCCGTCGAAGGCGGTGTGGGTGAAAGTCCCTCCGGCGGGAGGGAGTTGAGCCGTGTCGGAAGGAAACGAGTTGAGGTGAGGTGACGTGAGGTACCGGTCCGTGGGGCCGTTCATACGGCTCCCGGGCCGGCTCGGCGATCGTGTCAGCGGACGTTGCGGGCGTTACGGGTGTTGCGCTCGTTGCGGGCGAGTTCGAGGGCGTAGGCCGGCCACCAGTTGCCTGCCTTCGGGCCGCCCTTGCAGGTGCCGTCGGATTCCCCGGGGCGCTTGATCCAGAGGTAGCCGGATATCAGGGGGTCGCCGGTCCGGGTGGTGGGCGGGGTGCCCAGGGCGCGGCCGGGTGGGTTGCACCAGCTCTCCCGGTCGTCGCCGCCCGGGGCCGGGCCGTTGCCGTTGCGGCTGGTGTCGATGACGAAGGGCTTGCCGCCGACGAGGGCGGAGAGGCGTTTGCCGTAGGCGCTGTTCTCCTTGGTGGTCTGGTAGTTGGAAATGTTCAGTGCGAAGCCGTCGGCGCGGTCGATACCGGCCCGTTTGAGGGGCTCGGCCATTCGGCCCGGGTCCTTGATCCAGTGCGGATTGCCGGCGTCCAGATAGACCGTGGTGTGCGGCAACGCCTTGAGCTTGCCGACCGCCTCCGTCAGCAGGGCGTAGCGCTCCTCCTGGAACTGCGTCGGGGTGCATCCGTCCGCGAGGTGCGGCAGTGCGTCCGGCTCCAGGACGACCGTCGCGGCGCGGTCGCCGATGCCCTTGAGGACGCCGTCCAGCCAGGCGCGGTACGCGTTGCCGTCGGCGGCGCCGCCACGGGAGTAACTGCCGCAGTCGCGGTGCGGGATGTTGTAGAGGACCAGCAGTGCCTCACGGCCGGCCCGGTCGGCCGCCTCGGTGAAACCGCGGGCCTGGCCCTGCGGGTTGTCGACGCCTATCCATTCGGCGACCGGCTGCCTGGCGATCCGGTCGACCAGCCGGGCATCGCCGGCCCTGTCCTCCTTGCCGTAGGCGGCCACCTGGCGGGCGGCCGTACTGTCCGGATTGACCCAGTACGGCGTCACGGACCGGGGGCGCTGGCCTGGCCGGCCGGGCGCGGAGGCGTCGCCGCCGCTGTCGGGCGACGAACAGCCCGTGAGCAGCAGCATCACCGCCGCGAGTGGCGCCACCCCTTTCGCGGCGGACCGCCGTAGTTTGCCGTACATCCTCTCCCCCTCGGAGAACGAAACGCATGGACCAGACAGAACAGATGGAATAGATGGGACAGATGGAACAGAGGTAATGGATGGAATGGATCGAATAGACGGAACGGGCAGACAGAAGAAGAGGCAACGGACGGAAGACGCCGGCGTGCGACCGGCACAAGACCGGCAAATGTCCGCCGGCCGAAGCCATCGTGGCACACCGCAACCCTGTCGAAGTCGGCCTGTGGACAACCTGTCCACAGGCCCTGCCGCGGCGGGGCGTAGACACGGCGTAGGCAGTGGCGTAGCGCGTCAGTGGCGGGGTGCGCCGGTTGGCTGATAGCCCGTCAGACAGGCCGAGATGACCACCACGCCCCTGCCGTCGGGGGCCTCGCCGGTCAGTCGGAGTTCGGCGCGGCCGGGGTCGTGGGCGGCGTAGGCCGTACGGGCGTCGAAGTGGGCACGGTCGTAGCGCTGGACGTCCTCGACGGTGAACCGGAGCGTGCTCCCGTCGGAGCGCAGGACGTCGACACGCTGTCCTGGTACGAGACCGCCGAGCGACGGACGGCGGCTCCCGCTCGTGCCGCCCCGGCCGCCGGTCACGCCATCCCGGCCACCGGCTGACTCCGCGCCACCACTCCCACTCCCGCTCCCGCTCCCGCTCCCGCTCCCGCTCCCGCTCCGCAGGCTGAGCAGCGCCGCGCCCGCCACTCCGGGCTGCGGCCCCCGGGCGTACCACCGGATCGCCACGTCGGACATCCCCAGTGCGGCAATGCGGAGCCGACTCGGCAGTACGGTGGCGGGGGCCGGGACCGGGTCGTGGGCCTGAGCATGGGCGTGGATGTGGGCGTGGCCGTGGGCGTGCGGGGGCGCCTGGCGGCCCAATGGGCGGCCGACGGCGGCGACATCACCGGTTGTGGTGAGCAGGGCGGGCGCGCCGCCGGACAGATCGCGGCCCCACAGCCACAGCCCCAGCAGCAGGGCCGCCCAGACCACTCCGGCCAGCAGCTGTCCGGGGCGGCCGTGGCCGATGGTCACGGCAGGCTGCTTGTCCGCCGGGGATGCCTCGTCCGCCGGGGATGCCTCATCCGCGCGAGGGCCTTCGTCCGCGTGGGCGCTTTTGCCCGCCCGTGGCCCCTTGTCCGTCCCGGGCCTCTCGGCCACCCGGGGCCCCTTGTCCGTCCCGGGCCCCTCGGCCACCCGGGGGCTCTCGCCGGCCCAAGGGCCCTCGGCCGCCCGTGGCCCCTCGGTCGCCCGGCGCTTCTCCTCAGCCTTCATCCGCCTCGCCCTGCCGTTCGCGGCGTAGCCGCAGCCGGAGCCGCAGCAGCTGGCCCGCGATGACCAGGACGGCGCCGCCGGCCAGCACCAGGCCGACGGCCGAGGTGCTGCTCAGCTCGCGACGCGGGGCGGCGTGCAGGGTCGGGCGGAGTGGTGTCGGCGCGGACACAGCGGCTGCAGCCGCTAGCCGGGCGGGCGCGAGCCGGGTGGGCGCGGGGTGCGTGCTGCCGTGGACGGCCGGTGGGCGGGTGACGGAGACCGTGTCGGTCCGGGCGCCGTACGGATCCGCCGCGTACGCGGGCGCCATCGTCACCGCGGCAGCCGCGACCGTGGCGCAGAGAGCGAGTTGCGGTGAGCCCATGCTGAACCTCCGATGCCTCTGAAGGTCCGCCCCCACGGGCCCGCCCGCATCCGGTGCGGGCCGAAGCTGCGCCGTTCGGGTGGCGGGTCACCTCCCGGAAGCGGGATCCGCTCCTCGGCGGCATCCCCTCCGGCTCCGCCCTCGCGCAGAACGCGCAGGGCGTCACCTGCACCAGCACGATCACGTCCGGGTCGGACACGTTCACGGCGATGGTCGACGACAGGAACCTCACCGCCCGCGCCTGCGTGACCATCCAGACCGCCGGCCAGGCGTGCACCGGCTATCACTGAGCCGACCGGGGGTGCACCGAGTATCGGTTATCCGTGAGTCGGCCGTCCGTGAGGCGGGTGTCCCTGAGGCTGCCGTCCCTGAGGCTGCCGTCCAGTAGCCGGCCGTCCCCGAGGCGGCTGTCCGTTCGGCGCGAGCCGACTGCCGCTGGCTGGGAATAGCCCTCACCCCCGCCGGGTTGTGGCCCCCGAGGGGGCGCTTGCGACCCTTACGGGATCTGTTCGACCGTCCCCTAGGGTGAGCCGAAGGTCCCGCCACCCCCAAGTACCCCACGCGCCCCAAGCACCCCACGCGTCCCCCGGGCGAGCCCGAGGTGGGCGACCCGGCGGCCCCGCGCCGGGCGCCCATCGTCGTCTCCCCGGCGTCCCGCAGCCATCTCCCCGGCCGCCCATCCGGCCTCCGCCCGGCCGCCCATCAGTCATCTCCCCGTGATGGCGTACCGGCCGGAGCTGCTCGTACGGTAGGACCATGACCGAGCGTAAGCCCATCGAATCCTGGCTCACCGACATGGACGGCGTCCTGATGCACGAGGGCGTTCCCGTGCCGGGGGCCGATCGCTTCATCAAGAAGCTGCGCGATTCCGGCCGGCCCTTTTTGGTGCTCACCAACAATTCCATCTACACGGCGCGCGATCTGCACGCCCGGCTGAACCGGATCGGGCTGGAAGTGCCGGCCGAGAACATCTGGACTTCCGCTCTGGCGACCGCCACGTTCCTGAACAACCAGCATCCGGGCGGTACGGCGTACGTCATCGGCGAGGCGGGGCTCACCACCGCGCTGCACGACGCCGGTTATGTCATGACGGACCTGAACCCGGATTTCGTGATTCTGGGCGAGACGCGGACGTATTCCTTCGAGGCGCTGACCAAGGCGATCCGGCTGATCAATGACGGTGCCCGTTTCATCGCCACGAATCCCGACAACACCGGCCCCTCTCCCGCGGGCGCCCTGCCGGCGACCGGATCGGTGGCGGCGCTGATCACCAAGGCGACGGGCAAGGAGCCGTACTTCGTAGGGAAGCCCAACCCGCTGATGATGCGCAGCGCGTTGAACGCCATCGGTGCCCACTCCGAGTCCTCCGCCATGATCGGCGACCGGATGGACACCGATGTGCTGGCGGGGCTGGAGGCCGGGATGGAAACCTTCCTGGTGCTGACGGGGCTGACGAGCCGTACCGACGTCGATCACTACCCGTACCGCCCGACCAACGTGGTGGACTCCATCGCGGACATCGTCGACCTGGTCTGAGCCCGCAGCGCCGTGACGCGGGGTGGCCCCCGCGTCACCGCGAAGGGTCCGACCGGCCGCGGCGGTGGCGGTGGCGGCCGGCGTGGAGTCGCTGCACGCGCCGCGGGTGTGGCCGGAGTGTCTTCGCCAGCTTCTCCCCCGCCGGCCTCGCCCGTCAGTCGCCCTGGCTGGTCTGCCGTACGGGCCGGTGGCCGCCGAAGAGCGGGGCGAGCACCAGCTCCGCCGCGCCGTCGGCGACCGTACGGGCGCCGCCGGGGGCGAGCGCCACGGACACCGCGGTACGGGCGCCGGGGCCGGCGCTGCCGCGGGTGCGGGCCTGGGCGGCGAGCGCCCGTGACACCCCGCCCAGGAACTCCTCGGGGTGGTCGAGCACGGTGCGCCCGCCGAGCAGGACCCGGTCGATGTCGAGGAGTTCGACGAGGTTGGCCGCACCCACGCCCAGCGCCCGTGCCGCGCCCGGGAGATCACCGCGGGCGACCGCCGCCAGGCACAGCGCCTCTATGCAGCCCTGCTGCCCGCAACTACAGCGCGGGCCGTCCAACTGGACGATCTGGTGGCCGAATTCGCCGGCGCCGGTGCGCGGGCCACGGTAGAGGCTGCCGCCCAGGACGAGCCCGGCGCCGAGGCCGGTGCCCAGGTGCAGATAACCGAAGGAGCCGGCGCCCGCGGGCATGCCCTGCGCCAGCCCGAGCGCCGCGGCGTTGGTGTCCTTGTCGAGGACGGCGGGCAGGCCGAACCGCGCGGCGAGGACGTCCCGCAGCGGGAAGCCGTCCCACTCGGGAGCGCCGGTGACGCGGTGCAGCACTCCTGCCGTGTGGTCCAGCGGACCCGGGCAGGCCACTCCGACGCCCAGGACCGGCGGGCCCGCGTCCTCGGCGAGCAGCGCCGCGACCTCCCGTTCGACCGTACCGAGCACCTGCTCCGCGCCCGCGGCGAAGGCGAGCGGGGCGTGCCGGACGGCGACCGCGCGGCCGGCGAGGTCGACGCGGACGGCGGTGAGCTCGTCGCGGTCCAGGTGCAGGCCGAGGGCATGCCGGGCGCCGGGGACCAGCCGCAGGACGGTGGCAGGTTTGCCGCCCGTCGAGGCGCGGCGGCCCGCCTCGGCGGCCAGGCCCTCGGTGCGCAGCCGCGCGGTGATCTTGCTGACGGCCTGCGGGGTCAGCCCGGTCTGCGCGGCGAGCTCCAGCCGGCTGACCCCTGCTCCCCCGGCCGCCCGCAGCAGGCCCAGCACCAGCGCGGTGTTGTGCCCGCGCAGCGCGGGGAGGTTGGCGCCCACAGAACCGGCGACACCGCCGAGAGACGGGAAATCGTTGCTGGTCACGCCCCCATTGTCCGACAAGGCTTGCACTTAGGCAACAGCGTTGCTTAAGTGGTGGGTATGAGTGAGACGAGCGAGAAGAGCCCGATCGGCGCACCTCAGCGGAACGGCGACTCCCCCGGCGTACCCCTGCGGGTCGGCCTGCTCGGCTACGGCCTGGCCGGCTCCGTCTTCCACGCCCCGCTGATCGCGGCCACCGACGGCCTGCTGCTCGACACCGTCTCCACCAGCAGCCCGGAGCGGCAGGCACAGGCCCGCGCCGAGCATCCGCAGGTGCGCACGGTCCCCACCGCCGAGGCGGTCCTCGACCGCGCCGCCGAGCTGGACCTGATCGTGGTGGCGTCGCCCAACAAGACCCATGTGCCGCTCGCCACCGCGGCGTTGGAGGCCGGCCTGCCGGTGGTCGTCGACAAGCCGCTGGCCGCCACGGCCGCCGAGGCCGACAAGCTCGCCGCGCTCGCCGCCGACCGCGGCCTGCTGCTCTCCGTCTTCCAGAACCGCCGCTGGGACAACGACTTCCGCACCGTCCGCAAACTCGTCGAGGAGGGCGCCCTCGGCGACGTCCAGCGCTTCGAGTCCCGCTTCGAGCGCTGGCGCCCGACCCCCAAGGGCGGCTGGCGCGAATCCGGCGACCCCGCCGAGATCGGCGGACTCCTCTACGACCTCGGCAGCCACCTCGTCGACCAGGCGCTGACCCTCTTCGGCCCGGTCGTCTCCGTCTACGCCGAGTCCGACGTCCGCCGCCCGGGCGCCGAGGCCGACGACGACACGTTCATCGCCCTGACCCACGTAGGCGGCGTCCGCTCACATCTCTGGGTGAGCGCCACCGCCGCCCTGCTGGGCCCCCGCTTCCGGGTACTGGGCAGCAAGGCGGGCTACACCAAGCACGGCCTCGACCCCCAGGAGGCCGCCCTCCGCGAAGGCCGGCGCCCCGGCGACGAGGGCATCGATTGGGGCGTGGAACCGAAGTCCTGCTGGGGCCGGCTCGGCGCCGGGGCCTCCCCCCGAATGGGCGGCGGCGATCCCGTACCGACCTTGCCGGGCGACTACCCCGCGTACTACACCGCGATCGCCCGCGCCCTGCGTGGTGGCGGCGACCCCCCGGTCACCGCCACAGAGGCCGCGGCCACCCTCCGCGTCCTGGAGGCCGCGAAACGATCGGCGGCGGAGGGGTGCGTTGCCCTTTGCTAGTCGCCCACGTAGCTGTCTGTCCCGCCGCGGGGGTTACTCGCCGTTGCGCTTTGCGGCGCCTCCCACGTACCTGGCTTTCCCGCCGCGGGGCTCGCTCGCCGTTGCGCTTTGCGGCGCCCCGCACGTGGCTGTCTGCGGCGCCGCGGGTCGTCTCGCCGTTGCGCCTGCGGCGGGCTGGGTGGGTGTCGGGTGCGGTGACGGGCCTCCGGGGCCGGTTGTGTGGACTGCTGACGCTTTACGTCCACACAACCGGCCCCTCCGGCCCGTCCCCTCCCGTTGGGGGAGGGGAATGCGGTGCGTGGGGGCGGACATTGAGGCATGCAAGGGGACCTGGCTACCCCTACGGGATGGTCGAACAGAACCCGTAAGGGTCGCGAGGGCCCCCTGCAGGGCCACAACCCGATGGGCTGGGCTAGGTATTCCCGACACCTCGCGATATGAGGTACGTCCTCGACGACGCGCGCCCCCACACACCCGCACACTCCCTCAACGGGAGGGGACGGGCCGGAGGGGCCTTGTTCGTGGACGTAAAGCGCCAGCAGTCCACGAACAAGGCCCCGCAGGACCGTCACCGCACCCACAACAAACCCAGCCCGCCGCAGGCGCAACGGCGAGCGAGCCCCGCGGCGGGACAGACAGGTACGTGCGGCGCGCCGCAAAGCGCAACGGCGAGACGACCCGCGGCGGGACAGACGGGTACGTGGGAGGCGCCGCAAAGCGCAACGGCGAGCAACCCCCACGGCGGGACGGCCAAGTACGTGGGAGCTAAGCAGCCTTCAGCTGCGTCCGTTGGCGGCCCAAGCCGTCGATTTCGAGCTCGACGACGTCGCCGGGCTTGAGGTACGGCTTCGGTTCGGGCTGGCCCATGGCGACGCCGGCCGGGGTGCCGGTGTTGATGACGTCGCCCGGGTACAGGGTCATGAACTGGCTGACGTAGCGGACCACTTCGGCGACCGGGAAGATCTGCTCCGCGGTCGTGCCGTCCTGCTTCAGTTCGCCGTTGACCCACAGCCGGATGCCGAGGGCCTGCGGGTCGGGTACTTCATCGGCGGTCACCAGCCACGGGCCCAGCGGGTTGAACGTCTCGCAGTTCTTGCCCTTGTCCCACTGGCCGCCGCGCTCGATCTGGAAGGCGCGCTCCGAGACGTCGTGCGCCACCGCGTAACCGGCCACCGCCGCCAGCGCCTGCTCGTCGGTCTCCAGATAGCGGGCGGTACGGCCGATGACGACCGCCAGCTCCACCTCCCAGTCCGTCTTCACGCTGCCGCGCGGGACGAGCACCGTGTCGTCCGGCCCGACGACGGTGTCCGGGGCCTTCATGAAGATGATCGGCTCCTCGGGCGTCGGGGCGCCGGTCTCGCGGGCGTGGTCGTGGTAGTTCAGCCCGATGCACACGATCTTGCCGATCCGGGCCACCGGCGGACCGGTGCGCAGCCCCGCGGCGTCCAGCGCGGGCAGGTCGCCGGCGGCCGCGGCGGCGCGGATCCGGGCGAGTTTCTCGTCGTCCGCGAGCAGGGTTCCGTCGATGTCCGGCACCAGTCCCGACAGGTCCCGCAGGACCCCTTCCTCGTCGAGCAGCGCCGGGCGTTCCGCCCCCACCGTTCCGACACGCAGCAGCTTCATCGGTTCAACTCCCGTGGTCGAAGGGTCGGCCCTGGAAGGGGTCTTCCGGGCCGGCCGATGGGGGACGGCCATCGAGTGATTTGGTCGATCCTCCGAGAACGGGGTCCAGTCCGCAAGACCTCGTTCACGGACTGGACCGTTACTGAGCGGTAGTAATGATCTGTGCGGCGCCGCCCGAGTCGCCGCCCGAATCGCCTCCCGAGTCGCCGCGCGAATCGGCTCGGGTCCTCGCCCGGGCTTCGGCCGGCCGGGGGCGGCGCGTCGGTGCGTCGTTCCGGGTGCGCGCCTCGGCGTTGGCCCTTGCCCGGGCTGCCCGCTGCCGTGCCGCACGGCTCTTCGGTGCGCGCTGCTGCGGGCCGCGCCGGGGGGAGGTGGTGGCGAGGGGCGGCGTACCGGCGGCGGGAGTGACCGCCGGCTTCTTCGCGGCGGCCGCGTCCCCGTCCGCCGCGGACGCGTTCCCGTCCGTCGCGGCCGGTCCCGCACCTTGCCGCTTCGGCCGCTTCTGCTGCTTCTGCCGCTTCGGCCGCTTCTCCTGCTTCTCCTGCTCGTCTTCCTCGGAACTCTTCTTCCCCTCAGGCTCTCTCTTCACCTCAGACCCCTTCTTCCCCTCAGGCCCCTTCCTCCCCTTGTCCCGCTTCAGCAGCGCCCGTTCGCAGGCCGTCCAGGTCGTGGTCGTCACCATGTACAGGCCGGCGGCCAGCGGGACCACCGCCACTGTGATCAGCGTGCCGAACGACAGCAGCGGCATCAGCTTCGCCAACGAGGCCATGCCGGGCACCGACCGGTCCGGGGACGAAGACGACGACGGGGACAGGGCCGGGACCGGGGCCTGGGCCGCGGTGGCGCGGGCGCGCCGGTAGTTCCAGGTGGCGACCGCCGCGATCAGGACGAACAGTGCGAGGTAGACCAGGCCCTGCGGGCCGAAGGGGCCGCCGTCCGCCAGGGCCTCGCTCCAGTGGCCGCCGAGCGGTGCGCCCAGCAGCGTGTGGTCGAGCAGACCGCCGCCCCCGGTGGAGAAGAGGTGGTACATCACGAAGAACACGGGCAGTTGGAGCAGCGACGGCAGGCAGCCGGCCAGCGGTGAGGCGCCGGTCTTGGCGTACAGGTCGGCCATCGCCTTCTGCAGCCGCTCGGGGTCGTTCTTGTGTTTGCGCTGGAGTGCCGCGAGTTGGGGGGCGAGGGCTGCGCGGGCCTGCTCGCCGCGGGCCGCGGCGCGGGCGAGCGGATGCAGTGCGGCGCGTACCGCGAGGGTGAACAGGACGATGGTGGCGGCCACGGCCGCACCGCCGAAGAGCGGATCGAGCACTGCGGCGCCGCGCCCGAGCGCATCGCCGAGGAAGCCGAACATGGACATGGGTGAGCCCTCCACGGGTCTCGTCGTGCCGGGACAGGATGTCGGCGTGACGAGCTGCGCAGACGCGAGCAAAGGGGGCCCAGGCCCGGAATGCCGGAATACCGGAATGCCGGAATACCGGAATACCGGATGTCCGAATGCCGGATACCGGAATGCGGCATCCGCCCCGAGGAGTGCGGAGTGGAGTTGCCCTGCCCGTGCGTCTACGCGGCCGTCGGGAGGGTGCGGCCCGGTGCTCGGGGGCGGGGGCGGCCGGCCGCGTCGGGGTCGCGTTGGGGCAGGAACGCCGTACGCCGCTCGCGGTCGCGGATCGCCGTGCGGATCCGGCCCGGTGGCACCGGCTGTGCGCAGGACGCGATCAGGAAGGCGCTGCACAGCAGCAACAGCGCGGCGGTGGTCGCGGCCGCGGCCAGGGCCGTCGTCAGGCCCGTCTGGGTGAGGAGGAGGCCGACGAGGAGGAAGAGGAGCGCGGAGGTGTACAGACGCCATGCTTCGACGAGCCGGTACATGCTGCGCCTCCTCCCGCCTACCCGCTTACCAGGACTTGTCGTCTTCCGCTCAAGAGTAGCCGGAGACCTGGGCAGCCGGGACACCTGTGGGTAACTTGCCCTCCCTGCCGTCGGGACGGCGGTGGACCGGGAGGGGGGACCGGGGACCAAGGGGGAACACCTAGGAGGTGCTGTGCGCGACATCAGCGTTCCGGCCCTGGCGGCTGTGCTGCGGACCGGCGGCCTCGCCGACTCCGTCTTCGACACCGCCGCGCACCAGCCGGACTTCGCCCAGCTGGCGCGGCGCGACGACCGGGCGCCGGACGGCTGGCTGGAGGTGACCGCCGGGGAATTCCGTGACGAGGTGATGGCCCTGGCCAGGGGGCTGTTGGCGGACGGGATCCGGCCCGGGGCGCGGGTCGCGCTGATGTCCCGGACCCGTTACGAGTGGACGCTGTTCAGCTATGCGCTGTGGGCGATCGGCGGGGAGCTGGTGCCGGTCTATCCGACCGCGTCGGCCGAGCAGCTCCGCTGCATCCTCAACGGGGCGAAGGTCACCGCGATCGTCGTCGAGCACGAGGCGCACGCCATGACCGTGGCGGAGGCGTGCGACGCGCGCTCCCGGCTGCGCCGGCTGTGGCAGCTGGACCTGGACTGTGTGCAGCGGCTGATGGAGGAGGGCACCCGGCTGACCGAGGCCGATGTGCACCGTCTGCGGCATGCCGTCACGCCCGGTTCGACCGCGGCGATCGTGCACACCTCGGGCACCACCGGGCGCCCGCGCGGCTGCGTCATCACGCACGCCAATCTCGCCGCCGAGTGCGACACCCTCTACGCGGGCTGGGGCGGGCTGCTGGCCCCGCCCGGCGAACGCCCCTCCCTGCTGGCGTTCCTGCCGTTCGCGCACGTCTACGGGCTCGTGGTGCAGGTCGCGTGTCTGCGCGGCGGGGTCAAGCTCGCCCATCAGCCCGACCCGTCCTCGGAGGAGCTGCTGCCCGCCCTCGCGTCGTTCCGGCCGACGTTCCTGTTCGCGGTGCCGCACGTCTTCGAGAAGATCTGCGCCCGCGCCCGGCTCGCCGCCGAACGGGCGGGCCGGCGGCGGATGTTCGACGCGGCGATGACCGTCGCGGTGCGGTACGCGGAGGCGCAGGCCGCGGAGGCCCGGGGCACCGGGCGCGGTCCCGATCCGTTCCTGCGGGCCCGGCACGCGCTCTACGAACGGCTGGTGTACTCCCGTATCCGGGCCCTGCTGGGCGGTCGGGTGCGCACCGCGGTGTCCGGCGGTTCGCCCCTGCTGCGGGAGCTGGGGCTGCTCTTCGCCGGCATCGGCATCACGGTCTACGACGGTTACGGTCTGACGGAGACCAGCGGTGCGATCACCGCCCAGCCGCCGGGCCGGGTCCGCTTCGGGACGGTGGGCCTCCCGCTGCCCGGCAGCGCGATCCATCTGGCGCTGGACGGCGAGGTGTGGGTGCGCGGGCCGGTGGTGTTCGCGGGCTATCTGGACGACGAGGAGGGCGACGGGGGCGGAGGCGGGAGCGGCAGCGGCGTGACCGGCGCCGGTGCCGGGTCCGGGCCGAACGGCAGGCACCGGCGCGGCGCAGGGCCGGGCAACGGCCCGTCCCCCGGCAGCAGTCACGGTCCCGGCAGCGGGCTGTACGACGGCTGGCTGCCCACCGGCGACCTCGGGCACCTGGACGAGGACGGCTATCTGGTCATCACCGGCCGCAAGAAGGACATCATCATCACCAGCAACGGCAAGAGCGTTGCTCCGCAGGGGCTGGAGCACCGGCTGTGTGCCCATCCGCTGATCTCGCAGTGCGTGGTCGTCGGCGACAACCGGCCGTACGTGACGGCGCTGATCACCCTCGATCCGGAGGCGCTGGCGCAGTGGCGGAAGCTGCGCGGCGAGCCGGAGGAGGGCGGTACGGGCGGCGGTGCGGCGTCGGGGCCGTCACCGGAGGAGCAGTTGCAGGCGGAGGTCCGGCGGGCCGTGGCGCGCGCCAACGCCTCGGTGTCCCGCGCCGAGTCGATCCGCGCCTTCCGCATCCTGCCGGGCGAGTTCAGCCAGCAGGCCGGCCTGGTGACGCCCTCGATGAAGCTGCGCCGGGCGGCGATCGTACGGGCCTACGCGGCGGAGATCGACGCCCTGTACGCCCAGGGCGAGCGCCAGGAGCCGGAGACCCGCAAGGAGCGCCGCCGGTGGGCGGCGACGGGCCTGTACGCACGTTGAAGGACGCGCGCTGAAGGACGCAGGCTGAAGGAACGCAGGTGACGGACACACGCTGAAGGGACGCAGGCTGAAGGACGCGGTCCCCGGCGGTGGGCGGTGAGCACGGTGCTGCCCGCGCGCCGGGCACACGTCTGCCCGTTCGCGCACCGGCTCGTGGCCGGGCCCGCCCGCGGCACCGTAGCAGTGTCGCGGCGGGCCCGGCCGTAATTTGTCCAGGGGTGAGAACCCGCGTCCACGGACCCGGTGCGCGGCCTAGCGTCCGGTGGCATTCCAGTCCATTCCCGTAGGGACGAACCGGGAGGCGCTCCGTGCGGTCGATCCTCAGCAATTCCGCAGCATCCGGGCGGTCCATCGCCACGGGACTGGTGGTCGCCGCGCTCGTGGCCACGCTCGCGGCGCTGCTGCTGCCCGTGCAGCTCTTCGGGGAGAGCGCGTCGGCGGCGACGAACACGGTCTCGTACGACGATGACGGCGGCGGCACGGTCAACACCCGTTTCGGCCCGCTGACCCCGATGGACCGGGACTTCGTACGCAAGGTCAGGCTGGCCGGGCTGTGGGAGATGCCCGCGGGCCGGCAGGCCCAGGAACGCGGCAGGACGGCGGCGGTGCGTACCGCGGGCGACCACCTCGTGGCCGGCCACACCGAGCTGGACCGGCGGTCGGTGGAGGCCGGGCGGGCCCTGGGCATCCCGCTGCCCAACCAGCCCACCGCCGAACAGCAGGGCTGGCTGGGGCAGTTGAACTCCGCCTCGGACGCCGAGTACCCGCGCCTCTTCGCCGAGCTGCTGCGCCGGTCGCACGGCAAGGTCTTCGGGCTGATCGCGATGGTCCGTGACCAGACGAAGAACACGATGGTGCGCTCGCTGGCGAACAAGGCCAACTCCACCGTGCTGGACCACATCACGGTCCTGGAGAACACCGGCCAGGTCGACTTCAACACCCTGCACAGCAGCTGAGCCGTCCAGCGGCGGGCCGTACCCGGCCGCGGCGGACGGCAGCCGGGGCGTACGCCGGCCGGCCCACCCCCAAGGCCCACCCCCAGGCGCATCCACCCCACCCCTCACACCGGACGAAGCGAAGTGATCTCATGACGCAACGGCAAGGGCACCGCCCACGGCAGCAGCGCCAGCAGTCCCATAAACGCTCCCGCCTGACGAACAGAATGCTGGTCGCCGCGGCCGCGCTCCTGCTGGGCGGCGGCGGCCTCGCAGCGGTCGCGACCACGGCACTGGCCGGCAGCTCCGACTCACAGCCGGCAGCCGGCCACCAGCACACCGTCCTGGCCAGCACGATCTCCTGTCCGGACGTGGGGATACGGCTCCGCCAGGTCCCGCACAGCGCCCAGCTGCAGGTCTCCAAGGGCCTGGCCACGCTCGACCGGCAGGTGCACGACGCCTACCACCGGATGATGGAGGGCAGCGGCAGCACCGTCCTCACCCAGCTCAAGCAGCAGCGGCAGCGGACCATCAGCACGATGATGACCGCCATCGCCCGGGACGCCAAGCGGCCGTCGTACCTGTGGAAGATGAGCGGCTGCACCATGAAGCCCGCCGACGAGGGGGCGGGCACCGGCGGCTTCGACTCGACGAAGTCCACCCGGGACGGCTGGTACCAGGGGCAGCAGCCCCAGCCCCAGGACGGCGGCCGGCAGCAGAGCCAGCAGCCGGGTCAGGACGGCGGTCAGCAGCAGTCCCAGGACCCGGGTCAGCAGCAGGGCCAGAACGGTGGCCAGCAGCAGGGCCGGCCCGGCGGGCCCTCCCCCGACGACTTCGTCGACATCACCGCCGTCCAGCCGAACGCCGGTGGCCCGCCGTTCGCCGCGCCCCGCGGCGGCAACGCCACGACCGGCACGTTCACCACCGAGTGCGGCCGCAACGAGGAGGGCCACTTCAACCCCGACAACGTCATCGTCACGCCGGGCGTCAGCAACGGCGCCCACCACACCCACGACTACGTCGGCAACAAGACCACCGACGCCTTCTCCAACAACGATTCCCTCGCCGCCTCCGACACCACCTGCACCAACGGCGACCAGTCCACCTACTACTGGCCGGTGCTGCGCAAGCTCGACGGGAACGCCGAACAGAAGCCGGGGGCCGCCCAGGACGCCAACGTCGGCTCGGTGATCACCCCGGCCACGGTGACCCTCACCTACCGCGGCAGCCAGGCCGGCCAGGTCCAGGCCATGCCCCGCTTCCTGCGCATCATCACCGGCGACGCGAAGGCGTTCACCAACGGCACGAAGAACGCCAACGCCTCCTGGTCCTGCACCGGTTTCGAGGACCGCCAGCTCAAGGACAAGTACCCGCTGTGCCCCAACGGTTCGCAGGTCGTGCGCACCTTCGCGTTCCAGAACTGCTGGGACGGCCGCGACATCGACAGCGGCAACCACCGCGACCACGTGGCGTTCTCCGACCAGAACGGCAACTGCCCCAACAACTTCCGGGCGATCCCGCAACTGGTCGAGCGGATCACCTACGACGTCCCGCAGGGCAACAGCTTCGCCGTCGACAGCTTCCCCGAGCAGCTGCACAAACCCGTCACCGACCACGGCGACTTCATCAACGTGATGTCGGACGACTTGATGAACAAGGCGGTCTCCTGCATCAACAGCGGCCGTGAATGCCGCTGATGCGCTGATCCGCTGACGCACCAGGGCCCCGGGGCGGCTGTCCGCCCCGGGGCCCTCGCACGTGGCCGGCCGCCCTCAGGCGAAGACGAATGCCAGCACGATCAGCAGCAGCAGGATCGCCAGCGTCTCCCACCGCGCCGCGCGGACGAGCGTGTCCCACGACGGCAGGGTCCCCCCGCGCGAGGACCCACCGCCCCCGGCGCCGTCGGGACCGCTGTCGTCGGATGTGTCGTCGCTCATCCCGCCATGCTAGGAGACGCGTTCCTCTGGTCGTCCGCGAGGTCCACGGAGTCCATGAACGCCAGCATCCGCTCGTTGACCAGGTCGGCGTGGTCGATCTGCGGTCCGTGACCGGTGGCGGAGACGATCTCGGCGCGGGCTCCGGGGATCAGCCGCGGCACCCGCTCGACCTGCCGCTTCGGGTGCAGCAGCAGGCTCCGCTTGCCGAGCACCAGGTACAGCGGGGTGCGGATGGTGCGGAGTGCGTCGTCGGACAGCGGCAGCGGGGCCGGGCGGCGGATGCGGAAGGCCCGCACACCCGCCCTGATCATCGCGCGCAGTTCCGGCACGATCAGCACCGGCTGCTCCAGCCACTTCGCCAGCGCGGGACGCAGTGCCCGCGGCGCGGAGGTCGCGAAGAGGCTGATGAAGATCCAGACGAAGAAGCGCAGCCCCACCTTCTCCAGACCGCCCGGGTCCAGCGGTGTGACCGAGGCGAGCCGGCCGGGCGCGCGGTGCACCTGGTTCAGGACCAGCCATCCGCCGTACGAGGAACCGACCAGGTGCACCCGGTCCAGGCCGAGGGCGGCCAGCGTCTCGTCCAGCCACTGCGCGGCGTCCTCGGGCCGCCACATGGGTGCGCGGTGCACGCTGCGGCCCGGATCGCCCGGGGTGTCGATCGCGTAGACCGTCCGTTCGGCGCTGAGCGCGGGGGTGTTCGGGTACCACATGGCGGAGCAGCTGCCCGATCCGTGCATCAGGACGACGGGGGTGCGCTGCGCCGCCGCCGGGTCCGCGGGGCCGTAACGGTAGACGTGGGTCGTCCCGTAGGACGTCTCCACGTCCAGCTCTTCACGGATGGGGGCACCGAGGGCATGGACCGCATCACAGGCCGCGAAGTAGCGGTCGCGCAGGGCGTCGTTCACATAGCGGCCGATATCGGCCCGGCTACGGGTGGTGGACGGGGACACGGTCACCTCCAGGGGTCTGTTTTCGTGATACGACCGTACCACGATGTTGGTACAGCGGTATCATCAAAAGTGCCCTCCGGACCTCCGGGCCGGTGACCGGAACGACGAGCGGAGACCCGCCCCATGCCCAAACGCGTGGACCACGCAGAGCGGCGCACCCAGATCGCCGAGGCCCTCGTCCGGGTCGCCGGACGGCGCGGTCTGCACGCCGTCGGCATGCGGGACGTCGCGGCGGAGGCCGGCGTCTCCCTGCGGCTGGTGCAGTACTACTTCGAGACCAAGGAGAAGCTGCTGCTGTACGGACTCGAGCACCTCGCCGTCCGCTTCGGCGAACGCGTCACCGCCCGGGCACGGTCCGCCGACGCCGCCCCCGGACCGCGCGGCACCGTGGAGTCCCTCCTCCTGGCGTCCCTCCCCACCGATGAGGAGAGCCGCACCTTCCACCTCGTCTACACCTCGTACGCGGTGCTCTCGGTGACCGAACCGACCCTCGCCGCCCAGCCGTTCCTCCAGCGGCCCGCCGCCGCCGAGGACGCCCTGACCGACCTGCTCCGCCAGGCGTCCGCGGCCGGCCTCACCGCCCCCGGCCTGGATCCCCGCCTGGAGGCGAGCAGCCTCCTCGCCCTCTCCGCCGGCCTGGGCACCAGCATCCTGGTCGGCCACCGCACCCCCGACTCGGCCACCACGGTCCTCCACCACCACCTGGACCGCATCTTCACCGGGGCGGGGCGGGACTGACCCCCCGCACAGCGGCCCACCGCCCCGCCCCCTGGTGGGGGACGGGGCGGTGGGCCGAAGGGTGCGGTCACGAGGGAACAGCGAGGGTCAGAGGCCGTTCACCCGGGCCTCCCGGGCCATGCCCAGGGGCCGTATCGAGGAGGCGACGGCGCGGGCGCGGCGGCCGGCGCGGGCCCGGTAGGAGCGGACGTGGGCCATCAGGCGGCGGCTGCGGAGCGCCATTTCGAGTTCGAAGCGGGTGCGGGGGTCACGGAGGACCGGACCGAAGAGCTTCTCGATCTGGCGGAGGCGGTAACGGACCGTCTGCGGGTGGACATGCAGCAGTTTCGCCGCCTCCGGGGCGCCGCCGCCCTCCAGCCAGGCGAGCAGGGTGACTTCCAGACGTTCGCTCTGGCGGGGAGTCAATTCCTCCAGGGGGCCGAGCCAGCGGGAGGTCAGGGCATCAGCGAGGGACTCGTCCTGGAGGAGCAGCAGGGCGGAGAGGTGGTCGTCGACGAAGGCCGGGCGGGACTCCGGCCCGACCCGGCCGGGGCCCAGCGTGAGCAGGTAGCGGGCCCAGCGGAGGGAGGAGGCGGTGTCCGTCGAGGGTACGGAGTGGCCGACCGCGGCGGGACGGCCCTTGAGCGCCGCCTCCAGCCGGGCCCGGGTCTGGGTGGCCGGGTCGGGGACGAAGAGACAGGTGTAGCCGTCGACCGTGCCGATGAGTGCGTGGCCCAGTGCGGCGGCGAGTTGGGGCGCCTCGGCGGGGGTGGCGAGGACGACGGCCTGGAGGGTGTCCGGGACCGGCCAGCCGGCCGCGCGGGCCAGGTCACCCAACCCCTCCTCGGGGGTCTCGCGTTGACCGGCGAGCACCTCGAAGAGGTCCTGGCGGGCCCGGGCGACCGGCATCGGCGTGACCACCGATGGCACGGCCGGACGTTTACTTTCCGACTCTTTTTGGTAACCCAGAACTGTCAGCAGCGCCTGTTCCAGGGCCCATTGCGCGTCTTCCACGGGGGTATCGCCGAGAAGTGCCGCCAATGCGGGAAATCCGCGTTGCAACTCCGCGACGACGTCCTCGGCGAGTCCCGGGAGTGCATTTCTGACTACCCGGGTCCACTCACCTCGGGGACGCGACCAGATGCGGTTCAGGAGATCACACATCAGCTACCTCGATCCTGGCGGGGATGGGGGGTTGGACTGGGGAAGGGCGCCCCCGTGCGCCTGACTGGGCATCATCCGGAGTCCCCCGGCGCGACCGCGACGCCGCTGCAGGAATTTGTCACAGCGCGATAAACCTTACGAAAGCCTGAACGCGCTCGTAGATGCTTTTGCACATCCGGTTTACGGCCCTGTGTATCCACCCGGTTACGGAATGTTCAGTGTTACCGGGGGTCACCTGCACAAAAGCCCCGCAATAGCTTCGGGCAAATACCCCGCCGACGGAATTTCACCGGAATTCGCGTCCCGCACCCGTGCCCCGACACCGGGAGGTCCGATGTCCGCACCGCGTTTGCAGACCCGCCAGAGCCGCCGGGCAGCACACCGCGCCCGGCCCTCGCCGGACCGCACACGCGCCCGGCGGCCACCCAAGGAACCCGGGCCGCCGGGCCGCCGTACGCCCGGCGGCCCCGCCCCGACCGCCCTGCTGCGCCCCGCACTTCCGGCCGCGCTGCTGCTCTTCATCGCCGTCACCCTGCACTCCGGCGCGATGGACACCCTGATGCGCTTCCTCGATTTCGGCGCGGGCGTCCTCGCGCTGGTCTCGCTGTCGGTGACGGTGCTGTGGGGCCTCGCGGCCACCGACCGCATGGTGCTGCAGACCGGCCACCGGCTGCTCGCCCAGGCCGTCCACCGCGGCACCGGCGTCGCCGGACTCGGCTTTCTCGGCCTGCACATCTGGGTCAAGGTCGCCGAGGGCCACACCGGCACGGTGTCCGCCGCGGTGCCCTTCACCGACGGCGCCCGCCCGGTCCTCATCGGCCTGGGCACGCTCGCCGCCTACGTGTTCGTCGCCGTCGCGGTGACCGGCGCGGTGCGCGGCGCGTTCACCGGCATCGCGGCCTCCCGCTGGTGGCGTGCGCTGCACATGAGCGCCTACCTGGCGTGGGGACTGGCACTGGTGCACGGCCTGAAGTCGGGCCGCGCCGCGGCCGGTTGGGCCCTGGCCGGATACGCCGTCTGTCTCGCCGCGGTGGCCGTACGGCTGGCCCTGCGGCTGCGCGATGCACGCACGAACTCAGGAGACCTGCCATGACCGCCCCCGCCCCGACCCGTCTGCTGCCGGCGCTGCCCGCGCCGGAGCCCGTACCGACGCTGGCGTCGTTCGGCCCGCCCCGGCTGCTGGCCGGGCTCGACGAGATTCCGCGCATGGACCGGGTGGCGCATCTGGCCCGGCACGGCAGCCTGCCGCAGCTCACCGCGCAGGAACTGGTGGCGCTCGCCGAGGACATCGACCTGCGCGGCCGCGGGGGCGCCGGCTTCCCGTTCGCCCGCAAGGTGTCCGCGGTGCTGGACGGGATGCGGCGCGCCGAGGGCAAGGCCGCGGTGGTCGTCAACGGCAGCGAGGGCGAGCCCAGTTGCCTCAAGGACACCGCGCTGCTGCTGCACGCCCCGCACCTGGTGCTGGACGGCGCGCTGCTGGCCGCCGACGCGCTCGGCGCCCAGGAGGTCGCCCTGGGGGTGACCCGTACGGACGTGGAGGACTCGGTGCGGCGGGCGATCGCCGAACGGGGCCCGGTGCGGCCGGCCTTACGGGTCACCCTGCTGACCGAGCGGTTCGTCACCGGCGAGGGCAGCGCGATGACCAACGGGCTGGGCGGCGGCCCCGGACTGCCCTCGGGCCGCAAGATCCGCTCCAGCGAACGCGGGCTGAACGGGGTGCCGACGCTGCTGTCGAACACCGAGACCTACGCCCAGCTCGCCGTCGCGGCCCGGCTCGGCGCCCTCGGCTACCGGACCGCGGGCCTGCCCACGGAACCGGGCACCCTGCTCCTGACCGTCGCCGGCAACCGGGTGGTGGAGGTCCCCTACGGGGTGCCGCTGGCCCGGGTCCTGGCACTGTGCGGGATGGACCAGGGGCAGGGCGTGCTGATCGGCGGCTACCACGGCACGTTCGTCTCCCCCACGGACGCGCAGACCGTGACGCTGTCCCGCGACGCGCTGGCCGAGTGCGGCGCCGTCCTGGGCGCGGGCGCGGTGCTGCCGCTGCCGTACGACACCTGCCCGGCCGGGGAGACGGTACGGGTCGCGCAGTGGATGGCCGCCGAGTCCGCCGGGCAGTGCGGCCCGTGCGTCCTGGGCCTGCCGGCCCTCGCCGACCAGCTCGACCTGGCCGTACGGGGCGGCGGCGAGGCCGCCCTGGAAGCCGTGCAGGGCCGCATGCGGGCGGTCGAGAAGCGCGGCGCATGCAGCCACCCGGACGGCACCGCGCGGTTCGTGGCCTCGGCCCTCGCCGCCTTCCCCGAGGAGTTCGAGCGCCATGCGCGGGGGTTCGGGTGCGGCCGCCCGGTGACCGGAGCGCTGCCGGTCACCGGGCACCGGCCACCGCCCGCCGCCCTGCCCGCCCCGATACCCGCCCAGGCCAAGCCGGCCGCCCCGCCGCAGGAACGGCTGCTGGTCGACTGGACGCTGTGCCGCGGCCACGGCCTGTGCGCGGACGTCGTGCCGGGCGTCATCAAGCTCGGCCCGGACGGCTACCCGGAGCGGGCCAGCATGCCGCTGCCGGCCCGGATGCGGCGCCGGGCGCAGCTCGCGGTACGCCGCTGCCCGGCCCTCGCCCTGCGGGTCCAGGGCGGCAACTGACCGCTCCGGCACGGTTTTTGGCCGCCGGAGAAAAACTTCGCGCGGCCTGAACGCCGGGCCCCCCGGGTGCCGTATCCCCGTGCGACGGCAACCGACCGGCAAGCAAACGCACCACCTGAACCCATCGACTTCGCCCAACGGCATTGGAGACACCATGATCACTCGACGTCGTGCGGGACTCGCGGCCGCTGCGGTCGCCACCCTGGCGCTCACCGCCGCCTGCGGCAGCAGCGACAACCAGAGCGCCGGCACCACCACCGACAACGTCCAGCCCGCCGGCCAGGGAAGCAGCGCATACGGCTACGGCTCCTCCGGCTCCGGGCAGGGCAGCGACCCGTACGGCGGCCAGGCCGGCGGGGACAGCGGCAAGCCCGCGGCGACCGGCCCGAGCGCCGGCACGCTGGCGCTGCACCAGGACGCCAAGCTCGGCCCGATCGTCACCGACTCCAAGGGCATGACGCTCTACCGCTTCGACAAGGACACCGCCGAGCCGCCGAAGTCCAACTGCTCCGGCTCCTGCGCCACCACCTGGCCCCCGGTGCCGGCCGACGGCTCCTCGGCCCCCGCGGGCATCGCCAAGAGCGCCCTGGGCTCGGTCACCCGCGCCGACGGCACCAAACAGCTGACCATCGGCGGCTGGCCCGCCTACCGCTACGCCAAGGACACCAAGGCCGGCGACACCAAGGGCCAGGGCGTCGGCGGCACCTGGAACGCGCTGACCGCCGAGGGCAAGAAGGCGGTCGCCCAGGAAGCCGCGGACGTCTCGGTGCTCAACCAGCCCGAGCTCGGCCAGATCCTCGTCGACGGCAACGGCATGACCCTCTACCGCTTCAACAAGGACAGCGCCTGGCCGATGAAGTTCGGCTGCAACGACGCCTGCCTGGACACCTGGAAGCCCGCCAAGCCCGCCGACCGCTCCAAGCTGAAGGGCATCGCCCCCAAGCTCATCTCCACCGTCACCCGCCCCGACGGCATCCGCCAACTGGCCGTCGACTGCTGGCCCGTCTACACCTTCACCGGCGACAAGCAGCCCGGTGACATCAACGGCCAGGGCAAGATGGGCCTGTGGTTCGCGGTCTCCAAGGACGGCAAGAAGCTCACGACGACGCCCTGACCGGTTCGGCCTCCCCCTCCGGGAACTCGTCCTCCCCCGCCAGCACCTCGGCGTCCGGCCGGTCGTCCGCCTCCCGCGGCCCCAGCCAGGTGACCGTCAGCGCCACCGCCAGATTCACCGCGAGCCCGACCAGCCCCGCGTTCATCCCCCACACCGGGTCGTGTCCCCCGAAGACCAGGACACAGACCAGAGCGAACCCCGCCACCAGACCGCTCACCGCGGCGAGCCACGTCAGCCGCCGCCACACCAGCCCCAGCAGCAACATCGGCACGAGCTGCGCCATGCCCTCGTACGAGATCAGCGACAGCCGGACCAGGGTGTTCGGGGCGGTGTACGTGAGCACCAGGGCCAGCGCACCCGCCACCACCACGACCACCTGCGACCACAGCTTCTGCCGGGTGGCCAGGCGCGGTACCGCACCCAGCACGCTCCTCCCCCACATCGTGCCGATGACCAGCATGAACACGGCCATCGGCACGATGGAGGAGAGTGCAGCGGCCACCCCGATCAGGCCCACGGCCCAGGCCGGAAGGGAGTCCACCACCAGCTTGAACAACGCCAGATTGGAGTCCGCGCCGGTCAGCCCCGGCACCACGAACAGCGCCGCCAGCCCCAGCAGCATCGGCACGAACAACAGCACGTTGTAGAAGGGCAGGTACATCGCGTTGCGGCGCAGCGCCTCGGCGTTGCGGGCACCGAGGTAGCCGGCCACGGTCGTCGGGAAGATCACCACCGTGAGGGAGTTGACGACGGTGGTGGTGACGAACCAGACCTGCCCCAGCCCGCCCGAGGCGTGCCCCGGAAACGTCAGCCACTCCGCCTTCTCCGCGGTGACCCGGTGCAGGAACTCCCCGTACCCCCCGAAGTAGTGCAACGGCACGTACACCACCAGAAACCCCAGGGTGCCGATGACCAGGACGTCCTTGAGCACCGACACCCAGGCACTGCCCCGCAGCCCGCTGACCACGACGAACCCGCAGGTCACCGCGAACCCGAGAAAATAGGCCCAGTTGAGGCTGATCGTCCCGTACGAGATGGTCGAGACGACCACGCCCATGCCGGTGATCTGCAGCTGGATGTACGGCAGCAGGCACACCGTCGCGAGAACGGCCACCGCGGCCCCCAGCCAGGGCCGCCGGTAGCGGTGGGCGACGATATCGGTGATCCCGACCAGGCCGTGCCGGCGGGCGTAGCCCCACAGCATCGGCCCGACCACGTACCCCAGCGCATAGCCGCAGGACATATAGGCCACCACATACAGCACCGGCGCACCGAAGTTGTACCCCCAGCCGGCCGCACCGAGATAACTGAAGCTGGTGTAACTCTCGCCGGCCATCAGCACCCAGATGAACACGGTCCCGAGACTGCGGCCGCCCACCGACCACTCGGCGAGCCCACCGCCGGAGCCCCGGCCCCGGACCGCCAGCAGCCCGAGCACGACGGTGACGACCATGAATCCACCGAACAGTGCCGTGGAAACGGTCGCGTTCATGGTGTCGTTCACGCCCCCTCCCGGTCGCGTCCCCGCGCCCGCTCACCCCGCCGCGCCAGCCACACGGCCGGCGGGGTGGCGAGCGTCGCCACCAGCATCCAGAAGAACAGGAACGGCAGCCCCAGTACGGTCGGCGCCACCCGGTTGGCCACCGGCAGCACCACGAGGAAGAGGACATAGGGCAGCAGCAACCACAGCAGCCCGGGTCGGTTTCTCGAACGGTTTCCCACGGGTCGAGAGTAGGCGTTCCGCTGCGCTTGGCTTTCTTCCCACGTACTTGGCTGTCCCGCCGCGGGGCGCTGCGCTTTGCGGCGCCTCCCACGTAGCTGGCTTTCCCGCCGCGGGGCGCTGCGCTTTGCGGCGCCGCGTACGTACTTGGCCGTCCCGCCGTCGGGATTGCTCGCCGTTGCGCCTGGCGGCGGGCGTGGTGTTTTCGGGTGCGGTGACAGCCCTACAGACTTCGTCCTCCGGTCTGTCCCCTCCCGGGAGTGGGGGTGGAAGGCCGGTGGGGGTGAGCGTCGTCGTTCCGGGTGTGCCTCGCGTTGGGGGTGTGAGGAATACCGCCCCAGCCCGTTGCGTTGAGGCCCTGCAGGGGGCCTCGCGACCCTTACGGGTTCTGTTCGAGCATCCCGTAGGGGTACCCAGGCCCCCTTGCATGCCTCAACGCCCGCCCCCACGCACCGCATTCCCCCTCCCCCAACGGGAGGGGACGGGCCGGAGGGGCCGGGGTGTGGGACGTAAAGCGTCAGCAGTCCCACACCCCGGCCCCGGAGGCCCGTCACCGCACCCGACACAAACCCAGCCCGCCGCAGGCGCAACGGCGAGACGACCCGCCGCGCCGCAGACAGCCACGTACGCGGCGCCGCAAAGCGCAACGGCGAGCGAGCCCCGCGGCGGGACAGACAGCTACGTGCGCGGCGCCGCAAAGCGCAGCGGAACGGCGGGACAGACGGGTACGTGGGAAGTCAGCCAAGCGCACGCGACACCGTATAGATGGCCAGCCCCGCCAGCGCCCCCACCACCGTGCCGTTGATGCGGATGAACTGGAGGTCGCGGCCGATGTGGGCCTCGATCTTGCGGGAGGTGTGGGCGGCGTCCCAGCCGGCCACCGTGTCGGTGATCAGGGACGTGATCTCGCGCTGGTACGTCGTCACGATGTAGACCGCCGCGCCCTCCAGCCAGCCGTCCACCTTGTTCTGCAGCCGGTCCTCGTCGGACAGCCGGCGGCCCAGGGACAGCAGCGCGGCCCGTACCCGGAGGCGGAGTTCGCTGCGTTCGTCCTCCGCGGCGGCGACGATCATCGCGCGGACCGCGCCCCAGGCGGAGGCGATCAGGTCCTGGACCTCGCCGCGCCCGAGGACCTCGGACTTCAGGTGCTCGACCCGGGTCCTGGTGTCCGGGTCGGTCTGCAGGTCGTCCGCGAAGTCCGCCAGGAAGCGGTCGATGGCGCCGCGCGCGGGGTGCTCGGGCATGTCCCGCATCTCGGTGACGAAGCGCAGCAGTTCCTTGTAGACCCGGTCGCCCACCTTGCGGTCGACGAACCGGGGCGTCCATCCGGGGGCGCCGCCGGAGACGGCCGCCATGACGGAGTCGCCGTGTTCGACCAGCCAGTCGTGGGCGCGGGCGACGACCAGGTCCACCACCCGCCGGTGGCCGCCCTCGGCGACGACCTTCTCCAGCATGGTGCCGAGGCCGGGCGCGATCTCCTGAGCGTCCGCGCGGCGGGTGATCGCCTCGCCGACCACCGCCTGGACGTCGGAGTCGCGCAGTACGGTCAGCGCGCCGCGCAGCGCGGTGGAGAGTTCGGCGGTGACCCGGTCCGCGTTGCGCGGCTCGGCGAGCCAGCCGCCGAGGCGGCGGCCGATGCCCACGGACCGCAGCCGGCGGCGGACGACGTCGGCGGAGAGGAAGTTCTCACCGACGAAATCCCCCAGACTCTGTCCGAGTTGATCCTTTTTCGTGGGGATGATGGCGGTGTGCGGGATCGGTAGTCCCATGGGCCGTTTGAACAGTGCGGTGACCGCGAACCAGTCGGCCAGCGCACCGACCATGCCGGCCTCCGCGGCCGCGGCGACGAACCCGGTCCAGCCGCCCGCCCCCGCGCGGCCGGCCCACGTCGCCAGGGCGTAGACCAGCGCGACGGCCAGCAGCAGGCCGGTGGCCAGCGTCTTCATCCGGCGTACGGCGTGCCGCCGCTCCTCGTCGGCGGCACCGTAGACGAAGCCGCCGGCCGGCGCCACCGGGCCGCGCGGCGCCGCGTCCGGCACCGGGGACGCGTCCCCCGCCGACGCCCTGTCCGTTCTCGTGCGTTCCATCCGCTCCACCGCTCCCACCGTGCCCCCCACCACTCCTACGGCCTATGCTGCGCCGCGGGTCCGGCCACCGGTCCGGCCGTATGTCCCACTGTGACCTACTCCTGGAGCCAACCACGAGTTCCCGGCAACCGCCGGGGGCGGCACCGAACGGGGTGCCGGGCGGCTCCCAGGAGGTCCGTGGGATCATGGGAGACCGACCGGACGCCAACGGTGCCGCTGCCCACCCGCTGCCCTTGCCCGCCCGGAGCCTGGAGCTCCGCTTTCCCCAGGAGACCCCTCCCGCATGAAGAAAAGTGTGGGTTACGCCCTGCTCGCCGTCCTGGCGGCAGTGGTGGTGCTGATCTCGGCCGCGATATTCGCCGGCTTCGGCGGCGAGGACGGCGGGCCGGACAGCTCCCCGCACAAACCGCGCGACCCCGCCGCACCGGCGGTCTCCGGGCAGTGGGTCGGCACCTGGTCGGCGGCCGCGGCGGCGGCCGAGCCCGGCACCCTGGACGGCTACGCCGGGATGTCGATACGCAACGTGGTGCACACCAGCGTCGGCGGCGCCGGCGTCCGCATCCAGCTCTCCAACCTCTACGGCACCCGGCCGCTGGTGGTCAGCCACGCCTCGGTGGCCCTGGCCGCGGCCCCCAGCGACCCCACCGCCGCGGACGGCACGATGCGCCGGCTGTCCTTCGGCGGCAAGCCCGCGGTGACCATCCCGGCGGGCGGCGCGGTCACCAGCGACCCGACCCGGCTGAAGGTCCCCGCCGACGCGGACCTCCTGGTCACCACGTACTCCCCGTCCCCGTCCGGCCCGGCCACCTACCACCCGTACGCCCGGCAGACCTCCTACCTGGCGCGCGGCGACCGCGCCGAGGACGGCACCGGCGCCGCCTACACCGAGCAGAGCCCCTACTGGCGCTATCTGACCGGGGTGGACGTGTGGAGCACCGAGGCGCAGGGCTCGGTGGTCGCCATCGGCGACTCGATCACCGACGGCATCACCTCCACGGCCGGCGCCAACCACCGCTGGACGGACTTCCTGGCCGCCCGGCTGCGCAACGAGCCCGGCGCGCCCCGCTACGGCGTCCTCAACCAGGGCATCAGCGGCAACCGCCTGCTGGTCAACGGCAGCCGCTTCTCGCCCAACAACGGCCCCAGCGTGCTCTCCCGCCTCGACCGCGACGCGCTCTCCCGCACCGGCGTGAAGGCGGTGATCGTCGAGATCGGCCTGAACGACCTGTTCAAGTCACCGCGCCAGCTCGACCCGCAGAAGATCGTCGCGGGCATGCGGCAGATCGTCCGGGAGGCGCACGCCCGCGGCCTGCGCGTCACCGGCTCCACCCTTACGCCGTTCGGCGGACACCGCGGTTACTCCGCCCAGCTGAACTCGGTCCGCGAACGGGTCAACCGCATCATCCGCTCCGGCGCGGTCTACGACGAGGTCGTCGACTTCGACAAGGCCCTCCGCGACCCCGCCGCCCCGGTCCGCCTGCGCCCCGTCTACGACTCCGGCGACCACCTCCATCCGAGCGACGAGGGCTACCGCGCCATGGCCCACACGGTCGACCTCGACCTCCTGCGGCAGTCCGCCCCGGCGTCGCTCTGACCTCCGCCGCACCACCGCGGACCCGTTCGGCCGCCCGGGTGGTCACCTCCCCACCGGGCGCCCTTCCCGCCGGGCGCCCTTCCGCCGCGTTCCGCCGCCGGCGTCAGCCGAGTTCCTTGCGGCGGGCGCGTTCCTCGGCCTTCAGGCGGCGGCGCTCCTCCTTCAGGCGGCGCTTCTCGGAGGTGGGCAGTTTGCGCTCGACGCCGACGCCGCCCATCAGGGCCAGGCCCCGGACGATCACCCGCGGTGCGCCGGGGTCGCCGGGAACGCCGTCCTCACGGGAGTCGAAGCCGCCCATGATGCCCAGTCCCCGTACGTCGACCTCGACACCCGGCGGGACGATGACGTTCACGCCGCCCATGAAGGCCCAGCAGTCGATCACGACCTCCGAGGCGGCGAAGTCGGCCTCGCGCAGATCGATCTCCCCGCCGGCCATGAAGCAGACCGCGGTGAAGCGGCGGCCGATCGTCCAGCGGCCCTTGCGCTGGAAGCCGCCCATGACCGCCAGGCCCGCCGTCGAGCCGCGGGCGTCGTCGACGATCCGGCCGGCCCAGGAGCCCACCGCGGCGGTGTCCTTGTGCAGCGACACGGGGGCCGGCGCCGCGGGGGCGGATGCCGGCGCGGCCGGCAGGTCGGCGGTGAGCGGCGCCAACTCCCCGTACGTACGGGCCAGATAGGCCGCTTCCAGCCGTTCGTCGAACTCCGCCATCTCCAGCCGCCCCTCCGCGAGGGCGTCCCGCAGGATCTCGGCGACCCGGTCGCGGTCGGCGTCGGAGGCACGCAACTCGGCGGCGGCGGCCCGCGGCGCCGGGAGGTCGTCAGTCATACGGACAGCGTATGGGGCAACGGCGGGCGGCGGGCCGGTACGCACCCCTCCCGTCCTCCGGTCCCCCCCGTCCTCCCGTGCTCCCGTGCTCCCGTCCCGTCTTCCTGCCTAGGCCGGCGCGCCCTGGCCGTCCGGGGTGCGGCCGGGCTCCGCGCGGGTCGCGCCGCGGGCGTACAGCTCGGCGATCAGCGACTCGACGTCCGGCTCGCGCAGCGACAGATCCACCAGCGGATAGCGTTCGGCGACCGCGGTGACCAGCGGCGCGGCGCTCTGCGCCGCCGGGAACACCAGCCACTGCCGGGGGCCCTCGACCCGGACCGTACGGGCACCGGGAACGCCCTCGATGGGCGGCAGTTCGCGTTCCAGGTCGACCACGAGGGTGCGTTCGCCGTCGGCCGCCGCGCGCAGCCCGTCCAGTGCGCCGTCGTAGACCAGCCGGCCGTGGTCGATGACCATCACCCGGCGGCACAGCTGCTCGATGTCCGTCAGGTCGTGGGTGGTGAGCAGGACCGTGGTGCCCCGCTCGGCGTTCACCTCGCGGACGAACTCCCGCACCTTCGCCTTGCTGACGACGTCCAGCCCGATGGTGGGCTCGTCGAGGTAGAGCACCTCCGGGTCGTGCAGCAGGGCCGCCGCGATGTCGCCGCGCATCCGCTGCCCGAGGGAGAGCTGCCGCACGGGTACCGCCAGCAGCGGGGCCAGGTCGAGCAGTTCGACGCAGCGCGCCAGGTTGGCGCGGTAGACGGCGTCGGGGATCCGGTACATCCGGCGCACCAGCTCGTAGGAGTCCGCGAGCGGCAGGTCCCACCACAGGGTGGTGCGCTGGCCGAAGACCACGCCGATCCGGCGGGCGAGCCGGGTCCGTTCGCGCGCGGGGTCGATCCCGGCGATCCGCAGCGTACCGCCGCTGGGCACCAGGATGCCGGTCAGCATCTTGATGGTGGTGGACTTGCCCGCGCCGTTCGGGCCGATGTAGCCGACCATCTCGCCGCGCGGCACCTGGAAGGTGATGCCGTCGACGGCCCGCACCTCCTCGCGCACCCGGCGCAGCCGGCCCGCCTTGCGCCGTACCGAGAAGACCTTCTCGATGCCGCGGACGTCGATCAGCGGCTCCGGGCCGCCGGTGTCGTCGAAGGCCGTCATCAGCGCCATCCTTTCGGGGAGTCGGGGGTCGTACGGGACCGGGCCGACATGCCGTCAGCTTCCGGTGCTGCGGTAGCCGCGCAGGCCGTACCGCCAGGCCAGTGCCGCGCCCGCGCACATCAGCGCGGCCACGGCGGGGCCGAGGAAGTCCACCCAGCCGGGCAGGCCGAGCGGGTCGGGGCGGCCCAGCAGGCGCAGTGCGGGCAGCCAGTTGACGAAGGCCAGCGGGACGACGAAGGTGACGCCGCGCACCAGGTCCTTGGCGAACACCGTCGGCGGGTACTGCAGCAGGGCGTTGCCGCCGTAGGTGAAGGAGTTCTGCACCTCGGCCGCGTCCTGCGCCCAGAACTGGAAGGCGGCGCCGGTGGTGAAGACCGCCCCGAAGATGGCCGTACCGCAGACGGCCATCAGCACCACCAGCAGCGTCCGCCCCACCGTCCAGTCCACGTCGAGCCGGGTCACCGACCAGCCGAGCACCAGCAGCGCCTGGGAGATCCGGCCCAGCCGGCGCAGCGCGAACCGGTCGGCGGCGACCTGGGCGAACACCGGGGCGGGGCGCAGCAGCAGGACGTCGAGGGTGCCGTCGCGGACCCGCCGGCCCAGCCGGTCCATGCTGCCCAGCAGCAGGTCGGCGAGGCCCAGCGACAGCCCGGACGTGCCGTACAGGAAAGCGACTTCGGGCAGCGTGAAGCCGCCGAGCGCGTCGATCTGCGTGAACATCAGCAGGATCGCGACGAAGTCCAGTGCGCAGGCGGCGAAGTTGCCGACCGCCATCATCACGAACGAGGCCCGGTAGGCGAGGGTCGAGCGCACCCACATCCGCACGATCAGCCCGTACGCGTACATGCCCTGGGCCGCGGCCGTCCGCCGCCCCTCCCGGGCCGCCGCGGGCCGGGAGTCGTGGTCAGCCACCGTGCACCACCACCCTGCGGCTCGCCGCGGACTGCACCAGCCGGCCCAGCGCCAGCAGCGCCGCGCCCCACGCCGCCTGGAACACCAGCCCGCGCAGCAGCGCGCCGCCGGTGCGCACGCCGATCAGCACATCGGCCGGAACCTGCAGGACCGCCGCCCACGGCAGCAGCTGGGCCACCTCCCCGAAACCGCCGGGGAAGACCCGCAGCGGCAGCAGCATCCCGGAGAAGAACAGGCAGGCCAGCCCGCTGATCAGGGACAGTCCCGAGCCGTCCAGCAGCCAGAACGACGCCAGCGCCACCAGATAGCGCAGCCCGAAGGAGACCACGATCCCCAGCAGCACCGACAGCAGGAACCAGCCCCAGGTCAGCACGTCCCCGGGCAGCGCCAGCGGGAAGACCAGCGCGCCCACCGCCATCGGCACCACCCCGCGGCCGATCAGCTGCATCCCGGCCCGGCCCAGGTCCGCGGCCAGCCACCACAGCTGCAGGTCCGCCGGCCGGTACAGGTCCACCGCGACGTCGCCGGTGCGGATCCGCTCCTGCAGCTCCTCCAGGCCGCCGCCGCCCATCAGTGCCGCCGCCGCCAGCAGCGCCTGCGCGATCCACACGAAGGTCAGCGCCTGCGCCTGGCCGTAGCCGCCCAGATGCGGCCGCTCGGCCCACAGGGCGATGAAGGTGTACGCCACGATGAAGCCGAAGACGGTGTTGGTGAACACCCCGGCCGCCGTCGCGACCCGATAGGTGGCGTACCGCCGGAAGCTGCCGGCCGCCACCGCCACGCACCACACGCACGCTCACCCGGCCCGTTCTCGTCACCCGTTCGGATTCCGCCCCGTCCGGCTGCTGTTCCGTCCGGACGGCGAAGCACCGGAGCCTAAGTCGTGGGCCCGGCGGGCACCATCGAATTACCACCCGTCCGGGTGAGCCATGGGCGCCATTCGGCCGGTCCGGTGGCGGTACCGGGTGCGTGCCACCCCCGCTGAACGGGACGCATGATGCGAAAGTTTCTCCACGGGCAACAGGTGCTTTTCCGGCGTACGGTGCACATCCCCCGACACGAGACCGTTCCGCCGCGGTACAACCCTCGGCGGAGGCCGAGGAGTCCATACCGACATGAGCGGACATCGCACAGTCTGGCGGCGGGCACTGCCCAGCTGGCGCACGGTGCTCGGCACCGTGCTGGGGTTCTCGCTGCTCGTCATCGGCGCGCTGATCGCCGGCTACCTGCTCGTCGACATCCCGCCCGCCAACAGCGCCGCCAAGGCCCAGAGCAACGTCTACCTGTACTCCGACGGCTCCGAACTGGCCCGCGACGGTGACGTCAACCGGCAGAACGTGACGCTCGCCCAGGTGCCCCGGTCCGTCCAGCAGGCCGTGCTCGCCGCCGAGGACCGCGACTTCTACTCCGAGTCCGCCGTCGACCCGGCCGCCATGCTGCGGGCCGCCTGGAACACCCTCACCGGCAAGGGCAAGCAGTCCGGCTCCACCATCACCCAGCAGTACGTCAAGAACTACTACCTCGGCCAGGAACAGACCCTCACCCGCAAGGCCAAGGAGTTCTTCATCGCCGTCAAGCTGGACCGCCGGGTCAGCAAGGACAACATCCTCGAGGGCTACCTCAACTCCAGCTACTACGGCCGCAACGCCTACGGCATCCAGGCCGCGGCCCGCGCCTACTACGGCATCGACTCGGCCGACCTGACCACCGCCCAGGGCGCCTACCTCGCCGCGCTCCTCAACGCCCCCAGCGTCTACGACGTCACCGCCCACCCCGCCAACACCCCGCGCGCCCTGGCCCGCTGGAACTACGTCCTGGACGGCATGGTCAAGCAGAAGTGGCTCAGCCCCGGCGCACGCGCCGCGATGCGCTTCCCGGTGCCCCGGCCCGCCCGCACCTCGCCCGGACTGACCGGCCAGCGCGGCTACCTCGTCGAAGCGGTCAAGGACTACCTCACCGACCACCACATCCTCGACGAGGACACCCTGCGCGCCGGCGGCTACCGCATCACCACCACCCTCAACAGACGGCGCCAGAACGCCTTCGTGCACGCGGTCGACACCCGCCTGATGGACCGGCTCGACGACTCCCGCACCCCCGACGGCTACGTCCGCGCCGGCGGCGCCTCCATCGACGTCCGCACCGGCCGGGTCGTCGCCCTCTACGGCGGCATCGACTACGCCAGGCAGTACGTCAACAGCGCCACCCGCCGCGACTACCAGGTCGGTTCCACCTTCAAGCCGCTCGTCTTCGCCTCCGCCGTGCAGCACCGGGCCACCACCCAGGACGGCGACCCCATCACCCCGAACACCGTCTACGACGGCGACAACAAGCGGATGACCGTCGACCACGGCCACGCCACCGGATTCGCGCCCGCCAACGAGGACGACCGCTCCTACGGGCCGATCACCGTCTCCGAGGCCACCGACAAATCCGTCAACGCCGTCTACGCCCAGATGGGCATCGACGTCGGCCCGGACAAGGTCAAGGACACCGCCGTCGACCTGGGCATCCCCGCCGACGCCCCCGGCCTCGCCGCCTCCCGCGGCGCCATCGCCCTGGGCACCGCCACCCCCAGCGTCCTGGACATGACCCAGGCGTACACCACCCTCGCCCGGCACGGCGAACGCCGCCCCTACACCCTCATCAACAAGATCACCAAGAGCGACGAGGAGATCGACCTGCCCGACCGCGAGACGACCACGGCCATCCCGCGCGAGGCAGCCGACACCACCACCTCCATCCTGCGCAGCGTCGTCGACGGCGGCACCGGCACCGCCGCCCGGGCCGCCGGTCGGCCCGCCGCCGGCAAGACCGGCACCGCCGAGCAGGACAAGGCGGCCTGGTTCGCCGGCTACACCCCCGACCTCGCCACCGTCGTCGCCGTCCTCGGCCAGCACCCGGAGACCGCCGCCCAGGAGCCGCTGTACGGCGCGGCGGGCCTGGACCGGGTCAACGGCGGCGACTTCCCCGCCCAGATCTGGGCCGACTACACCGCGGCCGCCCTGCGCGGCCGCCCCGTCCACGACTTCGACCTCCAGCTCGCGGACGGCGCCGAGCCCTCACCGACGGAGGAACCGTCCGACAGCGAATCGCCGTCCCCCAGCGACTCCGCCCCGCCCTCCCCCGAGCCGTCCGCCTCCCCGACGCGGCCCGCCCCGACCACCGGCCCGCCGACCACCCCGACCACCGGGCCGCCCACCCCCACCTTCCCGACCCCGACCCCGCCGACGACCGAGCCCACACCGGACTTCCCCACCGGCGGCCCGGACGGCGACGCGCTGAGCCGGCGGCTGCGCGCCCGTTGGGGCATGTGAGTCAGTGGCCGGACGTCGCCTTCAGACCGACCACGGCCACCAGCAGCAGACAGATGAAGAAGATCCGGGCCGCCGTCGCGGGCTCACCGAGCACCACCATCCCGACCACCGCGGCACGGGCCGCCCCGATACCGACCCACACGCCGTAGGCGGTACCGATCGGCAGGGTCCGGGCCGCGTACGACAGCAGCAGCATGCTGACGACGATGCCCCCGCCGGTGAACACGCTCGGCCACAGCCGGGTGAACCCCTCGGTGAACTTCATCCCGATCGACCAGCCGACCTCCAGCAGACCGGCGACCACCAGCAGGACCCACGCCATGACGGCACCTCCGTGAACCTCGGTCAACAGGGGTGCGTCGTCTTGTCCTGACCCGGTACGGCGCGTCTCGTCGGGGCTTCCGAGGCTAGCAAAACGGGCAGGTCAGGACAGCGGAACGGGCGGTGACCCCGGTCACCGCCCGCATCCCGTCCGTCCGCCGCATCCGCCACCGGCGGTCGGCTACAGATACAGCCCCGTCGCGTCCTCCGCGCCCTCCAGCCGCTCCGCGGCCACCGCGTGCAGATCCCGCTCGCGCATCAGCACGTACGCCACACCGCGCACCTCGACCTCGGCCCGGTCCTCCGGGTCGTACAGCACCCGGTCACCCACCTCGACGGTCCGCACGTTCTGCCCCACGGCGACGACCTCGGCCCAGGCCAGGCGCCGGCCGACCGCCGCGGTCGCGGGAATGACGATGCCCCCGGACGAGCGGCGCTCGCCCTCGGGAATGTCCGTCCGGACCAGCACACGGTCGTGCAGCATCCGGATCGGCAGCTTGTCGTGGGTGTCCTTGGTGTTATTCGGGCTCACGCCATGACCGTACCTGGCCCGGCGCCCCGATCACGCACCGCAGCCCGGATCGGCCCGGCCACCGACGCCCCGCGCCACCACTCGGCCCGGCCCGGCCGCCCGGCCCCGCCGCTCAGTCGCGCCGCCTGGCCCGCAGCGTCAGCAGCCCCACCACGGCCACACCGACCAACGCCACCGGAACGATCCGCTCCAGCCGCGGCACCCCGTCCTCCGACACCAGCTGCCCCCGCACGTCCGCGAGCGCACGGTGGGTGACCACATACGCCCGGCCCGCCGTACGGTCCACCGCCGACATCGCCTTCGCCTTCGCCTCACCCATGATCGTCTTCGGGTGCAGCCGCACACCGATCTCGTCGAGCGTGACGGCGAGCTCCTGCCGCCTGCGGACGATGTCCGCCTCGATCTGCGCCGGGGTCCTGGCCTCCGCCACCGCGCTGCCTCCGTCGTCTCGCGCCATCCGATGATGGACAGTCTGTCAGCTCACACCCGCGCGCGCCCCACAGCACCCCCGTTTCGCGCGCCCGGCACGCCCCACACGCCCCGGCTGTCAGTCCCGGTGGCTAATGTCGAAGGCGTACCGATCCCGCTGACCCCGCCGTACGAGGAGAGCCATGAGCGAGCGACTGCAGCCCGGCGACACCGCCCCCGCCTTCACCCTGCCCGACGCGGACGGCAAGCAGGTCTCGCTCGCCGACCACAAGGGCCGCAAGGTCATCGTCTACTTCTACCCCGCCGCCCTCACCCCCGGCTGCACCAAGCAGGCCTGCGACTTCACCGACAACCTCGACCTCCTCGCCGGCCACGGCTACGACGTCATCGGCATCTCCCCCGACAAGCCGGAAAAGCTCGCCAAGTTCCGCGAGAAGGAAGCCCTCAAGGTCACCCTCCTCGGCGACCCCGACAAGACCGTCCTGGAGAACTACAGCGCCTACGGCGAGAAGAAGCTCTACGGCAAGACCGTCACCGGCGTCATCCGCTCCACCGTCATCGTCGACGAGGACGGCAAGGTCGAACGCGCCCTCTACAACGTCAAGGCCACCGGCCACGTCGCCAAGATCATCAAGGACCTCGGGCTGTAACCCCCGCAACCCCTCACCACCCCGGAGCCGGCACCGCCGGCCCCACCGCCGCCCGGTCCGGCAACTCCAGCACGGCCTCGGCGCCGCCCTCCGCGGCGGCGCCGAAGTCCAACCGCGCCCCCAGCACCTCCGCCTGCCCCGCCGCGATCGTCAACCCCAGACCGTGCCCGGTCCCCCGCTCCGGCGCCGCCGTACGGAACCGCCGCGGCCCCTCCGCACACAACTCCGCCGGATAACCCGGCCCGTGATCCCGCACCACGATCCGCGACCCGGCCACCACCACCTCGATCGGCGGCTTCCCGTGCTTGGCCGCATTCGCCAGCAGGTTCACCAACACCCGCTCCACCCGCCGCCGATCCGTCTCCACGATCCGCGGCTCCCCCTCCACGGACACCGACACCTCATCCACCCCACGCTGCCGCGCCGCCCGCTTCACGATCCCCCGCACCAACGACGGCAACTCACACGCATCAAGATCCGCCCGCTCCACCCCCGCGTCCAACCGCGACACCTCCAGCAGATCCTCCACCAGCCGCCGCATCGCCTGCGCCCGGTCCCGGACCATCTCCACCGCCCGCGGCTGCGGCAACAACTCCGCCGCCGCCACCAGACCCGCCACCGGCGTCCGCAACTCATGCGCCACATCCGCGGTGAACTCCCGCTCGGCCTCCACCCGCGCCGCCAACGACGTCGCCATGTGATGCACACTCCGGCCCAGCTCCGCCACCTCGTCCCGGCCATGGCTCGCCAACGCATCCGCATCCGGCGGCTCCCCCGCCGCGATCCGCCGCGCCGCCGCCGCACTCAGCCGCAACCGCCGCGACAACCGCTGCGCCACGAACCACGACACCACCGCCATCAACCCGACCGTGCCGCACCCAGCGATCAACAACGCCCGGTCCAACGCCACCTGCGCCGGATCGTCATCCGGATACGCCGCCGACACCGACAACGACCGCGCCGGCCGCCCCCCACCGCCGTCACCGACCCCGGTCGCCGCCCACACCCGCGGATCCTCACCACCACTGACATACGTCCCCGAACGGCTCTTGAACACCGCCTCCCGCAACGGCCCCGGCAACGTCGCATCATCCAGCTGCGCACCCAGCGCCAGCGTCCCGTCCCGCTCGTAGATCTGCAGCGCAGAACTCAGCCGGTCGTCCTGATACGACCGCGCCGAACGCTCCCGCTCCGCATCCGCTATGTGATGCACGGCAAACCCGAGCACCACCACAGCCAGCGCCGTCATACACGAAATGGCCAGCGCGATCCGGCCTCGAATGCCCATCACGCGAGGTTGTACATCTCCGTCGTGTCCCCGAGCGGCGTCGACCCCTCGTACGTCACCTCAAGACCCGTGAACGCCAGCCCGCCGTCCACCGACTTCGGGTTGTACAACCGGAACGTCGCCGGAAAACCCGAATCCGTCCCCACACCGGCGGCGGTCTTCTCCACCTGCACCACACCCACCCCCAGCGCATCCCGCGCCCCGTACTTCTTCCACGTGATCGCGGTCGCCACCATCCCCGCATCCGCACACGTCAACGTGATCACCTGCGGCTTCACCTCCGGCTCCCCGATACCGCAGTCCCGCACCCCCGGCAGCCCCCCCGACTGCTTGGCGTCCTCCTTGACCTCCTGCACCGCCGCCGTCTTCGGCGCCGCATCCACCGCCGACGCCCGGTCCGGCACCTGACTCCACCACACCCCACCGGCCGCCAGCGCCGTCACCACGACAAAGGCCACCAGCGCGGTACGCCCCCGCACCCAGCGGGACCCTTCGCGGTCGGTCATCACGATCTCCTCCCGGGGACCACGCCCCGTACCCACACCAGCACACACCACTGCCACGCCCGACCCCGCCACTCTCCCGCCCCCGCGACACAGGCAGATTGCCCGAATACTGCAGTGACCGCGCGGCTGTGTACCAGTCCTGTAACAAGCACCGTCACACCCCTGGCGCACCCCCGATCATCCGCCCCCACCCTGCCCCGGACGGCCCACCCACACGTGACGTACATCGCTTCGTACGGCCAGAGTGGTTTGATCCGCGCTCCACTGCGCAGGCGCACCTGTCGTATCCGTCGCACCCGCCGCGCCCCGCGCGCCGAACGACCGAGAGGACCGCCTCGTGCCGACCGGCAGCACCGAAGCCGACCGCGCTCCCGACCAGGACCGGGAAGCGCTCAAGCGCCACCGGTGGCTCTTCCGTGCCGTCGCCCGGCGAAGAAACCCCAAACTCCGCCGCACCGACATCACCGTCACCGACGAGCGCGTCGTCAAGCGCGCGGTGAAGGCCGCCGCCCTCGGCAACGCCATGGAATGGTTCGACTTCGGCATCTACAGCTACCTCGCGGTCACCATCGGCAAGGTCTTCTTCCCCGGCGGCAGCGACACCACCAGCCTGCTGTCGTCCTTCGCGACCTTCGCCGTCGCCTTCCTCGTACGGCCCCTCGGCGGCGCCTACTTCGGCCCGCTCGGCGACCGCATCGGCCGCAAGAAGGTCCTCGCCCTCACCATGATCATGATGGCCCTGGGCACCTTCTGCATCGGCCTGATCCCGTCCTACGCCACCATCGGCTTCTGGTCCCCGACGCTGCTCATCCTCTTCCGCCTCGTCCAGGGATTCTCCACCGGCGGCGAATACGGCGGCGCCTCGACCTTCATCGCCGAATACGCCCCCGACAAGAAGCGCGGCTTCTTCGGCAGCTTCCTCGAACTCGGCACCCTCATCGGCTACACCGGCGCCGCCGGCATCGTCCTGCTCCTGACCACCCTGCTCGGCGACGACACGATGAACTCCTGGGCCTGGCGCCTGCCCTTCCTCATCGCCGGCCCGCTCGGCCTGGTCGGCCTCTACCTGCGGGTCAAGCTCGACGAAACCCCCGCCTTCCAGAAATTCGAGGCGGCCCACACCCACCACGCCACCGGCTCCGTCGTCGAGGCCGAAGCGGAATTCTCCCACCTCTCCGAAAACGCCCCGAAGAAGAAACTGGGCGAAATCTTCGCCCAGCAGTGGCCCACCCTCATCCTCTGCATCGCACTGGTCGGCGCGTACAACATCACCGACTACATGCTGCTCTCCTACATGCCGACCTACCTGACGGACACCCTCCACTACGAGGAGTCCCACGGCCTGCTGATCCTCCTCGGCACGATGATCGCCCTGATGTGCATCATCAGCACGGTCGGCAAACTCAACGACCGCTACGGCCGCAAGCCGCTCCTGATGGCCGGCATGCTCGGCTTCTTCCTCCTGGCCATCCCGGCCTTCCTCCTGGTCAAACAGGGCACGATCCTCACCGTCTGCCTCGGCATGGCCCTCCTCGGCCTCTCCCTGGTCTGCCTCCTGGGCACCATGTCCGCGGCCCTCCCCGCCCTGTTCCCCACCCAGGTCCGCTACGGCTCCCTCTCCATCGGCTACAACCTCGCGGTCTCCCTCTTCGGCGGCACCACCCCGCTCGTCATCACCGCCCTGATGGACGCCTTCGGCCAGAACGTGATGGTCCCCGCCTACTACACGATGGGCGCCGCCCTCGTCGGCGTCATCGCCGTCGCCTGCATGAAGGAAACCGCCCAGCAGCCCCTCGACGGCTCCCCACCCTCGGTAGCCACCAAGGAAGAGGCCGTCGAACTCATCACGGCCCAGGTCCAGGAGCCCCGCTTCTGACCGGAACCTGCTTTCCCTCTTCCTGACCCTGCGTAACCGCCCCGGCGTTCGATCGTTGTTCTGTTCGAGCGAGCACCGGGGCGGTTCCGGTGCCGGAGGGGAGGCATCCATGCCGGTCAGCCCGTACACCCGTGAGCGACTGGAGGCCGCGGCGTCGTCGTCGCGGACGTTGTCGGAGGCGTTGGGGAAGTTGGGGGTGGAGGCGAAGGGGGAGAAGCGGAAATACCTCCGGGAGCGGATGAAGAGGATGGGGGTGGACACATCGCACTTCGAGCGGGAGGGGGCCAAGTGGACGAAGGAAGTCCTGCACGAAGCGGTCGCCGCCTCCTCGAACATGTGCGAAGTCCTGCGCCGTCTCGGACTTGAGGTCGTCGGCGGTCACCACACGCACATCAGCCGCCGGATCAAGGCGTACGGGATCGACACCTCGCACTTCCAGCTGCCCACCCAACGCGGCAAGCAATGGCGTCGCCGGACGCCGGAAGCCCTGCTCGTCGAGCAGCCTGTCGCGCAGGCCCGGCGCATCCCGAGCGACCGCCTCAAGTGGGCGATGGCGGCCCTGGGCGTCCCTGAGCGATGTGCGGGCTGCGGTACGAAAGCGGTCTGGCGAGGTCACCCGCTGCCGCTTGAGGTCGACCACATCGATGGCAACTGGCGCGACAACCGGATCGGGAACCTGCGGCTCCTCTGTCCCAACTGCCACTCCACAACGGACAGTTACCGGGGACGCGGAAAGGGGCGCACCGGGGGTGCCACCGCATGAGCAGCGATGTGGAGTACACCCGCGAACGGCTGGCAGAAGCGGCCGCTTGCTGTTCCGACATCGATGAGGTCATCGCCTATTTAGGTACCCGGCCTTACGGATCCCTCCGCCGCTACCTGCTGAAGCGATTCGCTCACTTCGACATCGATATCAGCCACTTCCGCCCCTATGGGCGGTCCACCCGACCCACACCTGAGGAGTTGCGCGTCGCGGTCGCCGAGTCAGTGTCCATCGCCGCGGTGCTGCGCCGCCTGGGGCGGCCGGACAGCGGGGCCCAACGGGCCCACCTTCGCAGATGGATCGCGGACGACCACCTGACGACCGCACACTTCCTGGGGCAGGCGCATCAGCGTGGGAAGCCGGGCGCGACTCCCATCAAACGCCCCGAAGAGATCTTGGTCGCGCACGACGGGACGCACCGAACGCGAACCCGTCTGCTGCGTCGAGCGCTACGCGAGGTCGGTGTCCCTGAGGAGTGCGCCGGCTGCGGTGTCGGCCCCGAATGGCTCGGTAAGCCGATGACACTGGAGGTCGATCACATCAGCGGGGACTGGAGCGACGACCGTCGCGAGAACCTGCGATTGCTGTGCCCGAACTGTCACGCCGTCACTGCCACGTGGTGTCGAGGAGGTCAACGACCGGCCTAATGGTGGAGGTCTCCTCACGGACAGGCGGCTCCGCGCAGTAAAGTAGCCCGCAGCACACGCGCCCGTACGCCAACGGCTGAGCGGCGATCTTTAGGTGGTCGTGTCTGTCGGTTCGAATCCGACCGGGCGCACAGGTTGGACAGGCCCCGCACCTTCGATTCATAGGTGCGGGGCCTGCTCCGTCAAGTCAGCCCAACAACTCCCCCACCACCGGCACCAACGCCCGGAACGCCTTCCCCCGGTGGCTGATGGCGTTCTTCTCGTCGGGGGTGAGTTCGGCGCAGGTCCGGTCCTCGCCGAGGGGCTGGAGGATGGGGTCGTAGCCGAAGCCGCCGGTGCCGGCGGGGGTGTGGCGGAGGGTGCCTTCGAGGGTGCCCTCGACGACGCGTTCGGTGCCGTCGGGGAGGGCGAGGGCCGCGGCGCAGGCGAAGTGGGCGGCGCGGTGTTCGTCGGCGATGTCGGAGAGTTGGGCGAGGAGCAGGTCGAGGTTGGCCCGGTCGTCGCCGTGCTTGCCGGACCAGCGGGCGGAGAAGATGCCCGGGGCGCCGCCGAGGACGTCGACGCAGAGGCCGGAGTCGTCGGCGACGGCGGGGTGGCCGGTGGCCCGGGCCAGGGCGTGTGCCTTGAGGAGGGCGTTCTCGGCGAACGTGACGCCGGTTTCCTTGACGTCGGGGACGTCGGGATAGGCGTCGGCGCCGACGAGTTCGACGTCGAGGCCGGCCGCGTCCAGGATGGCGTGGAGTTCGCGGATCTTGCCGGCGTTGCGGGTGGCGAGGATCAGGCGGCGGTGGGGTGCGGCGCGTCCGCCGGTTTCTGGCTGCATGGGCCGATTATCCCGGGCGTGGTGCCGGGAGGTGCCCCGGGCGGGGCACCGCCGCCGTACGCCGGTCAGCCCGGGGTGCAGATCTTGGTCATCTGGCTGGTGCCGTCGACGATCGGCTGGATGTCGGGGGCCTTGTTGTTCTCGATGTCCTTGCGGGCGTTCTTGATGCCGGTGTTGGTCTTGTCGATGGCCTTGGACAGTTCGGGGTCGTTGGCCTCGTTGCTGAGCTTGCGCAGGTTGCTGTCGATGTTGTCGAGGGCCTGCTGGGTCTTCTTCGGGTCCGTGAGGGCGTTGTCCGCGGCCTGCTGGAGTTTGTCGACGGCGTTGACGACGGAGGTGGCGGTCTTGGCGCAGTCCACGGCCTTCTGGACGGCTCCGCAGGCGGTGAGGAAGGGGACGGTGAGGGTGGCGGCGGCTAATGCGGCGAGGGCGAGGGGGGTGGGTCGGCGGCGGAGGGTGCTGGGGGCCATGGGGTGGTGTTTCCTTCCTCGGCGGGGCATGAGCCGGGGCGGGCGTCCCGGGTCATGTGCAGGCAAAGGAGGAAACGCGGGGCCGGGGGTCTTTGGTTGCCCGGGGGTCCGGCGGCGGCATGATCCGGCCGCCGGACCGGGGGACATTGGCGTGATCCACGTGATCCGGGCATGGGGCGACTGCAGGACCCCCATCGCTCCGAGCCCCGCTGCCCCTTGACGTCAGAGCGTGCCGGCCAGTGCCGTCCGCTGGATGGTGTCGAGGTCGGTGCAGCCGCTGACCGCGAGGTCGAGGAGGGCGTTGAGTTCGTCGCGGGCGAAGGGGGCGGCCTCGGCGGTGCCCTGGACCTCGACGAAGCGGCCGTCGCCGGTGCAGACGACGTTCATGTCGGTCTCGGCACGGACGTCTTCCTCGTAGCAGAGGTCGAGGAGCGGGGTGCCGTCGACGATGCCGACGCTGACCGCGGAGACGGTGCCGGTGAGCGGTTTGCGGCCGTGCTTGATGAGCTTCTTGTGCTGGGCCCAGGTGATGGCGTCGGCGAGGGCGACGTATGCGCCGGTGATGGCTGCGGTGCGGGTGCCGCCGTCGGCCTGGAGGACGTCGCAGTCGAGGACGATGGTGTTCTCGCCGAGGGCCTTGTAGTCGATGACGGCGCGCAGGGAGCGGCCGATGAGGCGGCTGATCTCGTGGGTGCGGCCGCCGATCTTGCCGCGGACGGATTCGCGGTCGCCGCGGGTGTTGGTGGAGCGGGGCAGCATCGAGTATTCGGCGGTGACCCAGCCCTCGCCGGTGCCCTTGCGCCAGCGGGGTACGCCTTCGGTGACGGAGGCGGTGCAGAAGACTTTGGTGTCGCCGAAGGCGATGAGGACGGAGCCTTCGGCGTGCTTGCTCCAGCCGCGTTCGATGGTGACGGGGCGGAGCTGTTCGGGGGTGCGGCCGTCGATGCGAGACATGGCGTAGACCCTATCGGGGAATGGTGAAGGCCCCGTTCCGGGCGGTGGGCGTCCGGGGGCGGGGCCTTGGGAGGGTGAGCGGGGCGCGGCCCGGGGGGCCGGCGCTGTGGGTTCAGGTCCTCACATCATGTCTTCGATTTCGGCGGCGATGGGGTCGGCGTCGGTGCCGATGACGACCTGGATCGCGTTGCCCATCTTGACGACGCCGTGGGCGCCGGCGGCCTTGAGGGCGGACTCGTCGACGAGGGAGGCGTCGGAGACCTCGGTGCGGAGGCGGGTGATGCAGCCTTCGACCTCTTCGATGTTGTCGAGTCCGCCGAGGCCGGCGACGATCTTCTCAGCCTTGCTGGCCATGTCCACTCCTGCTTGTCTCGGCCGCCGGCGGTGCCGCCGTGCGGTTTTCACACCGTAACGCACGTTTAGCCCAACTATGTGGGCGTTTGTCCGCTGTCTGACGAAGGATGGCGATCACCAGGTGGGCGATCACCGGGACGGTGATCACGCGACGGCGGGCGCGCGTTCGGCGACCGCCGCCAAGTGGTCTACACCACCAGTATGCGGTACGCAGCGGGCCGGCCGTCGGCGGGGCGGCTGCCGGGAGGACGGCGCGGATGAGTGCGGACGCAGCGGCGGCGGAGCCGAGGAGGAAGTGGGCGTCGGACCTCTTCCAGGGGCTGCAGAAGATGGGGCGGAGTCTGCAGCTGCCGATTGCGGTCCTGCCCGCGGCGGGGATCCTCAACCGTCTGGGGCAGCCGGACGTGTTCGGGGCGGAGGGGCTGGGCTGGGACGCGGTCTCCAAGGTCATGATGGGTGCGGGCAGCGCCCTGCTCGACGGCGCCCTCGGGCTGCCCCTTCTCTTCTGCGTGGGCGTGGCCATCGGCATGGCCAAGAAGTCCGACGGCTCGACCGCGCTTGCCGCCCTCGCCGGTTTCCTCGTCTATTACGGCGTGCTGCGGCAGTTCCCCAAGGTCTGTGCCGGCGGGGCGAAATCCGTGCCGGGGGTCGGCTGTGTGGCTCCGGACGCGACGGCCACGGCGTTCACGTACCAGAATCCCGGTGTGTTCGGCGGCATCGTCATCGGGCTGCTCGCCGCCTTCTTCTGGGTCCGGTACCACCGCACCAGGCTGGTCGACTGGCTCGGCTTCTTCAACGGCCGCCGGCTGGTCCCGATCATCATGGCCTTCGTGGCGATCGCCTTCGCCGCGCTGTGCCTGTGGGTCTGGCCGCCCATCGGCGACGCCCTGGAGGGCTTCAGCCGATGGCTCAGCAACCTCGGCGCCTGGGGAGCGGGCGTCTTCGGTGTGGCGAACAGGGCGTTGCTGGTGATCGGGCTGCACCAGTTCCTCAACGTGCCGATCTGGTTCCAGTTCGGCAGTTACACCAGGCCGGACGGCACGGTGGTGCACGGTGACATCAACATGTTCCTGGCGGGCGATCCGAACGCCGGCCAGTTCACCTCGGGCTTCTTCCCGATCATGATGTTCGCGCTCCCGGCGGCCGCCCTGGCGATCACGCACTGTGCCAAGCCGCACCGCCGCAAGGAGGTCGGCGGGCTGATGCTGTCCGTGGCGCTGACCTCGTTCGTGACCGGCATCACCGAGCCGATCGAGTACTCGTTCCTTTTCATCGCGCCTCTGCTGTACGCGGCCCATGCGCTGCTGACCGGTGTCTCGATGGCGGTGACCTGGGAGCTGGGGGTGCACGACGGCTTCAGCTTCTCGGCCGGCCTGATCGATTACGTCATCAACTGGGGGCTGGCGACGGAGCCCTGGTTGATCATTCCGATCGGCCTGTGTTTCGCCGCCGTCTACTACCTCGTCTTCCGTTTCGTGATCACGAGGTTCGACCTCCGGACGCCGGGGCGCGAGCCGGACGAGGTGGGGGACGCGATGGAGCGGGAGAACGTGAAGTAGGGGCGGGTGCGTCCGGGGGCGGAGGGCGTCGGGAAGGCTGCGGAGGGCCTGCGGGAGGTGTCCGGAAGGGCCTCGGAAGGCCCGGCGGGCCGGTGAGCAGGGCGTCTTCGGGGGCCGGTCCCCCTGTGGTCCACACCACTTGGAAGAATGGATTCCTTTATGCCCGGACTACATGCTAAGAATGGTCTAAACCACCGGTGGTGTAGACCAAGGTGTAGACCAACCAGCGGGCCTCCCCCCTGCACATGCCCGCTTCACCAGGAGGAATCCGATGAGTTCGGCCACCGCCGCGAAGGCGGCCCCCGCGAAGAAGCGGGGCTCCGGCCTGTTCCAGGGCCTGCAGAAGATCGGCCGCAGCCTCCAGCTGCCGATCGCCGTACTGCCCGCCGCGGGCATCCTCAACCGCCTCGGCCAGCCGGACGTCTTCGGCGAGAAGGGCCTGGGCTGGGTCGACGTCAGCAAGGTCTTCGCCGCGGCCGGTGGTGCGGTCTTCGACAACCTGCCGCTGCTGTTCTGCATAGGCGTGGCCATCGGCTTCGCGAAGAAGTCCGACGGCTCCACGGCGCTCGCCGCCCTGGTCGGCTTCCTGGTCTACAGCAATGTCCTCAAGGCGTTCCCGGTCACCGCGGGCCACATCGAGAAGGGCAAGTGGGTCGAGCCGGTCGTCAACAACCCCGGCGTCCTCGGCGGCATCGTCATGGGGCTGCTCGCCGCGGTCCTGTGGCAGCGCTACCACCGCAAGCAGCTGAAGGAATGGCTGGGCTTCTTCAACGGCCGCCGGCTCGTCCCGATCATCATGGCGTTCGTCGGCACCGCCGTCGGCGTGCTGTTCCTCCTCGTCTGGGAGCCGGTCGGCAGCGCCATCTCCGGCTTCGGCGAGTGGATGACCGGGCTCGGTGCGGCCGGCTCCGGCCTGTTCGGCCTGATCAACCGGGCGCTGCTGCCGATCGGCATGCACCAGTTCGTCAACACCGTCTCGTGGTTCCAGCTCGGTGACTTCACCGACGCCGCTGGCAAGGTCGCGCACGGCGACATCGGCCGCTTCTTCGCCGGCGACCCGTCCGCCGGCCAGTTCATGTCCGGCTTCTTCCCGATCATGATGTTCGGTCTGCCGGCCGCCGCCCTTGCCATCGCGCACGCCGCCCGCCCCGAGCGCCGCAAGGCCGTGCTGGGCATGATGATCTCGTTGGCGCTGACCTCGTTCGTCTGCGGCATCACCGAGCCGATCGAGTTCTCGTTCATGTTCATCGCCCCGGTGCTGTACGCGATCCACGCGGTGCTGACCGCCGTCTCGATGGCGCTGACCTGGGCACTGGGCGTGCACGACGGCTTCACCTTCTCGGCCGGCTTCATCGACTACGCGCTGAACTGGAACCTCGCCACCAAGCCCTGGATGATCATCCCGATCGGCCTGGCCTTCGCGGTGGTCTACTACGTGCTGTTCCGGTTCGCGATCAGCAAGTTCAACCTGACCACCCCGGGCCGGGAGCCCGAGGAGGAGATCGAGGACCTGACGAAGGCGTAGACCGCCGCGCCCACGGCGTCAGGCCACCACACGGGCGTCACGCCGCGACACGGCACAGGGCCCCGGAACCGCAGCTGGTTCCGGGGCCCTGTCGCGTCGGGGCGGGAGGCCGGTCCGCCCGCTCAGAGCTCGTAGACCGCGCCCGCCCGGGCGACCTCGACCGGCCCGTCGTAGACCTTCTGTGCGTCGCGGACGCTGATCTCCGGGTCGGTCCACGGCGGGATGTGGGTGAGCACCAGCCGGCCGACGCCCGCCCGCCGGGCGTGCTCGCCGGCCTCCCGCCCGTTCAGGTGCAGGTCCGGGATGTCTTCCTTGCCGTAGGTGAACGACGCCTCGCACAGGAAGAGGTCACTGCCCGCCGCCAGGGAGTCCAGCGCCTCGCAGGGCCCGGTGTCGCCGGAGTACGTCAGCGACCGGCCGTTGTGCTCGATGCGGAAGCCGAACGCCTCCACCGGGTGGCTGACCCGCTCGGTGCGGATGGTGAACGGCCCGACGGTGAACGTGCCGGGCGTCAGCGTGCGGAAGTCGAAGACCTCGCTCATCGCGCCGTCGTGCGGCACGTCGGCGTGCGCGACGGTGAGCCGCTGCTCGGTGCCGGCCGGCCCGTAGACCGGCATCGGGTCGCAGCGGCCGCCGTCCGGGCGGTAGTAGCGCACCACGAAATAGCCGCACAGGTCGATGCAGTGATCGGCGTGCAGATGCGACAGGAGCACGGCGTCCAGGTCGTACAGGCCGGAGTGGCGCTGCAGCGCGCCCAGGGCGCCGTTGCCCATGTCGAGGAGCAGCCTGAAGCCGTCGGCCTCCACGAGGTAGCTCGAACAGGCCGATTCCGTGGAAGGGAACGACCCCGAGCAACCGACGACAGTGAGCTTCATACGGGGGTGAACCTCCGTGGGCGGGGGCGGCGGCCGGCGGTCCGTGCGGGTACTCCCGGCGGGGCCTTTGCCGGGTGCTGCCGGGTCTTGGGCGTTCTGTGCGGTGCCCACGAGCGTAAGGCGCAAAAGGTCCGGTGGCTCCTCCGGCGGGGCGAGCTGTGGGCGGAATCACCAGTCCGGGCTGACGGCCCGCACGGCCGTGCGACGCCCGCCGCGAGGGCCCGTTGCCGGGCCTGCGAGGCCCGCCGGCAGCGCCCCGTCGCCGGTCCGTACGACGCCCGTCGCCCGGGCCGCCCCGGCCCCCGCCGGACCGGCCCGGTGCCGGTGTCCCGCTAGGCCCAGAGCTGCCCGTGCAGCGTGGCGATCGCCGCCTCGGTGGACTCGGCGGTGTAGACGCCGGTCGAGAGGTACTTCCAGCCGCCGTCGGCGACGACGAAGACGATGTCCGCGCCCTGCCCGGCCTTGACCGCCTTCCGGCCGACGCCGATCGCGGCGTGCAGCGCCGCGCCGGTCGAGATGCCGGCGAAGATCCCTTCCTCGGCGAGGAGTTCGCGGGTGCGGCGGACCGCGTCCTCGGAGCCGACCGAGAAGCGGGTGGTGAGCACCGACTCGTCGTACAGCTCGGGGATGAAGCCCTCGTCGAGGTTGCGCAGGCCGTAGACCACGTCGTCGTAGCGCGGTTCGGCGGCCACGATCTGGACGCCGGGGACCTGCTCGCGCAGATAGCGGCCGACGCCCATCAGGGTGCCGGTGGTGCCCAGGCCGGCCACGAAGTGGGTGACCGAGGGCAGGTCGGCGAGGATCTCGGGGCCGGTGGTGGCGTAGTGCGCACCGGCGTTGTCGGGGTTGCCGTACTGGTAGAGCATCACCCAGTCCGGGTGCTCGGCGGCCAGTTCCTTGGCGACCCGGACGGCCGTGTTGGAGCCGCCGGCCGCGGGCGAGGAGATGATCTCGGCTCCCCACATGGCGAGCAGCTCGCGCCGCTCGGAAGAGGTGTTCTCCGGCATGACGCACACCATGCGGTAGCCCTTGAGCTTGGCCGCCATGGCGAGCGAGATGCCGGTGTTGCCGCTGGTGGGCTCCAGGATCGTGCAGCCGGGGGTGAGCCGGCCGTCCTTCTCGGCCTGCTCGATCATGTGCAGCGCCGGGCGGTCCTTGACCGAGCCCGTGGGGTTGCGGTCCTCCAGCTTCGCCCAGATACGGACGTCCTCGGAGGGCGAGAGGCGCGGGAGGCGGACGAGAGGGGTGTTCCCGACCGCCGCCAGCGGGGAGTCGTAGCGCACCTTTAGACCATTCCGCCGGCCACGGCCGGCAGGATCGTGACGCTGTCGCCGTCGGCCAGCTTGGTGGAGATGCCTTCCAGGAAGCGCACGTCCTCGTCGTTGAGGTAGACGTTCACGAAGCGGCGCAGCTGCTCGCCCTCGACGAGGCGCTCGCGGATGCCCGCGTGCCGGCTGTCGAGGTCGGCGAACAGGTCGGCGAGGGTCTCGCCGGTGCCCTCGACGGCCTTCTGGCCGTCGGTGTAGGTGCGCAGGATGGTCGGAATTCGGACCTCGATGGCCATGGGAGAGCTCCTGTGGGAGTGGGTGCGGTGGCGGGTGCGGTGCGTCCCGTTGCACGGCGGCGGGTTGCCGGGTGGGCGGCGGGTGACGCGGGGGGTGCGGAAGGGCGGGGTGCCGGCGGCGTGCGCCGCGCGCCCGGGCGGACCGGGTCAGCCGGCGGCGCAGCGCGGACAGATGGCGCTGGACAGGCGGCACAGATCGACGTGCAGCCGTGCGGCTCCGCAGCCGAACGCGCCCAGCAGGGCCGATGCGGAGCGACGCGTGGCGAGCGGAGCGAGCAGCAGCATGCCCGGCCTCTTCTCGCTCACGTCGTGGTCAACCATGCGGGCATCGTATCGATTCCCGGTCCGGGTATTGGAACCATGTCCCATCATGCGGACGGTTGGTGTACGCCAGTTGGGACGCGCTCTTCCCGGGCCGGCCGCCCGGCCGCCGGACGCGCCGTTCGGGCCGGTCAGGAGTACTCCGCCACGATCTCGACCTCTTCCTCGGTGACCGTGCCGTCGACGATCCGGAAGGAGCGGAACTGGAAGGGCCCGGCGTCGTCGGTGTCGGCGGTGGAGACCAGCACGTAGTGGGCGCCGGGCTCGTTGGCGTACGAGATGTCGGTGCGCGAGGGGTAGGCCTCGGTGGCGGTGTGCGAGTGGTAGATGATCACCGGCTCCTCGTCCCGGTCGTCCATCTCCCGGTAGAGCTTGAGCAGGTCCGAGGAGTCGAATTCGTAGAACGTGGGCGACCGGGCGGCGTTCAGCATCGGGATGAACCGCTCGGGGCGGCCGCTGCCGGCCGGGCCCGCGACCACTCCGCAGGCCTCGTCGGGGTGGTCCTGGCGGGCGTGCTCGACGATCCGGTCGTGGAGGGCCTTGGTGAGGGTCAGCATGGCGCCAAGAATAGACACGCGGGCCGGCGCGTACCGAAGAGTGGTACGCGCCGGCCCGCATGCTGGACAGCGGTCCTTCCGGACGGCCGGCGGCGCCGGACGGCCGGTCGATCAGCCCTGGTCCGCCGGGGCGTTGGCGGCCTCGGCGGCGTTCTTGCGCTGGATGCACAGGTAGCCGACGCCCATGATGAGCGCCCACACGGGAGCCGCGTAGAGCGAGATCCGGGCGTCCGGGTCGATGCCCATCATCACGATCACCATGGCGATGAAGGCCAGCGCGAACACCGAGGTGTAGGGGCTGCCGGGGGCCTTGAACTCGGACTGCGGGAGCTCGCCGCGGTTCGCCTTGGCGCGGTAGCGCAGCTGCGAGAGCAGGATGACGATCCAGGCCCACATACCGGAGATGGTGGCGAAGGAGACGACGTAGTTGAACGCCTCGCCGGGCCACTGGTAGTTGATCCAGACGCCGGCCAGCATCATCGCGACGGAGACGCCGGTGCCCCAGGTGGGCAGGCCGTTCTTGCTGAGCTTGGTGAAGAACTTCGGGCCCTGGCCGTTGAGCGCCAGGTCGCGCAGCATCCGGCCGGTGGAGTACATGCCGGAGTTGGCCGAGGAGAGCGCGGCGGTCAGCACGACGAAGTTGACGATGCCGGCGCCGGCGGGCAGGCCGATCTGCTGGAATGCGGCGACGAAGGGGCTCACGCCCGGCTTGAAGACCGTCCAGCTGACCACGGACAGGATGATGATCAGCGCACCGATGTAGAAGAGGCCGATCCGCCACGGCACGGTGTTGATCGCCTTGGGCAGGACCTTCTTCGGGTTCGTCGCCTCACCGGCGGTGACGCCGACGAGTTCGACGGCCAGGAAGGCGAACATCACGATCTGGAGCGTCATCAGCGTGCCGCCGATGCCCTTGGGGAAGAACCCGCCGTGCGACCAGAGCAGGGTGAACGAGGCGGTGTCACCGGCGTCGGAGAAACCGAGAGTGATCACGCCGATGCCGATGAGGATCATGCCGATGATCGCGGTGACCTTGACCATCGAGAACCAGAATTCGAGCTCACCGAAGAGCTTCACCGAAATCAGGTTGATGCCGAAGAGCGCGACGGTGAAGACCAGCGCCGACACCCATTGCGGTATGCCCTTGTTCCAGTATTGGACGTAGGTGGCCGCGGCGGTGACCTCGGTAATTCCGGTGACGACCCAGAAGAGCCAGTACGTCCAGCCGGTCACAAAGCCGATGAACGGGCCGAGGAATTCCCGGCCGTATTCCGAGAAAGACCCGGAAACGGGCCGGTACATGAGCAGCTCGCCCAGGGCCCGCATGATGAAGAAGATGACCAGACCGACGATGGCGTAGGCGAGGATGATGCTCGGCCCGGCCATCGAAATGGCCTTGCCCGCTCCGAGGAACAGGCCCGTACCGATGGCGCCACCGATGGCGATCATCTGGATCTGCCGGTTGCCCAGACCTCGCTGGTAGCCCTCTTCGGGGGCCTTTCCAGCTGCCTCGTTGCCGTCGTGCTGCTTGTCGACCTGCACAGAGGTCATGAATGGTGCGCCTTTCTCCATACCGACCCGGTCTGTCCGGATCGGGTCCCGATCCCCCCGGATGGAGTCCTGCACGCCGACGGTCGGCCGGCTCAGCGCTCCCGCGGCGACAAGGGTGGCGTCACGCGCGGCAGGTCGTGAACATTTATCACGGCGTTAACTTGATCGCCTAGGGATGAGATACGTCACGCGCCCGGCAAATACGGACAAGGGGGGCGAATGGCGGCGCACTACACGGCTGGGTGTGACGCGATCGTTATCCGGATTTGAGCCTCCGCTGAGCGAACACCCAGCCCCCGGCGCATCGGGACACGTCGGGCGATATGCCCGGCTCCCTCCCCTTCGGGCGGCCATTTACCTGCCGCCGGCCCCCCGACCCACGGCCGAAACCGCCCCTGCCCACTCCCGTGGGCGGATCCGCCTGCCACCGGCAACCGAACCCCGTGCCCCCTGCAAGTAGATTTCAGGCCGTCAGCGACTCGACGAGCGTCTCCTGCAGCCCGCCCAGCCACAGGTACGCCATCACCATCGGCTTGCGCGGATCGCTGTCCGGCAGCCGCAGCAGCTCGCCGCCGTCCTCCTCGTCGGTGACCTCCAGGCGCGTACCGATCGCCAGCCTGAGGTCGTTGAGGGCACCCAGCCACTGCCGGCACTCGTCCGCGGTCAGCCGCAGCACCGCCGGATCACCACCGGACGGCGAGAGGGTGTCCAGCGCCCGGATCAGCGCGAGGGCGTCCGACCGCTTACGGGCGCGCAGATCGTTCTCCGTATAGCGGCGGAACTCCGCGGCCGCGGCCCGCACGTCATCGTCCGGCACCAGGTCCGGACCGCCGTAGGCATCGGGGAAGAACCGGGCCAGGACCGGGTCGGCGGGCGGCTCGCTGGGGCCGTCGTTGAACACCGACGCCAGCAGGTCCTCGCTCTCGTCGTCGGCGGCCTGCTCGCCCGGCCCGATCAGCTCCATCAGCTGCACGGCGAGGCTGCGCAGGATGGAGATCTCGACCTCGTCGAGCGGTACCGCCGCGCCGCCGTCGGGCAGCGGCTCGAAGTGTCCGGTCATCGGCGGTCCTGCTGCAGGGTCGCCCACAGGCCGTAGCCGTGCATGGCCTGTACGTCCCGTTCCATTTCCTCGCGGCTGCCGCTGGAGACCACCGCGCGGCCCTTGTGATGGACGTCGAGCATCAACTGGTGCGCCTTGTCCTTGGAGTAACCGAAGTACGTCTGGAAGACATAGGAGACGTAGCTCATGAGGTTGACGGGGTCGTTGTGGACGATCGTGACCCACGGGACGTCCGGCTCGGGCACCTCGAACGGGGCCTCGCTCGACTCGGGACGCTCGATCTCGACCGGCACACTGAGCGTGCAGTGGTGCGGCCGGAGCGTGATCGTGGGTGACGGGTGGGCGCTCACACGCCCCATGCTGCCACCCAGGGGCCTGCCATGCACAAATGCCCCTCACCTGGGCCGCGTCGGGGGGATGGGGCTGGGGTGAAGTGAGGGGTGGAGGGGGCGGGCGGGGTGAGGGGTGGAAGGGGCGGCCGGTGAGGGGTGGATGGGGGGTGGGGTGAGGGACGAGCGGGGTTGGAGGGGGCGGGCGGGGTGAGAGGTGAACCGGGGGGTGGGGTGAGGACGTTGTGAGGGCCCGGGCGCGCCGGGGATGTTGAGCCTGGGCGGTCCGGGGTGGGGGCCTAGGCGGGTCCGTGGCGAGAGCCCGGGCGGGTTGGGGCGGGAGCCCGGTCGGGTCCGAGGTGGGGGTCCGGGCGGGTCCGTGGCGAGAGCCCGAGTGGTTCCGGTGCGGGAGCCCGGTCGGGTCAGTGCGGGGGCCCAGGCGGGGTCGGGGCGGGAGCCCGAGTGGTTCCGGTGCGGGGGCCCGGGCGGGTCCTGTGGGGGGCGGGTCCGGCGCCTCCACCACTATCGTCAAAGTGACGAGTATTGGGGGTAGCATCTCCCTCATGAACACAGCAGACCTGGGGCTGCCGGTGGCCGTGCCGTCGACTGCGCTCTTCACCGACCAGTACGAACTCACCATGCTGCAGGCCGCGTTGCGGTCCGGCACCGCGGACCGGCGCGCCGTCTTCGAGGTCTTCACCCGCCGGCTGCCCGAGGGTCGCCGTTACGGCGTGGTGGCCGGCACCGGCCGGGTGCTCGACGCGGTGGAGAACTTCCGCTTCGACGACACGATCCTCGACTTCCTGCGCGAGCGCGGCATCCTCGACGAGCCGACCCTGGCCTGGCTCGCCGACTACCGCTTCCGCGGCGACATCTGGGGCTACCCCGAGGGCGAGGTCTACTTCCCCGGCTCGCCGATCATGCGCGTCGAGGGCACTTTCGCCGAGGCCGTCCTCCTGGAGACGGTCATCCTCTCGATCCTCAACCACGACTCCGCGGTGGCCGCGGCCGCCTCCCGGATGGCCGTCGCCGCCGGCGACCGCCCCCTGATGGAGATGGGCGCCCGCCGCACCCATGAACTCTCCGCCGTCGCCGCGGCCCGCGCCGCCTACGTCGGCGGCTTCCACGTCACCTCCGACCTGGCCGCCGGCTTCCGCTACAACATCCCCACCGTGGGCACCAGCGCGCACGCCTTCACCCTCCTCCACGACACCGAGCGCGACGCCTTCACCGCCCAGGTGGAGACCCTCGGCAGCGGCACCACCCTGCTCGTGGACACCTTCGATGTCGCCGAGGCCGTGCGCACCGCCGTCGAGGTGGCCGGCCCGGGCCTGGGCGCCGTCCGGATCGACTCCGGCGACCTGCTGCTGATCGCCCACCGGGTGCGCCAGCAGCTGGACGAGCTGGGCGCCGAGAAGACCAAGATCGTCGTCACCAGCGACCTGGACGAGTACGCCATCGCCTCGCTGGCCGCCGCCCCGGTCGACGCGTACGGCGTCGGCACCCAGCTGGTGACCGGCAGCGGACACCCGACCTGCTCGATGGTCTACAAGCTGGTCGCCCGCGCCGAGAGCAACGCCCCGGGCGCGCCGCTGCAGCCGGTCGCCAAGAAGTCGATGGGCGCCAAGACCTCGGTCGGCGGCCGCAAATGGGCCGCCCGCCGGCTCGATGAGCACGGCGTCGCGGAAGCCGAGGTCATCGGCACCGGGCCGGTCCCGGCGGAACTGGCGGACCACCAGCTGCAGGTGCCGCTGGTGACCGGGGGCGAGGTCGTGGCCCGCGAGCCGCTGGACGCCACCCGCGACCGCCACATCACCGCCCGCGCCCGCCTGCCGCTGTCGGCCACCCAGCTGTCACGCGGCGAGCCGGTACTGCCGACGGAGTTCGTGTGACGGGGTGAGGCGGCCGGAGTTCGTGCGACAGGGACAGGGTGCAGGGTGAGCCCGCCTGCGGTTCCGTCCGGCTGCGGTTCCGTCCGGCTGCGGTTCCGTCCGGCTGCGGTTCTGTCTGACTGCGGTTCTGTCCGGCTGCGGTCCGCCGACTTGGCCTGCGGTCCGTGGGCTCCGCCTGGTGTCTGCTGGCCTGTTGATGGGGCCTTGTGAGGGGCCTCTTGAGGGGGCCTTTTTGAGGGGGCGCCTGCTCTTGCTCGGGCCGGGCGGGCCTCCTTCTTTTCCGGCAACGATCACAGAGAGTTATTAGTTCCCCGTAAGATATCACAGTGTGTAGCTGCCGGTGGGTGGGGTGGTGGGGCACTCCCGGAAATGCCCGGCAGTGGCTACCCTCGGTCACACCACCGCTCCGCGCTCCGCGCCCTCTTACCGATTCCCAGCCGGAAGGCACGCACCATGCACCGGGCATTGATCGTCGTTGACGTGCAGAACGACTTCTGCGAGGGCGGCAGCCTCGCGGTGGCGGGAGGTGCGGATGTCGCGGCGGCCATCACCGATCTGATCGCCGAGACCGCCGGCAGCTGCTACCGCCACGTCGTGGCCACCCGGGACCACCACATCGATCCGGGCGACCACTTCTCCGACCACCCGGACTATGAGCACTCCTGGCCGGTGCACTGCGTGGCCGGCACGGAGGGCAGCGGCTTCCACCCGAACTTCGCCCCGGCCATCGCCTCCGGCGCGATCGACGCGGTCTTCGACAAGGGCGCGCACTCCGCCGCGTACAGCGGCTTCGAGGGCGCCGACGAGAACGGCACCGGGCTCGGCGACTGGCTGCGGGCGCACGGCGTCACCGAGGTGGACGTGGTCGGCATCGCGACCGATCACTGCGTCCGGCGTACCGCTCTGGATGCGGTCGGCGCCGGGCTGCGTACGCACGTGCTGCTGGACCTGACCGCCGGGGTGGCCGCCCGTACGACCGAGCGGGCCCTGGAGGAGCTGCGGACGGCCGGCGCGGAGCTGACGGGCAAGCCGGTCGTTCTGGGCGGGTGAGTCCGACATCAGTCGGTTGTTCCGGGCGGGTGAGTCCGACAGCAGTCGGTTGGTCCGGGCGGGTGAGTCCGACCTCGGTCGGTCGTTCCGGGCGGGTGAGCGCCGCGTCGGCGGGACCTCGGCCGGAGGGCGGCCGGCCTCGGCCCGGCCCGGCCTCCTCGCCGCCCGTCGGGCCCCTGGGCCGGGCGGTGCGCGCCCGGCCCACGGGCCGCCGTATCCCGGGCCGCCGTACCTCAGGCCGCCGAGGCCGGGCGGTCGTCCTCGTTCGTCATCAGGGGGGCCGGCTCGGGGGTCGGGCGGGCCGGGTGGACGGGGCGGGGGCGCCAGAGGGCGCGTATGGGGTGCCAGGACTCGGTGTCGTCGTCCGGGGTCTCGCGCCAGACGAGGCCGTCGGGGTGGTGCAGGACGGCCGTGACCTCGTCCGGGGTGGGCGGCTCGGTGTTGCCGCGGAGGTAGACCGCGCGCAGGCCGAGGTTGCGCAGCCTGGTCAGGGCGCGCTGGCGGTTCACGGCGTGCACCAGGACCCGGACCCGGCAGCCGCACTCGTACGGGCCGGAGCGCGGGCCGTGGGCCGGTCTGGGCAGGGACAGGGCGACCACCACGCTTCCGCCGGGAAGCCTGGTGAAACCGCCGCCGGACATGTGCATATCTCCCCCGTGAGACTTGGCGTCAATAAGGAACTGTAGTGCGCATCTAAACGCGAATCGGCCGCCGCCCGCTAGGGGGCGACGGCGATCGCGTGTTGACCTGCTGGTTTTATCTTTTACTTACCAGCAGGGGCGACCTTGATCGTCACCGTGGAGCCGTCCCGGGCCTCCTTGGTGATCTTGATCCGGGTGTTGGTGTCAGGAACGATCACACCGCCGGTCGGGTTCGTCTTGTCGTAGTAGACGCCGTGCCGGTCGTCGAAGAGCGTGACGCCCTTCTTCGAGCTGATCTTGACCTCCGCGCCGTCCTTGTGGAGGGTCAGCGCGTCGGTCCGGAAGCGGGTGAAGGTCGAGTCGTAGGTCTGGAAGCGGTTGCGCATCAGCGTGCCGTCGGTCCAGTGCTCGGCCGTCGGGTGCGCGTCGACCGGGAGGATCAGCCCGTGGCCCGGGTGCTGGCCGACGTTGTTGTCCGCCTGCGAGGTGTCCCACAGCCAGATCAGCACACCGTTCTGGAACGGGAAGTGCTCCACCCAGGTCGGCTTGGCCGTCCGCCAGCCGAAGTTGTACGGGCCGACCTTGAGGGTCTTGTCGTACGACACGTACTGGCGGTTCTCGGCGATGTAGTACTGCGGGTAGTCCTTGGTGAAGGACCCGCCGATGCGCGAGAAGCCCTTGGTGGTCCAGCCGTTGTCGTCGCCCTCGGCGTTGTCGCTGAACAGCGGCGCGCCGTCGGCGACCACGCTGATGCTGTCGGCCGCGAAGCCCTTCTGGGCGGCGCCGCCGTCGGTCTGGTAGCGGAAGCGCAGGTCGATCTTCTTGCCCGCGTAGGCGTCCAGCGGGTAGACGAGGTCCTGGTAGGCGGCGACGGTGCCGGTCAGGGCGGGCTTGTCGCTGCCGTCACGCGGGATGGCCTTGCCGCCCGCGGTGCCGTCCAGGGCGGTCCAGTCGGCGCCGCCGTCCGTGGAGACCTCGGCGTAGAGGAAGTCGTAGTCCTTCTCGATGTCCCACCAGCCCTTGAGGTTCAGCGACGCCTTCGCCTTGCCGGTGAGGTCCACGGAGCGGGTGAGGGTGTTCTGCAGGTCGTCGCCCATGCCGCTCCACCACTGCTTGGAGCCTTCCGCGGGCGGGACGACGTCGGTCTTGACGGCCTTGGCGGGCAGTTCGACGACCACCGCCTGCTTGTTCCTGGTGTTGTACTCGGCGACGCCCAGCTTGCTGGTGGACTTCGTCGCGGCCTTCGCCTTGGCGTAGTTGAGCCAGCCCAGCTGGAGCTTGTCCCAGGCGCTCATGTCGCCGGGCAGGTCGCCGATGCTGTCCTTGCCGGTGCCGAGCCAGGAGCCGCCCGACATCAGCGACCAGAAGTCGACGGAGGACTCGCCGGTGCCGGTGGTGTCGTACTCGTCCGGGAGGCTCAGGTCGTGACCGTATTCGTGGGCGAAGACGCCGAGGCCGCCGTTCTCCGGCTGCATGGTGTAGTCGCCGACCCAGACGCCGGTGTCGCCGATCTGCGTGCCGCCCCGCTTGTTGTCGGCGGGGCCGGTCTTGCCGGCGTCGCTGCCGTAGGCGTACCAGCGGTGCGCCCAGATCGCGTTGGTCTTCTGGACGCCGCCACCCGCGGACTCGTCCTCACCGGCGTGCACGATCTGGAAGTGGTCGATGTAGCCGTCGGGCTCGTTGAAGTTGCCGTCGCCGTCGTGGTCGTAGCGGTCCCACTGGTCGTACTTGGCGAGGTCGGCCTTGATCTGGGCGTCGGTGCGGCCCTTGGCCTTCTGGTCCTTGGCCCACTGGTTGACGCCGTCGCGGATCAGGTCCCAGGCGTTGGCGCAGTTGGTCTGGCCGCAGTAGTTGGAGCCGTAACGGGCCTCGTTCCAGTCGACCTTGACCCAGTCGGAGACCTCGCCATCGACGGAGTAGCGGCCCGAGGACTGCTTCTCGTAGTACTTGGCGAGCGACTGCTTCTTCTTGTCGTGCGAGAAGTACAGGTCCTGGAAGTGCTGCTGGTTGTAGTCCTTCTGCCAGGCCGTGCTGTTGTCCTTGGCACGGTCCGGCTGGGCTATCTGGTTGTGCGCGGGGCCGGGGTCGCCGCCGTACTTCTTGACCGGGGGCTTGGGGCCGTCGCCGTCCGGGTCGAACATCGTGGTGTTGTCGACCTTGTCGCCGAAGTCCACGAGGATGGTGAAGATCTTGTCGGTCTTCTGCCGGGCCAGCTCGACGTACTTGCTGCGGCCGAGCTTGACGACCTTCGAGCCGCCCCGGTCGGTGGCCTTGGCCTCGCCGGAGATGACCTGCTGGAGCGCCTCCTTGCGCGCGGCCTGCTGCCGTTCGCTGTAGGGGCCCTTGAGGTCGTGGTCCACGTTGCGCTCGGGCGCCGGGTCCTGGTGCCGGGCGACGGGCGACGGGCCCTGCGCGTCGGCCATCGCTACCCCGGAAGACAAAGCGGCCGCCCCGATCACGGCGATCGCCGTGGCCAAGGCGGCCGGTCTGAACGGTCTTCTCTGCTCTCTCACTTGGAGCGGTCCTCCCCTTCGAACACGGTCACTGTTCGAGGGCATTCGACCGGAAGTACGGGGGAAAAGACAGGTCTTGACTTGGTCACGTCACCGAAGTACGTTAACCGGTCCGCCGAATTCGGATAGCGGACAGCTGTCCGGATGGTGAACACCTCGGGTGACCAAGGGAGTTGGGGGCGGGCCGGAAGGAGCGGGTCCGGTTAACCGGTGCAGAGACCGGGCGTATATGCCCGCCGGACATGCGCCCCCTTTGTCAACAGCCAGGACGCCCCCGCACGTACGTTCACGCGCTTGCCGTGTGCGCCCCCTGTGCCCCCGCCTGGTGGGTTAGGTCACGCTTACTTGCCGTTCCGCTCGGGCAGTAAGGACCGTAGGCTCGTGTGATGGCGCGCCCTTGACCGACCCTCCCTGCCGACCCTCCGAGGACGGATTCCGCCATGCCTCGTCCTACCGCCACCCAGCTCGCCTACGGTTCGGCCACCGTATTTCTCTCCACCCTCGCGATGCTGCTGCTCTCGCAGACGCAGACCGGGATCGGGGTCGCGGTCATCGCCATCGCCGGACTCGGGCTGGGGCTGCTGGTCGCGATGACGACGCCGATGCCCAAGGTGTCCCGGGTCGTCCGCCGGCACGTCGTACGGGCCAAGTCGCCCGCCGCGCCCGGCCCCTTGAGGGCCGTGCCGTCGCCGTACGACCGGGTGTCGCGGCTGACCGGGACGGCCGGCGCGCCGGAGGCCCGGGTCGGCGAGCACTCGCGCTGAGCGCCGCGCTCCGGGCTCCGGGTTCAGGGGCCGTAGCCGGGCCCCGGTTTCCGGCTACCGCGGCTCGGTGGAGACCACCACCGTTTTCGCCGCCTTGTCGTGCAGGCACTGCTGGTACGGCTTGTCCCAGGTGCACCACAGGACGTTGACCAGCCAGAAGATGAAGCCGCAGCACGGCACGATCTCCGGCAGGGTGTAGACGGCGGCGCGGATCCAGGCCGCCTGGCCGGTCGGGATCGAGCCGTTCGCGAGCATCGCCACCCGGATCTTCATCGCCATCTTGCCGACGGTCTGGCCGCGGTTGGCGAGCATCAGCCCTTCGTAGATCAGGTACGCGAGCATCGTGACGCCCGACACCGTGGACTGTCTGCCGGCCTGGGCGCTGCTGGTGGAGAAGTAGTCCACCCCGCCGACGATCACGTACATGATGATGGAGACCGGGACGCCGATGAGGAGGGCGTCGATGATGCGCGCGAGCAGCCGGCGGCCGCGGTTCGCCAGCGGCGGCATACCGGCCAGCGGGTCGGCGCCGTAGCCGCTGCCGTAGGGGTCACCGTAGGGGCCGCCGCCGTACGGGGAACCGCCGTAGGGCGGCGTCCCGCCGGGGGGAGGCGTCCCGCCGGGCGGAGGGGTCCCGCCCGGGGGCGTGCCGCCGGGCGGCGGGGGCCCGCCCGGAGGCGTTCCCCCAGGAGGCGGGGTTCCGCCCGGGGGAGGTGCGCCGCCTTCGCCGCCGCCCGTGCCGCCGCCCTGCGGTGCGTTGTTACGGGGGGAGCCGTTGCCGGGCTGGTCGGTGCTCATGGCCCGAGTCGACCCCTTGTCGCGGCCGGCCGCATCCGGCCAGGCCCGTTCGGGGGACGGATTCCGGCCGGGCGGATCAGCCGGGGCCGAGCGGCGGGCGGATCAGTCGGCGGCGACGAACGTCCGGGCCAGCTTGTCGTGCCAGCACTGCCGCCACGGCCGGTCGAACAGGCACCAGACGACGTTCACCACGCCGATGGCGAGGACGCCGAGCACGCTGTAGCAGAACCAGCGCTTGAGCGCGGCGGCGAGCATCGGGGTGTCGTGGCTCTCGATGTCCAGCACCCGTACGCCGCACAGCTTCTTGCCCAGCGTGCGGCCCCACTTGAGGACCGGCAGCGCCTCGTAGAGCGCACCGCCGATGAGCAGGACGGCGAGGATCGTGACGAAGACCGGGGCGGTGGTGCCGTCGATCAGATAGACCGTCACCTCGCGGCCGGACTGCCGGGCCGCCTCGACCTTGGCGTCGATGTGGTCGGTGACGGTGCTCCACATCGGGACGGCGACGGCGGCGGTGGCCGCGCCCAGCACGAGGGTGTCGATCAGCCGGGCGGCGAGCCGGCGGCCGAGTCCGGCCGGGTGGCCCTGCGCGGCCTGGGCGGCCGCGAAGAAGGGGTCGGCGGCGCTCGGCGGCTTCCAGGGGATGACGCCCTCCGCGCCGGCACCCTGGGCCCCGGCACCCTGGGCGGGCCCGGAGGCCGGGGGCGCGGACGGGGCGGGGGCGGTGGGAGCGGGGGCGGTGGGAGCCGGGGCGTGCTGCTGCGCCGGGAAACCGGTCGCGGGGGCGGGCGGCTGCCCGCCGGGGGCCGGCTGGCCCTGGTGCGGGGCCGGCTGTCCCGTTTGCGGGACCGGGTTCTGCGGTGCGGGGTTCTGCTGGGCCGGGGCCTGCTGGGCCGGGGCCTGCTGGGCCGGGGCGCCGACGGAGGGCAGCGACTGCGGGGCGCCGCCGGGCGTCGGGGAGGCGTTGCGGCCGCCGCCCGCCACGCGGATCGCCATGGTCTCGTTGCCCTTGGCGGGCTTGGCGGCGCCCGGGCGTACCGCGCGGATCGCCGTGGTGCCGTGGTCGCCGGAGTTCGGGCGGCGGGCGGCGGGGTTGACGGCGCGGATGGTGACGGTCCCGTCGGACGGGGCGTCGGGGGTGCGGGGGGCGCCGGGCGCGGGCGTCGCGGTGGACGACGTGCCGGGCACGTTGCCGGCCGCGGGGTCGGCGCCGGGCAGGTCGTCGCGCTGCTGCGGCACCGAGCCCCAGGAGGCGGCGCCCGACGGGGTGCCGGCGGGGGCCTGGTCGTGGGCGCCCCAGGAGATGCGGCGGTCGGTCTCGTTGCCGAAGCCGCCCTGCCGAGAGGCGTCGGCCTGCCAGGCGGAGGCCGGTTCCGGACTGGTGCCGTGCAGCCGGGCCGGGTCGTCCCAGCCCGCGGCGGCGGGACGGGTCTCGACCTCGCCGCTGCGGCGCACCGCGGGGAGCCCGGCGCCGCCGGCCGGCTCGTCCTCGTCGAGGAAGACCGGGCCGGTCTCCTCGACGGCGGGTGTGGGAGCGGCGGACGGCGGGGTCACGCCGGGCGGTGGGGCGGGCATCGCCTCGCCGTCAGCGGGGGCGGGGCGGCTGGTGCCCGGCACCCATGCGGCACCGTTCCAGTACCGGATGTAGCCGGGGATGGACGGGTCCGGGTAGAAGCCTGGCGTGGGGCTGCCGCCGGCGGATCCTGAGGTAGGGGCGCTCATGTCCGAAGTCCCGTATCTGTTCTCGGCCTGGTGGGTGTGGGGTGCAGTCTGCCGCAACGCGGCGTCCACATCTATCAGACCCCGGGTCACTACCGTGCCTGTGCCCGCTCACGACCACCTGGAAGAGGCCCGGAAAAAAAGTTGTACGAAGTCGTGTAAGAGTCCGGCACCTGGTGCCTCTCTCCTGGTGCGGGCCCGGTCCCAGGGCGACCGCGTCGGACGGGATGGGAGAGGCGGAGCTCATGCACACCGTGGTGGAACGAGAACTGGAACTGGGCCTGGTGCTGTCTCCGGAGCGGAGCGTTCCGGTGCCGGCGCGGCTGACGTACCGGACCGATGACCCCTATGCCGTCCATGTCACCTTCCATGTCGGTTCGAACGCGCCGGTGAACTGGACGTTCGCCCGTGAGCTGCTGGTGGAGGGCGTGTTCCGGCCGTGCGGCGAGGGGGATGTGCGGGTGTGGCCGGTGAAGGTGGACGGCCGGAGCCTGGTGTGCATGGCGCTGGACTCGCCGGACGGGGAGGCGCTGCTGGAGGCGCCGGCGACGGCGGTCTCGGCGTGGCTGGAGCGCACCTTGCGGGTGGTGCCGCCCGGGGCGGAGCAGGGGCATCTGGACCTGGACAAAGGGCTGAGCGAGCTGTTCGCGATGGCGTCCCGGGACGAACTGCGGCCGGGCGGCGAGTCGTCCGGGTGGTCGGCGGACGACTCGCCGGAGCCGGGGGCGTAGCGGCCGGCCGGCGCGAAGGCCCTCCCCCGGCAGCCCGGGAGCCGGCCGGCCGGTCGGTGGGTCAGCCGCGGTAGGTCTCCAGCAGCCGCAGCCACACCTCGCTGATGGTCGGGTAGGCGGGGACCGCGTGCCACAGCCGCTCGATGGGGACCTCGCCGGCCACCGCGACGGTCGCCGAGTGCAGCAGTTCGGCGACGCCCGGGCCGACGAAGGTGGCGCCGAGCAGCACCTCGCGGTCGAGGTCGACGACCATGCGGGCGCGGCCGCGGTAGCCGTCGGCGTACAGGGAGGCCCCGGCGATCGCGCCGAGGTCCTGGTCGACGACCTGGTAGCGGTGTCCGGCGCGTTCGGCAGCGGCGGCGGTCAGGCCGACGGAGGCGGCTTCGGGGTCGCTGAAGACGACCTGGGGGACGGCGCGGGTGTCCGCGGTGGCGGCGTGCGCGCCCCAGGGGTCGGATTCCAGGATGGGGACGCCGCGGGCGCGGGCGGCGATGGCGGCGCCGGCGATCCTGGCCTGGTATTTGCCCTGGTGGGTCAGGAGGGCGCGGTGGTTGACGTCGCCGACGCCGTAGAGCCAGCCGCCGGTCACGCCGTTCACCCGGCAGCTGTCGTCGACGTCGAGCCAGGAGCCGGGTGCCAGGCCGACCGTGTCGAGGCCGATGTCGGCGGTGCGCGGGGCGCGTCCGGTGGCGATGAGCAGTTCGTCGGCGACGATTTCGGCGTTGTGGGTGCCTCCGGGTCCGCCGGGTCCGGGGGGAGCGTCGAGGACGACGGTGACCGGGCCGCCGGGGATTTCCCGGCGGACCTCGCGGACCTCTGCGCCGGTGCGCAGGTCGACGCCGGCTTCGGTGAGCGAGGCGGCGACGAGGTGGCCGGCGAAGGGTTCCATGCGGGGCAGCAGTCCGTCGCCGCGGACCAGGAGCGTGACGGAGGCGCCCAGGGCGCGCCAGGCGGTGGCCATCTCGACGCCGACGACGCCGCCGCCGACCACGACGAGGTGGCCGGGTACGGCCTGGGAGCTGGTGGCGGCGCGGCTGGTCCAGGGGCCGGCCTCGGCGAGGCCGGGGACGGGCGGGAGGACCGGGCGGCTGCCGGTGCAGACCGCGACCGCGTGCCGGGCGGTGAGGGTGCGTTCCCCGTCGACGACGACGCGGCGGGGGCCGGCGAGCCGGCCGTGGCCGCGGACGAGGTCGATGCCGGCCGAGTCGAGCCAGCGGACCTGGCCGTCGTCCTTCCAGTGGGCGGCGACGGCGTCGCGGTGGGTGAGGACGGCGGGGGCGTCCAGGGGGCCTTCGGCGGCGTCCTGGAGGCCGGGGACGCGGCGGGCGTCGGAGCGGGCGGTGACCGGGCGGAGCAGGGCCTTGCTGGGCATGCAGGCCCAGTAGGAGCATTCGCCGCCGACGAGTTCGCTCTCGACGATGACGGCGCTCAGGCCGGCGGCGTGGGCGCGGTCGGCGAGGTTCTCGCCGGTGGGTCCGGCGCCGAGCACGATGACGTCGTAGGCCTCGTCGGCGGGCGGGGTCGCTTGGGTCGCTGCCATCGGCTCTCGCTCCCTGTGGTGGGCGGGCGGCCCGGCGGGGGCCGCGGGAAGGGCCGCGGGGCCGGGTCCCTTCTGGCCATCCTCTGCCCACGGGGCCGTCCCCGCATCCGCCGCGGAGCCGTCACGTCGCGGTGCCCCATCGGCACCGCGCCGGTCCGGCGGGCGGGTGGCGCGTACGTCGGCGGGTCCGTCCGGCGGGCCGGTCGGCGGGTCCGTCCGGCGGGCCGCGGGCGCCCGTCGGCCGGCCGGTGCGTCCGGCGGGCCGTCAGCGGGTCCGGCGTTCGACCGCTTCCTTGGCCTCGGCGAGTCCGGAGCCGGTCAGCTCGCGGTGGAGCTTGATCGCCTGGATCTTCCGGCCCTTCGCCAGCAGTGCGTCGATCTCGGCCAGCCGGGGGTCCTGCGGCTCCTCGATGCCGGCGTGGGCGAGGAGCAGGTCCACCTTGTTCTCCAGCCGGACGAGCCGCCGCTCCAGGGTTTTGGAGCGGCGGTCGGTGGAGGAGGACAGGACGGCGAGGCTGAGGACGACGAGGGCTATGCCGGGAAGCAGGTTTTCCATGGCGGAAACTCTACGGGCGGGGTGGGCGGCATGGGCACGACAGGGCGGCAGCCCCCTTCAACCCCTTGCAGCTCAGAACAGTTTGCCGGGGTTGAGAATGCCCCGGGGGTCGAAGACCTGCTTGATGTCGCGGTGCAACTCCAGTGCCACCGGGCCGAGTTCGCGGGCCAGCCAGTCCTTCTTCAGCAGGCCGACGCCGTGTTCGCCGGTGATGGTGCCGCCCAGGCTCAGGCCGAGCGCCATGATCTCGTCGAAGGAGGTGTGGGCGCGCCGCTCCTCGTCGGGGTCGGCCGGGTCGAAGCAGACCAGGGGGTGGGTGTTGCCGTCGCCGGCGTGGGCGCAGACGCCGATGGTGAGGCCGTACTTGTCGGCGATGGCGGTGGTGCCCTCCAGCATGGCGGCGAGCCGGGAGCGGGGGACGCACACGTCGTCGATGAGCATGGCGGGCTTGAGGCGTTCCAGGGCGGTGAAGGCGAGCCGGCGGGCCTGCAGCAGCAGTTCGGACTCGGCGGCGTCCTCGGCGGGGACGACCTGGGTGGCGCCGGCGTCCTCGCACAGCGCGCCGACCGCGGCGAGGTCGGGTGCCGGGTCGGGGGTGTCGAAGGCGGCCAGCAGCAGCACCTCGGTGGATTCGGGCAGGCCCATCTGCGCAAGGTCGTTGACGGCGCGGACGCTGGTGCGGTCCATGAGTTCCAGCAGGGAGGGGGCGTGGCCGCGGGCCATGATCTCGCAGACGGCCTGCCCGGCGGCGCCCACGGACGGGAACTCGGCGACCAGGGCGAGCTGTTGGGGCGGTTCGGGCTTGAGGGCGAGGGTGGCGCGGACGACGACGCCGAGGCTGCCCTCGGAGCCGACGAAGAGCCGGGTGAGGTCGTATCCGGCCACGCCCTTGGCGGTGCGGCGGCCGGTGGTCAGGAGGCGGCCGTCGGCGAGGACGACGTCGAGGCCGAGGACGTACTCGGCGGTGACGCCGTACTTGACGCAGCACAGGCCGCCGGCGGCGGTGCCGATGTTGCCGCCGATGGTGCACATCTCCCAACTGGAGGGGTCCGGCGGGTAGTAGAGGCCGTGTTCGTTGACCGCGCGGGAGAGGACGGCGTTGATGACGCCGGGTTCGACCACGGCGAGCCGGTCGGCGGGGTTGATCTCCAGGATGCGGTCCATCTTCACCAGGGACAGCACGATGCAGCCGTCGGTGGCGTTGGCGGCGCCGGCCACCCCGGTGCGCGCGCCCTGGGGGACGACGGGGACGCCGAGGGCGGTCGCCGTCCGCATCACGTGCTGGACCTGCTCGACGGTGCGCGGCAGGACGACGACGGCGGGCTTGCCCGCCGCGCAGAAGTTGGCCATGTCGCGGGCGTAGGAGCCGGTGACATCGGGGTCGGTGAGGAGGGCGTCGGCGGGGAGCCCGGCACGCAGCTGTCCGATGAGGTCCATGCGGTAAGCCTCGCATTCGTGGGCCGTACACGGAAGATCGTGTACGGCCCGGGGGCCACGGGCCCGTCGGCCGGTCGGGCGGCCGGTCAGAGGTTGCCGCGCCTGGCCTGCTCGCGCTCGATGGCCTCGAAGAGGGCCTTGAAGTTGCCCTTGCCGAAGCCGAGGGAGCCGTGCCGTTCGATCATCTCGAAGAAGACGGTCGGGCGGTCCTGGACGGGCTTGGTGAAGATCTGCAGCAGGTAGCCGTCCTCGTCGCGGTCGGCGAGGATCTTCAGTTCGCGCAGTTCGTCGATCGGCACGCGGGTGTCGCCGACCCATTCGCCGAGGGTGTCGTAGTAGGAGTCGGGCACGTCGAGGAATTCGACGCCGGCGGCGCGCATCTGCCGGACGGTGCTGACGATGTCGTTGGTGGCCAGCGCGATGTGCTGGACGCCGGGGCCGCCGTAGAACTCCAGGTACTCGTCGATCTGGGACTTCTTCTTGGCGATGGCCGGTTCGTTGATCGGGAACTTGACCTTCTTGGTGCCGTCGGCGACGACCTTGGACATCAGGGCGGAGTATTCGGTGGCGATGTCGTCGCCGACGAACTCCTTCATGTTGGTGAAGCCCATGACCTGGTTGTAGAAGCCGACCCACTCGTTCATCCGGCCGAGTTCGACGTTGCCGACGCAGTGGTCGATCGCCTGGAAGAACCGTTTCTGCGGGGGCTCGACGACCGGCCCCGCGGCGACGTATCCGGGCAGGTAGGGGCCGTCGTAGCCGGTGCGCTCGACGAGGGTGTGCCGGGTCTCGCCGTAGGTGGCGATGGCCGCGAGGACGACGATGCCGTGCTCGTCCTTGAGCTCGTAGGGCTCTTCGAGTCCCTTGGCGCCGTGCGCGACGGCGTAGTCGTAGGCGGCCCGGGCGTCGGGGACCTCGATGGCGAGGTCGACGACGCCGTCGCCGTGCGCGGCGACGTGCCCGGCGAGGAAGCGGCCCCGTTCCGTCGTGGGCTTGACGACGGAGGTGAACACGAACCGGGCGCCGCCGGATTCGAGCACGTAACTGGCGGTCTCGCGGTTGCCGTTCTCCGGTCCGGAGTAGGCGACGCGCTTCATGCCGAAGGCGGTGGAGTAGTAGTGCGCGGCCTGCTTGGCGTTCCCTACGGCGAAGACGACCGCGTCCATCCCCTTGACCGGGAAGGGGTCCGCCTGCCGGGCCGAGCCAGGGATGGTGGGCTGGGTGTGCATCGTGGTGTCTGCCATGGCCGCAGAGTCCCTCCGATCCACAAGATGCGCAATAGTTTGTGAAACCGCTGGGCAGTATGTACAGCGACAGCCGAATGAGGCCGGGCTATCTGTACATGATGACCATCGAAAACGAGGGAGCGGACATTGGCGATCGATCATCTTGACGGGGAGCTGCTGGAGCTGCTCGCCATAGAGCCGCGGATCGGGGTGCTGGAGGCGTCCCGGCGGCTGGGGGTGGCGCGCGGGACGGTGCAGGCCCGGCTCGACCGGCTTCAGTCGAATGGAGTGATCCGCGGCTTCGGTCCGGAGGTGGACCCGGCGGCGCTCGGTTATCCGGTGACCGCGTTCGCGACCCTGGAGATCAAACAGGGCCAAGGAAATGACGTACGGGCCCACTTGACGACCGTTCCCGAGGTGCTGGAGCTGCATACAACGACGGGACACGGGGACATGCTCTGCAGGCTCGTCGCCCGTTCCAACGCCGATCTGCAGCGGGTGATCGACCTCGTGGTGGGCTTTGATGGGATTGTGCGGGCCTCGACGGCAATCGTGATGGAAAATCCGGTTCCGTTGCGGATCATCCCGCTGGTGAAACAGGCATCGGGAGACTGACCGAGCGAGGAGAGCCACGGTGAGCTTCTGGGAGTACGTCGGCACCCGGCACGCCCAGCTGCTGACGGATGCGTACCAGCACGCCAGCGCGGTGTTCCAGTGCATGGTGATCGCCACCCTGCTGGGCGTGTTCCTCGGCGTGGTGACCTACCGCAGCGAATGGGCGGGCTCGCTCGCCACGACCACCACCGCCACCGTCCTGACCATCCCCTCGCTGGCCCTGATCGGTCTGCTGATCCCGATCGTCGGCCTGGGCGTCGCCCCGACGGTGATCGCGCTGACCCTGTACGGGCTGCTGCCGGTGGTGCGCAACGCCATCGTGGGACTGCGCGGGGTGGACCCGGCACTGGTGGACGCGGCCAAGGGCATCGGGATGTCACGGGCCGCCCGGCTGTTCCGGGTCGAACTCCCGCTGGCCTGGCCGCCGATCCTCACCGGCATCCGGGTCGCCACGCAGATGCTGATGGGCATCGCCGCGATCGCCGCGTTCGCCTCCGGGCCGGGCCTGGGCAACGAGATCTTCCGCGGCATCGCCTCGCTGGGCAGCGCCAACTCGCTCAACCAGGTCCTGGCCGGCACGGTCGGCATCGCCGTGCTGGCGCTCCTCTTCGACGCCGCCTACGTCCTGATCGGACGCCTGACCATCTCCAGGGGGATCCGTGCCTGAGACGAACGACCGGCCGGCGGCGAACGACCGGCCGGCGACACCCGCCGCCTCCGGCGCCGGCATCCGGCTGGAGAACCTCACCAAGACCTACCCGGGCAACCCCACCCCGGCGGTGGAGGACGTCTCCATGGAGATCAAGGCCGGCGAGACGGTGATCTTCGTGGGGCCGTCCGGCTGCGGCAAGTCCACCACCCTGAAGATGATCAACCGGCTGATCGAGCCGACCTCGGGCCGGATCCGGATCGGCGACGAGGACGTCACCGACATGGACCCGGTCAAGCTGCGCCGCAAGGTCGGCTACGCCATCCAGGCGTCCGGCCTGTTCCCGCACATGACCGTCGCCCAGAACATCGCCCTGGTCCCGAAGATGATCGGCTGGTCGAAGAGCCGGACGAAGAACCGGGTCGAGGAGATGCTCGACCTGGTCGGGCTGGACCCCGGCGAATTCCACGACCGCTATCCGCGCCAGCTCTCCGGCGGGCAGCAGCAGCGGGTCGGGGTGGCCCGGGCGCTGGCCGCCGACCCGCCCGTACTCCTCATGGACGAACCGTTCGGCGCGGTCGACCCGATCACCCGCGACCACCTCCAGGACGAGCTGATCCGGCTCCAGCACGAACTGCACAAGACCATCTGCTTCGTCACCCACGACTTCGACGAGGCCATCAAGCTCGGCGACCGCATCGCGGTACTCCGGGAGCGCTCGCACATCGCGCAGTTCGACACCCCCGAGGCGATCCTCACCAACCCGGCGGACGACTTCGTGTCCGGGTTCGTGGGCGCCGGGGCGGCCTTGAAACGCCTCAACCTCACCCGCGTACGGGACGTGGGCGTGGTGGACTTCCCCACCGCCGGGATCGCCGAACCACTGGAGTCGATCTTCGACCGGCTGCGGTCCGGGGCACACAACGAACTGCTGCTGCTGGACCGCAACCGCCGCCCGTACAAATGGCTGCGCCGCAGCGACCTCGCCCGGGCCAGGGAGACCCTGGCGCGGGCCGGCACCCTGGTCACCGACACCGTCACCCGGGACGCGACGCTGCGGGACGCCCTGGAGGCGGTGCTCACCGACAACGCGGGCCGGGTCGCGGTCACCGGGCGGCGCGGCGAGTACATCGGCGTGGTCGACATGGAGACGCTGATGAACAACGTCCACGAACTGCTGGAGGCCGACCGTCTGGAGGCCGTCGAGCACCAGCACGAGCTCCAGGAGCAGCGGGCCCGCCTCACGCACCGGGAGCAGGAGGGGCCGACCGGCCCGGCCGGTCCGGGAGCCGGGGGGAGCAGGGCATGAGCACCCCCGGCACCCCCGGCACCCCCGGCACCCCCGGCACTCCCGACGGTCCCGGCGGGCCCCGGAGCGCCGCCCGGCCGCGGCGCGCGGGCGGCCGCCCGGGGCCCGGCGAGCACGGGGCGAGCGACCACGAGGGGTTCGCGTTCCGCGACAACGTCGAGATGGAGCAGCGGGAGCTGGCCGCGGGCGAGGCGCCCACCCCCTCCGCGGCCCGCGGCGGACGGCGGATCAGCTGGCAGAAGTGGACGTTCATGCCGGCGTTCCTGTTCTTCGCGCTGTTGGCCACCTGGCTGTGGTTCCGCGGCGCGCAGCTGGACTCGATCGCCCATCAGGCGGTGGACGACGGCAAGGTGTGGCTGGCGCTGCGCCAGCACATCGTGCTGACCGCGGTGTCCACGTTCTTCGTGCTGATCATCGCCATCCCGCTGGGCATCGCGCTGACCCGGTCGCGGCTGCGCCGGGCCACCCCGTTCGCGATGGCCCTCGCCAACCTCGGGCAGGCCGTCCCGGCGCTGGGCCTGCTGGTCCTGCTGGTCATCTGGCTGGGCATCGGCGCCCGTTCGGCGATCGTCGGCATGGTCATCTACGCCGTACTGCCGGTGCTGGCCAACACCATCGCCGGGCTGCGCGGCATCGACCCGACGCTGACCGAGGCGGCCCGCGGGATCGGCATGTCCCCCGCCGGCGTACTGGGGAGGGTGGAACTGCCGCTGGCCGTGCCGCTGATCCTGGCCGGGGTGCGGACCGCGCTGGTGCTGAACGTGGGCACCGCGACCCTGGCCACGTTCGGCGGGGGCGGCGGCCTGGGCGATCTGATCTCGGCGGGCATCGTCACCCAGCGGATGCCGGTGCTGGTGCTCGGCTCGGTGCTGACGGTGGTGCTGGCGCTGCTCGTCGAATGGCTGGCGTCGCTCGCCGAACTGCTGCTGCGGCCGCGCGGCCTGGAGGTGGCCGTATGAGGCGTACGCCCCGCTCCCGCCGGCCGGGGCCATGCAACGGCGGCCCGGTGCTCCGCGCCCGCCGGCCGGGGCCGTGCCGGGCCGTGGCCGCCGCGCTGCTGGCCGGGCTGCTCGCCGGCGGCTGCGGCCTGGTCAGCGGCAGCGCGATGACCGACACCGTCCGGCCGGGCCCGAAGGCCGGCTACCCGGGCCGTCCGCTGACCGGGGCGCAGCTGACGGTGACGTCGAAGGAGTTCACCGAGCAGATCGTGCTCGGCCAGATCATGGGCCTGGTCTTCGAGGCCGCCGGCGCCCACGTCATCGACAGGACCAGCATCCAGGGGTCCATCGGCGCGCGGGAGGCCGTGAAGTCCGGCACCGCGGACGCCGCGTACGAATACACCGGCACCGGCTGGATCACCTACCTCGGCCACACCAAACCGGTCATCGACCCGCAGGAGCAGTGGCGGGTGGTGCGCGCCGAGGACCGGAAGAACGGCCTGGTCTGGCTGCCGCCGTCGACGCTGAACAACACCTACGCGCTGGCGCTCAACCCCGCCAACCAGAAGAAGCTGGGCGTCCACACCCTCTCGGACGTCGCCGCGCTGTCCCACAAGGACCCCGGCGCGGTGACCCTGTGCGTGGAGAACGAGTTCGCGACCCGCAACGACGGCCTGCCGGGCATGGCCCGCGCCTACGGCATGCGGGTGCCGTCCGGCAACGTCCGCAAGATGACTGGCGGCGTCGTCTACACCGAGACGAAGAAGGGCACCTGCGCGCTGGGCGAGGTCTTCACCACCGACGGCCGGATCAAGGCGATGAACCTGCAGGTGCTCGCCGACGACAAGCACTTCTTCCCGAACTACAACGCCGCGCCGGAGATCAACGCGGCGTCGCTGAAGAAGTACCCGGCGATGGCCGAGGTCCTCGCCCCGGTCACCCGCGCGCTGAACAACACCGTCGCCCAGGAACTGAACCGCAAGGTGGACGTCGACGGCGAGGACCCCCACCAGGTGGCGAAGGACTGGCTGCTGAGGGAGGGGTTCATCAGGGAGGGGTAGCGCGGGACCGCGCACCGGGCACGGAGGCCCCCGCCCGGTTTCACGGGACTGGGCCGGGCGGTGGCCGTGGGCCGCACTGCGGAGACCTCTCCCCCACCCTGTGGTGGCCCTGGCCCTGGCCCTGGCCCTGGCCCTGGCCCTGGCCCCGAACCGAACCGCGGGAATACCCCTCCCGCCCCTCACCGTTGTGGCCCCGAGGGGGCGCTCCGGACCCCTACGGGATCTGTTCGACTGCCCCGTAAGGGACGCTTCCCCCTACGGGACGCATCCCCCCGGTCTGCGGCCCAGATTTCGGGGCCCAGCTTTCCGCGGCTCAGGTTTCCCGGGCCCAGGCCCTCAGCAGCTGGGGACCCGGCCGCCGTTCCGGAGGGCCTTGAGTGCCTTGACCGCGCCGTCGAGGGTGGTGACGGAGACCAGCCGCATGCCGCGGGGCAGCTCCGCGCGGGCGTCCGCGCACTCCTTGCGGGGCACCAGGAAGACCGTGGCCCTGTCCCGGCCCGCGGCCTGCGTCTTCAGCGCCACCCCGCCGACCGCCCCGACCTCGCCGTCCGCGGTGATCGTGCCGGTACCGGCGATGGTCCGGCCGCCGGTCAGGTCGTGGCCCGCGCCGTCGCCGGCCAGCTTGTCGACGATGCCGAGCGCGAACATCAGCCCGGCGCTGGGCCCGCCGACGTCCGCGAGGCTCAGCTTGACCTTGACGTCCTTGGGGGATTTGCCGAGTTGCCCGAGCGCCGCCTCGGTGGCACTGTCCTGCGACTCCTTCATCTGCCGGGCGTTGTGCTCGGCGATCTCCTCAGTGTTGTTGCCCACCGGGTAGACCGCCTCCTTGGGCATCACCGCCTCGTCGGAGCGGAACCAGCCCTTGAGGATGTCCGCCAGATGGACGGAGGCGTCCGGGCCGGTGGCGACGATCGAGGTCATCCGCAGCTGCCCGCTGGTCTTGCGGGTCCCCGCCCCGCTGATGGTGATCACCGGTTTGCCCTTGTCGTCGCCGAGGACGTTCGCCGTCATGCCCGGATACGCCACCGAGAACGGCAGCGGGGCGAGGGCCGCGGTGACGAGGAGGGCGAGGACGAGGGCGGTGCAGACCGCCAGGGCGCGGGCGCGGGAAGACACCCCGCCACCCTAATTGACCCCCGCCCCACCAGGCCCGTAAGCCGCTGCGGGCTCACCACACGGCCACCGCCCCTTCACACTCCGGTACGGGCGGTACGAGCGGTACGGAGGGCACGGACGGGTGCGGGCGGCCCAGACAGTACGGGTGTACGGACTACCCGGGTGGTACGGCTCAGCGCAGTGCCTCGGACACCTCGCGGGCGGCGTCGATCACCCGCGGACCGACCCGTTCGGAGACGGTGTCGGAGAGCATCACCACGCCCACGCTGCCCTCGATGCCGCTCACCCCGAGCAGCGGCGCCGCCGCACCGCTGGCCCCGGCCTCCAACTCCCCGTGCGTCAGGGCGAGTCCGGCGTCCTGGAGGCGTCCCTGGCGGGCCTTGAGGATGGCCCGCCCGGCGGCTCCGCGGTCCAGCGGATGCCGGAAACCGGCCCGGTAGGCCACGTGGTAGTCGGTCCAGGTCGGCTCCACCACGGCGACGGCCAGCGCTTCGGTGCCGTCGACGAGGGTGAGGTGCGCGGTGGCGCCCACGTCCTCGGCCAGTGACCTGAGTGCGGGCAGCGCGGCCTCTCTGACCAGCGGATGGACCTGCCGGCCCAGGCGCAGGACGCCCAGGCCGACGCGGGCCCGGCCGCCGAGGTCGCGGCGCACCAGGGCGTGCTGCTCCAGGGTGGCCAGGAGTCGGTAGACGACGGTGCGGTTGACGCCGAGCTTGTTGGACAGCTCGGTGACGGTCAGCCCGTGGTCGGTGTCGGCGAGGAGTTTGAGGACGCGCAGTCCTCGGTCGAGCGTCTGGGAGGTCTCTGCGGTCACGACGCCCTCCTGGTGTGAGTGGCGGCGCTCGACGCGGTGCGCTGCGAGTCCCGGAGCAGCGCGCGCAAGAGGCCGCCGGCCGCATGGCACCGGCTGCGCTCCGCGGCGGCGCTGCCACGGGGCGTGTGCGTGACCGGGACAGTAGCGAGCCAGTCCGGTCAGCGGAAGAGTCCGTCCAGAATCCGGGCTTCCGCGCCCGTAATATCCCGTTTGGTCCGCCCAGAAGGGTCTCGCAAGCGCCTCAGCAGGGCTTCAGCGGGGCTTCAGTGGGCGTCCGGTGTTTCAGCGAGGGCTACGACATGACCCGTCCGTGACGCGGGCGGCGCGCCACTACGGAGCGCCCGCGGACGGCCACGCAAGGCGGCCGGACACAAACGGCGGCCGGGCCCCGGTACGACGGACAGCCGCACCAGGACCCGGCCAACCAGGGCGGCTCACCGCGGTCCGGGCCCCAGGGGCTCACCGCGATACGAACCACAGGTGGCTCACCGCGACCCGGCCCCAGGGCTCACCGCATCCGCGTGGCCCACTCCCGTACCTTCTTGATCCGCTCGTTCAGCTGCCCGGCGGTGGCCTCCGCGCTCGGCGGTCCGCCGCACACCCGCCGCAGTTCGGTGTGGATCACCCCGTGCGGTTTGCCGCTCTGGTGGACGTACGCCCCCACCAGCGTGTTCAGCTGCTTGCGCAGCTCCAGCAGCTCCTTGTGCGTGACCACCGGCCGCCGCTCGGCCGGGATCTCCAGCAGGTCGGCCTCCGAGTCCGGCTTCTTCCGGCTGTGCGCGATCTGCCGGGCCTGCCGCTTCTGCAGCAGCAGCTGCACCTGGTCGGGCTCCAGCAGCCCGGGGATGCCGAGGTAGTCCTGCTCCTCCTCGCTGCCCGCGTGCGCCTGCATGCCGAACTCGGCGCCGTCGTAGAGCACCCGGTCGAAGACCGCCTCCGACTCCAGCGCCTCGAACGAGAACTGCTCCTGCTCCCCGGTGTCCTCGTCCTGCTCCTTGTTCGCCTCCTCCATCTCCTTCTCGGATTCGGCGTACGGGTCCTCCTCGCCGTCCTTCTTGGGCTTGTCGAGCACGTGGTCGCGCTCGACCTCCATCTCGTTGGCGAAGCCGAGCAGCATCGGGACGGTCGGCAGGAACACCGAGGCGGTCTCGCCGCGCTTGCGGGACCGTACGAAGCGGCCGACAGCCTGCGCGAAGAACAGCGGCGTGGAGATCGTCGTGGCGTACACCCCCACCGCCAGCCGCGGCACGTCGACGCCCTCCGACACCATCCGCACCGCCACCATCCAGCGGTCCTGCGACTGCGCGAAGTCGTCGATGCGCTGCGAGGCGCCGGAGTCGTCGGACAACACCAGGGTGGCGCCGTGCCCGGTGATCTCCCGGATGAGCTTCGCGTACGCCCGGGCCTGCTCCTGGTCCGAGGCGATCACCAGCGCGCCGGCGTCCGGGATGGACTTCCGGACCTCGGTCAGCCGCTGGTCGGCGGCGCGCAGCACGTTCGGCATCCAGTCGCCGCGCGGGTCCAGCGCGGTCCGCCACGCCTGCGAGACCGCGTCCTTGGTCATCGGCTCCCCGAGCCGGGCGGCGATCTCGTCGCCCGCTTTGGTGCGCCAGCGCATGTTGCCGCTGTAGGAGAGGAAGATGACCGGCCGCACGACACCGTCGCCGAGCGCGTTGCCGTATCCGTACGTGTAGTCCGCGGACGACCGCCGGATGCCGTCGTTGCCCTCCTCGTAGGTCACGAACGGGATCGGGTTGGTGTCGGACCGGAACGGCGTACCGGTCAGCGCGAGCCGCCGGGTGGCCGGCTCGAACGCCTCCAGGCAGGCCTCGCCCCACGACTTCGAGTCGCCGGCGTGGTGGATCTCGTCGAGGATCACCAGGGTCTTGCGCTGCTCGATCCGGTTGCGGTGCAGCATGGGGCGGACGCCGACGCCCGCGTAGGTGACCGCGACGCCGTGGTACTCGCGGCCCAGCGGCCCCGCGCTGTACTCCGGGTCGAGCTTGATCCCTATCCGGGCCGCCGCCTCCGCCCACTGCTTCTTGAGGTGCTCGGTCGGTGCGACGACGGTCACCTGCTGCACGACGTGGTGGTGCAGCAGCCACGACGCGAGGGTGAGCGCGAAGGTCGTCTTACCGGCCCCCGGCGTCGCGACGGCGAGGAAGTCCCTCGGCTGCGTCTGGATGTACCGGTCCATGGCCGCCTGCTGCCAGGCACGCAGCTTGTTCGCGGTACCCCAGGGGGCCCGCCCCGGGAAGGCCGGGGACAGGTGATGGCTGTTGGTGGCACTGGTGGTGGTAGTCACGGTCTCCGTCGGCTGAACTCGGCTCTCGGCAACCGCGCCAGCGTACCGGGGGCCGCTTTGCGGTTTCCTCCCACGTACCTGTCTGTCCCGCCGCGGGTGTTGCCGTTGCGCTGTGCGGCGCCCCGTACGTACTTGGCCGTCCCGCCGCGGGGCTTCTCGCCGTTGCGCCTGGCGGCGGGCGTGGTGTGTCGGGTGCGGTGACAGCCCTACAGACTTCGTCCTCCGGTCTGTCCCCTCCCGTGGTGGGGAGCTTTCCTGGGGGCGGGCCTGGGCCCTCCGGTGACTGTGACCTTTTCCACACGCAGTCACCCTGACCACCGGCGTCCACCCCCACACACCCGCACACTCCCCCAACGGGAGGGGACGGGCCGGAGGGGCCTTGTTCGTGGACGTAAAGCGCCAGCAGTCCACGAACAAGGCCCCGGAGGACCGTCACCGCACCCACCACAAACCCAGCCCGCCGCAGGCGCAACGGCGAGACGACCCGCGGCGCCGCAGACAACCACGTGCCAGGCGCCGCAAAGCGCAACGGCGACCAACACCCGCGGCGGGACAGACGGGTACGTACGGGGGCACCGCACAGCGGTTTGTTGCAGGTTCGTGGCGGGCCGCCCCGCGCCCTTGCCGGGCCCCCCGCCCCGCGGCCTAGAGTCGGGAGCACAGCGCAACTTGGCCGTGTGCCCGAGTGGTTCAGGGGCTCGCCTGCAAAGCGAGTTACGTGGGTTCGAATCCCGCCACGGCCTCTAGTGCCTTCACCAGGCAAAACGAAAGGGCGGCACCCTCGGAGGGGCGCCGCCCTTTCGGGCTACCGTCTCAGTTCCCGTCTCAGTCGGTCCCCCGAAGTGAAAAATTGACTGCCAGACGATCTGTCCGCCCCTACCCTGCTTGCGTGGATCGTGACTGGATGCGTCAGCGGCTCGAAGCCGCCCCGGCCGGCGGGCAGCGGCACGGGCCCGCTGGCCGTTCGCTCGGGTTCGCTACCCGCCCGGCGGGCCGCCTCGGGCATCATTCGATGGTCAACGCTCGCGGAGGTTCACCGCCCGTATCAAAATCCCATCCCTTTTCGCTCAGCGATGATCCCTAGAACCCCTTCATATAGAGGATTATGCGCCAGCTCGAATGCGGTGAGTTCACCGCTGCCGAGGAGTTCCTCAATTTCACCCACTACCGATTCGGGATCAAGGAGGAGCTTCTTTCGACGGGCGAGGCTAGATGATAGCCCACTGGTATCCCACTTCTCTACCTCTTCCTGAATCGAATCCCTCCCTTCAACCTCTTTACGGGCAAGCCAGTTGAATGTCTGGATCTTAATTCGCTGACTTCGACTAGAGGGGCAGGTGAGCGCGTAGCTAGAGATTGATATCGAAGCGTTCCAGAAGCCTCGTCGCGCACACTCCTCAGATTCCTCCAGCAGCATCGAAACTATTGGCTTCGAATCCTCCTTATGCAATTTACGCGCAATCCCTGAGGTCAAGATCACCCCGAGAGCCATAATCCTCTCCGCGGCCTCCAGGAGATATTCAGATGAGACTGTAAGCCTCTCACCCTTGGCTGGAAGTTGAGAGCCAGAGATCTTGAGCCCTTTAATCGCATCCAAGTAGATGTGATTCACTTCAGATTCGGCGTGCACGATTAGATTTCTTCTAGCGAACGTCTCTCGAATGCCGGCCCAGTCAACCGGAAGGGCCGTCATGGATAGACCGCCGCAGGCGCGAGTTAGCCACTTATCCCAACCGTCGATGCTGTCCCGTAGGAGCGCGCCGAGGCGGCGCTCGATCAAGAAATCTCTGGCGTTCTGAATAGAATCGAACTCAGAGAGTTGCTGCAGTGTGAACGAGTAGTCCGAATCATTAAGCGCGGCCCTATTCTTTGCGAATACGACTCGAGCCAGCTTACCGAAATGCACCTCGAAGTTCGAGACGAGCGAGACGAGCAAGGCTCGCCTTGTCATTTCCTCTCGCGATCCGACGTAAGCATATCTTGCGGCAGTCTTAATAAAGTGGACCATTGCCAGGGTGGCGGCTGGCGGCATGTCGAGCGTAACTGATTTGTTCACCCCATCCAGCTCGGTCAAGAATTTGCCGAGCCCAGCCTGGAAGGCTGCCTGCTCCTCCTTCTTCAGATGCTTGGAGATCCTCTCGCTCATGTCTTCAACATGCTTGAGCCCCTTCTTCTCAAGCTCGGGGATTACCGTTTCGCTAATTTCGATGATCGCCGAGACTTGCGCGGCGAATCGTGACGCCAGCGAGTTGAGGTGCCGCGGGGCACTACCAGCTGAGTCGGTTATTACGATGTCACTTGCAAAGTCTGGCACTATTCTCCCCCTCGGCTCGGCGCGTCTATACTGTCACTACTTTGGTTGTGCGTCAGAGTTTTGAGGAAGTCCCCGGATTGCCCGCTCATCAATCGCACAAAATTCCGACCTTCGTGATCCCATGCCCATAGGGGCCGTACGGCCTCCGCGCCGACGTGCGTCGCCTGTAGCGATCTCGTCGGGTGAGTCTGTGGGAGGAGGCGTGGTCGCAGCGTCGGTGCGGGGCTGTCTGTGAGCCGTGGGCCTTGTCAGGGGGTCGGGGATGATCGGTGGCGGGGTGGCGGTTCGGCGAGATGGGGTACTTCTTGCCATGGCGTGTGATGGATGGCCATCACACGGACGCGGCGTCCGTCTCAGTTTCCGTCTCGTTCAATGCCGTTCAGCGCCGTTCATGGCGGCGCCTTAGCCCATCACAACACGGCGCCCAGTCCCGTCGTGAACGACTACGGACCTCGACGCGCAACCCTCTGACCAGCACCAACAAACCTGCAAAGCGAGTTACGTGGGTTCGAATCCCGCCACGGCCTCCGAGTGACAGCGAAGCGGCCCGCCACCTCCGTGGCGGGCCGCTTTCGTGTGGGCGGTTACTGCTGGATCACCTGGGCGACCGCCGCCTGGGGGCGGATCGGGAGGCGGCCGATGGGGCGGCCGGTGGCGGCGCGGACCGCGGAGGCCACGGCGGCCGGGGCGGTGACCACCGGGACGGCGCTGGCGGGCTTGGCGCCGAAGGGGGCGATCACGTCGCGTTCCTCGACGAGTTTGACGATGCGGATGTCGGGGGCGTCGAGCGCGGTCGGCAGGGCGTAGCCGGTCAGGTCGGGGTGGCGGACCTGGCCGCGGGTGGTGCGGAGGTTCTCCATCAGGGCGGCGCCCAGGCCCTGGGTGACGCCCGCCTCGATACGGGCCCGCAGCTGGGCCGGGTTGAGGATCCGGCCGACGTCCTGGGCGACGGTCATCTCGACGACCCTGATGGTGCCCAGTTCGATGTCGACGTCGGCGACGCAGCGGATGGCGCAGAAGGCGAGGCCGACGAAGGCGTCGCCCTGGCCTTCGTCGTCGAGCGGCTCGGTGGGGTGCGGGCGGCACTGGGCGGTGGCCCAGAGTTCCTTGCCGTCCAGGGCCTCGGCGACGGTGGTGCTGAGCACGCCGTCGTACGAGGTGATCTTGCCGTCGCTGATCTGGAGGAGCTCGGTGGACATCCCGAACTTGTGGGCCAGCGGCTGGAGGAGCTGGGTGCGGACCATCTTGGCGGCGCGCTCGACGGCGCCGCCGGAGACCCAGGTGTGCCGGCCGTGGCAGGCGGGTCCGGCCGGGGGCTGGTCGGTGTCGACGCCGGCGACGTGCACCTCGTCGACGCCGAGGGTCTCCTGGACGATCTGCCGGGCCAGGGTGGAGAAGCCCGAACCGGTCTCCACGGCGGCGCAGATGACGGTCGCGACCGAGCCGCTGACCTTGACGGTGGCGGTGGAGACCTCGTCGGTGCCCTCCGCGCCCAGCATGTGCACCATGCCCAGCGCGTAGCCGACGCCGCGGCGCACCGCGCCCGGTTCGCCCGCGCCCTCGGGCCCGCCCGGCAGCAGCCATTCCGCTTCGGGGGCGTCCTTGGGCAGTTCGGGCAGCGGCGCCTCCTTGACGGCGAGCAGGAGCTCGGCCACCGGGGCGGGGCAGGTCACCGTCTGGCCCGTGGGGAGCAGATCGCCGGTGGCCATGACGTTGCGGAGCCGGATCTCGTGCGGCTCCAGGCCCAGAGCGGCGGCGAGCTTGTCCATCTGGCCCTCGTAGGCGGCGCAGACCTGCATCGCGCCCTCGCCGCGGACGTGGCCGGACGGCGGGTTGTTGGTGCGCACCGCCCAGCCGTCGACGACCGCGTGCGGGACGACGTACGGGCCGCAGGCGAAGGAGACCGCGGCGGCCAGCGCGTCGGCGGAGGTGTCCGCGTACGCTCCGGCGTCCATCAGGATCTGCGCCTCGACCTTCACCAGCTTGCCGTCGGCGTCCGCGTGGTGGCGGTAGCGCAGCAGCGTGGGGTGGCGGTGGGCGTGCGCGAGGAAGGACTCCTCGCGGGTGGCGGCCAGTTTGACCGGGCAGCCGGTGCGCAGCGCCAGCAGGCCGAGCGGGAGCTGGATGCCGGGGTCCTCGCGGTCGGCGGTGGCGCCGGGGACGCCGGTCACCACGACCTTGACCTGCTCGGGGGGCAGGCCGAAGGAGGCGGCGGCCAGGTCGCGGTCGGTGTGCGGGTCCGTGGAGGCGGTGTAGATCTCCACGCCGCCGTCGGGGCGGGGCACGGCGAGTCCGGCCTCGGCCCCGATGGGGGCCGGGTCCTGGCGGCCGATCCGGTAGAGGCCCTCGACCATCACCTCGCCCATGGCGTCGGCGTCACCGAAGCGGAGCGGGATGTGCCGGATGAGGTTGCCGTCGGGGTGCAGCGGCTCGGCCTCGAAGGCGAGCTGGGGGTCGGTGACCGGTTCCAGGACCTCGTACTCGACGGCGATGGCGGCAGCGGCCAGCCGCGCCGTGTCGGGGTGGTCGGCGGCCACCGCGGCGATCGGCTCGCCGTGGTGGCGGACCTCGTCCTTGGCGAACACCGGGCGGTCGGCGATGCCCCGGCCGTGCCCCGCGTCCCCGGGCACGTCCTCGTGCGTGACGACGACGCGGACGCCGGGCATCTCGGCCGCGTGCTTGGTGTCCACGGACAGGATCCGGGCGCGCGGGTGCGGGGAGCGCAGCACCGCCGCCCACAGCAGGCCCTCGGCCCACAGGTCGGCCGCGTACGGGAAGGTGCCCTCGGTCTTCGCCGGCGCGTCGGCGGACGGCAGGGAGACGCCCAGGCCGTGCAGCGGCGCCTCGGCGGGCATCTCGACGCCCGCGGCGGGGGTCGCGGTGACGGCGCCGGCGCCCTCGGACGTTCCGGTCATGCCGAGCCTCCCGGGTGCGGATCCTGGTCGTGCGGGGCGTGGCCCGTGGGATCGGCGGGGCCCGCCTGGTGGGGGATGCGTGCGGTGTCCGCCGGGGGCGCCCCGGTCTCGTCGTCCGCCTCGTAGGCGGCCGCGGCGGCCTCCGCGCGGGACTTGACGACCTCTTCGACGGCGTCCAGCACACCCCGGTAACCGGAGCAGCGGCACAGATTGCCGCACAGCGCCTTACGGGTCTCCAGTTCGCTGGGGGCGTGGTTGCCCTCCAGGAGGTCGTGCACGGTCATCGCCATGCCCGGTACGCAGAAGCCGCACTGCACGGCACCGGACGCGGCGAGCGCGCGCTGCACGTCGGAGGGCACGCCGTTCTCCGCGAGCCCCTCGACCGTGCGGACCTCGCTGCCGGCCGTGGTGGCGGCGGGCACCAGGCAGGAGGCCACCAGCCGGCCGTCCACCTGGACCGAGCAGGCGCCGCACTCCCCCTGGGAGCAGCCGTCCTTGGCCCCGGCCAGACCGAGCCGCTCGCGCAGCACGTAGAGCAGCGATTCGCCGATCCAGGCGTCGGTGACCGGCCGGTCGATGCCGTTGACGCGCAGCACGTAGGAGGCGGCGGGGTGTTCGTCGTGGGGGGCGGGCTCGTCCTCGGGGTGGGAGGGGGTGGTGGCCGGGTCGTCGTCGCCCGGGGTGGCCGGGGCGGCGGCCGTGTCCTCGGGGGCGGGCCGGTCGTGGGCGGCGGCCGGGGCCTCGTCCGGGGCCTCGGAGCCCGCGGGGGCCGTTGCCTCGGCGGCGGTCCCATCGGGCACGCCGGATACGTCGGACACATCGGACACGTCCGGTGAAGGTGACGAAGCGGGCGCGGCGGCCGGCTCCGGGGCGGCCCCGTCCGCGGCCGCGGCGAACTCCGCGGTGTGCTCCGGCTGTCGGGCGGCCCGCCCGGGCTGGGGGACGGCGTGGTCCGGCCGCTCCGCGGTGTGCTCGGGCCGCGTCGCGGGTTCGGCGGCCGCGGGGGCCGTCCAGGCGCCGGCGGCGGCCGGGGGTGCGGGCGCGTCCGCCGCGGCGTCGTGGTGGTGATCCGTCACCGCGTCGTCGTGCGGCGGCAGCTCCGGCTCCGCGGCGGGCGGCCACTGGGCGAGCGCGTCGGCCGGCAGCGACCAGTGGCCGGTCGCCCCGGCGGCGGGGTCCGGTCCGGTGCCCTGGTCGTGGCCCGGCGCCCGGCCGTGGTCCGCGAGGCCGTTGCCGGGCGCGTAACCGCCGTTGTGGGGGCCGCTGAAGGGATCGTCCGCCGACGGTGCCGGGGCGGGCCCCTGGGGCTCCTCGGCGGCCGCGGGGGTGCCGCTGGTGGCGCTCAGGCCGGCGGTGAAGTTCCAGTGGCCGGTGCGGGCGGCGTCGGCGGTCTCCGCCGTGGTGGCGGCGCTCTCGTACGCGCCGGAACCCGGGTAGCCGCCGCCCTGGTAGCCGTCGCCGCCGTGGCCGGTGAGGCCCTGGTGGCCCGGGTGCCCCTGGTGTCCCGGGTGGCCCGTCAGCCGGTCGTCGCCGACGAGGTACTCACCGGACTCCTCCAGTCCGTCGTCCGCCGCCGGGATGCTCCAGGAGGCGGCGGCCTCGGCGCTGCCCGCCACCGGCCACTCCACGGTGTCCGGGCCCCACGGCCGGGCGGCCTCGGGTGTGCCGCCCTGGTAGATCCCGGAGCCGCCCTGGTGGGCGGGGTCGTGCGCGGGCGCGCCGTATCCGGTGGAGGGGTCGGCGTAGCCGGCCGCCCGGTCGGTGAACGGCATGGTCCACTGGCCGGTGGCCGCGGGGTCGGTGCCCGTTTCGTGGGCCTGCGGCGCGGCCGGGTGCGGGGTGAAGGACGCCGGCGGGGTGTAGCCGTGGCCGGGTGCGGCGAGCGGGTCGGCCCCCGGGGTGGGGTAGCCGGGCGCCCGGCCGCCGTAGACCCCGGTGGTGAAGCCCTCCGGGAGCTGGACGAAGGCCGTGGCCTCGGACTCGTACTCGCCGCCCTGCGGCAGCGGCTGCCAGCCCTGGTCGGCGTGCGGCTGCTGCGGATGACGGTGGTCTTCGCTCACGAGAGCGCCCTCCCAAGTGCGCGGCGGGCCAGGGCTGCCACCGTACGGCGCAGGTGAAGCGCGGCCGGCGGCAGGGTCGCCGGTTCGGAACCGTCCTCCGGCGGGGCCGGGTCGGGGATGCAGGCGGCGGCGACGTAGTCCCCGAAGGCCGTCAGGGCCTCGGGCACCAGGCTGCGTTCGCCGTCCCAGTCGATGAGCGAGGCCACCCACTGCTCGGCCTCCAAGGGGCGCAGCGGCATCGCGGCGACCGCGCCGACCGCGCAGCGGACCCCGCGCCGGGCGGGGTCGAGGACCAGCGCCACCGAGGCGGTGGCCCGGCCGGGGCCGGTGCGGCCGGTGGCCTTGAGGAAGGACTGCGGGGCGTGCAGCAGCGGCACCCGTACGAAGCCGACGAGTTCGCCGGGGTGCAGCATCTCGTGGCCCGCCAGGAGGTGGCTGACCGGGATCTCGCGGCGGGCGCCCCCGGGGCCGGCGATGATCACCGTGGCCTCCAGGGCGGCGAGCACCGGGAGCGTGTCGCCCGTGGGGGCGGAGGTGACGATGTTGCCGCCGAGGGTGCCGGCGTTGCGGATCTGCGGCGGGCCGGCCGCGCGCGCGGCGGCGGCCAGGCCGGGGATGAGGGCGGCGAAGTCGGGGCGTCCCATACGGGCGAGGGTCAGGCCGGCGCCGAGCAGCGCATGGCCGTCCAGGTACTGCCAGCCGCGGATCTCGCTGATCCGGCCGAGGCCCACCAGGGCCGCGGGTCTGAGGAGTCCGGCGTTGACCGCCGCCATGAGGTCGGTGCCGCCCGCGACGGGCACGGCGGCGGGCATGGCGGTGAGTGCCGCCACGGCCTCGTCGAGCGAGGCCGGCAACGTCACCGTGTGCGACGCGTGCGGTGCGTGCGTGGTCAAGCCAGCTGCCCCTTCCCCGGTGGTGTCCCGGCAGTTCCGCTCCGCCGTACGGTACGTGCTCACAGCCCGGACGTGGCAACTCTGGCACATCTTCCCGGACCCTCGGCGCGAGGGTCCGCGAAGGGACGATCCGTCCCCCGACAGGGTGCTGGTCCGGATTCGTCCGCCACCGCCGGTGAGGTCCGCGGACGGGCCCGCCGGCGGGGCGTACTGCGGGTGCGGGATGCGCCCGGGCGGGGCGCACGCCGTCGTACTGCGGTGCTCGGTACGGCGGTGCGGGGAGGAACCGCCGTGTGTACCACCGTCCCAGGGTCCGGCCGTACGGGCGCCCTCCTTGCACCGGGGCTCACACGTTTGGGGGCGCCCCGTCGATCGGGCGTCCGAGCACCCCGGGGCGTTTCTGCCAGGGACGGGGGCCGCCGGGTGGCCGGTAGTCGACCCCGAGGGCGTCGAGGCGGCCGTAGTGGGCGGCCATCCGGCGCAGGAAGTCCTGGTGGTCGCGGTCGGCCGGGGCCGGCAGGTGGGACCAGGCGACCTCGGCGAACGCGGCGAGCCGGGGGAAGACCTGATAGTCGAGGCGCTGCTGACCGTCCATGACCTCGGTCCAGGCGTTGGCCTGGGTGCCCAGGACGTGCCGGGCCTGTTCGGGCGTCAGTTCCGGGGGCACCGGCTCGAAGCGGTAGACGTCCTCCAGGGTCCGTACGTAGCCGATCGGCACCGGCTCGTCCGGGGACGGGTCCTGACGGTGGTCCAGGTAGACCTGCTGTTCGGGGCACATGACGACGTCGTGGCCGGATTTGGCCGCCGCGACCCCGCCGGCGTAGCCCCGCCAGGAGGAGACGGCCGCGCCCTCGGCCAGGCCGCCTTCGAGGATCTCGTCCCAGCCGATGAGCCGCCGGCCGCGGTCGGCGAGCCAGCGGTCGAAGTGCCGGACGAACCAGCTCTGCAGCTCGTCCTCGCCGGCCAGCGAGAGTGCGGCGATCCGCGCCTGGGCGGTGGCGGAGGCCCGCCACTGGTCCTTGGGGCACTCGTCGCCGCCGAGGTGCACGAAGCGGGACGGGAAGAGTTCGAGGACCTCTTCGAGGACGTGCTCGTAGAACCGCAGGGTGGTGTCGGTGGGTGCCAGTACGTTGGGGTTGACGCCCCAGGTGTCCCAGACCTTCAGGGAGGTGGTGTCGATGACGTCGGTGTTGCCGAGTTCCGGATACGCGGCGATGGCGGCCTGCGAGTGTCCGGGGACGTCGATCTCGGGGACGACGGTGATGTGCCGCCGGGCGGCGTAGGCGACGATCTCGCGGATGTCGTCCTGGGTGTAATAGCCGCCGTGCGGGCGCTCGTCCCAGAGCGGGGAGGCCCGGTGGCCGAGTTTGGTGCGGGCGCGCCAGGCACCGGTTCCGGTCAGCTTCGGGTAGCGCCGGATCTCGATGCGCCAGCCCTGGTCGTCGGTCAGGTGCAGGTGCAGGACGTTGAGTTTGTGCGCGGCGAGCAGGTCGAGGTAGCGCAGCACGCCGTCCTTGGGCAGGAAGTGCCGGGCGACGTCGAGCAGCATGCCGCGCCAGCCGAAGCGGGGGCCGTCCTCGACGGTCAGTTGCGGGAGGGCGGCGGGCCGGCCGGGGGTGAGCGGGGCGCGGCGGAAGGCGTGCGGGCCGAGGAGCTGACGGAGCGTCTGGGCGCCCCAGAAGACACCGGCCGGGCCGCCGCCGGTGATCCGTACGCCCCAGCGGGCGTCGGCCTCCAGGCGGTAGCCCTCCGCGGGCAGGGCCGGGTCGAGGCCCAGCGCGAGGGTGTCGGTGGCGTCGGCGGAGCCGGGCGGCAGCGGCAGGCCGAAGGCGTCGCCGAGGGTGGCCCGCAGCCACAGCGCGGTGTCCTCGGTGCCGGGTGCGGCGGCGAGTGCGGTGTCCGGGCCGAGCCGGACGGTGCTGCCGGAGGACGCGTCGATGCTCAGCGGCGCGGGAATCAGGCCGCCGCCCGGTAGGTGCGGGGTGCCGGGGTCGGGCACGGAAGCGGTGCCCGGGGCCGGTCGTGCCGCGGGGGCGTCCGGGTGGTGCGTGGGGCCGTCGGTGTCCGGCATGCCGTCTGTCCTCCACCGCGCCCCCGGGCCCGGGACCGGCCGGCGCTGTAGGCGTACGGAGAGCACCCGCCCGTACCGCGGGCGATGTCACGGACGGTGCCGCGGGCGGTGCCGGGGTCGATGCTGCCATCTGCCGGTGCGGCAAGGCCGGTGATCCGGCCAACTCGTCGTCCGGCCTGCCGTCGGCGTGCCGTCAGCTGACGCCGTCAGCGTGCCGTCCCGTGATTCCCGCGGGCGGGGGTCGTGGGTTCCCGCCGGGGCCGTTCCGTCGGTCCGCCGCCGTCCCGGGCCTCCCCGGAGGACGGGGGCCGGTGCCGGCGCGCGGGTGTGCGGGCACGACGGCGGGCCCGGGCCGCGAGAGGTCCGGGCCCGTGCCCGAGGCGGGCCGGGGGGCGGCGGTTACTTCTTGCCGCCGTCCTTGCCGCCCTTGTCCTTGTCGCCGCCGGCGCCCATGGACTCGTAGATCTCCTTGCACATGGGGCAGACCGGGTACTTCTTCGGGTCGCGGCCCGGGACCCAGACCTTGCCGCACAGCGCCACGACGGGGGTACCGTCGAGCGCGCTCGCCATGATCTTGTCCTTCTGGACGTAGTGGGCGAAGCGCTCGTGGTCGCCGTCGCCGTGCGACACCTGCGGTGTCGGCTCTACGAGGGTCCCCGTACCTGCCCCGCGCTCGGGCTCAAGAGTGCTCATAGCTGCCAAGGGTACTCACGCCCGCGACGACCCGGGAGCGACGGCCCGCCGCCGGGTGGAGCACGGGACCGGCCGCTGCGACGCCCGCCGCCGGACCCGCCGCGGCCATCCGCCGGGCCCGCCTCCTCAGGAAGCCGAAGCCACCGCCAGCCCGCCGCGGTCGCCGGAGGTCAGACCCAGCTTCTCGGCGAAGGCCAGCGCGGCCTCCGGCCGGACCTCGTACCAGGAGTCCTTGTCGCAGACCGCGTCCAGCAGCGCGGCGATCTCCGGCCCGCCGACCGTACGGGCCTCGGCGGCGGCGATGAAGGCGCGGACCGCGTCCGCCGCGTCGACCTCGGTCTCCGTACGGGCCACGAGGTCGTCGACGATCCGGCCGATCGACGCGTCACCGGGGGCGGCCCAGCTCATCGCCATCTCCAGGCCGTCGTCCGGCAGCTTCTCGGGATACGGGGCGCGGGCCCAGGCGCCGTCCTGCCACCAGTAGACGAATCCGAAGAGGTTTCCCCGGGCGTCGTCCGTCAGCTGCTCCCAGGGCAGCCACTCGGGCCCGCCGGCCAGGAAGTCGATCTGGCGGTCGCCGCTGTGGGTGTAGCTGCCGTCCGAGTCCTGGCCGCAGAGCAGCGCCCGGCCGCCGTCGTACAGCTTCAGCCGCCACCAGTAACTGCCGCCGCCGTTCCAGCACTCCAGTCCGTGCTTCCCCCAGGAGAATTCGTCCCAGTCGTCCACCGCCGCGGCGACCACCGCGAGCGTCGCGGCCCGCGCCCACAGCCGCTCCGGATGGTCCAGGTCCCCGGGCACACTCGGTCTGTGCATAGGCACTCTCCCCCGCTGTCCTGCGCGGCCCCGCCGACGCGGCCGCACACCGTCCCCTGTCACTCGAACCATAGCGACGGGCACTGACAATTCCTCATGACGAAGCCGTCACAATAATCCAGCGCTCAACAAAAATCCGGCGTTCCACGGGACCTCCGCCGCGGCCGGCCGACCGGTCGTCGCGATCAGTTCAGCGACGGGTCGTCCGGGTACGTGGCCACCATCGCCAGCTCGTTGCGCTGCCGCCGCAGGACCGCGCGCCACAGTTGCTCCGGGTCGGGCGAGGAGACGTCGCCCGGTTCGGACTCGACGACGTACCAGGCGCCCTCGACCAGCTCGTCCTCCAGCTGGCCCGGGCCCCAGCCCGCGTAACCGGCGAAGATCCGCAGGCTGCCGAGCACGGCCGCGAGGAGCTCGGGCGGGGCCTCCAGATCGACCAGGCCGATCGCGCCGTGCACCCGGCGCCAGCCCAGCGGCTCCTCGGCCGGCTGCACGCCCGCGCGGTCGGCGACCTGCGCACCGGCCGTCTCCCCCGCCTCGGCGCCGGGGCCGGCACCGGTACCCATGGGGGGCATGCCACCCTCCCCGGAGGCCCCGCCGGGCACCACCGCCACCCCGAGCGCCGAATCCAGCGAGACCGGGCCGCCCTGGAAGACCACGCCCGGCTCACCGGTCAGCGCGGCCCAGGGCGCGAGGATGTCCGCGACGCCCACCGGGGTGGGGCGGTTGAGGACCACGCCGAGGGAGCCCTCCTCGTCGTGGTCGAGGAGCAGCACCACCGCGCGGTCGAAGTTCGGGTCCGCAAGCGCGGGCGTCGCGACGAGCAGCCGGCCTGTGAGCGAGGACACCTCGGTCATGGCCACATGATCCCGCACTTCCGCCCCGAGCGGGGGGTCAAAGCCGCGACCGGTGCGAGCGCAGGGCAGGGCGTACGGCGGCAGCCCCGGCGCACGGCACCGCCCCCGGAAGAGCGCCGGCCCCAATCCGGCTTCGTCACAGTGCATTTAAGACAATCCGCAACTTTTCCGCCAAAAGGCGATTACAGATCAAAGGGTGACCGTAGCCGAGCGTGTTGTGACAAAGCCATTACATGCTCAGAGGCTGCACGGGCTTACGGACACCCCCTCGGACGCCCTTACCATTTCAGCTTGGCCCTGCCCGTCTCCAGGAACGCGAGATCCATGACCGTCTCTACTGACGACGTACTGCTTGTCCACGGCGGCACCCCGCTGGAGGGCGAGATCCGGGTTCGCGGTGCGAAGAACCTTGTGCCCAAGGCCATGGTCGCCGCCCTGCTCGGCAGCGGACCCAGCCGGCTGCGCAACGTGCCCGACATCCGCGACGTACGCGTGGTGCGCGGACTGCTGCAGCTGCACGGCGTCACGGTCCGCCCGGGCGACGAGCCCGGCGAGCTGGTCCTCGACCCGTCGCACGTGGAGAGCGCCAACGTCGCCGACATCGACGCGCACGCCGGCTCCTCGCGGATCCCGATCCTGTTCTGCGGCCCGCTGCTGCACCGCCTCGGCCACGCCTTCATCCCGGGCCTGGGCGGCTGCGACATCGGCGGCCGCCCGGTGGACTTCCACTTCGACGTGCTGCGCCAGTTCGGCGCGAAGATCGAGAAGCGCGCCGACGGGCAGTACCTGGAGGCGCCGCAGCGGCTGCGCGGCACCAAGATCCGGCTGCCGTACCCGTCGGTCGGCTCGACCGAGCAGGTGCTGCTGACCGCCGTACTGGCGGAGGGCGTCACCGAGCTGTCGAACGCCGCGGTGGAACCGGAGATCGAGGACCTGATCTGCGTGCTGCAGAAGATGGGCGCGATCATCTCCATGGACACCGACCGGACGATCCGGATCACCGGTGTCGACAAGCTCAACGGCTACACCCACCGGGCCCTCCCGGACCGCCTGGAGGCCGCCTCCTGGGCGTCCGCAGCGCTCGCCACCGAGGGCAACATCTACGTCCGGGGCGCCCAGCAGCGCTCCATGATGACCTTCCTCAACACCTTCCGGAAGGTCGGCGGCGCCTTCGAGATCGACGACGAGGGCATCCGCTTCTGGCACCCGGGCGGTTCGCTCAACGCCATCGCCCTGGAGACCGACGTCCACCCCGGTTTCCAGACGGACTGGCAGCAGCCGCTGGTCGTCGCCCTCACCCAGGCGTCCGGCCTGTCCATCGTCCACGAGACGGTCTACGAGTCCCGGCTCGGCTTCACCTCCGCCCTGAACCAGATGGGCGCGCACATCCAGCTCTACCGCGAGTGCCTGGGCGGCTCGGCCTGCCGCTTCGGCCAGCGCAACTTCCTGCACTCCGCGGTGGTCTCCGGGCCGACCAAGCTGCAGGGCTCCGACCTGGTCATCCCGGACCTGCGCGGGGGCTTCTCGTACCTGATCGCGGCGCTGGCGGCGCAGGGCACCTCCCGGGTGCACGGCATCGACCTGATCAACCGCGGCTACGAGAACTTCATGGAGAAGCTCGTCGAGCTGGGCGGCAAGGTGGAGCTGCCCAACGGGGCGCTGAGCCACTGACGACGCCCGGGCACCACGGCGCGCCGCGCCGACGCCCGTAGGACCACGCCGCAAGGGGCGGCCACCAGCCGGTGGCCGCCCCTCACGGCTGTCTGGGGCCGCCCGGCGCCACGGGGTGGCCCGGGAGGTGCCGGGCGCCGCTTCCGGCCCCGTACGGCCGCGGTGGCGCCCCGGGAGGGCCGTACCGCCGGCTGCGGCAGGGGCCGCGCGGTGGCGGGTACGACGAAGGCGGCCGCCCCCGTCGGGGCAGCCGCCTCGTTACGCCGTTTTAAGGGTCTTACTTGCCCTTGGCGGCTTCCTTGAGCTTGGAGCCCGCGGACACCTTCACGCTGTAGCCGGCCGGGATCTGGATCGGGTCGCCGGTCTGCGGGTTGCGCGCGGTGCGAGCGGCACGGTGGGTGCGCTCGAAGGTCAGGAAGCCGGGGATGGTGACCTTCTCGTCGCCCTTGGCGACGACCTCGCCGGTCACCTCGGCGAGGGCAGCCAGAACGGCGTCGGCGTCCTTGCGGGTCACCTCGGCGCGATCGGCCAGAGCGGCCACCAGCTCACTGCGGTTCATGTTTGTACTCCCGTGTTCTTCTTGCCAATGAGGCGTGCCACGCGGCGGAGCCGCATGTTGGGCACAGCGAAGCCGATGCTGCCAGGGTCCTCGGACAGTCCCCGGACCCGGGTCTGCCTGCCAGACCCTCGCGCCCGAATACGCATCCTGCCCCTACCTGCGGCAGTAAAGCCAATCCGGCGCCCTGGCGGGTCACACGAAAAGCGCCACTGCCACTTGGTGATGACGTTCCGCACCGTCCCGCTCCGGGCCGGAGCCACAGGATGGCGGCCATTGCTGCCCGCCACCCTATGGGGGCCGTCGTGACGGCGTGTCCCGCGACGCGCCGTCGTCAGACCGTCGTGGCCGTCGTCACAGCCGGGTCGCTGCCCTTGGCCGCGTCCCGCACCGCACCGGCCACCGCGCCCGCGACCTTCTCGTTGAAGACGCTGGGGATGATGTAGTTCGGGTTGACCTCGTCCTCCAGGACGACGTCGGCGAGGGCGCCGGCCGCGGCCAGCATCATCTCGGTGTTCACCGTACGGGAGTGGGCGTCCAGGAGGCCGCGGAATACCCCGGGGAACACCAGGACGTTGTTGATCTGGTTCGGGAAGTCGGAGCGGCCGGTGGCCACGACGGCGGCCGTCTGCCGGGCGATGGCCGGATCGACCTCGGGGTCGGGGTTGGCGAGTGCGAACACGATCGCGCCCTCGGCCATCTTCGCCACGTCGTCGCCGTCGAGGACGTTGGGCGCCGAGACGCCGATGAAGACGTCCGCGCCGACCACGGCCTCCTTGAGGGTGCCGGTGACGCCCTCGGGGTTGGTGTTGTCGGCGATCCAGCGCAGCGCGGAGTCCGGGTCGGCGTCGACCAGGTCCGTGCGGCCGGCGTGCACCACGCCGTGGATGTCGGCGACGACGGCGTGCCCGACGCCGGCGGCCAGCAGCAGCTTGAGGATGGCGGTGCCGGCCGCGCCGGCGCCGGACATCACGACCCGGACGTCCTCGATCTTCTTGCCGACGACGCGCAGTGCGTTGGTGAGCGCGGCGAGGACCACGATGGCGGTGCCGTGCTGGTCGTCGTGGAAGACCGGGATGTCCAGCGCCTCGCGCAGCCGCGCCTCGATCTCGAAGCAGCGGGGCGCGGAGATGTCCTCCAGGTTGATGCCGGCGAAGCCGGGGGCGATGGCCTTGACGATCTCCACGATGGCGTCGGTGTCCTGGGTGTCCAGGCACAGCGGCCAGGCGTCGATGCCGGCGAAGCGCTTGAAGAGGGCCGCCTTGCCCTCCATGACGGGCAGCGCGGCCTTGGGGCCGATGTTGCCCAGGCCCAGGACCGCGGAGCCGTCCGTGACGACCGCGACGCTGTTGCGCTTGATCGTCAGTCGGCGGGCGTCCTCGGGGTTGTCGGCGATGGCCTGGCAGACCCGGGCGACGCCGGGGGTGTAGACCATGGAGAGGTCGTCGCGGTTGCGGATCGGGTGCTTCGACGACATCTCGATCTTGCCGCCGAGGTGCATCAGGAACGTACGGTCGGACACCTTGCCGAGCGAGACGCCCTCGATGTTGCGGAGCTGCGCGACGATCTCGTTGGCGTGTGCGGTCGAGGTGGCCGCGATCGTGACGTCGATGCGGAGCTTCTCGTGCCCGGACGCAGTGACGTCGAGGCCGGTCACCGAGCCTCCGTGGGACTCGACGGCCGTGGTGAGCTGGGAGACCGCGGTTCCGCTCGCGGGCACCTCCAGCCGGACCGTCATCGAGTAGGAGACGCTGGGCGCCGTTGCCATGGCCGACTTCCTCTGCTTTCACCGTTTCGCTGTGTATCGCTGCGTGTCACAGCGTTGTGCCGTCCGATCGTCGCACCTACCCCTGAGTACGCGGTAGCCGCCCGGGGTTCCGTACGTTGTGTTCACCAGCAGGTGGCGACTTCGGAAATCTACTTCCACCATACGAGAAATGATCAGCCAAGCAAAGAGGCCCACGTCACGTGGTGACGTGGGCCTCCGAAGTAAGTGACACCGACCCGCCATGCTCGCCTCGCGGCAAGTGGTCGCTCGTAGCGACGATGGTTGGGCCCGGGGGCTTGGATCGAGCCGGTGCCGTCACCCAGGCTAACAAACCATCTCCGGAAGCGAATCCCGTCGCGGGGTACGGATTTCAGGTCCCCCCGGACGGGCCCGCCGGGCTCAGTCCCGCAGCAGGTCGGGCACCCCGGCCGCGTCTGGCTGGTCGCGCCCGGCGGACAGCACGGTCAGCTGCTGGGTGGCCCGGGTCAGCGCCACGTACAGCACCCGCAGCCCGGCCGGGGACTCGTCGGCGATCTCGGCCGGCGACACCACCAGCGTGGCGTCGTACTCCAGCCCCTTCGCCTCCAGGGAGCCCAGCGCCACCACCCGGTCACCGAGCGGGGCCAGCCAGCGGCGGGCCTGCTCGCGGCGGTGCATCGCCACCACGACGCCCACCGTGCCGTCCACCTCGCCCAGCAGCCGCTCGGCCTCCGCCGCCGTGGCGGCGGCCAGCGCGGCCTCGCCGGCCGTCCCGGCACCGTCCCCGACGAGCGCGAAGCGCGGCTGAAGGCCGGTCGAACGGACCGCCTGCGGGGACTGCATGCCGGGCATCGCCAGCGCCAGCACCTTCCCGGCCAGCTCCGCGATCTCCGCGGGATTGCGGTAGTTGACGGTGAGGGTGAAACGGCGGCGCGGGCGGGTGCCGAGCGCCTCGTCGCGGGCGGCGGCCGCCTCGTCCGGGTCGGACCACGAGGACTGCGCCGGGTCGCCGACCACGGTCCAGGTGGCGTGCCGGCCACGGCGGCCGACCATCCGCCACTGCATGGGCGTCAGGTCCTGCGCCTCGTCGACGATCACATGGGCGTAGTCGGTGCGCTCCTCCTCCAGGCGCTCGCGCCGGCCGCGGCCCCCGCCGTTGCGGTCCGCGTACGTCGTCAGCTCCTCCAGGCCGGACAGGTGCTCCAGCGGGTCCGCCTCGCGCGGCCGGGCCGGGCGCATCGGGGCGCCGAGGATCTGCTGCAGCTCGTCCAGCAGGGCGACGTCGTGCACCGACAGCGGGCCGTGCCCCGAGGCGTCCAACCGGCCCAGGGAACGGGCCAGTTGGCGCACCTCGCGCGGGTTGAGCACGCGGCGCGCCCAGCGGCCCAGCAGCTTCTCGTCGGCCATCGCGGCGAGCACCCCGCGCGGGGTCAGCTCGGGCCACCAGGCGTCCAGGAACTCCTGGAACGAGGTCTCGGTGACGAGGTCCTCGTCGAAGCCTCCACGGGCCTCGGCGGCGAGCTCGGGGTCGGTGTAGCGGCGGCCGGCGCCCGACCTGGCCCACAGGGCGTCCAGGATCAGCCGGCGGGCCCGGGGGCGCAGCAGGTTGACGGGCGCGGTGCCGCCGAGCGCGGAGTGCCGGATGGCGCGCAGCTCGTCGGCGTCCAGCTCGATCCGGGAGCCGAAGGCGACGACCCGGAGCCGGTCGGTCCGTACCGCCGGCGCGGTCTCCTCGTCGTCGCCGAACGCGAGCTGGCCGGCAGGACCCGAAGGGGGCGCGGTGCCGCCCGGGGCCAGTTCCAGGGCGGCCCGGGCGGCCTTGCGCAGCAGCTTCTGCATCCGCGACGAGCCCTTGATGCGGGCCACCGCCGGCGGGTCGTAGGCGGTCGCCTCGGCGCCGTCGACGAGTGAGCCGAGCGCCCGGATGGCGACCTGGCCCTCCTCGCCGAGCGACGGCAGCACGCCCTCGGTGTAGGCGACCAGCAGCGGGGTCGGGGAGACGATCAGGATGCCGCCGGCGTAACGGCGGCGGTCCTGGTAGAGGAGGTAGGCGGCACGGTGCAGGGCGACCGCCGTCTTGCCGGTGCCCGGCCCGCCCTCGACCTCGGTGACGGAGGCGGCGGGCGCCCGGATCACCATGTCCTGCTCGGCCTGGATGGACGCGACGATGTCCCGCATGGTGTGGCTGCGGGCCCGGCCGAGCGCGGCCATCAGCGCGCCGTCACCGACCGCCGGGAGCTCCTCGCCGTCCAGGGTGGCGGTGATCTCCGGGCGCATCAGGTCGTCCTCCACACCGAGCACCTTGCGGCCCTTGGAGCGGATCACCCGGCGGCGGACGACCCGGCCGGGCGCCACCGGGGTGGCGCGGTAGAAGGGTGCGGCGGCCGGCGCCCGCCAGTCGATGACCAGCGGGGAGTAGTCCGCGTCGAGGACGCCGAGCCGGCCGATGTGCAGCGTCTCGGCGATCTTGGCGCGGTTGTTCTCGATCGCGCCCTCGGCGGGCTCGACGGAGGTGTACGCGCCGTCCGGACCCTTCTTGCCGTCCTTGCCGAGGAGCAGATCGATCCGCCCGAAGAGGAAGTCCTCGTACTCGGAGTTCAGCCGGTGGAGATGGACACCGGCCTGGAAGACCTGGGCGTCCCGCTCGGCGAGCGCGCCGGGCGTGCCGACCTGGCCGCGCTTGGCGGCGTCGACCATGAGGAACTCCGCCTCGTGGATCTTCTCCTCGAGGCGCCGGTAGACGCGGTCCAGGTGCGTCTGCTCGGCCTCGATCTCGCGGGCGCGAACCGATTCCGAGGCGTGGTCCGGTGCGTGCGTGGCGTTGTGCGCGGCCACCCAGGCCCCCTTCTGCTGTGCGTAGGGCAGCCGTCAACCGTACGCGAACCGGGCACCGTGCGCACCTGGTAAGAAGGACAAATCTGGGCGGATTCGGTCGGATGTTGATGCAGACCGTTACTTCGGGCGTCTCGGGTGGTCACGGAGGGGGCTTGCGGAGCTCGCTCCGCCGCCCCTGGCCGCCCGCTCCGTGCGGCTCACGCCTTCACCGTGGCCAGTCGCCTGCCCTCCAGGGTGCTGATCTCGAAGTGATCGATCTCGTTCCGGTTGAGCGCCGCGCCGCCCGCCGCATACAGGGGCTCGCGGTTCCACTTGGCCGCGCTCCCCGGGATGCCGTAGCCGCCCTCGGGGACCGCCCAGGTGGTGACGGTCTGCCGCCGGCCGTCCTTGCCGACCGCGACCAGGGAGCAGCTGAGCGGGCCCTTGACGTGCGCGAGTTGGAGGACGACCTGGGTGCCCCAGGGGCGGGCCGCCATGGACACGCCCGCGGAGACCTTGGTGTCCGGGTCGACGGAGTGGATCTGCTCGCCCTCGGCGTACTGGGCGCGGACCGCATTGGCCAGCGCCGGCGCCGGCACCGGCGCCTGCTCCGTACCGCCCTTGACGACGGAGACGGCGGCCAGCGGCCCGCCGACGATCAGCACGACGGCCGCGGCGACCAGGAACAGCCGGCGACGGGCCCGGCCGCGGCGGGTGGCGGCGACCTCGTCGAGCAGTCCGCCGAGGAGCCGGCGTCCGGGAACGGCGGTGAGCGTGTCCGGGGTGGGGGCGGACTCCTTGAACTCGGCCAGCACCGGAGTCAGGCCCATGAGTTCCTCGAGTTCGGCCGCGCACCGGTCACAGCCGACGAGATGCCGCTCGAACCGTTCGGCGTCGGCAGCGTCCAGCACGCCCAGCGCATAGGCGCCGACGTCGCTGTGCCGGTCCGGCTGCGTGGGCGGGATCACTCCGTCACTCCTCGTTCCTCGAGCGAGAGCCTCAGGGAGCGCAGCGCGTAGAAGACCCGGGACCGCACGGTCCCTGCGGGTACGCGCAGCACCTCCGCTGCCTCGTTGACCGTACGCTCCTTGAAGTACGTCTCCACGAGGGCCTCTCGGTGGGCCTGGCTCAGATCGCTCAGCGCCTCGGAGATCGTCATCGTGCGCAGCGCGCGGTCGATCACGTCGGCGGCCGGCATCGTCTCCAGCGGGGTCGCATCGACCTCTTGGGGTCTGGCCTTCCGGCTCCGGTACCCGTCGATCACTATCCGCCGGGCCACGGTCACCAGCCAGGGCCGGATCGAACCGGTGGCGCGCTGCAGTTGATCGGCGTTGCGCCAGGCGCGCACCAGCGTCTCCTGGACCACGTCCTCCGCGCGGTGCCGGTCGCCCGCCACCAGCCGCAGGACGAAGGCGAGGAGCGGGCCCGCGTGCTCGTCATAGAGGGCTCGCATGAGCTCCTCGTCAGGTGTCGTCCTGTCTGCCACGACGGCATCCTTACGCACTCCAACTCCCGGGTCGAGAGCCCGGATCACCCAAGATCGCCGGGGACCTGGCCATGAATCGGACTTGCGGTGAGGAGTACGGACGGGACGGGCGGGGTGCTCAGGGGCGGGAGGAAATTTTTTTCGCCGGTTCTCCGGGCGCCCCCGAACGTCCTCCACCGCGCCGACGGCTCCCCCGGGTCATGAAGCCCCTTACGCCGCCCGCACTTGTCCGTGAACCCTCTTACGGCGCGCGGTACTTGTCCGGGAACTCTCTTACGCCGCGCCGTACTTGTCCGGGAACTCTCTTACGCCGCGCCGTACTTGTCCGGGAACTCTCTTACGCCGCGCCGTACTTGTCCGTCTCCGCATGCGGGTCCAACGACAGCCGGTAGCCGCGCTTGACGACCGTCTGGATCAGCTTCGGCGCGCCCAGCGCCACCCGCAGCCGGGCCATCGCGGTCTCCACGGCGTGCTCGTCCCGCCCCGACCCCGGCAGCACCCGCAGCAGCTCGGCACGGGAGACGACCCAGCCGGGGCGGCGGGCCAGCGCCCGGAGCAGCGCCATGCCGGCCGGCGGGACCGGCCGCAGCGCGCCGTCCACCACGACCGCGTGCCCGCGGATCTCCAGCCGCCGCCCGGCCACCGGCAACGGCCGCGCCCGTGCGGGCAGTTCGCGGCACAGCAGCTGCACCAGCGGCCCCAGCCGGAAACGCTCGGGCTGGAGCGTGGGCACGTCCTCGGCCTCCAGGGGAAGCGCGGTCACCGGCCCCACACACACGGGCAGCACCCCCTGCCGCAGCGCCGCCAGCACCTCCTCCCGGATGCCGCGCTCACCGGCCCGGCGCAACAGCGACGCGGCGGCGGGCGCGCTGGTGAACGTCACCGCGTCCAGGCCGCCGCCGATCACCGCGTCCAGCAGCCGGTCGACCGGACCGAGGTCCTCCGGCGGCATCCAGCGGTACACCGGGACGCCGATCACCTCCGCGCCGCCGGCCCGCAGCGCCTCCACGAAGCCGGGCAGCGGCTCGCCGTGCAGCTGTACGGCCACCCGCCGCCCGGACACCCCCTCCGCCAGCAGCCGGTCCAGCACCTCGGCCATCGACTCCGAGGCGGGTGACCACTTCTCGGTGAGCCCGGCGGCCCGGATCGCGCCCCGTACCTTCGGGCCGCGCGCCAGCAGTTCGACGCCGGTCAGCCGGTCCAACAGCGCCTCGCCCAGCCCCCAGCCCTCCGCGGCCTCGATCCAGCCGCGGAACCCGATGGCCGTGGTGGCCACGACGACGTCCGGCGCATGACCGATCAACGCCCGGGTCACCGCGAGCAGTTCGGTGTCGTCCGGCAGCGGCACGATGCGCAGCGCGGGCGCGTGCATCACCTGGGCGCCGCGCCGCTCCAGCAGGACCCCCAGCTCCTCGGCCCGCCGGGCCGCGGTCACCCCGACGGTGAACCCGTCCAGCGGGCGCACCGAGGGAGCAGCGGGACCGGCGGGAGCAGCAGGACCAGGGGGAGCAGCGGGAGCCGGGCCGGCTCCTCGGCCGGCGCCTGGGGGTTCAGGGGCTGCCGGGGACACCGGGGCATCCGGGGACGTCGTCACTCCCGCGGACGCCGGGGCTTCCGAGGATGCCGGGGCTCCCGGGGACCCCGTTGCCGGCCCAGGGCCGGGCGCCGTCCGCGGCTCCCGCTCGCCGTGCTCCTGTTGCTGCTGATCGTGCATGGTCGTCCCGCTCCGCCCAGAGTGGTTGTACTGCCTCGCGCTCCCCCACCACCGCGGCCCGGGCGGCGGGGGAGCTCCGGAATACCCGGAAGCCCCGGAATCTCGGGATCCCGATGTCTCCGGATCTCATGCCCCGAGCCCGAGCCCGAGGAGCCATAGCCCGGAGGAGCCGTGGTCCCGAGGAGCCGTAGCCCGGAGGAGCCATGGTGCCGAGGAGCCATGGTCCCGAGGTGGCGGGGTGCCGAGGTCCGAGGTGTCGAGGCCCTGAAGTCCGCAGGTGTCCAGCCTGCCGACAGCACATGACAGGCCCGGTCCTCCAGTATTTCCCCCGGGTTACGCCGCCGCGCGGCCACCACGGGCAACTGGACTCACATCCAGCCCCACCAGCCCCTCCGTCCCACCAGCCCCTCGGTCCCAACAGCCCCACCGGCCACCAGCCCCACACCGGCCTCACACCTCGGCGTGCACCGGCATCCGCTCCGCGTCCCCGGCCGCCACACCCGCGCCCGCACCCGCGCCCGCCCGCGCCGTACGCCGTGCGCGCGCCGCCGGCCGCAGGTATACGGCCCAGGTCACCACGGTGCACACCGCGTAGCAGACCAGGAACGACACGAAGGCCGGCGTACCCGACCCGGTGGCCAGGAACGACTGCCGGAAGGCGAGGTTGATGGCCAGCCCGCCGAGTGCGCCGACCGCGCCGATCAGCCCCATCGCCGCCCCCGACAGCCGCCGTCCGCTGGCCTCGGCCGCCTCCCCGGTCAGCCCGCGCCGGACCGCCTGCGCCTGGAAGATCCCCGGGATCATCTTGTACGTGGAGCCGTTGCCGAGCCCGGTCAGCACGAACAGCGCGATGAAGCCGACGAGGAACACCGGCAGCGACCGCGCCGCCGACGCGTAGATGACCACCCCGGTGGCCAGGGCCATCGCCAGGAAGTTGCCCAGGGTGATCCGGGCGCCGCCGAACCGGTCCGCGAGCCGGCCGCCGACCGGCCGCACCAGCGACCCCAGCAGCGGCCCGATGAACGTCAGCGACGCCGCCTGGAGGGGCGTGCGCGCGAACTGGATCTGCAGCACCAGCCCGAACGCGAAGCTGTAGCCGATGAACGACCCGAACGTGCCGATGTACAGCAGCGACATCACCCAGGTGTGCGGCTCCCGGGCGGCGTCCAGGGCCGCTCCGGTGTCGTTCCGCACCGGCGCCAGGTTGTCCATGAACAGCGCCGCGAGCACCGCCGCGACCACGATCAGCGGCAGATAGACGGCGAGCACCAGTCGCGGCTGCGCGGCCCCGGCCGTACCGATCACCAGCAGGCCCAGCAACTGGATCACCGGTACGCCGATGTTGCCGCCGCCGGCGTTCAGACCCAGCGCCCAACCCTTCTTCCGTAGGGGATAGAAGGAGTTGATGTTCGTCATCGAGGAGGCGAAGTTGCCGCCGCCGACGCCCGCGAGTGCCGCGACCACCATGAACGTCGTGTAGGAGGTGCCCGGTTTCATCACCACCGCGGCCGCCGTCGCCGGTACCAGCAGCGTCAGCGCGCTGATCACCGTCCAGTTGCGCCCGCCGAACCGCGCCACCGCGAAGGTGTACGGCACCCGCAGCACCCCGCCCACCAGGGTCGGTATCGCCACCAGGAAGAACTTCCCGGCCGGATCGAATCCGTACTCCGGCCCCATGAACAGCACCATCACCGACCACAGGCTCCAGATGGAGAAGCCGATGTGCTCGGACAGTACGGAGAAGGCCAGGTTCCGCCGGGCCACCCGCGCCCCGGTCTCCGCCCAGAACGTCTCATCCTCGGGCTCCCACCGCTCGATCCACCGCCCACCCCGCCGCATCCGGCCACCGGGCGTGGGTCGGTTCGCGTCAGGGCGTTCGCTCCCCTTGCCGCCTTCGTTACTGCTTTTGATGCTGCTGCTGTTGCTGCTGTCGCTACGGGTGCCTGCCGCGGCCTCGGCCGTCATCGCGCCTCCCAGGGGGTCGGGTCCTCCCTTCGAAGCTAGGGACGGCGGGTTTCCGCACCGTGGCAGCACGTGACCGCGGCGAAACCTTGCGCTCACGTGCCACCGGCCCCTTGCGTGAGCGACCGCGAACGCGGAGGCGTACACGCCGGACGACGTGACACCGAAGTGCCTCGCACGCCCCTGACATCACTCGTCCGAGGTAATGGCAGGCGATCTCGACACTGTCAGCATTTTCGTCGAACGCAGCGAGTAATCAAACAGGCACTCTCCGTGCCGACAAGGCCGCGGACGTACCCGGGAGAAGAGCGAAGGGAGTGAACCATGCCGGACACGCCTGTCGGTGTCGACCGCCGCCGACACCGACACCACCGCCGCCGCCACCACCACCGCCACCGCGCCCGCCACCGGCTACGAGCCGCCGCAGCCCACCGAGGTGGGCAACTTCACCGAGCTGACGCTCGGGCGCTCCGGCTACCACTGAGGCGGCCGGGCCGGCTTCTTCGGGTGATGACGAACGGCAGCCCCACCGGACCTGGGCCCCCGCACCCGGCAGGGCTGCGTCCGACGGTCCGGCGGCAACGCCCGCCCCTCCCCCATGGACAGGTAACCCGTGGACTTCCTCGTCTTCTCCGACCACCCCGCCACCGACGCCCTCTGCCGGCATCTGCCCGCCGGTCCGCCCGCGCAGATCCTCCGCCACCCCTCGGGCCGCCCCTGGATCGTGGGCCGATGGGCCGCGGACCAGATCCTGACGGCGGAGGCGGGCCCGCGCCGCGCCGTTCTCCTCGGCACGACCTCCGCCCGCCCGGACACCCTGGCCCGGCTGCTGCACGGGCCCGACGGCCTCGACGGCATCGCCCGGCGCACCCGCCAACTCCCCGGCAGCTACACCCTCCTGGCCGCCGCCGGCCCGGAGCTGCGCTGTCAGGGCGACCTCGCGACGGTCCACCAGCTCCATCACGCCCGGATCGGCGGCATCACCGTCGCCGGCAACCGGCCCCAGGACCTGGCGGCGCTCGCCCGCAGCGCGGCCACCGGCGGACTGCCGCCCGGCGCCCCCGGCACCGGCCTGCTCGACGAGGAATCCCTGGCCCTGCGCCTGCTGTTCCCGTTCGCCCCGCTCCCGCTCGCCCTGCGCCCGCTGTGGCGCGCGGTACCGGCCGTTCCCCCGGGCCACCACCTCACCGTGGACGCCAACGGGCAGCACACCATCGCCCTTTGGTGGCAGCCACCGGAACCGGACGTCCCCCTGGAGCGCGCCGCCGAGACCGTACGCCAGGCCCTCAGCGACGCCGTAGCAGCCCGCACCCACCGCGCCCGCCGGCAGGCCGACCGGCCCGAGCTACCCGAGCGGCCCGAGCGGCCCGAGCGGCCCGAGCCGGCCGATACGGGGAGGACCACGGGCGGAGCCAGGTACGGGACAGACCGGGCTTCGAGCCAGGCCGTGGCCCGTCCCACCCTCAGCGCCGACCTCTCCGGCGGTACCGACTCCACCGGCCTGTGCTTCCTCGCCGCCCAGGAGGACGTCCGGCTGATCACCACCACCTGGGTGTGCCGCGATCCCGGCAGCGACGACACCAGCTGGAGCGCCCGCAGCGCGGCCTACCTGAGCGCCGCCGAACGCCAACGCGAACAGTCGGCCACCCGCGGCTCAGGCCCGAGGCCCGGTCGGGACCCACGCACAGAGGGGGACACCACCCACGGCCAGGGCAAGGGAAAGGAAAAAGACAAGGACAAGAACAAGAACGAGCGAAGCGCGACGGGCGAGTACAGGACGAGCGGAGCGGCCAGGGGCGGGAGCAGCGGGAGAGACGAGGGCAGGGGCAGGGCCAGGGGCAGGAGCGCGGGCAACAGCCCGCGGTCCCGATCACAGCCCCAGGCGGGCAAACACCTCTCGCTCCACCTCCATCTCTCCCTCCCCTACGCCGACGCCCCCACCTGGTACACCCCGCCCCACCACCCCGTGCACCCCACCGCCACCGACCCCGCCGCCCCTCTCGCCCTCTTCCGGGAGGCCGCCCGGATCGCCCACCAGGCCCGTCTCGTCGCCGCCCGCGGCTCCCGGCTCCACCTCGTCGGCGTCGGCGGCGACGAACTGTTCGCCCACCGCCCGGCCGCCCTCAACTCCCTTGCCCGCAGCGACCTCCACACCGCCGCCCGGCGCGCCTGGACGGCGCACCACCTCTGCCACTGGAAGACCTCCCAGACCCTGCGCACACTGCTGGGCGGCCGCCCGTATCCGCGCTGGCTGGCCGGCAGCGCCTCCCGGGTGACCGCCGGCGGCGATCCCCGGACCTGCGGCGCCGACTGGGAGGTCCTGCCCAGCCTGCCGCCGTGGGCTCATCCGGACGCCGTCGCCACCGTCCGCCGGCTGCTCCGCGAGGCCGCCGCCGAGGCGCCCGAACCGTTCGCGCCGCTGCGCTGCCAGCACGACATCGTGCGCGCCGCCGTCCGCGCCGGGGAGATCGTCCGCGGCGCCGTCGCCCTCACCGCCCCGCACGGCGTCGACTACGAGGCGCCGTTCCTCGACAACGCCGTCATCGACGCGGCGCTCACCCTCCGGCTCGCCGACCGCGCCCGGCCCGGCGTGTACAAGCCGCTGCTGACCCGTGCGCTGCGCGGCATCGTGCCCGACGCGGTGCTCGGCCGCGGTACGAAGGGCGAGCACAGCGCCGAGGTCCACGCCGGTCTGCACGCCCACCGCGACACCCTGTCCGCACTCTGCGACGACTCCCTCCTCGCCGAACGCGGTCTGATCCGCCCCGCCGTCCTCCGGCACCACCTGACGACGCTCCAGCCGCGGACCGACACCCTGCGCGCACTGGACCCCACCCTCGCCACCGAGTACTGGCTCCGGGCACTCACCCCGGCGCACCTCCCCGCGCCGTCCCGTCCCGCACCGCCGTTTCCCACACCGCCGTTTCCCACACCGCCGGTCTCCACACCGCCGGTCTCCACACCGCCAGTCCCCGCGCCGCCGGCCCCCGCGCCACCCCTTTCCGCGCCGGCCCAAAGCACCTCATGACCCTCGCACTCCCCGCGCCCACGCATGCCTTCCCTTCACCCACGCAAGACGCCACCCTCACGCACGCCTCCCCTACCGCTCCCGCACGCTCTCGCCCACGCCCATCGCGGCGGCATCCTCCCGAGGGAGCCAGGCGCCCTCCGGTACGGTCAACCAGCCGTGGTTCCCTGCCATTTCGTGCACTGCGGCCCGTAGGGCGGTCAGGCCGGGGTGGTGCAGGTCGCGGCGCCACACCATCGAGATGGGTGACAGAGGTACGGGGTCCACGACCGGGCGCAGCGCCATCCCCGGTACGTCGATGAACTCCACGCTCGCCAGTACCGACCACCCCCGTTTCCGCACCACTCGTACGAACTCCTGTGAACCCTCGATCTCCGGGAACGGCTCGGCCATCGCGATACCCCGCCCCGCGAACAGCTGGGCCGCCAGCTCCGTCCACTCCTCGGTCTGCGGATTCCCGGCGGCCGCATAGAGCGTCTCGCCGGCCAGATCCGCCAGCGGAACCTCGGGCCGCGACGCCAGGGGATGGTCCTCCCGCAGCAGCACAGCCATCGGCTCCAGGCGGACCGGCTGGTGTGCCAGACCGGACCGAACGGCGGGCGGCAGACCCGCGTAGCGCCCGAAGGAGACGTCGAGCCGCCCCGCGGCCAGCTCTGCCGCCGCCCCCGTCAGCCCGCTGTGGAAGCGGGCCACCAGCTCACAGCTGTCCGGCACCCGCCCCCTGGCGTCCTCCAGCACCCGGTGCGCGGTACCGATCGGCACCCGGACATCGACCAGCAGCGGCCGCTCGGGCACCGGCCGGAAGGCCGCCGCCAGTTCTTCGTGGGCGCCCAACACCCGGCGGGCGTAGGGCAGTAGCCGCTCACCGTCGGCCGTGAGGGCGACCTGGCGGGTCGTCCGTACGAAGAGTGCCGTGCCCACTTCCCGCTCCAGCCGCCGGATGTCGCGGCTCAGGGCCTGCTGGGCCACGTAGAGCCGGGCCGCGGCGCGGGTGAAGTGGAGTTCCTCGGCTACGGCGGTGAACGCCCGGAGCAGTCGCGGATCGATATCGAACGGCATCGGGCCATCCTTGCAGCGCTAACGCCTGCCGCGGCCCTGTCATTACGGGGCGGGAGGCTCGCAGGCGCGAGTCCCAAAGTCCCGAGGACGCTGCGACCCCGCGACGCCGGGACTCTGGACGCCCGGACTCCGAGACCGCGGGGCCTCTGGACCTCGGAACGACTCGTCGGCCGGCGTCGCCCTGCTGATTACTCCTCCCCTGATCCACATCGCGAGCGATCTCCCGATCTACATCGGAGCGACCCACCGATCTACATCGTGAGTGCGTGAATGGGCTCTGATCAGGTGTTGGACGGATGGTGGAGGTGGCCGGGATCGTAAGAGCGTGATCCTTTTCCTTGCTGCTCGTCCGGTGACCGCTCCGCCCGTACGGCCGGTTGCGCGTCGGCGTCCCCGACGCTTTCGGCTCTTCGCCCCGTACCGGCGGATCTTTGCCATCCCCGGCGCGCGGGCGTTCACCGCCGCCAATCTGCTGGCCCGCCTGCCCATGGGCATGCTCAGCGTCAGCGCCGTGCTGATGATCAGCGGCTCGCGTGGCTCCTATGCGCTGGCCGGGGCCGTCACCGCGACCGGACTGGCGGCGACCGCGCTGGTCGGGCCGTGGACCGCCCGGATGGTCGACCGTCACGGTCAGGCCCGGATCGCCGTGCCGGCCACCGTGCTCGCGGTGCTCGGATCGCTGTCGCTGCTCCTCTGCGTCCGTTTCGGCGCGCCCGACTGGGCGCTGTTCGTCTCCTATGCGGCGACTGCCACCACCCCCAACACCGGAGGGATGTCCCGTGCCCGCTGGGCGCATCTCTTCCGCGACGACCCGGCTGCCCGGCACACCGCCAACTCCTTCGAACAGGCGGCGGACGAGCTGTGTTTCATGCTCGGGCCGGTGCTCGCGACGCTGCTCTGCACGGCCGTCGCGCCCGAGGCGGGCACGGCGGTGGCGGCGGTCCTGCTGCTGAGCGGGGTGCTGCTCTTCGCTGCCCAGCGCCGCACGGAGCCGCCGGCGGCCGGGCGGTCGGCCGCCCGTGCCGGGGAGGTCCGCTCCCCGCTGCGACGGCGGGGCATTCCCCCTCTGCTGGGCACGTTCCTGTGCACCGGCGCGATCTTCGGGTCGATGGAGGTCGTGACCTTGGCCTACGCCGACGACCTCGGGATGCGGTCCGCCGCCGGCGGGCTGCTGGCCCTCCAGGCGGCCGGATCGTGCACGGCGGGGCTGCTCTACGGCCTGCTGCGTCCGGCGGGCCGGAGCGGGCGGCGCTTCCTGCTGTGTGTCGGCGCGATGGCCGTGCTGATGCTGCTGCCCCTCCTCGCGGCGTCGACCGGGCGCCCGGGGGTGCTGGCCGCCGCACTGCTGGGCGCCGGGATGGCCACCGCGCCGACCATGGTCACGGGGATGGGACTGGTCCAATCCCGTACCCCGGAGGCTCAGTTGAACGAAGGGATGACGCTCGCCGTGACGGCTCTGCTCGGTGGTATCGCGGCCGGTTCGGCGGCGGGGGGCTGGGTCGTGGACCACGTGACGGGGGCGGGGGTCGCGTACGGGGTCCCGGCCGTGGCCGCCGGGCTGGCCGTGATCCTTGCCCTGCCGACCGCCGCCGCCACCCCCGCGTCGTCCACCGCGTCGTCCAGCGCTTCGTCCGCCACCGGCGACCAGGAGTGATGTCGAGATTGCATGCTGTGCTGTGTTCATGCACTCAGCGTGACGGAGTCGGGGCGGATCCACATCACACCAGGGGTTGTCATACCGAGGGTTGAGAGCGAGTGAGAGAGAAAACCCCGCAGCGTGGAAAGGCAGCGAAACGCAGCGCAACGAAGCGAGGAGGCCGGAAGGGAAGGGTGGCGAGGAGAGAAGAGCGGAGGACACAAAAAGCAGCTGCCCCGGCGGGAAACTCGCCGGGGCAGCTGCTTTACATGGGATGAGTGGAGATGGCGGGAATCGAACCCGCGTCCAACGGTGCAGAAACAGGGCTTCTCCGAGTGCAGTTCGCTGCGATTTTCTCGGCCCCGGAGATCACGCGAACAAGTCTCCGACGGGCTCAGTCACTGTTTGATTTCCTCCTGCACCCCGTGACCGGGTTCAGGAGTTTAGTCCCCTAGCTGATGCCAGGATCCGGGTCGGGAACAGCCCCGGGCTGACACTTCGCAAGTCGCTACTTAGGCAGCGAGGGCGAAGGAATCGCGCTTGGTGTTGGCGATTATTGGTTTCGGCCTGTGGTTTACGAGATCATGGCCGCTTCCTCGACTCGCTTCCCCTGCTTCGACATCCGCTGTCGAAACCGATCATCCCCATGTTGATTTATCAAGATGGACCCCGGCGCCTACACCATGACGCCTGCGGTTCCCGCACCCTCTGTGGGATGCGGAGCCATCGTACGTGAACAACGCCTGAGGTTGCCAGCGTATTCCGCGGGCCGCCGCCCGACCGGAACCGCCCGCGCCGCACCCCGTACCGGTCCGCCGGCCGGAAGCCGGGTGGCTCCGCCCGCCGATCCGGGCCCGCCGCGGCGTGCCCACCGCCGGTCGGCCGTGGTCAGGCGCGCTGGCGGCGGCGGGCCGCCGAGATCGCGCGGTCCGTCTCGCGGCGGTCCTGCTGCTCGCGGAGGGTCTGCCGCTTGTCGTACTCCTTCTTGCCCCTGGCCAGCGCGATCTCGACCTTGGCCCGGCCGTCCTTGAAATACAGGGACAGCGGCACGATCGTGTGGCCGGTCTCCTGGCTCTTGGACTCCAGCTTGTCGATCTCGACGCGGTGCATCAGCAGCTTCCGCTTGCGCCGGGCGGAGTGATTCGTCCAGGTTCCCTGGGCGTATTCCGGGATGTGTACGTTGTGCAGCCAGGCCTCGTTGCCGTCGATCTGGACGAATCCGTCGACCAGTGACGCCCGGCCCTGGCGCAGCGACTTCACCTCGGTGCCGGTCAGTACCAGCCCGCACTCGTAGGTGTCCAGAATGTGGTAGTCGTGCCGCGCCTTCTTGTGCTGCGCCACGAGCTTGCGCCCGGGGTCCTTGTCCTTGCCCTTTTGCTTAGCCATAGTGCGGCCATTTTCGCACTACGTGCCGGTCCCGAGGCCACTCAATACTGTGCGGGCCCGCCGCTCGGCATGGTCCTCGACGACCAGGTCGGGGGTGAGCCCGGCCTCGTCGACGGTCCGTCCGGAGGGGGTGCGGTAGTGGCCGACGGTGAGCTCGGCCACCGAGCCGTCGGGCAGCCGGCTGGGCATCTGCACCGAGCCCTTGCCGAAGGTCGGGGAGCCCACCACGACGGCCCGGCCGCGGTCCTGGAGGGCGCCGGTCAGCAGTTCGGCGGCGCTCATCGTGCCGCCGTCGACGAGAACGACGAGCGGCAGGCGGGTGTTCCCACCGCGCCGGGCGTACAGGGCGCGCTGGCTGCCCCGTACGTCGTAGGTGGCGACCAGGCCGCCGTCGAGGAAGGCGGAGGCGGTGGCGACGGACTCGGTGACCAGGCCGCCCGTATTGCCGCGCAGGTCGAGCAGCACGCCGCCGTCGGGGGAGGCGTCGCGGACGGCGCGGCGGACCGCGGCGCCGGTGCCCTTGGCGAACGAGGTGATCTTGACGCGGGTGGGGCCGTGCGGACCGGCCGGCCGGTCGACGGTGACGTTCCGGGTGCGCAGCCGGGTGCGGTGCAGGGTGAGGCTCCACCGCCGGGTGCCGCGCTGGAGGTCGAGGCGGACGGGCGTGCCTGCGCCGGCGGCGGCCGTACGGGAGCCGTCCGGGGTGTCGCCGCGGAGCCGGGCGACGGTCTCGGTGACCGGCTGCCCCTGAGTGGTCCGGCCGTCGATGGCGCGCAACCGGTCGTGGACGGCGATGCCGGCGCGGGCGGCGGGGCCGCCGGGCTGCACCCGGGAGACCTCGGTGCGGCCGCCGGCCAGCTGCCGCACCCACAGGCCGACGCCGACGTAGGCGCCGCCCAACTGCTGCTGGAAGTCCTCGAACTCACCCTGGGTGTAGATCGTCGACCAGCGGTCGCCACTACGGCTGACGACCTCGGCGGCGGCCTGGGAACCGGACTTGCCGTCCTCGATGGCTTCGGCGGCAGCCCGCTCGACGGCCGCGCGGTCGGCGGTGGCGGCCTCCGGAGGGCGCGCACCGGACGCCGGGCGCTCCGGGATGCCGTGGCCCACCGCACCTTCGGCCTCGTCGCTCCAGGTGCCGGTCACCGCGCCGGTGGCGAGCACCCCGGCGAGGAACAACGTCAGGGCCGCCCCGCGGCGGTAGCGGCGGGGCCGGTCGTACGAACACGGGCCCGACATGCCGGTGAGTCTAGGGGACGAAAGGGCGCCGTACGGCGAGTTGACCGTACGGCGCCCTTGGCGAAGCTCACACCTTGAGGTACTTGCGCAGCGCGAAGAACGCGGCGAGCGCGGGCATCAGCAGCCCGATCAGGAGGACCAGCGGGAGCACCGCCGCCACCGAGTCCCAGCCGATGAAGTTGATCACCTGGATCTTCTTCGCCAGCCAGTTGTTGACGAGGAGGTACTTGCCGCCGACGATCAGCACACAGGCGAAACCGGCGCCCAGCAGGCCCGCGATGGCGGCCTCCAGGATGAACGGCATCTGGATGTAGAAGCTGGACGCTCCCACCAGCCGCATGATGCCGGTCTCCCGCCGGCGGCTGAACGCCGACACCCGCACGGTGTTGACGATCAGCATCAGCGCAACGACGAGCATCAGTCCCATCACGCACAGCGCGGCGATGTTCATGCCGTTGAGGAGGTTGAACAGCGGCTCCACGGTGTCGCGTTGGTCCTGCACCTCCTGGACACCGGGCCGCTCGGAGAACGCCGACTTGATGACCTTGAACTTCGTGGGGTCCTTCAGCTTGACGCGGAACGACTCGGGAAGCTGGTCGGGCGTCACCAGACCGGCGACGGGGGTGTCGCCGAACTGCTCCTTGTAGTGCTTGTAGGCCTGGTCGCTGGACTCGTACTGCACGTTCGCAACGATCGGCAGCCGGTTCAGCTCGGCCTTGATGTCGTCCTTCTGCTGCTGGGTGGCCGCGCCCTTGGCGCAGTTGGCGCCGGTCTCGGCGTCGTTCTTGTTGCAGAAGAAGATGGAGACGTTGACCTTGTCGTACCAGTAGCCCTTCATGGTGCTGACCTGGTCGCGCATCAGCAGCGAGGCGCCGAACAGGCCGAGCGAGAGGGCTACGGAGACGATGACGGCGAAGGTCATCGTGAGGTTTCGGCGGAGACCGACGCCGATCTCCGACAGGACGAACTGGGCGCGCATGGCGTCCTTTCAGTACTGGGGGCCGTACACGCTTAGTGCTGGTAGCCGTACACGCCGCGCGACTGGTCGCGTACGAGCCGGCCCTTTTCGAGTTCCATGACCCGCTTGCGCATCTGGTCGACGATCTGCTGGTCGTGGGTGGCCATGACCACCGTGGTTCCGGTCCGGTTGATCCGGTCCAGCAGTTTCATGATGCCGACCGAGGTCTGCGGGTCGAGGTTGCCGGTGGGCTCGTCCGCGATGAGCAGCAGCGGACGGTTGACGAAGGCCCGCGCGATGGCGACGCGCTGCTGCTCACCACCGGAGAGTTCGCCCGGCATGCGGTCCTCCTTGCCGCCGAGGCCGACGAGTTCGAGGACCTCGGGGACCGTCTTGCGGATCTGGCCGCGCGGCTTGCCGATGACCTCCAGGGCGAAGGCGACGTTCTCCCCGACGGTCTTGTTGGGGAGCAGCCGGAAGTCCTGGAAGACCGTGCCCACCTGGCGCCGCATCTGCGGGACCTTCCAGTTGGAGAGCTTGCCGAGGTCCTTGCCGAGCACGTGCACATGGCCATGGCTGGCCCGCTCCTCGCGCAGCAGCAGCCGCAGGAAGGTGGACTTGCCGGAGCCCGAGGAGCCCACCAGGAAGACGAACTCGCCGCGCTCGATCTCGAGCGAGACGTCCCTGAGTGCAGGACGGTTCTGCTTCGGGTAGGTCTTGGAGACGTTGTCGAATCGGATCACTGATGCACCACGGTCGACCTGGATAGGGGCACGGGCTGCCGAGTTGCGGCTCCCGTCGGTGTGCGTGACCATACGCGAACCTCGCGCGGCGGTGCAGTCGGCGGAGGGGTTGGTGCGGTTATTCACGGCACCTACGGGGACAAAAGGGCGCACAATCCCGGGGCGCGCGCCGTTCTACCGGGGAGCTGGCACAGTGGAAGAGGGAACCAATGCACCCTCCGGGGCGTTGGTGCAGTGGAGAAGGAGGTCGCATGACGTACGACCGACTGGTGTGCGCCAACTGCGCGGCCCCTGTGAGTGACGGCCGCTGCCCCGTGTGCCGAGCGAGCAGGGAACGGCTCCAGCAGCAGGCAGGCGGTGTGTTCGCCCAGCTCAGCCCGGCGATGCTGGTGGCTTTGACGGTCCTGCTGCTCGCGGTGGGGCTGCTGCTGCACCAGACCGTCTGACGCCGCTCGGACGAAGCCGGCGCGGCGTGGCCGGGTGAAAGTTCGCACATGCCGCTGCCCGTTACGCCGTGCTTACGGCGGTGTTCGCCCGGTGAGGGCGCCCCGGGGAATGCAGCGGCCGGAAGAACGCCGAGGGCCCGGAGCGCATTGCGCGCCCCGGGCCCCTGTGGTACCGCGTCAGCGTCAGGCCGCTGCCGCGCCGCCGCCGTTCTTGTTGATCAGGCGGGGCAGCATACGGAAGCCGACACCGCCCGCGATCATCGTGGCCGCGCCGATCAGCAGGAAGGTGGTGCCGGAGGAACCGGTCTCGGCCAGCTCCCCGCCCTTCGCCTGCTGCTTGGCCTGGCCGGGCGTGTCAGCGATCTGCTCCTTGCCCTTGCCGGGCTGCTCGATCGGCTTGGAGCCCTCGTTGTCGGTGCCGGTGCCGGTGGAGTCGCCGCCGGTGTTGCCACCGCCGGACTGACCGCCGGACTGGCCACCGCTCTGGCCGCCACTGTGGCCGCCGGACTGGCCGCCGCTCTGACCGCCGGACTGGCCACCGGACTGGCCGCCGCTCTGACCGCCGGACTGGCCACCGGACTGACCGCCGGACTGACCGCCGCTCTGACCGCCGGACTGGCCACCGGACTGACCGCCGGACTGACCGCCGTCGTCGGTGCCACCGACCTGGCCACCGTCGTCGGTGCCGCCGACCTGACCGCCGTCGTCCGAACCGCCGATCTCGCCGCCGGCCTGACCGCCGTCGTCCGAGCCGCCGATCTCGCCGCCGATCTGGCCGCCGTCGTCGCTGCCACCGACCTGACCACCGTTGTCGCCACCGGAGTCGCCACCGGTGTCGCCACCGGTGTCGCCACCGGAGTCGCCGCCACCGATGACCCCACCGATGATGCCGCCGATGATCCCGCCGTCGGAGCCGCCCGTGTCACCCGGGCTGGCCGCGGAAGCGGCGCCGGCGGCGGTGAGCGACGCACCGGCCGCGATCACCGCACCAGCTGCAATGCGCGCCACGCGCAGCCGCGTCTTCTTCGTCATGTACTGCTACCCCCAGTAGCTGAACTCGTCATGGGTGCACCGCTGCACGGGGCGACCAGCGCTGGGGGTAGGCGAGTTCCGGCCACGAAATGCCGACTGGCCACTCATCTCCCCGTTACTGCACGCGCCCCGGAACATACGCATGCCGCGCTCAGCCTTCCCAGTACGGCCGTTATCGTCAAGGACGAATAAAGACCCGATGCCCGAATTGCTGAGAGTTGGGCGGTACATGGACATACGACTGTGACCAAACCGCCACAGCAAAAACAACTGCCTCCATGACGGAGGCAGTTGTTCCGGTGTCAGAAGGCCCGCACGCGGGGCCGTCTGCTACTTCTCCTGCTGCTTGCGCCAGCGGATTCCGGCCTCCAGGAAGCCGTCGATGTCACCGTCCAGCACGGCCTGCGGGTTGCCGACCTCGAACTCGGTCCGCAGGTCCTTGACCATCTGGTAAGGGTGCAGGACGTACGAACGCATCTGGTTGCCCCAGGAGTTGCCGCCGTCGCCCTTGAGCGCGTCCATCTTGGCCTGCTCCTCCTGGCGGCGGCGCTCGAGGAGCTTGGCCTGGAGGACGTTCATCGCGGTCGCCTTGTTCTGGATCTGCGAGCGCTCGTTCTGGCAGGAGACGACGATGCCGGTGGGGATGTGCGTCAGCCGGACCGCGGAGTCGGTGGTGTTCACGCCCTGGCCGCCGGGGCCCGAGGAGCGGTACACGTCCACCCGCAGGTCGGACTCGTCGATCTCGATGTGGTCGGTCTGCTCGACGACGGGCAGCACCTCGACGCCGGCGAACGACGTCTGGCGGCGGCCCTGGTTGTCGAACGGCGAGATGCGCACCAGGCGGTGCGTGCCCTGCTCGACGGAGAGCGTGCCGTAGGCGTACGGGACGTTGACCGCGAAGGTGGTCGACTTGATGCCGGCCTCTTCGGCGTACGAGGTCTCGTAGAGCTCGGTCTTGTAGCCGTGCCGCTCGGCCCAGCGCAGGTACATCCGCTGGAGCTTCTCGGCGAAGTCGGCGGCGTCCACGCCACCGGCCTCGGCGCGGATGTTGACGAGCGCCTCACGGGCGTCGTACTCGCCGGAGAGGAGGGTGCGGACCTCCAGCTCCTCGACGGCCTTGCGGACGTCGGCCAGCTCGGCCTCGGCCTCGACGCGGGTGTCCTCGTCGCCCTCGGCCTCGGCCAGCTCGAAGAGCACTTCGAGGTCGTCGACCCGGCCCCGCAGCTCCTCGGCCCGGCGCAGCTGGCCCTGGAGGTAGGACAGCTGGCTGGTGACCTTCTGGGCACTCTCGGGGTCGTCCCACAGGGACGGCGCCGCCGCTTGTTCCTCAAGCACGGCGATGTCGGCCCTCATCTTGTCGAGGTCCAGGACGGCCTCGATCGACCCCATGGTCGAGGAGAGGGACTTCAGCTCTTCGGATACATCGACGACTGCCACGCACCCAGCCTAACGGCTACCACGGCGAACCTGACCCGGCCCCGGCAGGACGGGCCTGCCGGGGCCGGGCCGGGAGCCACCCGGGGGGCCCGCGTCAGGGGGTCTCCTGCTCCGACTGGTGGACGCCCGGCGGGGCCTCGCCGGCGCCGTCGTCCCCGGAGGCCAGCCAGCCGCCCAGGCCGGCCGCCACGACCACCACGGCGGCGGCCGCCCCCAGCTTGATCCGGCGGCGGCGCACCGCCTCCGCGGAGCCCCGGTGCCGCGCCGAGCCGGCCCGGCGTTCCCCGGCCGCCCGCGGGGCCCGGGCGGTGCCGTGGGCGCCGCCGGCCAGCTCGTCGGGGCCGGGCACCCGCATGCTGGTGTGCGTCTCCCGGTTGGAGTCCGGCGCCGACCCCTGCACCAGGGGGACGGCGCCGCGCTGCGGAACGGTCTCGCCCGCCGACGGGTAGAACGGTTCCTCACGGGTCCCCGGGGCCGCACCCTCCGGCTCGTCGTCCGGACGGTCGCCCTCCGGCTCGTCGATGTCCAGCGGCGGCATCCCGGCCAGCCCCGGCAGCAGCTCCCGCAGCCGGGCGGCCAGCTCCGCGGCGCGCAGCCGGGACGCCGGCGCCTTGGCCAGGCACTGCAGCAGCAGCTGCCACAGCTCGTCGGGGATGCCGGGCAGCGGCGCCACGCTCTCGGTGACGTGGCGGCGCAGTACGGCCCCGGGGTGGCCGCCCCCGAAGGGCGTGAACCCGGCGAGCAGCTCGTACAGGACGGTCGCCAGGGCGTAGATGTCCACCGAGGCGCGCGGCGGCAGACCCTCGATGATCTCCGGGGCGAGGTAGTCGGGAGTGCCGATGACCCTGCTGGCATGACCTCTCCCCTGGGACGCGGGGCCTTGGGAGAGGGTCCGGCGCGGCGAGTCGACGAGCCGGGCGATGCCGAAGTCGGTGAGCAGCGCGGGGTGCGCGCCACCGGGGCCGAGCGGCCCCTGCATGTCGAGCAGGACGTTCTCGGGCTTGACGTCGCGGTGCACGATCCGCGCGGCGTGCGCGGCGGCGAGCCCGTCGGCGACGTCGGCGACGATCGCGACGGCGGCCTCCGGGGCCAGCCGGCGCTCGCGCTCCAGACGGGTGCGCAGGTCGGTGCCGCGCACCAGGTCCATCACCAGCGCCAGGTCGTTGCCGTCGACGACCAGATCGCGGACGCCGACGACGTGCGGGTCCGCAAGGCCCAGCAGCGCCGCCCGCTCCTGCACGAAGCGGCCGACGAGCTCCTGGTCGGAAGCGAGGTCCTCACGCAACAGCTTGATGGCCACGGCCCCTTCGGGCCCCTCGCCCAGCCATACCGTGCCGGCACTGCCGCGCCCCAGGATCTGGTGGGCGGTGTACCGGCTGCCGATCTTCCGTGCCAAAACTGCTCCGACGTGTCGGGCCCCCGAGCGTCCTGCGGGGGCTGAGGTTGGCGTCAAAGCTACGCGGATGCCACCGGGTTCCGTGCCCCGGAAGGCGGCAACCTTCACTTCTGAGAGCGAAATTGCCCGCCGGAAGTCGACAAATCAACTGAGCCGCCCCGGGACCGGCGGTCCGGGGCGGCTCGTCGGCCGCTGAGGGGCGGCCCGGGTCAGCCGCTGAGCTTGTTCACGAAATGCTCGACCTGGTTGTACACGTGCCCGATCTGCGCGAAGAAGCCGCGGGTCGTGCCGATCCACTCCTGGAGCGGGGTGAGCTCCCAGATCAGCCACGCGGCCACGAACAGCAGTATCAGCGTGACCAGGCAGCCCTTGAGGCAGCCCAGGCCGGGGATCCGCATCGGGTTGGCGCTGCGCTGACGGGGCTCGCGCCGCGGACGGGGCTCCGGGGCGGGCGGCCGCTGCGGCTCGTACCGCTGCGGCGGCGGCTCCTGGCGGCGCTGCGGGGCCTGCGCGTACGGCGCCGGGGCCGGCTGCCGGTACGGGGGCTGCTGCGGCGGCTGCTGGGGCGCGGCCGGACGGCGCTGCGGACGGCGGCGCAGCGGATCCTCGTTGGGGTCCAGGTACTGCACCTGCGTCTGCTCGTTGCGGTCCCGGGCGGCGCGCATCTGCGACTCCCACGGATGCGGGCCGTCGGGCTGCTGCGCACCCGCGGAGGGCGCACCGGCCGGCATGGGCGGCACCGGCGGCATGGCCCGGGTCGGATCGGCGCCCCGGCCGCCCGGGGCACCCGTCGAGGGCAGCACGCTGGTCGCCGCGGCCGGGTCGTACGAACCCGCGCCGGACGGGAGGACCTGGGTGGGGTCGGCGTCGCCGCCGCCCTGGCCGCCGTCGGTGCCGGGGACGGTCGCGGGCGCCGGGTCCGGGGCCAGCAGCACGGCGACGCCCAGCGCGGCCTCGGCCTGCGCCGGGGTGGCGTGCACCCCGACGCCGGAGGCGACGGTGCGCAGCGCACGGGCGAGGTTCTCGGCGCTGGGCCGCTCCTCGGGGCGCTTGCGCAGACAGCGCTCTATGACGGTCCACAGCGGCTCGGGGAGCGTGGCGGGGCGGCGCGGCTCCTCGCTCAGATGCCGGTGCAGCACCTCCAGGGCCGTCGATCCGGCGAACGGCGGGCGGCCGGTCACCAGCTCGTACAGGAGGATGCCGGCACCGTAGATGTCCACGGCGGAGGTCTGCGGGCGGCCCTCGGCGGATTCCGGCGCCACGTAGGCGGGGGTGCCGACGAATTCGTGGGTGCGGGTCAGACCCGGGGAGTCGGCGAGCCGGGCGATGCCGAAGTCGGTCAGCATCGGGTGCATCTCGCCGCCGCCGTCGGACCCGGCGAGCAGCACGTTCGCCGGCTTCAGGTCGCGGTGGACCACGCCGTCCGCGTGGCTGGCGGCCAGCGCGTCGGCGATCTGGGCGGTGAGGAGGGCGGCCGCCACCGGGCTGAAGGGGCCGTTGTCGCGCAGGTAGCGGTGCAGGTCCGGGCCGTCGACGAGGTCCATGACCAGCGCGAGCAGATCGCCCTCCACGACGAGGTCGCGGGTGCGGACGATGTTCGGGTGGGTGAGCCGCAGCAGGACCGAGCGCTCGCGCAGGAAGCGCATCACCACGTCCGCGTCGTGCGCCAGCTCCTCCTTGAGGACCTTGATCGCGACCGTCTCACCGGGCTCTCCCGCCACGGCGGCCTCGGCGCCCGCCGTCTCCCGCTGGCGGGCACGCCAGACGGTGCCCGTGGCGCCGCGTCCCAGCGGCTCCTCAAGCAGGTACTTGCTGCCTACCGGCCGCACGTCATGCGCTCCCTGGTCGTGGTGGATCTCCTGCCGGCCCACCGGACCGGCCGTTCGGCTCCGCGCCGTCCGGTCATGGTCACCGTCGCGCGGTCCGTCCGATCCACTGTAGGGCCTGCGGCCCGCCACGCCGTCGCACAAGCTTTTCGTTCCGGCGGGCCGGGCTCGTGGGAAGACGCACGTTCCGGGCGGATGGTTGCGCGCCGGTCCGCGACCGGTCGCGGACCGGCGCGCAACCCGACGGGGACGATTCGGAGCTGATCACGACGTTCCGAATCCGCCCGGCCACGGCCCGCAACCAGGCACTTTTTCGTCCGGACACGACAAAACAAGATCACGGAGTGGCAGTCGGCGGGCGTGTTGTCAGTCCCAGGTGCGAGGATGCACCCAGCACGATGCGGTGGGGGCGCGCGGTCTTTGTCGCGACGTGCACCTGGGACTTGTCCGTGCCGACGTGCCCGGGCGGGCGGGGGAGCGAACGGCCCCTGCCGGCCCCCGGCAGAAGGGACCGTTGACGGCGATGCAGATCCGGCTGACCGTCCTCGGGCCGCGCAGCGGCCCCACCACACGGGCCTGCGACGTGCTCGTGACGGCCCCCGCCGGGACCGCACTGGCGGCGGTGGCCGGCTCCCTGGCGGCCTCCGTCGCGGGCCCGGGCGCGGACACCGGCGCGGGCGGCAGCAGCGGCCCCGTCGTGCTCTACGCCGGCACCGAACGCCTCGACCCGCAGCGCGCCGCGATCGGCGAGCCACCCCTGATCGACGGCGCGGTGCTCTCCCTCCAGGGCCCCGGCCCCGCCCCGGCCCATGGCCTGCCGCACGGCACCGCCCGGCTGCGCGTCATCTCCGGACCCGACGCCGGCGGCGTCCACCTGCTGCACGGCGGCCAGATCCGCATCGGCCGCTCCGCCGACGCCGACGTCCCCCTCGACGACCCGGACGTCTCCCGCCTGCACTGCGCCGTGACCGTCGAACCGGACGGCTCGGTCCACGTCGCCGACCTGCGCTCCACGAACGGCACCGCCGTCGACGGCACCGGCCTCGGCGACCTGCCCGCCCCTCTGCCGCCCGGCGCCCTGCTGCGCATCGGCGAATCCACCCTCCGCCTGCAGCCCGCCCCCACCACCCCGGACCCCGCCCTGGAGACCACCCCGGACGGCGAGGGCCGGCTGCGCATCGCCACGGGCGCGGGGGCCGGGTACGCGAGGGCCGCCGAGGGTGAGGGAGGCGGCGGGGCCGGAGGGACCAGCGGGGCCGGTTGGGCTCAGGTGACCGGTGGGGTCGGTGGGGCCGGTGCTCCCGGTACTCCCGCCGCGCCCGGTGCGCTCGATGCGGCGGCACCGGCACCGGCTTTCGGACCTCCCCCGGCGAGGGCCACGGGACCGGCCGCCCCCCTGCCTGCTCCTCGTACGGCCTGGTCACCGGACCCGGCCGGCCGGCGCGACACCCCCCTGCGCGGTACCCCGGCCGGTCCGGCCCACCCGGACGCCGCCACGGCTCATGGCCTGGGCCACGGCCCGGGCCTGAAAGCCGGACCCGGTATCCACGAGCACCCGCACGGCGAACGCCCCGACCGCGAGCCTCACCACCGCGCGCACCCCGACCATCCGGGCCACGCGCTTCCTGGCCATGCGCTTCCGGGCAACGACCAGCCGTACGGCGGGTATGCGTACGGCGAGTATCCGACCCCCGGGTACCCGGCCCCCAGGTACCCGGACGACGCCTCGACGGCCGGCGCCCAGCACCGTACTCACGGCGAGGACCGTCCCTACGGCGAGGACCGTACCCACGGCGGTCAGCAGAGCCTGGCGCCCGCCGAGGATGCCGCCGCGGAGGATGCGGCGTGTTACGGCGCCGCGCCCCGCAAGGGCGGCCGTCGCGGCGGGATCGGGGCCTGGGCGCGCCGGCTGACCGGCGGCCGGCCCACCACGGAACGCCCCTACGACGACCTCCCGGCGGCCGGCCTCCCGGCGTCGGGCCTCCAGGCGTCCGGTGCACCCCAGGACTCCCCTGTAGCGCCGCCCGGCGACGGAGCGACGGCCCCGGCCGCCTCCGGAGCCGCCCCGGACGAACGGTGGCCGGACGCCGCCGCCGTCCTGCTCACCGCGCTGGGCCCGGGCCCCCGGCTCTGGGAGCGCGGCCCGGACCACCCCGACACCCTCACCGTGCGGCTGGGCACCGCCGGCCGCGACGGCGGCCGCACCGCCCTGCCCGTCACGATCGGGCTGCGCCGGGCCGGCTCCCTCGGCCTGGCCGGGCCGCGCGCCCGCCTCGCCGGACTCGCCCGTTCCGCGATCGCCCAGCTCGCCGCCCTGCACTCCCCCGCCACCCTGGACATCGTGCTGATCAGCACCGACCGGGCGCGCACCACCGAGGAACGGGTCGCGGACTGGTCCTGGCTCGGCTGGCTGCCGCATCTCCATCCGGCCCACGGCCAGGACTGCCGGCTGCTGCTCGCCTACGACAAGGAACAGGCCACGGCCCGCACCGCCGAACTCGTCCGACGGCTCGACGACTGCCCGCTGGGCCCCGGCTGGGCCAGCGCCGAACGCGCCGAGATCGCCCTCGCCGCCGCCCGCCACCAAGGACCGTTCACCCTCCTGATCGTCGACGGCGACCCCGGCTCGTCCGCACTGCGCGAAACCACCGCGCGGCTGGCCACGGCCGGCGCGGCAGCCGGCGTCCATCTCCTCTGCCTGGCCGAAACCCCGGCCGCCTCCCCCGCCTTCCCGCTGGCCGCCACGTACGAGGCGGCCCGGGCCGCGTCGCCCGCCTTCGGGGAGTGCGGCGCGGTGGCGGTCCTCAGCGGCGATGTCGCCACCGCGGTCCGCGTCGTCCAGCCCGGTTCCGGACCGAACGGGACGATCGCCACGGTCGACGCGGTCTCCGCCGCCTGGGCCGAGCGGTTCGCCCGGGCCCTGGCGCCGCTGCGCGAGGCCGAGAGCACGGCCGGCGGCGCACGCACGACACCCCGCGCGGCCGTCCCCCTCCCCGCGACGTCCCGGCTCCTGGACGAACTCGGGCTGGCCCGCGCCACCCCCGCCTCCCTGATGGCCCGCTGGGCCGCCACCTCGGACACCGACCGGCCCGGCGCCACCGCCGTACTGGGCGCCGGACCGCACGGACCGGTGTGCGCCGACCTGGCCGCCGAGGGCGCACCCCTCCTCGTCCAGGGCCCCACCGCCGGCGGCAAAACCGAACTGCTCCGGTCCCTGGCGGCCTCCCTCGCCGCCACCGACCGCCCCGACCTGCTGTCCCTGGTGCTGGTGGACGGCGGCGGCACCGACCGCGGCGAGGGCCTGCGGGTGTGTACCGATCTGCCGCACGTCACGACGTACCTCGCCGCGTCCGACCCGGTCCGCATGCGCGCGTTCGCCCAGGCCCTCTCCTCCGAACTCAAACGCCGCGCCGAAATACTGTCCGGCACCCCCTTCACCGACTGGCGCACCAAACACCTCCCGGCCCCCCGCGTCATCGTCCCCCGCCGCACCACCGAAGGCCGCACGGACGAAGGCCGCGCGGGCGAAGCCCGTAAGGGAGAGCCCCGCGCCTCGGGTGACGCCCGCCTTCCGGAAGCCCCAGCACCCCATGGACCTCATGCCGCCCATGGACCCCACGGGCCCCAACGTGCACAAGGTGCCCGTGGGCACCTTGTCCATGAACAAGGTGCCCACGGACAAGGCGTCGCGCCCACCGCCGCACAGGGTTCCGCGCCCACCGCGCCGCAAGGCCGTACTTACAGCGAGCCACACGCCGAGAGGTACGACACACCGCCGACGAGCCACACCCCCGAGCCCGGCCGCCACCCCGACCACACCTCCCAGCCCCCCGAGACCGCCGGAACCTCCAGGGCCACCGATTACACACCGTACGGAAATAGTCACGGAGAGCAGGAACTAATCACGCTCCGTAATCGTTGCCGTAACGAAGGAGGCAGCACAGCGGCGGCGGACCCGTCCGACACCGGCACCCTGGCGAGCACGGGCACCCTCCGCCTCCGCTCCCGCCCCGGAGCCCCGACGCCCACCCAAGCCACCCCCGAACCCGACCCCGACACCACCCCCGCCGCCCCGCCCACCCCGCTCGACCCCGCGGCCCCGATGCCGCGCCTCTTCATCCTGGTCGACGACTTCGACGCACTGGTCGCCCCCGCGCTCGGCAGCCCCGGCCGCCCGGCCGCCGGCTCCGTGGTGCGCGCGCTGGAGGCGGTGGCTCGGGACGGGGCTGCGCTCGGCGTCCACCTCATAGCCGCGACCGGCCACCCGGACCGCACCGCCGACACCGCGACCAGCGAACTCGCCGCACTACGCGTCGAGTTGGGCGAGTCCGACGACCCGTCCGAGCCCGCCCCGGTCGGCCGCGGGCGGCTCCACCGTGTGGCGGACGGCTCCGCCACGCCGTTCCAGGCCGGCCGGGTGACCGGCCGGATACCCCGTACGTCCACGCTCCGGCCGACGGTCGTCCCGCTGGAGTGGCAGCGGATGGGCGACCCGCCGGCCCGACGCCCGCTGCGCGAACTCGGCAACGGCCCGACGGACCTCGCCCTGCTCGCCAGTGCGCTCCAGCGGGCCGCCCAGTCCTCGGGAGCACCGCCTGCGGCACCGCTGATCTGAGCGAGGAGCGCGCACCGCTGGCGTGCGCGTCACCGCTGGCGTGTGCGCTTGGGGTGGGCTGACTGAGCGCTTGGGGGTGAGCTGGTCTGAGTGCTTGGGATGGGCGGGGCGATTTCTCCGGGCCTCGTCCCGCGCGCCCCCGTTGAGCCTCGTCCCGCGCCCCCGTTGAGGTGGGGTTGGGGTGAGGGCGGGGCGGAGGGATCGGGGGGGGCGGGTTCGGGGGACCCACCGTCACCACCGTCAGGGCGCCACTATCGGGAGGCCCGCTTGGGCATCGGGATGCCCGCCATAGGGGGCGCCCACTGCGGCGGGTGGGGTTTCTGCGGCTGGTGATGCCGTTTGGGGCGGGGGTGGGGCCGAGGCTGCGTTCGCGTTGGGGCTGAGGCTGGGTTGGGGTTTGGGGTGGCCGTAACAGCACCATTACGAAAGGTGAGTTGGTGCGGGACGCGGTATTGCGGAGGCCGGGGGCGGGGCGTAGACCTGTCGCACACCGGGTCGGGCTGGGCGTGTCGGGGCTGGGCGCGGGCTGAGGCAGTGCTGGGCGGCCGGTAGCCGCGTGGCAGCGGCGCATCGTGGCGTCGGGTGCCACCGCAAGCCGTGCCGGCATGGCATACCCGGCCGCGCCGAGCCGAGCCGCGTCGGCATGGCATCGGCAGGTCACATGCACGGGAGCGCACGGGAGCGGCAGACCGCACGACCACAGTGACGCAAGACCAGAGTTACGCACCATCGCACTCAGTTATGCACCATTCGCACTCGCGCCACCGCACTCGCACCACCGCACCTTGCGACATCGCAGCAGTAGGAGCTCGCACCACCGCGCCTTGTGTCACCGCAGTAGCACGACGGCGGCCTCCTGGGAGCCGTGTGGGGAAAGTCCGCGGCGGATCACAGCATCGGTCGCAGAACCGGCTACGGAACCAGAGCGATTCAGCAATTCAGGGAGCCAGCAACCCAACGGGCCAACGGGCCGATAAGCCAACGAGCCACTGAGCCAACGAGCCAGTGGTCCGCAGCGATTCGGCAATTCGCAGCGAGCCGCGGCATTGAACGGGATTGAGGGAATTGGGGGTTTGGGATGACGGGTCGAGGGATGGGCTGGCGGCGGCGGGGGGCGGCCGGGGTTGTGGTGGGGGTGGTGCTGGCTGTGGGGGTGGCTGGTTGTGGGAGTGGTGGGGGCGGCGGGAAGAAGGGTGAGGGGGGCGGGGGCAAGGGGGGTGAGCGGAATGCCGTTACGGTGCGGTTGCCCAAGTTGGCGGGGCAGCGGCTGCAGGTGACCGCGGTGTGGACGGGGGCGGAGCGGGAGAATTTCGTCAAGGTGCTGGACGAGTTCGAGAAGCGCACCGGGGCGAAGGTGGATTTCGTGCCCAGTGGCGATGACATGGCCGGTTTCATCGGGTCGAAGATCGCCGGGGGTGGGCCGCCGGATGTGGCGATGCTGCAGCAGGTCGGGGTGCTCAACGAGTTCGCCGGGAAGGGCTGGCTGAAGCCGCTGGGGCCGGAGGCCAAAGCGCAGTTGGCGAAGAACTACAGCAAGGGGTGGCAGGACCTCGGGGCTCATAAGGGCACCGAGTACGGGGTGTATTTCAAGGCCAGTAACAAGTCGCTGGTGTGGTACAACGCGCAGGCGTTCGGGAACGCCGGTGTGCAGGAGCCGAAGACCTGGGCGGAGTTCCTGAAGGCGGCGCGGACGATTTCCGAGTCGGGGGTGGAGCCGGTCTCGGTGGGTGGGTCGGACGGCTGGACGCTGACCGACTGGTTCGAGAACATCTATCTTTCGCAGGCCGGGCCGGAGAAGTACGACCAGCTGGCGCAGCACCGGATCAAGTGGACGGATGCCTCGGTGAAGCAGGCGTTGTCCACGCTCGGCCAGCTTTTCGGGCGTAAGGATCTGCTGGTCGGCGGTAATGCGGGGGCCTTGCAGACGGATTTCCCGACGTCGGTGACGCAGACGTTCAGCGGTGGTGCCGCGCCGAAGGCGGCGATGGTGTCGTCGGCGGATTTCGCGGCGGCCAATATCGCGCAGACGAAGGCGAAGATCGGTACGGACGCCAAGGTGTTTCCGTTCCCGGCGGTGGGTGCGAAGTCGCCGGTGGTGACGGGCGGGGATGTGGCGGTGGCGCTGAAGGGCGGGAAGGCGGCGCAGGCGCTGCTGACGTTCCTGGCGTCGACGGATGCGGCGCGGATCTGGGCGCGCGCGGGTGGGTTCGTTTCGCCGAACAAGGAACTCGACCGGGCGGCGTACGGGGATGCGGTGATGCGGCGGATCGCGGGGGCGCTGATCGCGGCCGGTGATGATTTCCGCTTCGACATGTCGGATCAGGCGCCGGCTTCGTTCGGTGGGAAGCCGGGTCAGGGTGAGTGGAAGGACTTGCAGGACTTCCTGAAGAACCCGAAGGACGTGGCGGGGACGCAGGCGCGGCTGGAGCGGGACGCGGTCAAGTCGTTCGGTGGGTGAGGGGAGTTGAGCGACCGGCGGGAAGGCCGTCGGCCGCTCTTTTCTCCGTTTCCGGGTTCTTTCTTTCTGTGCCGTTTCACCTGTGCCGGGGGATTTTCACGATGGGCAGCAGCAGGACAGCGGAAGTCGGCGGCAGTGTGGCGAAGGTCAGTGGTGGGCGGCGGGTGACGGGGACGCGGCGGTGGGTGGCTGCGGTGTTCTTGTTGCCGGCGTTGGTGTTGTTGGGTGCGCTGGTGGTGTATCCCATCGGGTTTTCCGTGTACCGGAGTCTGTTCGATGCGTCCGGTGACGGGTTCGTGGGGCTGGGGAATTACGGGGAGTTGTTCGCGGACGACGGGATTCGGACCGCGTTGCGGAACAACGTGGTGTGGGTGGTGGTGGCGCCGACGGTGTCGACGGCGCTGGGGTTGATCTTTGCGGTGCTGACGGAGCGGGTGCGGTGGGGTACGGCGTTCAAGCTGGTCGTTTTCATGCCGATGGCGATTTCGATGCTGGCGGCGGGGATCATTTTCCGGCTGGTGTACGACCAGAGTCCGGAGCGTGGGGTGGCCAATGCGGTGTGGGTGGGGGTGCATGACACGTTCGCGGAGCCGGCGCCGTTCCCGGGGGCGAGGCCGCGGCCGAACGGGGTGCTGCGGCCGTCGGGGGGCGGGGGGTTCCGTACGCGGTCGGTGGTGCGGGCGGGGTCGCCGGTGATGCTGCCGTTGGTGGCGGTGCGGCAGGACGATGTGCGGGGTGCGCGGCGGGCGGTGGGTGCGGTGGCGCGGCCGGGGAGTGTGACGGGGACGGTGTGGCTGGATTTCCTGCGGGGTGGTGGGGGCCGGCCGAATGTGGTCGACGGGTCGGAGCGGGGTCTGGCCGGGGTGACCGTGGAGGCGGTGCGGGGCGGCCGGGTGGTGGCGTCGGCGAGGACCGCGGCGGACGGGACGTTCGTGTTGCCGGGTGGGGCGGCGGACGGGGCGCGGTTGCGGTTGCCGGCGGGGAATTTCGCGGCGGCGTACGGCGGGGTGGAGTGGCTGGGGCCGGCGTTGGTGACTCCGGCGATCATCGGGGCGTATGTGTGGATGTGGGCGGGTTTCGCGATGGTGTTGATCGCGGCGGGGCTGGCGGGGGTGCCGCGGGAGTTGTTGGAGGCGGCGCGGGTGGACGGGGCGGGTGAGTGGCAGGTGTTCCGCCGGGTGACGGTGCCGTTGCTGGCGCCGGTGCTGGTGGTGGTGCTGGTGACGTTGATGATCAATGTGCTGAAGATCTTCGACCTGGTGTACATCATCGCGCCGGGGTCGAGTCTGCGGTCGGCGAATGTGCTGGCGTTGCAGTTGTTCCAGTCGTCGTTCGGGACGGATGTCGATGAGGGGCTGGGCAGTGCGATCGCGGTGTTCCTGCTGCTGCTCGTGCTGCCGGTGATGTGGGTGAATCTCCGGCGGATACGGAAGGAGCGTCGTCGATGACGGCGGTGGAGGGGGTCGCCCGGGCCGGTGGTGGGGGCGGGGCGGGTGCGGGGGTGCGGGCGCGGCCGTCGGTGGTGGCGCGGCTGGTGGCGCGGGCCGGTGGTGGTGCGGTGCGGGTGTTCCTGGTGCTGGTGGCGTTGTTCTGGTTGATGCCGTCGGTGGGGTTGCTGTTGTCGTCGTTGCGCAGTCCGCAGCGGATCGGTGAGTCGGGCTGGTGGCGGGTGTTCGCGGAGCCGGCGCAGATCACGTTCGACAATTACGGCCGGTTGCTGTCGAACGGCAAGGTGATGGGTTCGCTGCTGACGACGGCGGAGATCACGGTGCCGGCGACGGTGCTGGTGGTGGTGATCGGGTCGCTGGCGGGTTATGCGTTCGCCTGGATGGATTTTCCGGGCCGGGACGGCTGGTTCCTGGTGGTGGTGGGGCTGCTGGTGGTGCCGGTGCAGGTGGCGTTGATCCCGGTGGCGAAGTTGTTCGGGGCGGTGGGGCTGTTCGAGACGACGGCGGGGGTGGTGCTGTTCCATACGGCGTTCGGGTTGCCGTTCGCGGTGTTCCTGCTGCGGAATTTCTTCGCGGAGATTCCCCGGGAGCTGCTGGAGGCGGCGCGGCTGGACGGGGCGGGTGAGCTGCGACTGTTCACGCGGGTGGTGTTGCCGTTGGGGGGTCCGGCGATCGCGTCGTTGGGGATCTTCCAGTTCCTGTGGGTGTGGAACGACATGCTGGTGGCGTTGATCTTCGCGGACAGCGGGAGTCCGCCGATCACGGTGGCGTTGCAGCAGGAGGTGCGGCAGTTCGGCAACAACATCGATGTCCTGGCGCCGGGGGCGTTCCTGTCGATGGTGGTGCCGTTGATCGTTTTCTTCGCGTTCCAGCGGCAGTTCGTGTCCGGGGTGATGGCGGGCGCGGTGAAGTGAGGGTGGCGGGCGCGGTGGGCCGGGGGCCGGTGTGCCGTACGGCGTACGGGGTCGGCTGGGGGTCGTGCCGTTGTTATTCCGCGTTCATGTCCGTCCCCCTACGATGTCGGTCACTGCCGTGAAACGCATGGTGCGACGGGGCTCCGTCGTGGAGACTGCGTAGCGGCGCCGGCGCGTTTTTCGTGCCGGACGAGGGTGTGTCCGTCCCTGCGCGGGGCGGGGCCCGTGCGCCGCCCCGCACCGGGGCCGGGCGTGTTCATAACTGCACACTCCGTATGCGTCCGTATGTGTCCCCCCACATCGCTTTGCCTGTTGGATTCCGCCTACGTTCCCGACCGTCTGGAGACGGACCGCACATGACTGCCCCCACCGCAGACCAGAGTGCCGAGCACCTCCCGCGCCCTGCCCGGTTGTCCGAGGTGAAAGGCTGGTTCTTCACTGCCGATCAGCTGCTGTTCGACTGGTTCCTGGCGTATCAGAAGGAGCGTTCCGAGGCGGGTGATCTGCTCGAACTGGGCGCGTACATGGGGAAGAGCGCGATTTTCCTCGGGGCGCGGCTGGGTGCCGGTGAGCGCTTCACGGTGTGCGATCTCTTCGATTCGCCGGCCGAGGACGCGTCGAACTCCCAGGAGATGAAGAAGTCGTACGCGTCGCTGACGCGGCGGGCCTTCGAGGCCAACTACCTGTCGTTCCACGACGAGTTGCCGACGATCGTGCAGGGGCTGAGTTCGGTCGTCAGCGAGCACGTGGAGAAGGGGTCGGTGCGGTTCGCGCACATCGACGCGTCGCATCTGTACGAGCATGTGCACGGGGACATCCTGGCGGTGCGGGAGTTGCTGACCGGCAGTGGTGTGGTGGTGCTGGACGACTACCGCGCGGAGCACTGTCCGGGGGTGGCGGCGGCGACGTGGCAGGCGGTCGCCAATGAGGGGCTGCGGCCGATCTGCATCACGGGCACGAAGTTCTACGGCACGTGGGGTGATCCGGAGCCGTTGCAGAAGGCGCTGGTGGGGTGGATCGCGGAGCGCGGGGACATCTGGCACGAGGTGCAGTACGTGAACGGGGCGCCGCTGGTGCGGTTGAGCGCGAAGGGTGCGAAGGAGCCGGTGCAGCCGGTGTCGCGGCACCGTCCGGCGCCGTCGGCGGCCAGGGCGGGTGCGGTGCGGCCCGAGGTGGTGGCGGCGCCGTCGGGGCCGGTGGTGCGGTCGGTGCGGCGGGCGCCGGTTCCGACGGGGGCGACGGTGCGGAAGGTGGCGCGGGAGGTGCTGCCGCCGATCGTGGCGCGGGCGATCGCGAAGGCCCGTAAGCGGGCGCGCGGGCGCTAGCCGCGGGTACGGACGGGAGGGCCGGGGCGGGCCGCCTTCAGGGGCGGCCCGCCCCGGCTTTCGTGTGCGCGGCCCCGTGCGCCTGCCGCGGTGCCTGCCCGTCCCTGTCGCGGTACGTCGCTGCCGCGTACGTGCCCGTCGTGGCACGTCGCTATCGCGGTACCTGCCCCACCAGGACGAACACGTTGGGGCGCAGCAGCATCCCGGCGGGGCGGGGCAGGGGGTGGGAGTAGGTGCGGCGGACGGTGAGGCCGGCGGTGGCGGCGAAGGCGCGCAGCAGGGTGAAGTCGGTGAAGCGGACGGGTGGGGGGCCGGCGCGGTGGCCGGCTTCCTGGGGGGTGATGAGGAGGACGCCGCCGCCGGGCCGTACGTAGGGGACGTAGGCGCGGAGGAGTTCTTCGGCCTGTTCGTCGTCGAGGTGCTGGAGGACGTGGGCGGTGAGGAGGGCGTCGAAGGCGCCGGGCCGGGCGTGCGGGCCGGCGAGGAAGGCGTCGGGGGTGTAGGCGGTCAGGCCGCGGGTGCGGCAGCGGGCGACGGCGTCGGGGTCGTGGTCGATGCCGACGCTGCCGGGGGTGCAGCCGGCGAGGGTGTCGCCGTCGCCGCAGCCGATTTCCAGGACGCGGCCGGCGCCGATGCGCCGTAGTTGCCGGCGGTAGGGGGTGTGGGCGGGCAGCAGGCGGGCGAGGCCGGGGCGGGTGGGGTCGGCGGGGAGGCGGGCGGTGGAGGCGGCGGGGGCGGTGCCGGTGGGGCGGGGGGCGCGGGGGGTGCGGGGTTCGCCGGTGGGTGGCTGGGCATCCGGGCTGTCGGTGGGGGCGGGGCTGTCGGTTCGGCCGGGCATCGGGATGCGGTCACCTTCCCTGGGACGCGGCGCGGGGGCGCCGTAACGCTGCGCGACGGGTGTACGGCTTCGGGTCTACGGCATGGGCCGGGGCGGGGTGGCCGCGGCGCGCCGACCCGGTGGGCGGAAGGTCTCGGGGCGGGGCGGTGGTGCGGGCGGGTGGTGGGGCCGCGGGCGTGGGGGCTCACCCTTTCAGCGCAGATCCGGTGACCGTGCCGCCGGTGGTGAGTTGAACGCCCACAAGAAACAGGAAGGGCGTGGTCCATCTATGAAGCCCCGGCTCACCGTGGTCGTCCCGATTCCTCGTGGTGCGGGGGCGGAGGGGAATCTGGAGGAGTGCCTGGCGTCGGTGGCGGCGCAGACGCTGGCGGAACTGGATGTGGTGCTGGTGGAGGGCGGGCCCGCGGGTGAGGGCCCGTCCTCTGCCGTGGCGCATGCCGCCGCGGAGCGGGATCCGCGGTTCCGGATCGTGCACCTGCCGGCCGGTGGGGCGGCGGGGTGCGGTGCGGCGCGGAACGCCGGTGCCCGGCACGCTTTTCCGCACACCGGTTATCTGGCGTTCCTGGATGCGGACGATGTGCTGCTGCCGCGGGCGTACGAGGATCTGGTGGGGGTGCTGGACCGGTCGGGGGCGGATCTGGCGACGGGCAATGTGTACCGGCTGGGGGCGGCGGGGCGGAGTCAGTCGGCGCGTCATCCGGCGGGCCGGCAGACGGTGCTGGGGACGCATGTGACGGAGGATCTGACGCTGCTGGCGGATTCCTTCGCCCGGAACAAGGTGTTCCGCCGGGAGTTCTGGGACCGGCACGGTTTCGCTTTTCCGGAGGGGGAGTTGTGCCTGGACGAGGCGGTGACGGTGCCGGCGCATTTCCTGGCCGGTGCGGTGGACGTGCTGCGGGAGCACGTGTGTTACTGGCGGCTGCCGGAGGGTGCGGCGCGGCACCGGCGGCCGGATCCGCAGGGGGTGCGGGACCGGTTCGCGGCGGTGGCGGCGATCCGGCGGTTCCTGGGTGAGGCATCGCGGCCGCAGCTGCAGGCGTACCGGCGGGATTACGACCGGTTCCAGCTGACGGAGGGGCTGGCGGATCTGGTGGCGGCGTTGCCGGGGGCGGCGCCGGAGACCCGGACGGCGTTCCTGGACTGTGCGCGGGATTTCCTGGCGGGGGTGGATCCGCGGGTGTTTCCGGAGCTTCCGGTGGAGTTGCGGATGCGGTGGTATCTGGTGCGGGCGGGGCGGGCGGCGGATCTGCTGACGTTGCTGCGGCACGAGGCGCGGAATCCGGCGGGGTTCGCGGTGGCGGGGCCGCCGTTGCGGCGGCGGGCGGTGGTGCCGGTGAGTCCGCCGCTGGAGCTGCCGCCGGGGGTGACGCGGCTGGGCCGGGAGGACTTCCCGGTGTGTGCGCGGGTGCGGGAGGCGGTGTGGCGGGACGGGGTGCTGGTGCTGCGGGGGCACGCGTACGTGCGGAACGTGGATGCGGCGCACCGGCACACGGTGGGGGTGCGGACGGCGGTGCTGTCGTGCGGGCGGCGGCGGATCGTGCTGCCGCTGCGGACGGTGGCGATGCCGGAGGCGACCGCGGAGTCGGGGCAGGAGCTGCACTGTTACGACTGGTCGGGGTTCGAGTTGCGGGTGGATCCGGCGCGGCTGCGGCGGGGCGGGCGGTGGGAGGAGGGGGACTGGTCGGTCGGGCTGGTGCTGGCGTCGGCGAGTGCGGTGCGGGTGGCGTCGCCGGTGGCGCCGGAGTCGGGGTCGGGGGCGGCGCCGGTGGCGTCGGAGGTGGCGGACGAGGGGCCGCGGGGCGTGGTGCGGGTGACGCCGTGGTACGAGGACGGGCGGTTGCGGCTGTCGGTGGCGCGGCGGACGCGGTGGCTGGCGGGGCACCGGTCGGTGGCGGCCGGTGCGCTGGAGGTGTCGGTGCGGGCGCCGGGGCCGGCGCCGTCGGGGCTGCGGCTGACGCATCGGGGGACGGGCACGGTGGTGTCGTTCCCGGCGGGGGCGGAGCCCGGCGAGGGGGGTGGGGTGACGTTCCGGGTGCTGGCGGAGGCGGTGGCGGCGGCGCGTCCGCCGCGGGACGGGGCGCCGGCGGCGATCCCGCCGGCGCATACGGAGAGCTGGCTGGCGGAGCTGGTGCTGCCGGACGGCGGGACGGACCGGGTGGCGTGTGATCCGGCGCTGGAGCCGGTGGGGTATCCGCTGCCGCACGGCCGGGAGCTGGTGGTGGCGGCTTCTCCGGCGGGGGATCTGGTGCTGCACGACCGGACGCCGCAGCCGTATGCGGACCGGGTGCTGTGGCGGTCGGACGGGACGCTGCTGGTGGCGGGCGGTCTGCCGGCGGCGGCGCCGCACGCGACGGAGCTGGTGCTGAAGCACGGGGAGCATGCGGCGGAGCTGACGTTCCCGGTGACGCATGACGAGGGCCGGTTCCACGGGCGGCTGCCGCTGGGGGCGTTGCCGTCGCTGGCCGGGCCGGTGCCGCTGCGGGAGGGCAGCTGGTCGCTGCATCTGCGGGAGCGGGGGGCGGTGGGCTCGCCGCTGGACGCGCCGGTGCGGCTGGTGCCGCGGGTGCTTCAGGGGCTGCCGGCGTCGTGCACGGTCCGGGGGAAGCCGCTGGTGGTGGACCGGCACCGGGAGGACGAGGTGCTGGTGGTGGCGGGCCCTGCGGTGCCGGCCGCGGACCGGGGCCCGTACCGGCGGCGGCTGCTGCGGGAGCAGCACTATGTGCTGCACCGTTCGCGTCCGCTGCGGGACACGGTGCTGTACAGCAGTTTCGGTGGCCGGTCGTACGGGGATTCGCCGCGGGCGGTGCACGAGGAGCTGGTGCGCCGGGGGATGGACGTGGAGCACCTGTGGGCGGTGCGGGACGGGCAGACGGCGGTGCCGGCGACGGCGCGGGCGGTGGTGGTGGGCAGCGCGGAGTGGCACGGGGCGCTGGCGCACAGCCGGTGGGTGGTGACGAACACCCATCTGCCGTGGTGGTTCACGCGGCGGGGCGGTCAGCGGATCGTGCAGACCTGGCACGGTACGCCGTTGAAGCGGATCGGTGCGGATCTGGCGGGGACGCTGTGTGCGGGGCTTGCGCATCTGGCGCCGCGGCCGCGGGTGAGCCGGCAGTGGAGCGTGCTGCTGTCGCCGAACGGGCACAGCACCGGGGTGCTGCGGTCGGCGCTGGGGTTCGCGGGGCGGGTGCTGGAGACGGGGCTGCCGCGGACGGATGTGCTGTTCGCGGCGGACCGGGAGCTGCGGGCGGCGGCGGTGCGGGAGCGGCTGGGGCTGGAGCCGGGCCGGCGGGTGGTGCTGTACGCGCCGACGCCGCGGGACGACGTGGCGTACGACGCGCGGCACCACCGGTTGCCGCTGCCGTTGGACGTGGAGCTGGCGCGGCGGGAGCTGGGGGACGGGCATGTGCTGCTGGTGCGGGGGCATCCGCTGGTCGCGGACCGGTTGCCGGGGCATCTTGCGCCGTTCGCGGTGGACGTGTCGGCGTATCCGGACGCGATGGAGTTGCTGCTGGTGGCGGATGTGCTGGTGACGGACTATTCGTCGCTGGCGGTGGATTTCGCGAACACGGGCCGGCCGATGTTGTTCCTGACGCCGGACCTGGCGCATTACCGGGATGTGCTGCGGGGCTTCACGCTGGATTTCGAGGCGCGGGTGCCGGGGCCCTTGCTGTCGTCGACGGGTGAGCTGGTGGAGGCGCTGGGTGATCTGGGGGCGGTGGCCGGGGCGCATGCGGAGGCGTACGCGGATTTCCGGGAGGTGTTCTGTCACCGGGACGACGGCGGTGCGGCGGGGCGGGTCGCGGACGTGATGGAGCGGTGAGGGTTGCCGGTCCGCGGCAAGGTGATGGTGCGCGGATCGGCATCGCACGCCACTCGCGTCGTTACAGCATGTGCAGGGGTCCGCGGCGGGCTGTCGGGTCCTTGCGCACCCAAGCCCGGCCCTTCGCCCGGTCACGAGACGGCAATGCGGCGGAAAAGCGGGGCGGGGAGTGCAACCGCTCGGCGGGTTTCGCCCTCTGACCCATCGGATATGGGTTCGGTTCCCGCTCGCGCCAAGAGATGCTGTCGACACGAAATGTAGATTTAGTGACTGTGAAAGAAGCCCCTGAGCAGCTGCCGGGGCCCACCATCACGCCCTCCGCGCAGGTCAGCATCGTCGTCATCGCGTTCAACGATGCCGGCCATGTCGGTGATGCGGTGCGTTCCGCGCTCGCTCAGGAGGCTCCCGGTGACACGGTCACCGAGGTGATCGCGGTGAACGACGCCTCCACCGACGGCACCGGCGCCGCCCTGGACGAGCTGGCCCGTACCGAGCCGCGGCTGCGGGTGATCCACCGCAGTGCGAACAGCGGCGGCTGCGGCACGCCCCGCAACGAGGGATTGCGGGCCGCGACGGGCCGGTTCGTGATGTTCCTGGACAGTGACGACGTGCTGCCGCCGGGTGCGGTGCGGGCGCTGCTGTCGGCGGCGCTGCGGTACGACGCGCCGGTGGTGTCGGGTGCGTGCGTGCGACGGGAGCTGCCGGCGCGGCGGGACGTGCCGTGGCAGCCGGGGCTGTACCGGGAGGCGGCGGTGCACGAGTCGGCGGAGGCCAGTCCGCAGCTGGTGCGGGACACGCTGTGTGTGAACAAGCTGTACGAGCGGGAGTTCCTGGCGAAGCACGCGATCGTGTTCCCGGAGGGCCGCTTCACGTACGAGGACTTCGTGTTCACCGCGCGGGTGCTGGCGGCGGCGCCGCGGATCGCGACGGTGCCGGACAGCGTCTACGTCTGGCATGTGCGCCGGTCGGCGGCGCGGCAGTCGATCTCCTTGAACCGCAAGGACGTCGCGAACTGGGAGGCGCGGATCGCGGCGCACCGGGCGAGTGTGGAGATCTTCCGGGAGGCGGGGTCGCCGGTGCTGGCGCAGGCGGCGGCCACCAAGTTCCTCGATCATGATCTGCGGATGTACGTGCGGGAGCTGCACACCCGCGGTGCGGACTACCGGGCGGAGTGGTGGCGGCTGACCCGGGAGTACCTGGCGGGTTTCGACGAGGCGGCGCTGCGGGCGGCGCGGGCGCCGGCGCGGTGGCTGGCGCGGGTGGTGCTGGCGTCGCCGGCGCCGCGGGACCTGGACCGGATCACGCAGCTGGCGAGCCGTCCGGGGCGGCTGCTGCCGCCGTACGCGGAGGCCGACGGGCGGGCGGTGTGGTCGCCGGACCTGCCCGAGGTGGAGCTGGACGCGCTGGGGACGAAGCCGATAGGCCGGCTGCCGGTGACGATCGACGCGGAGCCGTCGGTGGGCGGCCGCAGTGTGCTGCGGCTGCGGGTGCACGATCTGTACGGGCGGCTGGCGGCGGCGGGGCCGGAGAGCATCGACGTGGAGCTGCGGCGGCGCCGGGACGACCGGCGGGGCCCGGTGCACACCGCGGCCCTCACCCGGGCCGCCGCGGGCACTCCGGGGAGTGCCGAGGTGTGCTGGACGGCGGAGGTCGTGCTGGATCTGGAGGCGCTGACCGAGCGGGGCGCCGGGGCGGCGGCCGATCCGGAGCCGTGGGATCTGATGGCGCGGGTGAGCTGCGCCGACGGGGCGGGTTTCCGGGCCGCGCTGCGGGCCACCGGGCCGGGTCTGCGGCGGCGGGTGCTGCCGAACCGGCGGCATGCGGTGCTGCTGGTGCAGCCGTATGCGACGACGGGTGGTGCGCTGTCGCTGCGGGTGGCGTCGGGGCTGCGCAGCGTCTGGCGGATCGCGGCGCGCCGGCTGCGCCGCTGACCTTGTCGTTGTCCGTTGTCCGGGTGCTTTCCCCTCCTAGGATGGGCGTCATGTCTTACTTGATCACGGGTGGTGCCGGTTACATCGGCTCCCATGTCGTACGGGCCCTGCGGCAGGCGGGCGAGCGGGTCGTCGTGCTGGACGACCTGACGACGGGCGTGGCCGCCCGGATCCCGGAGGGCGTGCCGCTGGTCGTGGGTTCCACGCTGAACCGTGCGCTGCTGGACGCGGCGATCGCGGAGCACGGGGTGACCGATGTGGTGCATCTGGCGGCGAAGAAGCAGGTCGGCGAGTCCGTCGAGATGCCGCTGCTGTACTACCGGGAGAACGTGCACGGGCTGCAGACGCTGCTGGAGGCGATGGCGGCGGGCGGGGTGGGCCGGCTGGTGTTCTCGTCGTCGGCGGCGGTCTACGGCATGCCGGACGTGGAGCTGGTGACCGAGGACACGCCGTGCGTGCCGATCAACCCGTACGGGGAGACGAAGCTGGTCGGGGAGTGGATGGCGCGGGCGGTGGGGAAGGCGCACGGCATTTCCACGGCCTGTCTGCGGTACTTCAACGTGGCCGGTGCGGCCGCCCCGGAGCTGGCCGACACGGGGGTCTTCAACATCGTGCCGATGGTGTTCGAGCGGCTGACGGCGGGTGCCGCGCCGCGGATCTTCGGTGACGACTACGACACGCCGGACGGCACCTGCATCCGCGACTACATCCATGTCGCCGATCTCGCCGATGCGCATGTGGCGGCGGCCCGGAAGCTGGCCGGGCCGGGCCCGGTGCGGGACCTGACGCTGAACATCGGGCGCGGCGAGGGCGTTTCGGTGCGCGAGCTGATCCGTCTGATCGCGGAGGTCACCGGGTACGAGGGGGTGGCGCCCGAGGTGACGCCGCGCCGGCCGGGTGACCCGGCGCGGGTGGTGGCGGCCGCCGACCGGATCTCCGCGGAGCTGGGCTGGAAGGCCCGGCACGACGTGCGGGACATGGTCACGTCGGCGTGGGCGGGCTGGCGGCACCACCACCCGGAGGTCTGATCCGCCCCCGGGCGTGACCCGCGGCCGGCCGGCGGGCCCGGCCGGTCGGCGGGCGGTCAGCGGGTCGTCAGCGGGTACGACGTCCGCCCGGACGCCTCGTCGATCTCGTCGTGGGCCTTGGTCAGCAGTTTCATCGCCAGGTCGTTGAGCGCCCTGGCCCCGGCGACCTCCTCGCCGACCCGCGGCTGGTTGGAGTCGGCGGGGTGGCGGCTGGCGTACCCGTGGGACCGGACCTCGGTGCCGTCCGGGAGCCGCACGAGGGCGGCCGCGCGCGTGCGGTGGTTGTCCTCCTCGAATTCCATCTCGACGTGCCATCCGACAGCTGTCTGCAGCATCACCATCACCTCCGGAACCGCTCCTACCAGAGTGCTCCCGCCGGGCGGCCCCTGCACGGTGTGGCGGCTCAGTCCGGGGCGGTCAGCCGCAGGTGGAGGTGGCCGTGCGGGTCGGACAGGAACAGCGCGGCGGTGACCGGGCCGGGCGGCACGGGGCGCGGGGCGAGGTCGGCGGCGGACGGGGTGGTTTCCGGGACCAGCCAGGCCGTGCGGTGGACGGCGGGGCCCGGGTCGCCGTCGGTGGCGGTGCCGTGCCCGGTGACGGTGATCTTGAGGCCCCAGACGCCGTCGGTGAGGGGCGCGCCGCCGGCCGCGGTGGCCGGGTCGAGTTCCGCCTGCCAGTGGCCGTCCGCGTAGGGGGCGGGGAGGTGGTGGGTGGCGCCGGCGCGGTGCAGGACGAGGGTGACCGCGGTGGTGTGGAGGTGCGGCAGGGCGGCGGTGCCGGTCAGGCGGAGGACGGTGCCGGTCCAGTGGCAGCCGGTCAGCCGCTGGCGCAGCACGACGCGGTCGGTGAGGTCGTAGGCGGCGTCGGGCAGCGGGTGGTGCGGGTCGCGGAAGTACGGGTAGCGGGCGTGGATCCGGCCGTCGGGGTCGACCTCGGTGGGGACCGGGCCGGTGTCGGCGCGGACGACGGCGGTCAGGGCGTCGTCGAGGCCGGCGTCGAGGCAGTGGGCACGCAGCCGGAGGCGGGGCGGCAGGGCGGCGCGTATCCGGTCGGTGAGGTGGCGGCGGACGAGGGGGCGGGCGGCGGCCGTCATGCGGCGGCGGCCGTCGGGGGTGCGGGCGAGGTAGGCCGCGCCGAAGGGCATGAGGATCTCACCGTGGAAATGACGCGTCATCAGTTTGTCGCGGTCGGGGCCGGGCGGGACCTCGGCGGCGACGGTGTCGAGGACGCCGCCGATGTAGTGGAGGTAGTCGGGCCAGTCGACGTCCTGGCGGCTGGCGTTGCTGTCGTCGGCGCGGCCGTGGAGGTAGTAGCAGTCGTAGTCGGCGAGGACGGAGACGGTGCGGGCGCGCAGCAGTGCGGCGATGCCGAAGGGGAGGTCCTCGCCGAGCAGGCGGCCCTCGACGAAGCGCAGGTGGTGGGTTTCGAGGAAGGCGCGGCGGAAGAGTTTGTAGGCGGCGAGGGACCAGTAGACGGGCGAGTCGAAGACGGACACGGCGGGGCTGGTGGTGCGCAGGTCGACGGGGGCGGCGCGGCCGTCGGCGCCGACGATGCGGCCGTAGACGACGTCGGAGCCGTGGGTCCGGGCCATGCGGGTGAGGCGGTCGAGGGCTTCGGGGCCGAGGCGGTCGTCGGAGTCGAGGAAGAAGACGTAGTCGCCCCGGGCGCGGGCGAGGCCGGTGTTGCGGGGTTTGCCGGCGCCGCCGGAGGGGGGCTGGTGGACGACGGTGAGGCGGGGGTTGCGGCGGGCCATGTCGGTGAGCCGGCCGGCGCTGCCGTCGGTGGAGCCGTCGTCGACGGCGATGATCTCGATGCGGTGCGGGGCGAGGGTCTGGGCGAAGACGGAGCCGAGGCAGCGGTCGAGGTAGGGCAGCGTGTTGTGGACCGGCACGATCACCGAGACGGCCGGGGCGGTACGGGTCATCGGTGTGGTGCGGGGGTTGTCCTCGGTGTCCCTCGGCATACGCAGCACTCCAGTGAGGCAAAACAGACTATTAAGACATATAACGTTGACTGAACGTTCGCCGACCGTGGAGGAGTGCCGGTGGCCCCGACGCCCGCCACCCCCCAAGAGGCGGTCCGGCCCCGGGAGGTTGCCCGGCCGCTGCCCGGTGCGGACCGCCCGGCGGCGGACCGGCCGCCACGGCGGTGGACCGCCCCCTGGACGGCGGCGGCGCTGTCCACGGCGGCGTACTGCCTGGGGCTGGCCCTGTACGGCAGTTACCCGTTCGGACCGCGCTCGCGCGCCGTCAACGACCTCGGCAACCAGTTCGTGCCGTTCCACGCCCGGCTGTGGGACCTGCTGCACGGGCAGGCCACCGGCGATCTGTTCTTCAACTGGAGCAGCGGATACGGGGTGCCGTTCCTCGCGGACTTCGTCACGTATCTGATGAACCCGTTCTCGCTGCTCGTCGGCCTCTTCCCGCGCGAACTGGTGAACCTGCCGGTCTTCCTCGTCACGCTGCTGTGCATCGGCCTGGCCGCCGCCCTGATGACCGTCCTCCTCGGCCGGCTGCACCCGGGCTCCGGGACGCTGCGGGCGCTTCTGTCGGTGGGCTACGCGCTGTGCGCCTGGGTGCTGAACGACGGCGCCGCGGACCCGATGTGGATGTGGGGGCCGGTGGCGCTGCCGCTGCTGGGGATCGCCGCCGACTGGTGCCTGCGGCGCACCCGCTGGGTGGCCGGGACGCTGCTGGTCGCCCTCGCCTGGGCGGGCAACTTCTACACGGCGGCGATGGCCACCCTGGCGACCGGGCTGGTGCTGGCGGTGCGGCTGGTGACGGCGGCCGGGATGCCGCCGGGCGCGCGGCTGCGGGCGGCCGGCCGGGCGGTGACGGCGGCGCTGGCCGGGATCGGGCTCGCGGCGCCCGTCCTGACCGTCACCCTCCGGGCCAGCCAGGCGGCCCAGCCCGCTCCCCCGGTCTCCTACGAGGAACGGCCCACCGTGCTGTACCAGCTGGCGCAGCTGCTGCCCGGCGGCCACGGCGGGGTGCCCACGCCCAACATCTTCGTCGGCATGCCCGGGCTGCTGCTGGTCGCCGCCTTCCCGTTCGTCCGGGCAGTGCCGGTGCGGGCCCGGATCGCCTGGTACGCACTCGCGCTGGGGGTGGCCGCCTCGTTCGTCTGGAAGCCGACGATCCTGCTGTGGCACGGGCTGGCGCTGCCCAACGGCAGCCCGTACCGGGCCGCGTTCGTGCTCAGCGGGATCCTGGTGATGATCTCCTGGCTGGCGCTGGCGCACCGGCCCCGGGCCGGCGAACTGGCCGCCGGCGGGGCACTGGTGGCGCTGCTGGCGTGGGCGTGCCGGGACCAGGGCGCGGTCGGTGCGGCCACCTGGCTGCTGGTGGCCGGCGGCGGGGCCGCGGCCCTGGCGGCACTGGTCGGGCTGGCGGCGCCGGCGGCGCCGTCCATGGCCGGCGCCCGGACCGCGCTCACCGCGGCACTGGCCGGCACGGTGCTGCTCACCTCGGCGTACACGGTGTTCTCGGTGACGGCCGTACGGGGCAAGATCGCCTGGTTCCGGCCCAAGATCACCATGACCCGGGGGTCCCTGGCGGCCCGCGCCGGGCTCGCCGCACGCGACGACTGGCCGCGCTCGCGCGCCGACCCGGGGCCGCACGAGTTCGCCAACAACGACCCGCTGCTGCTCGGCGGCGAGGGCGGCGCCTACTACAGCAGCTATGTGCCCGCGGCCACCGCCCGGGCCCTCGCGGGCCTGGGCGCCGGCTGGTACATCAGGGGCCGTCACACCCTCAGCTTCGAGGACCCGGTGGGCCGGGCCCTGATGGGCGTCAGCAGCTCGCTGTTCCCCGCACCGCAGCACCCCCGCGGCGTCTTCACCGTGGACCGCGCCCGCCCGGCGCCGGCCCCGCTGCTGACCGTACGCAGCCGCCTGGCGGCCCCGCCCCGCGGCGCGGAGAGCGTGTTCGCGCGCCAGGAACGGGTGCTGGGCACGGCGGTCTACGAGGTGCCGGAGCTGACGCCCACCGCGGGCACCGCGCCGGTGCGCGGGCGCGGCGGCTGGCTGCTGCCGCCGTCCGCGCTGCCCGCCGCTGCCGCCCCCCTGGCCGGCCCGAACGGCGCGGGCACCACCTTCACCGCCCGCTGCACCCCCGGCGGCACCGTCGTCTGGTACGCGCCCTGGTTCTGGGGCCAGGTCAGCGGGCTGGGCACCCGCACCAAGGGCATCGGCCGGGCGGACACCACCGCCAACCCGGTGCGGGTGCTGGGGCGGGTGCCGGACGACGGGACGGTCGCGGTGCGGTTCATCGGCCGGGGCCGCCAGTGGCTGCCCGCGCGCCCGCTGGGCTGTCTGCCGCCGGGCGCGCTGGACCGGGCGGTGCGCGCGCTGCGCGGGCCGGTGGCCCTGTCCGCCGGCGGGCACCGGCTGACGGCCCGGCTGCCGCGCGGCAGCCGGGGGCACGCCGTGCTGGCGCTGCCGGCCGTCCGGGGCTGGGGCTGCGCGGTGGACGGCGGGCCGCGGCGCGCGCCGGCGTCGTACGGCGGGCTGCTGACGGTTCCGCTGCGGCCCGGCGCGACCTGGCTGACCTGCACGTACGTGCCGCCGGGGCTGGCCGGGGGGCTGGCTGTGAGCGGGGCGGCCGGGCTGGCGGCCGGCGCGGTGGCGGTCGGGGGTCAGCTACGGGGCCGCGGCCGGTCCCGGCGTCGCACCACCAAGGAGACCCGCGGATGAAGCTCTCCATCGTCGTCCCCTGCTACAACGAAGAGGCCGTACTGGCCCGCTTCGACGAGGCGGTCCGGGCGGTCCTCGCCCGCCTCGGCGTCGCCCACGAGCTGTGCTACGTCGACGACGGCAGCACCGACGGCACCCTGGCCCGGCTGCGCGGTCTGGCCCAGCAGCACCGGGGCACCACCCGCTACCTGTCGTTCAGCCGCAACTTCGGCAAGGAACCCGCCATGCTGGCCGGCCTGCGGGCGGCCACCGGCGACGCGGTGATCCTCATGGACGCCGACCTGCAGCACCCCCCGGACCTCATCGAGAAGATGCTCGACCTCTACCAGTTGGGCCACGACCAGGTCGTCGCGCGGCGCAGCCGGGACGGCGAACGGCGGCTGCGGTCCGCGCTGAGCCGCTGCTACTACCGTGCCGTCAACACCTGGGTCGACGTCGAACTCGCCGACGGCGTGGGGGACTTCCGGCTGCTGTCGCGCAAGGCGGTGGACGCGCTGCTGGCGCTGCCGGAGTACAACCGCTTCTCCAAGGGCCTGTTCTCCTGGATCGGCTTCGACACCGTCACCTTCGACTACCGCAACGCGGTACGGGAGGCCGGCGAGACCAAATGGCGGCTCGGCGCGCTGGTCAACTACGGCATCGACGGGATGCTCTCCTTCAACAGCCGGCCGCTGCGGCTGGCCATCTACGCCGGCCTGGGCCTGGCCGGGCTCGCCGGGCTGTACACCCTGTGGATCGTCGCGGCGGCCGTCGTCGGCGGGGTCACCGCGCCCGGCTATGTGACGCTGGTGGCCATCATCGTGGGGCTGGGCGGGCTGCAGATGGTGATGCTCGGGCTGATCGGCGAGTACATCGGCCGGATCTACCACGAGGCCAAGCGGCGCCCGCACTACCTGGTCAAGGAGGGCAACGCCGCCGAGGCCGCCCTGAGCGCCGCCGCCGGGCCCGCGGACGCCGCCACCGCCGGGTCGCAGGCCGGCTGATGGGCGGCCGGCCCGCGGGCGGGCGCCGGTCCGGTGGCACCGGTCAGCTGGTGCGCTTCGCCGCCGTCGGCGGGGTCAACACCGCGACGTTCTACGCCTGTTACCTGCCGCTGCACCGCCTGCTGCCGTACTTCGCCGCCTACAGCCTCGCCTTCGCGCTGAGCATGGCCGGCTCGTTCCTGCTCAACACCTACTTCACCTACCGCACCCGCCCGACCTGGAAGAAGTTCCTGCTGTTCCCGCTGACCCAGGCCACCAACTACGGCATGCAGAGCGCCGGGCTGATGGCGCTGGTCGGCTGGTGCGGGATGAACAGCACGCTGGCGCCGCTGGCCGCCGCCGCCTTCGCGCTGCCGGCCGGCTACCTGGTCTCGCGGCGGATCCTGCGGCCGCCAGCCCGGGCGGCAGGATCAGACTGCCCCGCACAGGACGCCGCCGGTCAGGCCGGGGCGTCGCCGGTCCGCTCCGGCGAGGCGGCCTGACGCCGCCAGGCGCCGAACAGCGCGGTCTGCCCCACCGACGTCTGCCGGGCCGCGTAGAGCCGGCCGTCGGTGCCCAGCACGACCACCACCGCCCGCCCGGCGGCGTCCTGCGCGACGCCGGCCGCCGCGGAGTGCGAGACCCGGCCCGGCTGCCAGGGCTTGGGGGCGTCCTGGGCCATCGCGGTGCGCACCTCCCCGGTGTCGTCCCGGGCCGCGAGCACCATCCGGTCCCCGCTGCCCACCGGGGCCGCCGCCACCCGCCCGTAGCCGCCGACCGGCGCGCACTGCGCCGCCACCCGCCAGCCGCCGATCCGCCGGTGCCGCTCGGCGATCAGCACCTGCGCGGTGACCGAGCGGCGGTAGACGGCCCGCACCACGCCGTCGGCCAGCGGGACGAGGCTGACCGGGCCGCCCGGCTGCGGCAGCCCGGTGGCCGCGGCCGGCCGCGGTATCTGCCCGGCCTCCTTCGACACCCAGTGCGCCACCGTCCCGATGCCCGGCGCGACCACGTGGATCAGCCCGTCGGAGTCCACGCAGGCGTCCAGCCCGTCGACGACCTGCGGGGACGCCTTCAGGGTGCTGACCGTGCCCTCCAGCCGCTGCCACGGCGTGAAGCCCGTGCCGCCCGGGCCGGCGCGGTGCGCGACGTTGCCGTCCCAGGTGCGGACGAAGACGTGCACCGTGCCGTCCGGGGCGGCCACCGCGACGGGGAAGCCGATCTCCAGCGAGCGCTCCGGGTCCGGGTCCGGCGAGCCCAGCGACTCCCAGCGGCCGAACAGCGGTGTGCCGTCCGGGGCGGTGCCGTGCTGGGCCGCGGTCACCAGCTCGCGGCGGTGCACGGCGGCACGGCCCGGCAGCACGGTGCGCGAGGCGAACAGCTGCAGCGGCCCGTCGGGGCGGCGCACCGCGTGGATCTGCCCCTGCAGCAGCGTGCCGCCGGCCGGCACCGGCGCCCCGAACCGGCCGCTGCCGGGGCGGGTCTCGGTCCAGCAGTACGCGGTGCCGCCGAGCACCGCGAAGGCCACCAGCCGGCCGTCCTGCGCGGGCCGGAGCCAGGCGTTGGAGCCGGGGGCGCGCAGCCGGGTGGAGCGGGTCCAGTTGCGGGAGCCGCCGTCCAGCGCCGAGCCGCCGACCTTGCGGTCGCCGCAGCCGGCCGGGTCGCCGCAGCGGCGGTGGTCGGCCCAGCCGTACACCGACAGCAGCCGGGCCTTGCGCCGGGCGGCCTTCGGGTCGACGTCGTTGGGCAGCGCGTCCGCCTCGTAGCCGAGGTAGTTCTCCACGATGGGCGGGCGGCCGCCGCGCGGCCGGTAGGCGGCCAGCGCGGCCTGCGCGAAGTAGGCGGAGGCGGTGTGGTCCTGGTGGTCGTAGTAGCGCAGCCCGGCCAGCCGGGGGTCGCGGTCCGGGCCGGCCGGCGGCCGTTTGCGGGAGTGCACCGCGTTGGGGTCCAGGGTGCGCACCACCGTGGGGCGGACCCGGTCGAGCACCGCCACCAGGGCCGCGACGACCTGCTCTCGGCGGTAGAGGAACTGGTGCCGTACGGGTGAGCCGGCCGGGCGCAGCGTGGGCAGGAACGGCGTGGCGCCGAGCCACAGGCCGCGCAGGCTGGTGGCGCGGGCCTGCCAGACGGCCCGGGCCTCCACCAGCTCCAGGAACAGCAGCTGTTGGTGCGGGGCGGCCTGGAGGGTGTGCAGTTCGGCCTGGAAGCCGGGGAGCAGGGATATCGCGGTCAGGTGCCAGGGCGCGGCGGGGTCGCCGAGGGCCATCTCGGCGTGCGCGGCGCGCAGCCCGTTGGTGCGGGCCCGGGCGAAGGCGGGCCGGTTCCTGGGGACCCGATCGGCGTGGGCGGCGTGCCTGCTGACGTTGTGTCCGTCGGACTCGCCGCCGGTGAGGCAGACGGTGACCGAGCGGGCCCCGGCGCGGACGGCCTGCTCCAGGTCGGGGTTCATGAAGTACAGGCCGTCGTCCGGGTGGGCGATGACGTGCAGGAAGGACTGGTCCGCGGGGTCGACCAGGGGCGGCCCGGAGCCGGCCGGTTCACCCGACCGGGGGCCCTCGTCGGCGAGGTGGGCCCAGACGCCGGTGCCGGCCGCCGCGGCGAGCAGCCCGCCGCCGGTGAGCTGGAGCAGCCGGCGGCGGGTGACACGGGGCGGGCGCGGCGGTGACACGTCCTCAGTATTCGGCGCCCCGGGGTCTTCCGCCCGTCCCGCTCGTCCGGAAGCGGTGCCCAGGAGGCATTCCGCCCGTCCGGAAATTCACCACTTACCCCCATCCGTGATGAGCACCACAGAACTTTCAGGTTACGAACAACAACCTTTTCGGGTGAACAGCGGTCAGGAGGGCTGACAATGCAAGGAACCCCTTTGGGGCTTTTTTGCGTTCTGTACTCAGCTCGTCACGAGGAGTAAGCACCGCATGTCCGAGACAGTCCTCGACCCCGTCGTACCCCGCTTCAGCATCATCGTCCCCGTGTTCAGAGTGCAGGGCTTCCTGCGCGAGTGCATGGACTCGGTGCTGGCGCAGGACTTCACGGACTTCGAGGTGATCGCCGTCGACGACTGCTCACCCGACCGCAGCGGCGCCATCCTCGACGAGTACGCCGCCCGCGACCAGCGCGTGCAGGTCCTGCACCTGCCGGAGAACGTGGGCCTCGGCCTGGCCCGCAACGCCGGCCTGGAGAAGGTCCGCGGCGAGTACGTCCTCTTCCTCGACAGCGACGACACCCTCACGCCCGGCGCGCTCGGTGCGCTGGCGGAGCGGCTGGACGCCACCGGCAGCCCGGAGATCCTGATCTTCGACTACGCCCGGACCTACTGGGACGGCTCGGTCCGCCGCAACCTCCTCGCCGACCGGCTCGACGAGTCCGGCGCGCCCAGCTTCACCCTCGCCGAGCGCCCCGAGATCCTCGACCTGCTGCAGATCGTCTGGAACAAGGCCTACCGCCGCGACTTCGTCGAGGAGCACGGCTTCACCTTCCCGGTCGGCTACTACGAGGACGCCCCCTGGACGTTCTGCACGCTGATCACCGCGAAGTCCATCGCCGTCCTCGACCGGGTCTGCCTGCACTACCGCCAGCGCCGGCAGGGCGGCAACATCCTGCGCACCACCAGCCGCAAGCACTTCGACGTCTTCGACCAGTACGAGCGGGTCTTCGGCTACCTCGACGCCCACCCGGAGCTGTCGCGCTGGCGCCCGCACATGTTCCGCAAGATGATCGACCACTACCTGACGGTCCTGGACAAGCCGGGCCGGCTGCCGCAGAACGCCACCGCCGAGTTCTTCCACCGCGCCGCCCGCGACTACCGCCGGCGGCTGCCGGCCGGCTTCGTCCGCCCCGCCGGGGTGGCCGGCGGCAAGTACGCGCTGCTCGCCAAGGACGCCTACCCGGCGCTGGCCGGCCTCAAGGTCGCCGGCAAGGTGCAGCGCACGGTCCGCAAGCACGCCGGCAAGAAGGTCCGCCAGGCCAAGAAGAAGGCCATGGACCTGCGCTACCAGGCCCTGCTGCGGCAGCCGCTGGACGAGAACCTCGCGGTCTACTCCGCGTACTGGAACCGGCTGCCGGCCTGCAACCCGCTGGCGATCTACGAGAAGGCCAAGGAGCTCGCCCCGCACGTCCACGGCGTGTGGGTCGTCAAGCAGCAGCTGGTCGACTCCGGCGAGATACCGGCGGGCGTCGACCACGTCGTGCTGAACTCGCCGCGCTACTGGGAGGTCATGGCCCGCGCCAAGTACCTCGTCAACAACGTGAACTTCGCGGACGGCGTGGTCAAGCGCGAGGGCCAGGTGCACCTCCAGACCCACCACGGCACGCCGCTGAAGTCGATGGGCGTCGACCAGAAGCGCTACCCGGCCGCCGCCAAGGGCATGAGCTTCCGCAAGCTGCTGGCCCGCGCCGACCGCTGGGACTACTCGCTCTCCTCCAACCAGCACACCACCGAGCAGTGGGAGCGGGTCTACCCCTGCAACTTCGAGTCGCTGGACGCCGGTTACCCCCGCAACGACGTCTACTACCGGGCGAGCGCCCAGGGCGTCCTGGACATCCGCGAGCGCCTGGGCGTCGCCCCCGGCAAGACCGCCGTCCTGTACGCGCCGACCATGCGCGACTATCAGGTCGGTTACGTGCCGCGGCTGGACCTGGAGAAGATCTCCCGCGAGCTCGGCGAGGACTTCGTCCTGCTGGTGCGCACCCACTACTTCTACGACCAGGACGCCCGCCTCCAGGAGCTCCAGGAGCGCGGCGCGATCATCGACGTCTCCGGCCACCCGGTCGTCGAGGAACTGTGCCTGGCCGCCGACGCCCTGGTCACCGACTACTCGTCGATCATGTTCGACTACGCCAACCTCGACCGGCCGATCATCAACTACGCCGACGACTGGGACACCTACGTCCGCTCCCGCGGTGTCACCTTCGACCTGCTGTCGGGCAAGCCGGGTGACACCCCGGGCGTGCTCGCCACCACCGAGGACGAGCTGATCGACGCCTTCCGCAGCGGCCGCTGGGACGACGAGCGGGCCACCGAGCTGCGCGCCGCGTTCCGCGCGCGGTTCTGCCAGTGGGACGACGGGCACGCCGCCGAGCGCGTGGTCCGCCGGGTCTTCCTCGGCCAGGAAACGACCCCCGAGCCGCTGCCGCAGGAGGAGCGCACGGTGGCCCCGTCCCCCCGCACCGCGGCCGCCGCGGCCGGCCTGATCAAGCTCCCGGCCCCGCGCGCCGCCGCGGACGACGCCGACCCGACGGCCTCGGACCCGTCGGGATCCTCCGACACCTCGGACGTCGAACTGGCGGGCTGAGCCCCCACGAAGACACCCGCATAAGAACGCACGCACACTGCCCCCGGCCGGGCTTCCGGCCGGGGGCAGCGTGCGTGCGTCGCGTACGGGTGCCGCGCCGTGCCGCGTGCGGGAGCCGCGCCGTGTCGCGTACGGGCCGCGCCGCGTCGCATGCGGGGCAGCGCCGCGTCCCGTGCGGTCCGCGCCGTGTCGCGTGCGAGCGCCGGAATACCGCGCCTCTCCCCACGGTTGTGGACCCGCAGGGGGCCCTCGCGTCCCCTAAGGGATCCGTTCGACCATGCCCTAGGGGATCGCCCCCACCCGGAGCCCCTCGCCCCGCCCCGCCTCCCCCGGCGCCCGGCTCCGCTCACTCCGCCCCGAGGGCCGCCGCCACCGAGTCCGCCAGGGCGTCGAGGTAGCCCTTGGGCAGCTCGTCGCGTACGACCAGCAGCCGCCAGTACAGCGGGCCGGTCAGCAGGTCCAGCGCGAGGCGGGTGTCCACGTCCTGCGGCAGCTCGCCGCGTGTCACCGCACTGGCCACCACCGCGGCCGCGACGCCCTCCTGACTGTCGTGCAGCGCCGCCTGCAGCGCGGTCGCCAGCTCCGGGCTGCGCGCCGCCTCCGCCAGCAGGTCCGGGATGATCTGCGACGCCATCGGGTGCCGCAGCGCCCGGGCCGCGACCTCCAGCAGCATCCGTACGTCCCCGCGCAGCGACCCGGTGTCGGGGGTCGGCAGGCCCGCGGCAGCCACCGCGGAGACCACGTCCAGGACGAGGTGCAGCTTGGAGCGCCACCGCCGGTAGACGGCGGTCTTCCCGACGCCCGCGCGGCGGGCGATGCCCTCGATCGACATCCGGGCGAAGCCCACCGCCGCCAGCTCCGCGAAGACCGCCGCGCGGATCGCCTCGGTCTTGTCCTCGCGCAGTACCGCGGCGCCCGCCGGGGCGCGCCGGCCCGCCGCAGGGTCGTTCCCGTTGCCGTTCTTTGCCATGGCTTGAGCCTAGCGTCACGACGCTACGGTTGCGTTTCGACGCGAGCTCCCTTTAGTGTCGGCGTCGCGACGATACGGACCCGTTCCGTCGTCGCACTCCGTTCTGCGGCCCCCGTACGCAAGCGAAAGCGGCCCCCATGCCCCAGACCCTCACTCCCCCGGCCCCGGCACCGGCACCGGAACGGGCGCCCGCCCCCGGCACCGCCCCCGACCCCGCGCTGCACGCGCTGGCCGAACGCCACGGCCTCACGGTGAGCGGTGCCCGCCCCTCGCTGCCGGAGTACACCCGCCAGCTGTGGCAGCGGCGGCACTTCATCACCTCGTTCGCCACCGCCCGGCTCACCGCGATGTACACCACCGCCAAGCTCGGGCAGCTCTGGCAGGTGATCACCCCGCTGCTCAACGCGGGCGTCTACTACTTGATCTTCGGCGTGCTGCTCGGCACGAAGAGGGGCGTCCACGACTTCATCCCGTTCCTGGTGACCGGCGTCTTCATCTTCACCTTCCTGCAGAACTCGGTGATGACCGGCACCCGGGCGATCTCCGGCAACCTCGGCCTGGTGCGCGCCCTGCACTTCCCGCGGGCCTGCCTGCCGATCTCGTTCTGCCTGGCGCAGCTCCAGCAACTGCTGTTCTCCATGGGCGTGCTGGCCGTCATCCTGCTGTGCTTCGGGCAGTTCCCGACCTGGTCGTGGCTGCTCGTCCTGCCGGCCCTGACCCTGCAGTTCGTGTTCAACACCGGCCTGGCGATGGTCATGGCCCGCCTCGGCGCCCGGACCCCGGACCTGGCGCAGCTGATGCCCTTCGTGATGCGGACGTGGATGTACGCGTCCGGCGTGATGTTCAGCATCAGCGTGATCATCCAGGGCAAGCACCTGCCGAAGATCGTGGAGCTGCTGCTCAACGCCAACCCGGCGGCGGTCTACATCGATCTGATGCGCTTCGCGCTGATCGACAGCTTCACCGCGAAGCAACTGCCGCCGCACGTCTGGGCGTTCGCGACCGGCTGGGCCCTGCTGGCCGGTATCGGCGGCTATGTGTACTTCTGGAAGGCTGAGGAGCGGTACGGACGTGGCTGAGCTCATGACGGCGGAGAAGAACGGCGTGCGGCCCACGGCGGCCGCCCAGGAGCGGATCCCGACGGTGATCGCGGACGATCTGCACATCGTCTACCGCGTCTACGGCACGGGTGCCGGCAAGGGCAGCGCCACCGCGGCCCTGAACCGCATCGTCCGCCGCAAGCCCTCCACCGGTGTGCGCGAGGTCCACGCGGTCAAGGGCGTGTCCTTCACCGCCTACCGCGGGGAGTCCATCGGCCTGATCGGCTCCAACGGCTCGGGCAAGTCCACCCTGCTCAAGGCCGTCGCCGGCCTGCTGCCGGCCGAGCGCGGCAAGGTCTACACCCACGGCCAGCCCTCCCTGCTGGGCGTCAACGCGGCCCTGATGAACGACCTGACCGGCGAGAAGAACGTCGTCCTCGGCGGCCTGGCCATGGGCATGAGCCGCGAGCAGATCCGCGAGCGCTACGACGGGATCGTCGACTTCTCCGGCATCAACGAGAAGGGCGACTTCATCTCGCTGCCGATGCGCACCTACTCCTCGGGCATGGCCGCCCGGCTGCGGTTCTCCATCGCCGCGGCCAAGGACCACGACGTGCTGATGATCGACGAGGCGCTGGCCACCGGCGACCGGGCCTTCCAGAAGCGCTCCGAGGCCCGCATCCGCGAGCTGCGCAAGGAAGCCGGCACGGTCTTCCTGGTCAGCCACAACAACAAGTCCATCCGCGACACCTGCGACCGCGTGCTGTGGCTGGAACGCGGCGAACTGCTGATGGACGGCCCCACCGACGAGGTCATCAAGGCCTACGAGAAGGAGACCGGCAAGTAGCCCGTCCGGCGCCGCAACGGGAACGGCCCCGGAGCCTTGAGCTCCGGGGCCGTCGCCGTCCGCACCGTCCTGCCGGGCGGCTCAGCTGTGCGTACGCAGCAGGGTGCGCATGGTCCGCATGGCGACGGAGAGGTTCGCCAGGTCGAAGCCCTCCGAGCCGTGGATCTCCTCCAGCGTCGCCCGGGCACGGCTGAGGATCGCCGCGTTGGCCTGCTCCCACGCCTTGAACCGCTGCTCCGGCGTCGAGGAGCCGTTGCCCACCGACAGCACGTCCGCGGTCAGCGCCGCGTGCGCCGCGAAGAGGTCCTCGCGGATCGAGGCGCGGGCCATCGACTGCCAGCGGTCGTTGCGCGGCAGCTCCAGGATCCGGTCCAGGAGCTGGTTGATCCGCAGCCGGTCCCCCAGGTCGTAGTAGACCTCGGCGACCTGCAGCGGCTCCTTGCCGATCCGGTCGGCGACCGCGACGATGTCCAGCGCCGGGAAGACCGACGAGAAGCCGGACACCTGGACGGCCAGCTGCTCGGGCACGCCCGCGCCGGTCAGCTCCTCCAGGATCGTCTCGAACCACTCCAGGTCGCTGCCCTGGAGCAGCTTCGGCAGCTGCGCCCAGACCTCCCCGACCCGCTCGGAGAAGAAGTCGATGGTCTCCGACAGGGCCAGCGGCTGCGGGCGGTTGTTGAGCAGCCAGCGGGTGCCGCGCTCGACCAGCCGGCGGGAGTGCAGCCGGATCCGGGTCTGGACGTCGGCCGCGACGACATTGTCGAGCGCCTCGACGTCGTCCCAGACCTGGTTGAGCCCGAAGATCGCGCGGGCCGCGGTGTGCGCCCGGACGACCTCTTCGAGGGAGGCTCCGGTCTCCTCCCGCATCCGGTGCAGGAAGCTCGTACCGCCGGTGTTGACGGTGTCGTTGACCAGCACCGTCGTGACGATCTCGCGGCTCAGCGCGTGCCCGTCGACCTGCTCGGGGAACCGCTCGTACAGCGCCGAGGGGAAGTAGGCGTGCAGCAGCCGCTGGAGGTACGGGTCGTCCGGCAGACCGGTCTTGATCAGCGCGTCGGCGACGGTGATCTTGGTGTAGGCCAGCAGCACCGCGGTCTCGGGCTGGGTCAGGCCGCGGCCGGCGGTCAGCCGCTCGCGGATCTGCCGGTCGGTGGGCAGGAACTCCAGCGCCCGGTCGAGGTGGCCGTCCCGCACCAGGCGGCGCATGAACCGCTGCTGGGCGTGGAGCATGCTCGACGACTGGGCGATGGCCAGGGACAGGGCGGTGTTCTGCGCGTAGTTGTTGCGCAGCACCAGCGCGCCGACCTCGTCGGTCATCTCGGCCAGCAGCTTGTTGCGCTGCTTGACCGTCATGTCGCCCTCGGCCACGACGGCGTTGAGCAGGATCTTGATGTTGACCTCGTGGTCGGAGGTGTCCACACCGGCGCTGTTGTCGATCGCGTCGGTGTTGATCTTCCCGCCGGCCGTGGCGAACTCGATCCGGCCCAGCTGCGTCAGGCCCAGGTTGCCGCCCTCGCCGACGACCTTGACCCGCAGGTCCTCGCCGTTGACGCGGATGGCGTCGTTGGACTTGTCGCCCACGTCGGCGTGCGACTCCACCGAGGACTTCACGTACGTGCCGATGCCGCCGTTCCACAGCAGGTCGACCGGCGCCTTGAGGATGGCCCGCATCAGATCGGCCGGGGTCATCTTCTTCACGCCGGCCTCGATGCCGAGGGCGGCCCGCACCTGCGCGTTGATCGGGATGGACTTGGCCGAGCGCGGGTGGATGCCGCCGCCCTGCGAGAGCAGCTCGGTGTTGTAGTCCGCCCAGGACGAGCGGGGCAGCTCGAAGAGCCGGCGGCGCTCGGCGTACGAGGTGGCCGCGTCCGGGTTGGGGTCGAGGAAGATGTGCCGGTGGTCGAAGGCGGCGACCAGCCGGATGTGCTCGCTGAGCAGCATGCCGTTGCCGAAGACGTCACCGGACATGTCGCCGACGCCGACGACGGTGAAGTCCTCGGTCTGGGTGTTCACGCCCAGCTCGCGGAAGTGCCGCTTGACCGACTCCCAGGCGCCGCGGGCGGTGATGCCCATGCCCTTGTGGTCGTAGCCGGCGCTGCCGCCGGAGGCGAAGGCGTCCCCGAGCCAGAAGCCGTAGGACTCGGCGACCTCGTTGGCGATGTCGGAGAACGTCGCGGTGCCCTTGTCGGCGGCGACGACCAGGTACGTGTCGTCCTCGTCGTGCCGGACCACGTCCTTGGGGTGGACGACCTCGCCGCCGACCAGGTTGTCGGTGATGTCCAGCAGGCCCGAGATGAAGGTCCGGTAGCTGGCGATGCCCTCGGCCAGCCAGGCGTCCCGGTCCTGCGCCGGGTCCGGCAGCTGCTTGCCGACGAAGCCGCCCTTCGCGCCGACCGGCACGATGACGGTGTTCTTGACCATCTGCGCCTTGACCAGGCCGAGGATCTCGGTACGGAAGTCCTCCCGGCGGTCCGACCAGCGCAGACCACCGCGCGCGACCTTGCCGAAGCGGAGGTGGACGCCCTCGACGCGGGGGGAGTACACCCAGATCTCGTACGCCGGGCGGGGCGCCGGCAGGTCGGGGATGGCCTGCGGGTCCAGCTTGATCGACAGGTAGCCGTGCGGCTCGCCCTGGCGGTTCTTCTGGTAGTGGTTCGTGCGCAGGGTCGCCTTGATGACGGTCAGGAAGGCCCGCAGGATGCGGTCCTCGTCCAGGGACGCGACCTGGTCCAGGGCGCCGTCCAGCTCCTCCAGCAGCCCGTCGGTCAGCTCCCGGCCGGCGCTCTGCCGCTCCGGGGACATCCGCGCCTCGAACAGCGAGACCAGCAGCCGGGTGGTGTGGACGTTGTTGGCGAGGGTGTCCTCCATGTACGTCTGGCTGAACGTGGAGCCCGCCTGCCGCAGGTACTTGGCGTAGGCCCGCAGCACCATCGCCTGGCGCCAGTTGAGGCCGGCCCGGAGCACCAGCTTGTTGAAGTTGTCGCTCTCGGCGGCACCGGTCCACACCGCGGTGAAGGCGTCCTGGAAGCGCTCGCGGGCGTCGTCGCCCTTGATGTGCTCCGGCATCCGCAGGCCGAAGTCGTAGATCCAGGCGCGGCTGGCGTCGGCCAGGCGCAGCTCGTGCGGGCGCTCGTCGACGACCTCGACGCCCAGGCGGTTCAGACCGGGCAGCACCCGCGACAGCGAGACCTGTTCGCCCCTGCGGTAGATCTTGAAGCGGCGCTCGCCGGGGCCGGCGCCGACCGGCTCGTAGAGGCTGACGGAGAAGTCCTTGCCGGGCTCCTCGGTGAGCTTCTCCAGGTGCGTCAGGTCGGCGACCGCGCTGCGCGGGCTGTTGTCGGCCTTGTAGCCCTCGGGGAAGGCGTGGCTGTAGCGGCGCAGCAGCTCTGCGGCGCGCTCCTCGCCGACCTCGGCGATCAGGGCCTCGCCGAACCCGTCGGACCACGAGCGGGCGGCCTCCACCAGGCGGCTCTCGATGCGGTCCGCGTCGGCGTCGGTGAGGTCGGGGAGGGTGGACCCGGCCGGGACCCGGATGACGAAGTGCAGCCGGGACAGGACGGACTCGGTGTTCCAGGCCGTGAAGTCGACGCTGGTGCCGCCCAGCTCCTCCTTGAGGATCTCGATCAGGCGCAGCCGGACGGCGGTGGTGTAGCGGTCGCGCGGGAGGTAGACCAGCGCGGAGTAGTAGCGGCCGTACTCGTCCTGGCGCAGGAAGAGCCGCAGCCGGCGCCGCTCCTGGAGGTACAGCACGCTGGTGGCGATGGACCGCAGCTCGTCGACGGGCGTCTGGAACAGCTCGTCGCGGGGGTAGGTCTCCAGGATCTGCAGCAGGTCGCGGCCGTCGTGGCTGTCCGGGCCGAAGCCCGCGCCGTCCAGGACCTCGGCGACCTTGCGGCGGATGACCGGCACCCGGCGCACCGATTCGGTGTACGCGGCCGAGGAGAACAGGCCCAGGAAGCGCCGCTCACCGATGACGTTGCCCTGCTCGTCGAACTTCTTGACGCCGACGTAGTCGAGGTAGGACGGGCGGTGGACGGTGGCGCGGCTGTTGGCCTTGGTCAGGATCAGCAGCTTGTGCTCGCGGGCCTTGGCGCGGGCGTCCGCGGGCAGCCGGTTGAAGGACGGCGAGACCGGGTGGCCGGCGTCGCTCTCGCGGTGCGGCGGGTCGGCGCGCAGGATGCCCAGGCCGGTACCGGGGACCGCGGTCAGCACGTCCTCCTGGGTGCCGCCCTCACCGGCCACGGAGCCCAGCTCGTACTCGCGGTAGCCGAGGAACGTGAAGTGGTCGTCGGACAGCCACCGCAGCAGCTCCTGGGCCTCCTCCACCTCCAGCTCGCGCAGGTCGTCGGCGAGCGGCTCGGTGGGCAGCTGGTCGGCGATGCGCAGCGCGCCGGCGCGCATCTTCTCCCAGTCCTCGACGGCCTCGCGGACGTCGGACAGCACCCGCAGCAGATCGGCGGTGATCTGCGTCAGGTCCTCGCGGTCGGTCTCGCGGTCGATCTCGACGTGGATCCAGGACTCGGTCACCGCGTCGTGCGGCAGCTCGGCGGCCTTGGCCCTGCCGTTGCCGCGGGCGTCGCCGTTGGTGTCGAGGAGCTCGATGAGCTGGCCGGCGACGTCGCGGCGGACGGTGACCTGCGGGTGGATGACGACGTGGATGCCGCGGCCCTGCCGGGAGAGCTCGTTGGTGACCGAGTCGACCAGGAACGGCATGTCGTCGGTGACGACCTCGACGACGGAGTGGCTGCAGGTCCAGCCGTTCTCCTCGACGGTCGGGGTGTGCACCCGGACGTTGGCGGTGCCCTGGGGGCGCGTCTGCGCAAGGCGGTGGTGCGAGAGCGCGGCGCCGAAGACGTCGACCGGATCGCGGTCGATCAGGTCCTCGGGGGCGGTGTGCAGGTAGTAGCGCTGGAGGTATCCCGCAAGGGTGTCCGGGTCGATCCCCCGTACCGGGTGCTTGCCCCCGGCCGGGCTGCTCTCAACGACCCGGGCGGCCCTGGCGAGCAGCTCGGTTTTGGCTTCGTCCAGCTTGGTCTGCATGTCCTCTGGCTCCTGTCGCGCGCCGTTGCGTGACGTTGTGGAAGAACTGTGTGGAAGCCGCACAACGCCGTGACGCGGAGTGTCCTGTCACTGCCGGCGATGTACCGCGATGAGAAGGGGCCGTGCCGTTGTCGACATTCTCGGACGAAGTCGGCAGCAAGTGTCGGCCGCAACGACCAGCGACCGCCCGGTCACGGAAGTGTCCCGGGCGCACGGCAGGGGCCTCGACGCCCCCGCGGGTTATCGCGCTGATCACGGTGCAAGGCTATCGCTCCCGGTACGGGTGCCGTCATGGGCCGTGGGAGTACAAAACCTCTGCCCGAACTTAGTCCTTTTGGACAACGTACTGCCGGCCCGGCGTATGCCTGGCCGGAAAGCGACGCGCCCGGGGCGGTCCCTCCCGCCGGACCACCGGAGCCCCCGGCCATCGGAGCGCCGGAGCCACCGGAGCCCCCGGCCCCCCAAGTCCCGGGAGGCGCCCCCTACGCCACCATGGCGCCCGCGAGCTCCACGGCCTCGGCGAGGGTGTCGACCACCGGGACTCCCGGCACCGCGGCGGTCTCCAGGCTGGCGCGGCTGTGCGAACCGCCCGTGTAGAGCACCGCCGAGGCGCCCGCCTCCCGCGCGGCCACCGCATCGTCCACCGCGTCACCGATCACGACCGTACGGCCCGGGTCCACCTCCGTCAGCGCCGCCAGGTGGCGCACCATCTGCGCCGCCTTCGTGCCGCCGGACGGCCCGGTCCTGCCCTCGACCAGCACGAACCGCGACTCGATCCCGAAGCCCCGGACCAGGGGTATCAGCTCGTCGTGCCCGAACATGCTGAGGATCGACTGGCTGCCGCCGGCCGTCTGCCACGCCTCCAGCAGCAGGTCCACGCCCTCGGCGAGCCCGCACGCCAGCCGGTGCTCGGAGTAGTGCCGGTGGAACGTCTCGTCCATCACCAGCCACTCGGCCTCGGACGGCAGCCGTCCCATCAGCCGCTCGTAGAAGCGCGGCACGGGGACGCAGTACAGCTCGCGATACAACTCCAGCGTGATCGGCTCCAGTCCGATCTCGGCGAACGCGGAGTTGGTCGCCCCGATGACGGCGTCGATGTCGTGGAACAGGGTGCCGTTCCAGTCCCAGACGATGTGTGTCGCGTACTTCCGCATGCTTTCCCCAGGTCGCTTCCCGTGCCCGGACCTCTCGTGCGGTCCGGGCATCTCCCCTGAAGAAAAAGTACCCGGGCCCACCGACAACGCGCCCCGGACGCCCGTGACGGCCTGTGCCGGCCCGGCCCGCCCCGCCGCGCTCCGGCCCTCAGGCGATCAGCTGGGAGATCTCCTGCAGCCCGAACCACATCAGGTCGTGGTCCTCGGCACCGTCCACCGTGAACTGCGCGTCGTCGTCGCCCTGATCGGCCGCACCCAGCGCCGCCGCGGCGGCCGCGACGTCCGCCTCGGCGTCCGTGGCGTCGACGTGCACGGCGGCGGCCTTCGACAGCGGCACCGGCCCGGGAACCCGCACCTCGCCGAGCGCCGACGGGTCGAGCCCGCGGTCCGGGTCCGGCACCGCGGCACCGTCCGGCACGTCCACGGCGACCACGACCCGCCGCCGCGGGGCCTGCGGGTCGCCGGCGAGCTGACGCAGCGACGCCTGGGCCGCGCGGTTCAGCGCCGCGTACTCCAGCTCCTCGATGTCGTCCGAGACGTACCACTCGCGCAGCGCCGGCGTGACGGCGAACGCGGCCAGCGGGCCGGGGCCCAGCTCACCGTTCTTGTGCGCCTCTGCGAGACCGGAGAGGGTCAGGGGGACATAGACGCGCATGGCAGCCGCTTCCGCTCGTTTCGCTCGGTGTGGGGGACTGTCCCGCCAGCATACGGGCGGGAGTCCCCCATCGTGCCGCCCGCCCGACGGCTCCGCGGCCCGGCCCGGCACCCTCCGGGAGCGGCCCGCAGAGGCTCTGTGCCGGGCCCGCGCCACGGAAGAGTGAATCCCGCGCCCCCGTACCGGGCCGGTTCCCGCGCCTTGCCGCCGCTCCGCCCCCGCCGATACGAAGATCCCCACCGAAAAAGCTACCGCCCAGTAATCGGGGCGGGAACGAAGGGGGACCACATGACCAGGGACGACACGATGACCGGGAACGGCCAGATGGCCGGGGACGACATCGTGCTCGGGGACCACACCCAGCCCGGGGGCAGTTCCGGGACCGGCGGAAACGGCGCGACGGGAGACGCAGCCCCGCCACCACCGGGCATCGCACCGGCCGGCGGACGGGACGGCGGTCCGACCGTCCCCCGCCCCCGGCGGCCCTCCCCCGCAGGCCGCGGCCCCCTCGGCCCGGCCGGCAGCGGCCCCGGGTCGCGCGGGCGCCGCCCCGGCACGACACGCCGCGGACCCGTCCCCGCCGGCCGCGGGCCGGCCCGTACCGTCCCGCTCCCCACCGTCGGGGCCCAGCGCCGGGCACAGGAGGGCCGGCCGCACCTCTGGTTCGCCCACCAGCTGGTGCTCACACTCAGCGGCCAGCGGCCCGTCCACGCCCTGCTGGGGCATGCGCTGCCCGCCGCCTACGACCGGCTGGCGGAGCTCGCCCCCGAGGCGCCGCTGCGGCCCGTCCTGGGGCCCGGGCGGCGCGGGCCCGTGCCGGCGGTCCGCGAGTGCGGGCTGTGCCGGCCGCGGCGCGGGGTCATCGAGGCGTTCGCCCGGATCACCACCGGCGAACGGCTGCGCGCCCTGGCCTTCCGGCTGGAGCTGGGCGCCGACTCCCGCTGGCGCTGCGCCGCCCTCGACATCGGCCCCGCACCCGCCCTCCCGGGTCCGGTGTCATGACCCGGCCGTCCGCAGACGAAAGCGCCCCGGCCGGTCTCCGGCCGAGGCGCCCCGCACGGTCCGGGCCGGGCGTGCTCCGCCCGGCCCCGGTCACCGTCCCGTACTCACTTCTTGCGGCGTCGGCCGCCGCTCTTCTGGGCCTTGCGCCGCTCCGCGCGGGTCAGCCCGTCCGCCTCGGAACGGGCCGGCGCGCCCGGCTCCTCGTCGCTGATGAAGTCGCCCTCGATGACGCTGCCGTCGCCGTCCACCTTGGGAGCGGTGAAGTGCAGCCGGTCCGGGCGCTGCGGCGCCTCCAGCCCCTTGGCGTGGATCTCGGGACGCCCCGCACCGGCGGGCACCGCCTCCTGCGCGGGCAGCTCCGCGGCCTCCTCCACCGGGACCTCCTCGACCTGCTGCTCCACCTGGACCTCCAGGTTGAACAGGTAGCCGACGGACTCCTCCTTGATGCCCTCCATCATGGCGGTGAACATGTCGAAGCCCTCGCGCTGGTACTCGACCAGCGGGTCCTTCTGGGCCATCGCCCGCAGGCCGATGCCCTCCTGGAGGTAGTCCATCTCGTAGAGGTGCTCACGCCACTTGCGGTCCAGGACCGACAGCACGACCCGGCGCTCCAGCTCGCGCATGATCTCCGAGCCGAGCTGCTCCTCGCGGGCGGCGTACTGCTCGTGGATGTCGTCCTTGACGGCGTCGGCGATGAACTCGGCGGTCAGGCCCGCGCGGTCGCCGGCCTCCTCCTCCAGCTCCTCGACGGTCACCTTCACCGGGTAGAGCTGCTTGAACGCGCCCCACAGACGGTCCAGGTCCCACTCCTCCGCGAAGCCCTCGACGGTCTCCGCCTGGATGTAGGCGTCGATGGTGTCGTCCATGAAGTGCTTGATCTGGTCCTGCAGGTCCTCGCCCTCCAGGACCCGGCGGCGCTCGCCGTAGATGACCTCGCGCTGGCGGTTGAGCACCTCGTCGTACTTCAGGACGTTCTTGCGGGTCTCGAAGTTCTGCTGCTCGACCTGCGACTGGGCGGAGGCGATCGCCCGGGTCACCATCTTGTTCTCGATCGGGACGTCGTCGGGGACGTTGGCCATCGCCATGACCCGCTCGACCATCTGGGCCTTGAACAGCCGCATCAGGTCGTCACCGAGGGAGAGGTAGAACCGGGACTCGCCCGGGTCGCCCTGACGGCCGGAGCGGCCGCGCAGCTGGTTGTCGATCCGGCGCGACTCGTGCCGCTCGGTGCCGAGCACGTACAGCCCGCCGAGCTCCTTGACCTCCTCGAACTCCGCCTTGACCGCGGCCTCGGCGCGCTCCAGGGCGGCGGGCAGCGCGGCCGCCCACTCCTCGACGTGCTCGACCGGGTCGAGCCCCATCTGGCGCAGCTCCGCCTCGGCGAGGGTGTCGGGGTTGCCGCCGAGCTTGATGTCCGTACCGCGGCCGGCCATGTTCGTGGCGACCGTGACGGCGCCCTTGCGGCCGGCCTGGGCGACGATCGACGCCTCCCGGTCGTGCTGCTTGGCGTTGAGGACCTCGTGCGGCACACCGCGCTTGTTGAGCTGCTGGGAGAGGTACTCGGACTTCTCCACGGACGTCGTGCCGACCAGGATCGGCTGGCCCTTGCCGTGCTTCTCGACGATGTCCTCGACGACCGCGTCGAACTTCGCGGTCTCGGTGCGGTAGATCAGGTCCGCCTGGTCCTTGCGGATCATCGGCCGGTTCGTCGGGATCGGGACGACACCGAGCTTGTAGATCTGGTGGAACTCGGCGGCCTCGGTCATGGCCGTACCGGTCATGCCGGAGAGCTTGTCGTAGAGGCGGAAGAAGTTCTGCAGGGTGATCGTGGCGAGTGTCTGGTTCTCGTCCTTGATCTCCACGCCTTCCTTCGCCTCGATGGCCTGGTGCATGCCCTCGTTGTAGCGGCGGCCGGCGAGGATACGGCCGGTGTGCTCGTCGACGATCATGACTTCGCCGTCGATGACGACGTAGTCCTTGTCGTTCTTGAAGAGCTCCTTGGCCTTGATGGCGTTGTTGAGGTAGCCGACGAGCGGGGTGTTGACCGACTCGTACAGGTTGTCGATGCCCAGCCAGTCCTCGACCTTGCTGACGCCGGACTCGTGGATGCCGACGGTCCGCTTCTTCTCGTCGACGTCGTAGTCGCCGGTCTCCTCGACGCCGCGCTGCGGGTTGGCCGCCTCGCCGCGCTTGAGACGCTGCACCAACTTGGCGAAGTCGCCGTACCACTTGGTGGCCGAGTCCGCCGGGCCGGAGATGATCAGCGGCGTACGGGCCTCGTCGACGAGGATCGAGTCGACCTCGTCGACGATCGCGAAGTTGTGGCCGCGCTGGACGAGTTCGTCCTGCGACCAGGCCATGTTGTCGCGGAGGTAGTCGAAGCCGAACTCGTTGTTCGTGCCGTAGGTGATGTCGCAGCTGTACTGCTCGCGGCGCTGGGCCGGCGTCATGTCGGCGAGGATGCAACCGACCCTCAGGCCCAGGAACTTGTGGACCCGGCCCATCATCTCGGAGTCACGCTCGGCCAGGTAGTCGTTGACCGTGATCAGGTGGACGCCCTTGCCGGACAGCGCGTTCAGATACGCCGGGAGGGTACCGACCAGGGTCTTGCCCTCACCGGTCTTCATCTCGGCGACGTATCCCAGGTGAAGGGCCGCGCCGCCCATCAGCTGGACGTCGTAGTGCCGCTGGCCGAGGACGCGCTTGGCGGCCTCACGGACCGTGGCGAACGCCTCGGGGAGCAGGTCGTCGAGGCTCTCACCGTCGGCGTACCGCTCCTTGTACTCGTCCGTGAGCGCCCGCAGCTCGGCGTCGGAGAGGGCCGCGAAGTCCTCCTCGATGGAGTTGACCTGGCCCGCGATGCGGTGCAGTTTGCGCAGGATCTTTCCTTCGCCTGCACGCATGATCTTCGTCAAGACGGACACTTGGGCTGGTCTCCTTGCCGGTCGGGCCTGCACGGTCGAGTGCGCGGGCGCGGCATTTTTCCAAGGGGGCAGGCCCCGCCGCAACGGCCATCGTAAGGGAGGACGCCGCCGGGCCGGGAGGTCCGCCGCAGCGAACCCCGCCTTCCCCTCCTCACGTGCAACGCACGAGCCCCGGAGAAGGTGCCGGGCAGGTGCCGCGAATCACGCGTAAACCGTTCGCGGCGCCTCGGGCGAACTTGCAGACTCAGATCATGAAGCCCGTCACCCTCAGGACCGAGCGTCTGGTGCTGCGCCCCTTCGAGCCGTCCGACGCGCCCGCGGTGTACGCCGCCTGCCAGGACCCCGACATCCCGCGCTGGACGACCGTGCCCTCACCCTACGGCCTCCGGGACGCGGAGCAGTTCGTCGGGACGGCCGTCCCCGAGGGCTGGCGGGACGACACCGCCTACGCCTTCGCCATGGTCTCCCGGGCCGACGGCTCCCTGATCGGCTCGATGGGCCTGATCCGCCTCGCCCAGTTGCGCGCCCCCGAACGCCAGGCCGAACTGGGCTTCTGGACCGCCAAGGAGCACCGCGGCCGCGGCTACACCGTCGAGGCCGCCCGCGCGGTGGCACGCTGGGCCTTCGACGAGCTGGGCGTGGAGCGCTTGGAATGGCACGCGGAGGCCGGCAACGAGGGCTCCCGCGCCGTCGCCCGGAAACTGGGCTTCCACATGGAGGGGACCCTGCGCGCCAAGCTGGTGCGCGAGGGCACCCGCCGGGACATATGGATCGGCTCCCTGCTCCCCTACGACCTGGCCACGGCCCCGGACAGGGACTCGGCCACCGGGACGGGAGCCGAGGGCAGCGGCGGGGCGGGCGGGCCGGCCGCGGACACGACGCCGTACCTGCCGTACCCGCACTGACCCATCCGCCCCGTCCCCGCAGGTCACCGGCTTCGGCCGGGCGTTGTCAGTGCCCGCCCCTACGCTTTGCGAACATGACCACCGCGACGCAGCCACCGCACCGGCCGAAGCCGGAGACCGCCCTGTCCCGCGACGACGCCCGCCGTCTGGCGCTGCGGGCGCAGGGCCTCCTGGGCGCCCCGGACCGCCGGGCGGGCGTCCGCGGCGTGCTGCGCCACCTGGGGGCGGTGCAGCTCGACACGATCTCCGTGCTGGCCCGCTCGCACGAGCTCGTACCGTACGCCCGGCTCGGCGCCGTCGGCCGCCCCGCCGTCGAGGCCGCCTACTGGAGCACCGCCGACGGGGGCACGCCCGCGGCCCGCCCCCACAGCTTCGAATACTGGTCGCACGCCGCCTGCATCCTGCCCATCGAGGAGTGGCCGCTTTTCGCCTTCCGCCGCCGCGCCCGGCGCGCCAAGGGCCACCGCTGGCACGTCATGAAGGACTCCGAGCGGTCCTGCGCCGCCGTCCTGGACCGGCTCGCGGCCGACGGCCCGCTGACCACGTCCGAGCTGGGCGGCGGCCGCAACGGCGGGGAGTGGTGGGACTGGTCCGAGACCAAGATCGCCGTCGAGTGGCTGCTGGACACCGGCGACGTGGTCTGCACCGAGCGGCGCGCCTGGAAGCGCGTCTACGACCTCGCCGAGCGCGCCGTCCCCACCGAGCTGCTCCACGACGACCTCGACGACGCCGAATGCCTCCGCCGCCTGGTCGCCCAGGCCGGTGCGGCACTGGGCGTGGCCACCCGCGCCGATCTGGCGGACTACCACCGGCTGAAGGGCGAGCAGGTCGACGCGGTGATCGCCGACTCCGGGCTGGTCCCGGTCGAGGTCGAAGCCTGGACCAAGCCCGCCTGGGCCGATCCCGCCGCCCTCGCCACCGCACCGCGCGGCCGGCACCGTACGACCCTGCTCTCCCCGTTCGACTCCCTGATCTGGGACCGGCCGCGCACCGAGCGGATCTTCGACTTCACCCACCGCCTGGAGGCGTACGTCCCCCGCCCGCGGCGCATACACGGCTATTTCGCGATGCCCCTGCTGGCCGGCGGGCAGCTGGTCGGCCGGGTCGACCCGGCCCGCGAGGGCACCACCCTCGTCGCCCGCCAGGTCTCGATGCGCGACCGCAAGGCCGTCGCCCCCATGGCCCGGGCCCTGCGGGAGGCCGCGACCTGGGTCGGCTGCGACGCTGTACGCGTCGACCGCTGCGACGACCCCCAGCTGGCCGCCGCCCTGCGCACGGAGCTCACGCGCGGGGGCGAGTAGCGGAGGCGAGCGAGGAGGGCGTGTCCATCTCCGCCCTCCGAGACCCTCCGGAGCGGAGGCCCCGGAAGACCGACCGGCACCGCCGTCAGCCGTCGCCGGACGAGGGCTCCGTCCGGCCAACCCACGGCTCCCGGTCAGCGGCACTCGGTCAACGGATCCGGGTCAACGGCTCACGGTCGGCGGAACTGGTCAGCGGATCTCGAGGATCTTCTCCCGCATCGCGTAGACCACCGCCTCCATCCGGGAGTGCAGCTGCAGCTTCTCCAGGATGTTGCGGACGTGGTTCTTCACGGTGTTCTCGGAGATGAAGAGTTCCTTGGCGATGTCGCGGTTGTTCATGCCCGTGGCAACCAGCTTGAGGACCTCCAGCTCCCGGTCGGTGAGCCGGGGCGCCGGCACCAGCCGGCGCTCGTCCGTCCGCTGGATCATCGACTTGAACTCCGTCAGGAGCTTCGACGCCATCGACGGGCTGATCTGCGACTGGCCGTCCGCAACGGCGCGGATCGCGGTCGCCACCTCGTCGGTGGAGATCTCCTTGAGGAGGTAGCCGGTGGCGCCGGCCTTGATCGCGTCGTAGAGATCGGCCTCTTCGTCACTGATCGTGAGCATGATGATCTTCGCGCTGGGGGCCACCTCCTTGATGGAGGTGCACGCCTCGATACCGCCGCGCTTGGGCATCCGTACGTCCATCAGCACGATGTCCGGCAGCAGATCAGCGGCCTTGTCGACCGCCTCCGCGCCGTCCCCCGCCTCGCCGACGACCTGGATGTCCTCTTCCTGGGCCAGCACGATCTCCAGACCCCGCCGGAAGAGCGCATGATCGTCCACCACCAGGACCCTGATCGGCTCCTTGCGCGGCACGCTCACGGGCCGGCCGGCGCCGTCGTCGCCCCCGACTCCGCTGTCGTCGTCCGCGTCCCCGCGCACGGGCCCGAAACTTTCCCCCATGGATCCTCCCCGTCAACTACTCGGCCGGAAGGCCAGAGCTTGGAAATAAGGCTGGTTGACAACAGCCCCCTGCGGCCAGCCCGATCAACGCCATACGACCGTCTCCCCGGCATGTCGCCGTTTGGTGCCCACATACTGCCTGGCTGGCACAAACACTATACGGCTTCAACTCCTGCTATCTCCGGGCACGATGGTGCCCCCGGGCGTACGCCGGGGGCACCGAGCGAGTGGGGTTCAGCCGCCCAGCGCGCCGCCTGCGCCGCCGGGCTCCTCCTCCCCGAACGAATCGGGGTTCAAGTGGATGACGCCATAGTCGTATGCGTGCCGCCGGTAGACGACACTCGGCAGCTTGGTGTCGGCGTCGACGAAGAGATAGAAGTCGTGTCCGACCAATTCCATCTCGTTGAGCGCCTGGTCGAGCGACATCGGTGCGGCCGAGTGGGTCTTCTCGCGGACGATCAGGGGTCCTTCGCCCTGGACGTCGATCGATCCCATCCTCGTGGTCGGCACCGACTCTTCGGCTTCGGTGGCGAGTTCGCCGTTGGTGTTGAGGCTCGCGACGCCGGGGACGCTGACGGCGACCTCACTCGCCGGAATGCGCCCGTTGCCGCGGCGCGAGAAGCGCTTGTCGTGCTGCTTGCGCAGGCGCGCCTCCAGCTTTGCGGTTGCCAGGTCCAGCGCGGCGTAGGGATCGGCTGCGGCCGCCTCGGCCCGGACCACCGGGCCACGGGAGCGAAGCGTGATCTCCACTCGGTCGGAACGGTCGGCCTGCCGCGGGTTGTGCTCCTTGGACACCTCGACGTCCAGGCTGATCACCTTGGCGTCGAGCTTCTGGACTTTCTCCAGCTTCAGCTTCTCGGCCACGTGCTTACGGAACCGCTCGGGCACCTCGGTCTTGCGGCCCTTGACGACGATGTCCACGCAGAACTCCGTTCCCGGATCGCACCGCTCAGCAAGCGGGGCGATCCCTTCTTGCACCAGGCTCCGGTGGGTGCCGAAGCCTCGGACTTGGCACTTTCACCTCCTCCTCCCCACACGGCACGATCTCCACTCCCCCATTTTTCAGGGTCGCCGCCGGCGCCCCTGAACGCATACATCGCGACATCCGAGGCAAAACGTCCGCCAAGTCCTCACAACCGAACATAGCTCTCCTGGGCTGTTGTCGGCACCCCCTCGCAGCCCTCGGCTCCGTTTGAGTGATTTTTTCTCCCTCACTACTTGCCGGTTGAAGTTCCTACTTGCGAGTTGAATGTGTCCGGTGGTCGGCCGTACCCGGCCGGGTCCCGGCGATGCCGGAACGGTCGGCAGGGGTGCCGTCATGCCCGCGGGCCGTGCCGTAACCGCTGTGGGCTGTGTCGTGACCAGCGCCTGCCGTGCCGGGGCCGTCGTTACGGGGACTGCGGCCGGTGGCGAAGCTGCTGCCGGGGCGCCCGAAGCTGCTGGTGGGCGCCGCCACCACCGCCGCGCCGATCACCCGGCCACCTGCCGCCGTGACCGCCCGGGCCGCCTCGGCCAGCGTGGCCCCGGTCGTGACCAGGTCGTCCACCAGCACCACTGGCTGCCCGCTCAGCAGCCGCTCGGCCCCACGCCGCACCCCCAGGGCCCCGGCCAGATTCGCCAGCCGCTCCGGGGCGCTCAGACCCGCCTGGTCGGCCACGGGGCGGAGCTGGCGGAGGGCGGGGAGGACGTGGGCTTCGGGTGGGGCGCCTGTCTCCTCGGGTGGGGGCCCCACCCCCTCCCCCACCCCCGTCCCCACCGCAGGAGCAGCAGCCGCCGCCCCCGGCCGGCGCAGCTCGCGGGCTGCCGCCAGGGCGATCCGGCGCACCGGATCATGGCCTCGGCCCGCCACGGACCTGCGGGCCGACGGCACCGGCACCAGCAGCAGCGACCCGCCCCCGCGCCACAGCTCCCGCACCGCCCCGGCGAGCACCCGTCCCAGCGGCCCGGCCAGCCGCAGGGCACCGCGCTCCTTGTGCGCGAGCAGCACCGCCCGCACCTCGTCGGCGTACGGCGCACCCGCCCACACCCCGGGCAGCCCCGGCGGCACCGGCCTCGGCCGCACCCGCCGTGCCCCTCGGCCGTCCCTTCCCAGCGCCTGACGGCACCGCCCGCACAGCTCCGTACGCGGTCGGCCACACCCCGCGCAGGCGACCGGCAACACCAGGCCGGCCAGTTCGCGCCACACCCCCTGCATGGATCCACTGTCCCGCGGTCCACCGGCGCTCACCACCCCTGTGGACAACTCCACGAGCCGGCCGCCGGCCGCAGCTGATCAGCACGAACGCCGCTGGTCACCGGCGGTCACCGAGGACGTATGACGCGCCCTCGCCACCGTCACCCGGGATAAACCGGTGCCGTCCCGTCCTTCGCCACGGTCTTCCAGTTCGCGTCCGTGGGCAGCCGCACGATGCCCTCCGTGGCGTCGGCGATCAGCGGCCGGTCCTCGTCCTCCGAGGCCGCCACCGCCTTCACACCGTTGACCCCGGGCAGCGTCTGCGCGTCGGAGGCCGAACCGTCGGTCTCCATGAACTGCATCTGCTGCACCCCGCCGGACTCCCGGCCGACGACCACCAGCCGGCTGCCGCCCGCCCAGGAGGCGGCCACCACGTCCTCCAACTGCGGCGCGATCGGCCGCAGTTCCTCCACCGACAGCACGGGATGCGCCGAGCTGCCGCCGCGCTCGACCCGGCCGAGCTGCAGCGTGGTGCGCCCCTTGTCCTCGACCAGCATCGCGATCCGGATGCCGTCCGCGGCCACCTTGATCGCCTTGATCCGCCGTCCGCCGAGGCCGGGCACCGCCACCCGCTCCGGGTCGCCCTTGCCCTCCCGCATCCGCAGCAGCCGGGAGCCGTGCGCATCGCGGTCGGCGACCCACAGGTCTCCCAGACCGTCCCAGCTCGGCGCGGTCAGCCCCTCGTCGGGGTTCTTGGCCGAGCCGGTGCTCGTCATCAGTGGCGCGCCACGTTCGATGCCGTCCTCCAGGGCGGCCACGTACAGGTACCGGCCGTCGCCCGACACCCCCGCCGCGGTGTTCTCACCACGCGAGATGGCCACCGAGCGCAGCGGCGTCCTGCCGGTGCCGAACGGCCCGCGCACCGGCGTCGGTTCGGTCGCCGAGTCCGACATGGCGACCACCTTGTGGTCGGCGTCGATGAAGTACTCCTTGGCGGAGCTCCCCGTCAGCGGCGCCGGCGCGAAGTCGCGTTCGGCCTGGTCCTGGGAGAGCGTGCACAGCGAGTTGCCGTTGTTGTCCTGGAGCTCGACCTCGCTGATCTTCGAAGCGCGCGTCATGTCCTGGACGGTGAAGAAGAGCTGAGCCGCCATCCGCCTGCACTGGGCGGCGTCCGTGCTGACCGCCTCCTTGCTGAGCTTGACCCGCAGGCCGTTGGAGTCGTCCAGCGCCAGGTCGTGCGCGGCGAGCCGGGTGCCGGGCGGGAACGCCGAGGTCGTCACCTGGTTCAGCCAGTCGGTGGGCCCGGAGAGCAGCGCCTGCACACTGGCCGTGATCGGCTTTATCCGCTGGCGCAGGTAGACCGGGTCCGCGACGAGCACGTCCCGGCTGGCCTTGGGCTCCTCCGACTCCGACTCGTAGGAGGCGAAGTAGTACTTGTTGACGGAGCGGTAGATGCGCTGGAAGTCGGACAGCCCGAGCACCACTCCGTCCGGCAGCCGGTCGATCCGCCACTGGCCCCCCTCCTTGACGAGGTGGATCGTCTGGCGGTACGGCCGCTCCTCGGGGGTGTACGCGTGGTTGTCGTCCACCGTCGCCACCTGGCTGCCCGACAGCGTGACCGAGTAGCCCTTGGCGTCCTCGCGGTTGGGCTGCACCTTGGGTTCGGGTTTCGGCCGTTCCTGGAGCACCTTGGTGACCTGGAACGGCCGCCAGGTACGCCGCGCCGACTTGGCCAGGTACTGGGTGGCCGTGCGGAAGTCCGCCTCGTCGCTGGTCGTCGCGTCGAGGAAGCTGCGCACGATGTTGGTGGGCTGGGCGCCGTCCTGCGGGGGCACGCCGTAGACCCGGACCTGGGAGTCGCCTTCGGAACGCGGCGACTGGTCGACCGCCGTGACGTCGCCGTTGTCCGGCATGGACGCACAGCCGGCCAGCAGCACCGTCGCGCACCCGAGCAGCGCCAGCTTCCGCGCCGGCCCGCTCGGCCTACGGGTCTCCTGACGAGTGGGCTGCGAGGGGTGCTGACGGGTGCGCTTCCGGGACGTGGGCCCCACCCCGCGCTCGTTTCCGCGCTCAGTGTCCACGCCGTCCGCCTTCCCGTTCCCCACCCCGTCCGGTGTCCTGCTCGGCCCCGGCCCGGGGGACCGTTTCGTCGATGTGGGCGCCCTCGTCGTGCGCCGCCCGTTCGCTCCGTGCGCCTCCGCTCTGCGGCACCACGCGGGTCCCGTCCCCGGGCAGCGCCGTGGGGTCGGCGGCCGGCCGGGCCGCCGATGACGTGGGGGCGAACGATGCCGTGCCGCCCGGCTGCGTGGCGCGCGCCTGGACGGGGATCGTGGAGGTCTTCTGGCCGGCCGCGGCACCTGTCTTTCCGGCGCCGGCCCGGCCGGCGAGGTTGCGCCGGGAGTCCTCCGGCTCCAGGGGGATCGGGGACCCGCGCAGCGGCTCACCGGCCGTACGGGGCAGCGTCAGCCGGAACTGGGAACCGCCGCCCGGCTCGCCCCACGCCTGGAGCCAGCCGCCGTGCAGCCGGGCGTCCTCGACGGCGATGGACAGGCCGAGGCCGGTGCCGCCCGTGGTGCGGGCCCGCGCCGGGTCGGCGCGCCAGAAGCGGTTGAAGACGCGGGTGGCCTCGCCGGGCTTGAGACCGACGCCGTAGTCGCGCACGGCGACGGCCACCGCGCCACCACTGCGACTGCCCGCGGACGCCAGCCGTACGACGACGTCGCGGCCCTCGCCGTGTTCGACGGCGTTGACGACGAGATTGCGCAGCACCCGCTCCACCCGGCGGGGGTCGGCCTCGGCGATCACCGGCTGCTCGGCGCCGCGCACCACGATGCGGGAGCCCTTGCGCTCGGCGAGCGGTTCGGCACCCTCGATGACGCGGTGCACCACATCGCGCAGGTCGATCGGCTCGGCCTCCAGCGCGGCCGCGCCGGCGTCGAACCGGCTGATCTCCAGCAGCTCGGCGAGCAGCGACTCGAAGCGGTCGAGCTGGCCCCACAGCAGCTCGGCGGAGCGTGCCGTGGCGGGGTCGAACTCGTCGCGCGCGTCGTGGATGACGTCGGCCGCCATCCGTACGGTCGTCAGCGGGGTCCGCAGCTCGTGCGAGACGTCGGAGACGAAGCGGCGCTGCATCCGGGACAGCTCCTCCAGCTGCTGGATCTTGACCTGGAGGTTCTGCGCCATCTTGTTGAAGGACTCGCCGAGCCGGGCGATGTCGTCCTCGCCGGTGACCTTCATCCGCTCCTGGAGGAGGCCGGCGGCCAGCCGCTCGGAGATGCCCGCGGCCATCCGTACGGGCGTGACGACCTGCCGCACCACCAGCCAGGCGATCGCGCCGAGCAGGATCACCACGAAGACGCCGGCCGTCGCGAGCGTGCCCGTCACCAGCTTGAGCGACTCCTCTTCCTGGCTGAACGGGAAGAGGTAGTAGAGCTGGTACTGGTTGCTGTTGACGTCATTGAGCCGCTTGCCGATGATCAGCGCCGGCACGCCGTCGTCCGACCCGATGCGCTTGATCTGGGTGTACTGCCGGAACGTGCCGGACTTGGTGTCCAGCTTCCGCCGCAGCTCGGCCGGTACGCTCCGCTCCGGATCGACGTCACCGGAGGCGCGCGGCCCGCGGGTGCCGGGGCTGGAGTCGCCGAACGGCTCGTCGGAGTCGGAGCTCAGCGCCACTACGGAGAACACGCCCTGGCCGCCGCTGGCGAGCTGTTCGACCAGGCCGGTGAGCCAGGTCGCGGAGTCCTGGGTGCCGCGGTTGCCGGTGCGGGCGGTGTCGTCGGTACGGGTGTCGTCGGCGCCGTCGGCCATCTTCTGGGCGACGCTGAAGCCGCCCACGGCCTGGCTCTGCGCGGCCTGCGCCTTGGCGGTGAGCAGGCCGTTACGCACCTGGCCGACGACCACGACGCCGAGCAGCAGCACGACGGCGAGGGACATGAGCAGGGTGGTCGCCACGACGCGCAGCTGGATGTTGCGCCGCCACAGTCGCAGGGCGGGCAGCAGCGGCCGCCGCACCCAGCGACTGAAGAGCCGCAGCAACGGGTGGACCGGGCCGCTCACCGCGCCGTCGGGCAGCAGCTGGCCACCGCGCAGCAACCGAGCAACCAATCTCCCCGAAAAGGACATATCACCCGCCGCGCCGACGGTGCGCCCCCGCTTTCCCTCCGGGGCCGAACCGTCCCGGACCATCTCAGCTGGGCCCGGCCTTGTAGCCGACCCCGCGCACGGTCACCACGATCTCCGGACGCTCCGGATCCCGCTCGACCTTCGAGCGCAACCGCTGCACATGGACATTGACCAGCCGGGTGTCCGCGGCGTGCCGATAGCCCCAGACCTGCTCCAGCAGCACCTCACGCGTGAACACCTGCCACGGCTTGCGCGCCAGCGCCACCAGCAGATCGAACTCCAGCGGGGTCAGCGCGATCGACTGCCCGTCGCGCTTCACCGAGTGGCCCGCCACATCGATGACCAGGTCACCGATCGCCAGCTGCTCGGGCGTCGGCTCCTCCGAACGCCGCAGCCGCGCCCGGATCCGGGCCACCAGCTCCTTGGGCTTGAACGGCTTGACGATGTAGTCGTCCGCGCCCGACTCGAGCCCGACCACCACATCGACCGTGTCGCTCTTGGCGGTGAGCATGACGATCGGCACCCCGGACTCCGCGCGGATCAGCCGGCACACCTCGATGCCGTCCCGTCCGGGCAGCATCAGGTCGAGCAGGACGAGATCCGGCTTGGTCTCACGGAAGGCGGCAAGGGCCTTGTCACCGTCCGACACGAACGACGGTTCAAAGCCTTCGCCACGCAGCACGATGCCGAGCATCTCTGCCAGTGCGGTGTCGTCGTCGACGACCAGGACGCGTCCCTTCATTCGGCCATCATCCCATTACCTGATCGTGACTTACTCCATCGTGACGTGGAACACACCTCCGCCAGCCGGTCCCGGGTGACCGGGGAGATCACTCCGGCCTCCGTCACGATCGCCGTCACGAGCGCCGGCGGAGTCACGTCGAAGGCCGGGTTGTAGGCCTGTGCGCCCAACGGCGCCACCGGCACACCGGCCCCCGGGACCGCCCCGGCGCCCTGCATGAAGGGCAACGAGAACTCCGTCACTTCCTGCCCCGGCCGCTGCTCCACCTCGATGTCCGCACCCTCCTCGGTCTCCAGATCCACCGTGCTCGTCGGCGCCACCACCACGAACGGAACGCGGTGGTACTGCGCCAGCACCGCCAGCGGATAACTGCCCACCTTGTTGGCGACCGAGCCGTCCGCCGCGATCCGGTCGGCACCTATCAGCACCGCATCCACCTCACCACCGGCGAACAGCGACCCGGCGGCCCCGTCCGACAGCACCGTGTACGCCATCCCGGCTCGCGCCGCCTCGTAGGCGGTCAGCCGCGCCCCCTGCAACAGCGGCCGCGTCTCGTCCACCCACAGCCGGCGCAGCTCACCGGCCCGGTGCGCCGCCAGCGCCACCGCCAGGGCGGTGCCCTCGCCCCCGGACACCAGCGCGCCCGTGTTGCAGTGCGTGAGAATCCGATGACCGCCGCCCGGCAGCAGCTCGCCCAGCAACGCCAGACCGTGCTCCGCCATCCGCGCACTGGCCGCGATGTCCTCCGCGTGCACGGCCCGGGCCTCGGCCAGCGCAGCAGCCGCAGCCTCCGGCATTCCGGCGCCGTCGGCCACCGCCGCCCGGTACGCCTCCGCCGCACGCCGCACGCCGTAGCCCAGGTTGACCGCGGTCGGCCGGGCCTGCGCCAGCACTTCCACCGCTTCTTCCACGTCGAAGCCCCGCGCCGCAGCCAGCGCCACGCCATAGGCGCCCGCGATACCCAGCAGCGGCGCTCCCCGCACGGCCAGCGACCGGATCGCCTCGACCAGTGCCGGCACGTCCGTACAGACCAGCTCCACCTCCTCCGCCGGCAGCCGGGTCTGATCAAGGAGGACCACGACGGGCCCCTCCGGCAACTCCTCCCAGCGCAGCGACGGGATGGTGAGCGTCCCGGCGCCCACCTCGGATACCTCGTACTGATCGCCCATCCCTTCAGTCTGCCGCCGACCGCCCCTCGAACAGAAGGTCCTCTCACTCTCAGGGCCCGGGTACACAACGCGCGGCGCCATGACACGATGACTGCCACCGCGGACCCCGGACCCCGGCCGCCACGGCGGGCCGGCAGCAAGAAGGAGCGACGATGAACAACTCTCCGGGCTGGGCCTCGCCCGGATCCACCCCCTCCGACGAGCCGGGCCGCGGCACACCGGAGCAGCCCGTCCAGACGCCCGGAACGGAAGACAAGCCCGGCGCCGCCGAACAGCCGACCCCGCCCAACTGGTCCAAGCAGCAGCCGCCCGCCGGCCAGTGGTCGGCCCCCGCCGGCATCCCCGGCCAGAGCGGCCCCGGGGACCACAGCGGCCGGTCCACCGCCGGCGACCGCGACCGCGCCTCGTCCGGCAGCGGCCGGCCCGGCTGGGGCGGCCACCCGGCCCCCGGCCCGCAGGCCCCCTGGGGCTGGTCCCCGGTGCCTCCGGCGGCCAAGCCCGGCGTCATCCCGCTCCGCCCGCTCGGCGTCGGAGAAATACTCGACGGCGCGGTCGCCACCATGCGGGCCCACTGGCGCACCGTGCTCGGCATATCGCTGATCGTGGCAGTCGTCTCGCAAACCGCCGTCACCATCGTGACCGGCCTGTGGTTCCGGAACGCCGGCAGCGCACCCACGATCTCCAGCAACAACACCCCGCCGGTCCGCGAAACCATGCGCCAGGCCGGGAACTCGCTCGCCGGATCCGCCATCACCTCGGTGATCGGGCTCCTCGCCACCATCATCGCCACCGGACTGCTCACCATGATCGTGAGCCGCGCCGTCCTCGGCCGGTCCGTAACGGCCGGCGAAGCCTGGCGCGACGCCCGCGGCCAGCTCCCGCGCCTCCTCGGCCTGTTGGTGCTGCTGCCCCTCCTCATCACGGCCGTCTTCGCGGTCGGCCTGACCCCCGGCCTTCTCGTCACCGCCTTCGCCACGCTGGACGTCGGCCTGCTGCTCACCGTGTTCGGCGGCCTCGCTGCCTCCGCCGTCGGCATCTGGCTGTGGGTCCGCTACAGCCTCGCCTCCCCCGCACTGATGCTGGAGAAGCAGGGCATCATCGCCTCCATGCGGCGCTCCGCCAAGCTCGTACGCGGCTCCTGGTGGCGGGTGCTGGGCATCCAGCTGCTGGCCTACCTCCTGGTCGCCATCGTCGAGTTCATCATCCAGATCCCGGCCACCATCGTCGCCTTCGTCATCGGCGGTGAGAGCATCCTGGACTGGGCGAACGGCACCAGCAACGACACCGGCTGGTCCTTCCTGGTCGTGCTGGGCATCGGCGCCGTGATCAGCTCCACCATCACCCTCCCGATCAGCGCCGGCGTCACCGCACTCCTCTACGTGGACCAGCGCATCCGTCGCGAGGCCCTCGACCTCGAACTGGCCCGCGCCGCCGGCCTCCCCGGCTACGGCGCCGACGCGCCCGCTAACGCACCGGCCACCGACGCACCGGCGACCGACGCACCGACCGCGGACACCCCGAACGCACACGCTCCGACCGCCCCCGCCACCACTGCGGACGACGCCGGTCCCGATGCCGCACCGGGGAGCTGATGCGGTGACAACAGGGGGGAACATGGTCGCGCTCGGATCACTCATAGCGCGCTCCGACGACGACATACCGGTGCGGACACCGCGCCTCCCCGCCCGCGAGGCGGCCGAGCGCGAACTGTCCGACCCCCGGTACCACCAGCACGACCCCAACCCGATCCAGCGCGCCCTCGACTGGCTCTGGGACCGCGTCGACGACCTCTTCGGCGCGGCCGCCGGCGCCACACCGGGCGGCTGGATCGGCCTCCTCGCCATCGCCGCCTTCGTCCTTCTGCTGGTCGTCGCCCTCCGGCTGCGCCTCGGCGCAGTACGCCGCACTCCGACCACCAGCGGAGCGCTCTTCTCCGACACTCCCCGGACCGCCGCGGAACACCGCGCGGCCGCCGAACGGCACGCCGCCGCAGGCCACTGGAGCCAGGCCGTCCAGGACCGCATGCGCGCCCTCGTCCTCTCCCTTGAGGAACGCACCCTGCTCACCCCCGCCGCCGGCCGCACCGCCGACGAGGCCGCCACCGAAGCCGGCCTGACACTCCCCCGGTACGCCGACCAACTCCGCACCGCCGCCCGCACCTTCGACGACGTCACATACGGCGGCCGCACCGGCACAGAACAGGCATACGCCTTCCTGGCCACCCTCGACACCGAGCTCCAGCAGGCCAAGCCCGACCTGGCCACCACCCCGACCAGGAGCCGCGGATGACCACGGCCGCCCCGGAGACCGCCGCGCCTTCCCTCACCGCGCGCCGACTGTGGACCCGCTCCCGAGGGCCCCTGCTCGCGCTGCTCCTCCTCGTCATCGGCGGATTGATCCTCGCCGCTCTGCAGTCCGGCGAACAGCACGGCCGGCTCGACCCCCGCTCGGCAGACCGCTCCGGCAGCCGTGCGCTGGCCCGGCTCCTGGCCGGCCAGGGCGTCTCCCTCCAGGTCGTCACCACCTCCGAGGAAGCCGCCGCCGCGTCCGGCCCCGACACCACCCTGCTCATCACGGACCCCGACGTCCTGACGCAGAAACAGCTGACGAGCCTCCACACCGCAACTGCCGACACCCCCGGGCGCACCGTCCTGCTCGCCCCCGGCTCCGCTTCCCTCTGGACCTTCGCCCCCGGCGTCCAGGCCCAGCCCGCAACCAGCAACTCCCCGCGCAGTCCCGCCTGTTCCCTGCCCGACGCACACCGCGCCGGCAGCGTGCTCCTCGGCGGCCTTCGCTACACCACGTCCGACGAGCGCACCGATCGCTGCTACCCCGTCAGCGGCCGGCCCACCCTGCTGCACCTGCCGGCCGCCGGCACCGGCCGCGACACCGTCCTCCTCGGCTCCGCCGACTTCCTCTACAACCAACACCTCGCCGAGCACGGCAACGCCTCGCTCGCCCTTCAACTCCTCGGTGCCCACCACCATCTGATCTGGTACCTCCCCTCCGTGAGCGACCCGTCATCCGCTCATGACCAGCGCAGCTTTCTCGATCTCATCCCCTCCGGCTGGAGCTGGGCCCTGCTCCAACTCACCATCGCCGCCGGCCTCGCCGCCCTCTGGCGAGCCCGCCGACTCGGCCCTCTCGTCCCCGAAAACCTCCCCGTCACCGTCCCCGCCGCCGAGACCACCGAGGGCCACGCGCGCCTCTACGAACAGACCCACGCCCGCGACCGGGCCGCAACCGTCCTGCGCTCCGCAACCCGCACCCGGCTCGCCCCCCTCCTCGGCGTGCCACCCACACACACCCACACTCCTGACCGCCTTCTCCCGGCCCTCCACACCCACTTGCGCCCCGCTGCTGACCCCGCGACAGATCCGCACACCCTTCTCTTCGGCCCGGCCCCCGCGGACGACCGGGCCCTGGTGCAGCTGGCCGACCAGCTCGACGCACTCGAATCCTCGATCGTTTCCCAAGAGAGGCACGCCCCCCGTGAGCACCCCGACCGCTGACAGCGCCCGAGCCTCCCTCGAGGCCCTGCGCACCGAGATAGCCAAGGCCGTCGTAGGCCAGGACCCCGCCGTCACCGGGCTGGTCGTCGCCCTCCTCTGCCGCGGTCACGTGCTCCTCGAAGGCGCCCCCGGCGTCGCCAAGACCCTTCTCGTACGCGCCCTGTCGACTTCCCTCGAACTCGACACCAAGCGCGTCCAGTTCACACCCGACCTGATGCCGAGTGATGTGACGGGCTCACTGGTCTACGACGCCCGCAGCGCGGAGTTCTCCTTCCAGCCGGGCCCCGTCTTCACCAATCTGCTGCTGGCCGACGAGATCAACCGCACGCCACCCAAGACCCAGGCATCACTGCTGGAGGCCATGGAGGAGCGTCAGGTCACCGTCGACGGAACAGCCCGTCCCCTCCCCGAGCCGTTCCTGGTCGCTGCCACGCAGAACCCCGTGGAGTATGAAGGCACCTATCCCCTGCCTGAGGCCCAACTCGACCGTTTCCTGCTGAAGCTGACGGTCCCACTCCCCGACCGGCACGACGAGATAGACATCCTCACCCGTCATGCGGCCGGCTTCAGCCCCCGCGACCTGCACGCCGCCGGACTTCGCCCCGTCGCGTCCGTCGCCGACCTCGACGCGGCCCGAGCCGCCGTCGCGAAGACCTCGGTCTCACCCGAAGTCACCGGCTATATCGTCGATATCTGCCGTGCCACTCGCGAATCCCCCTCGCTCTCCCTCGGCGTCTCCCCCCGAGGCGCCACCGCCCTGCTCTCCACGTCACGCGCCTGGGCGTGGCTCACCGGCCGCGACTATGTCACCCCTGACGACGTGAAGGCCCTTGCTCTCCCCACGCTGCGCCATCGCATCCAGCTCCGCCCCGAAGCGGAGATGGAAGGAGTCACCGCAGACTCCGTGATCAACGCCGTACTCGCACATCTCCCCGTCCCCCGCTGAGGCGACACCGTGACCCTCACCGGACGCACCGCCCTCGTCTCCGCACTCGGAGCCCTGTTCGTCGGCTTCGTGCTGCCCAGCTGGTTCGGCATCGCGATCGTCCAACTCGCTTTGCTGCTAGCAATTTTGTGCGACCTCGCGCTCGCCGCGCCAGTGCGAACGCTCCGTTTCACCCGAACCGGTGAAACAACCGTTCGACTAACAGGCGAAGCCCGCACCCACCTCACCCTCACCAACCCGAGCCGCCGTCCCCTGCGCGCCCACGTCCGCGACGCCTGGCCCCCGAGCTCCTTCCACCCCGGCTCGGAAATCGCCGCCTCACGGCACCGTGTCCGCATACCCGCAGCCGAGCGCCGGCGACTGACAACCGCCCTCCACCCCACCCGCCGGGGCGACCACCACGCCGTACGCGTCACCGTCCGCTCCTACGGCCCCCTCGGCCTGGCAGCGCGACAAGGAAGTCACCACGTCCCGTGGACCCTGCGCGTCCTGCCCCCCTTCACCAGCCGCAAGCACCTCCCCGCCAAACTCGCCAGGCTCCGCGAACTCGACGGCCGCACCAGCCTCCTGACACGCGGTGAGGGCACCGAGTTCGACAGTCTCCGCGACTACACCCCCGGCGACGACACCCGTTCCATCGACTGGCGCGCCTCCGCCCGCCGGCAGGACCTCGCCGTCCGCACCTGGCGCCCCGAACGCGACCGCCGCATCCTGCTCGTCCTCGAGACCGGCCGCACCTCAGCCACCCGTATCGGCGACATCCCCCGCCTCGACGCCTCCGTGGACGCGGCCCTGCTGCTCGGCACGCTGGCCGCACGCGCCGGCGACCACGTCGATCTCCTCGCCTACGACCGCCGCATCCGCGCCTCCGTACAGGGCCGTACCGCCCGCGATCTTCTCCCGGCACTGACCGACGCCCTCGCGCCCCTCGAAGCCGAACTCGTCGAGGCGGACGCCCGCGGCCTGGCCGCCGAAATCCATCGCCGCACCTCGCGCCGTTCCCTGATCGTCCTGTTCACCGGCCTGGACGCGGCCCCCGTCGAAGAGGCCCTCCTGCCCGTCCTGCCCAGCCTCACCCAGCGCAACGAAGTCATCGTCGCCGCCGTAGCCGATCCCCGCATCGAGGAAATGGCCGCCGGCCGCCACTCACCCCAGGCCGTCTACGCCGCAGCAGCTGCAGAGCAGGCCATCGCCGCCCGCCGCCACATCGCAGACCGCCTCCGCCGCCAGGGCATCACCGTCATCGACGCCACCCCGACCCACCTGGCCCCCGACCTGGCCGACGCCTACCTCACCCTGAAGTCCACCGGCCGCCTGTAGCAACGCCGCCCGCGACTCGCGGCCGGCGTTGCTTGCGTACAGCCGGTCACCTGAATCCCCGCCGTTGCCCTCCGCCACGGCTGGAGTTCGCCTCCGGTCGTACGTTGGGGAAGGGGCCTCGCTCGGCCAGTGCTCAGCCCCGTGGCAGCAAGCCCCCCTGTCAGGCGCTGCGCCGCAGCTGGCGAGGAATAGTGAGGACAGCGGTGGCTTCGAGGCGACGAGCAACTCCTGCATTCCTCCACCGCCGACGCCAGGGTGTTGGGACACGGCGGAAACCGCACGATGCCTACCGAGTACTGCCTACTCACCGATCTAGAACGCAGAAAAGCCCCGCACCATAAGGTGCGGGGCTTTCCCACAAAGATTGTTCGGCGGCGTCCTACTCTCCCACAGGGTCCCCCCTGCAGTACCATCGGCGCTGAAAGGCTTAGCTTCCGGGTTCGAAATGTAACCGGGCGT